>CAZPKF010000015.1:0-72767 GCA_964587155.1 uncultured Fibrobacter sp.
CGTAGTTCAGGTTCTGCGCCATCCAGGTCTGCGTGCCGATTTGAATTGTGCGGTACATCTGGCTGTCGCGGGTGTCGAAAAGGTAGCCGTATTTCCCGGCGGCGAGCATTTCTTGATTTAGGAGCTCCGTTGTTACAAATGAAATCTCATCAAAGGCGTAAAGTTGATTGTTCAAACAAAAGCTTTTCGCCGGGTCGTAAGGTTTCGACCCGCACATCGCCTTGTAGAACGTCGTTGTGTCCGTGGCGCATATGACGCTCACTGAGCCGTTTCCGTCATCTGAAAGGGAACAGCTTTTTCCAACGCTTCCCGAATTTCCGTTTTCTCCTTTTGTGCCATGCAAAATGACGCCCACGGAGTCCCCGCCGCAAAGAATTTTGTATCCGGATTCGTTTGCAAGGGATTCCGCAGTACAACTTTCGCCGTCAGCCCCAAAGACCGTGTCGCGCAAAACGAGAGTGTCTTTTTCGAGAATCACGAGCGTGTCTTTTTTCGAAAGGACAATCGTGTCGCGGCTGATCAACGTGTCCAAGCGCACGGAATCCGCCGAGCCGCCTTTTGAACTTTCGAGTTTTTGCCAGGAACCCTTGCCGTTGCAGTAAAAGCTTTCGCCGGAATGCGCCATGTAAAGTTCGCCGGAAT
This sequence comes from uncultured Fibrobacter sp., assembly GCA_964587155.1. Classification (GTDB taxonomy): domain Bacteria; phylum Fibrobacterota; class Fibrobacteria; order Fibrobacterales; family Fibrobacteraceae; genus Hallerella. Next base: position 643 of record CAZPKF010000015.1, read on the forward strand.
GGTCCGCGTTGCACGTGGGGAGCTCTTCGCCGTCGGCGAGGGCGTGGATGCCCGTCGCGTTTCCGTCGCTGTCGCCGCAGCCGAATGCGGCAAGTAAAAAGGCCAAGGAGCTTAAAATTAACGTCTTGTCGATTTTCTTCATAAAAACCACCCGTTATATGTTCTTGTTATAAATTTAAAACATTTGCGAACGTTGAGGACGCTCCCGCTACCGAAAAGCTTATCTTTCAAATTACTCATGTCAGTTCAAACTCCCAACGAACGAAATCCTATTCCGCATTACAAAAAAGTTTTCGTTTCAAAACGAACAGCCCGAATTTCACAAAAAAGGCTCGCCGTTTGCATTCTGCCACGTGTAAAATTCCCTCCACCGCAGAAAAGGATTCCCTCAGAGCCCCATCAACGGAACTTCCTTTTCACCATTTAAATTCCTAACTTTGAATGACAAAAAATGCCTCAAATCGGAGAAAAAGGCATCCGTTGCGTTGAGAAGATTTTGAAATCTGAATAGTAGAAGTTAGTTTTAGAAAAAATCGAAAAGGAAACTTTATGAAATTTCAATTTTTGTTGGCGCTTGCCGCTGTATCTGCTTTTGCGGCTCCTATTGTTTACGAAGCGGAAGATCAAACTGGTGTTGAAAATACGTCCATTGTCGAAAGCGCGCAACATTCGGGTGGAAAATACGTTGCGTTGTCCAATTCGCCCATGACTTTTTCTGTTTCTGTAGAAGAAACATCCATTTACGACATTTCGACATCTGTTCGGATTAAACGATATGATTGGACAACATCGAAAATTGTGGTGAATGGGGAAGAAGTCGTTTCCATGTTGACAACACCGCGCAACAATGATTCGGATTACGTTGTTTCGGGTTATGCGAAATTGCTGGCGGGAAAAAATGAAATTACAGTTGGAAACGAAGCGATCGGTGTCGATTACATTTCGGTCGGGATTCATCCGGCACCCGTTTTTAACTTGGAAGCGGCTCCGGTGACTCCCGGTGCGACGGAAAGCGCATACAAGATCAAAAGATTTCTCACGGAAAATTTTGGCAAAGCGACTGTCAGCGGCATGATGATTGGCGAAAATGCTTTTAATTATCATTATGGAGCCTCGCTGAAAGACAGCTATCTCATAGAAACTTGCGTTCCCAGCGACAGCTGTGGTCTCGACGATTCATTGACAACTTGGAAAGGACAAGAAGATATTCGCGAATTCAAAAAACGCACGGGCTATTTCCCGGCGTTGAGCGGTTTTGACCTGCTGTTTGCCACGGGCGGTCATTCGGACGAAGGTTGGTTTTCCGGTTACACGGACAACAGTATTCGGATGGCTAGACAGGTTTGGAATTTGGGTGGGATTCCCGCATTCACGTGGCACTGGAAAGTGGGAACCGATACGGTTTTTTACGCACAAAATAAAGGATTCAATAATGATGGATGTACAGAAGGTGTCGTCGCCACGGCGAAAAACAATACTTGTTTCAATTACACCAAGGCTTTTTCTGGAGACAAATGCGCATCGATCAATCCGAAATCGGATGAATACAAATTAATCATTGCCGATGTGGATAAAATTTCTGAACGCTTCTTGAACCTGCAGGATTCGGGAGTCGCTGTGCTTTGGAGACCTCTTCATGAAGCGGCTGGCGGTTGGTTCTGGTGGGGAGTCGGCGGCTCGGATTGCTACAAGAAACTGTATCAGCTTGTCTTTGACAGAATGTATGAAAAGGGAGTTCGGAATGCCATTTGGATTTGGAATATTGAACGGGATCCCGCAATCGGATACGATGCGACGGCTTTGAATGCGGACTGGTATCCCGGCGATGAATACGTGGACATCATCGGCGTTGATATTTACAATAATTCGGGGGATAACAAATCGAACATGGTCTATTTCAATAAGATTATCGATGAAATGGGAACAAAGAAAATTTTAGCGCTCACGGAAAACGGCCCGATTCCCGATGTCGACAGCATGTTCCAAGATAAATCCGTGTGGAGCTTCTGGATGCCCTGGTATCAAACGTGGGACAGTGGTTTTTTGAATCAAACTGCAGATGATGTTTGGCAAAAGAATCTTGCGGATGACCGAATCATCAAGTTGGAATCCATGCCGGGTTGGAAAGATTACGAAGCGGGAATTTCTTCGCCGGAAAAACGCGGAAAATCTCTTGTTGAAATGTCTGTAGTGGGGAACTCTTTGCAATTGTCTCTTCCCACGCGTTCCGGGGTTTCCCTTTATTCGTTGCAGGGAAAATGCGTGCGGAAATGGGGCGAAAACCTTTCTGTGGGGACGCATACATTCGATCTTCAGTCGTTGCCGCGCGGCGTTTACATTGTCCGCATTCAGGGAACAGCTGGTGTGCAAAATCAAAAATTCACCATTCGTTAAATATTTCATCAAGAGAGGACAACAATGAAAACATTCATCAAATCAATCGCTTTGGTGGGAATGGCTTCTGGAATGCTTTTGGCTGCACCGGGGCTTGTCGTCAACGGAACGGAACTTCAGTATAACGGTAAGAAAATTTTCTTCAGCGGAACGAACCTCGCGTGGGCCGATTACAATTCGGATGTCGGCGATTCTCCATTGAACGAAAATGCTTGGCGTAAAGCGGTAGAGGGGACCCGCGCTGCCGGGGGAAATGCGATTCGTTGGTGGCTTTTCAACAACATGAGTCAAAGTCCCAGCATTGACCCGGCAACCCATTTGGTTTCTGGCCTCAAGGAAAACACCATCAACAATATGAAAAAGGCGTTGGATATCGCCGAAGAGTACGGAGTCATGGTTTCCATGTGCCTGTTCAGCCATAATTTGATGGAGCCGGAACAGTGGGGGCTTTACGAAAACGATAAAGTGGATATCACGGCGAATACGAAGCTTTTCGATGACGACGGAACAGAGGCTTTTATTCAAAAAGTCCTGCTGCCTGTTGTCAAGGCGATTGGAAATCACAACGCTTTGATGACGTGGGAAGTCTTCAACGAACCCGAAGGAATGGCGCCCAGTGTCGGCTGGACAAAAAACCGGATGGAAAAAGCGCTCCTCCAAAAATTCACCAATAAAGTTGCGGCGGCAATTCACACGGAAAATCCCGATTTGCTCGTTTCGACAGGAAGCGTAAACATTCAATATCAAAACTGGTGGAACGATTCAGAGCTGATTGCCGCAGGTGGCAAAAGCAATGGAACTCTGGATTTTTTCCAAACGCATTATTACCCGTATTACCAGAAAGACGAAGAATCTCCGTTCCGCAATTCGGTGGCGTCTTTAGCTGCGAAGTATCATTTCGATTCCAAACCGTTGATTATCGGTGAATTCCCGGCGAGTGGTTGGGCAGGAGACACTTACACAGCCTCCATGGCGGCGAAAACGGAAATTTCGACGACAGAATGTTACCGTTTGGCGCTAGACAGTGGTTATGCGGGCGCACTCGCTTGGCAATATATCGGCGACAAGACGGAATCCCAATTTGGCGGGTACACGTATACGATTGATCCGGCGTTGAATGCGATGACTGCTTTGTGGCAAACGGATTCCTCTTTGATTAAAATCAAAGGGGTGGAAGTTTCAGTGGATACGGGAAACGGTATGATGGCTGTTACATATGGTGACGACAATGCTCAAATTGAATACCAGAAATCGTTTGATCTCTCCGGAGCCTCGACGCTTTCGTTTACGGTAAAAAATAATTCCGCAGCGGAAGCAGATCTGTATCTCATTTTCAAACTGACATCGGCTTGGACCTGGACAGAAACGGATGGCAGCTGTAAAGTTGCCGCCGGAGAAAAGAAAATTTGTTCCTTCGATATATCGGGATTGGCAAACCGCAAAGAAACGATGAGCATAATTATTGCCAATTATGCGGCGGGATTCACGGGAACACTCCTTTTCGATGATGTGATGGCTGGAAACGACACATTGTTCCATTTCAACAAAGACAAATACGATGCGTTCTCCCGTTCTTTTGGCAACACGGAGCAACAGATTCCTGAAATCAAAATCGTATTCAACGATGAAAATTATGTTTGGAAGGGTTCTTTGGGCATTCGCCCGCGGGTTTCTTTTGCCCGAATCCAGGGGAAAGATTTGCATCTTTCGATTCCCACATCTGGATTTGCCGAAGTATCGTTATTTGCGTTAGATGGTTCTCGCGTTCAAACGCTGTTCCGTGGAAATTTGGTTGCGGGTTCGCATGAATTCAAAATTTTGGCTCCGAAAGGCGTTTATTTGTTGAGGGCGAAAGGTCTTGGGTATTCTTCTTCTCAAAAGATGCTTGTTTCGGAATAACGGAATCTGAAAAAGACAAGGCCCCGATTTTTTTCGGGGCTTTGCCTTTTTAAAGGGAATCTCCTTGATCTTTTAATAAAGGTGTGGAAGCTTTGACGCTGAATGCGATTGTAGACAAATTGTGCAGCGTTGCAGCCGTTGCCGGGGAAACAATTCCCAGAAGTCCGCCGAACAGGAGTGCGGAATTGATGGCGATGATTCCCGCATTGTTCGATTGGATTTTTTTCATCAGACGGGTTCCCAAAATCCGGATTTTCAGCAGCCCCTCCAAGCCCTCTTCGGGGGAAAGTACGATGTCGGCAACTTCTCCCGTAAGGGATGCGCATTCTCCCATGGCGATTCCCGTGTCGGCTTTTGCCAAGGCGGGAGCATCGTTGATGCCGTCTCCTATCATGATAACCAGATGCCCCCTTTTTTGCAAAGAAGAAATGTAAGAAACTTTGTCGTCTGGAAGGGCGTTGGAAAGATAGTGGTCTATTCCCGTTTTTTCGGCGGCGGTTTTGGCTGCCCCGCTGTCATCGCCAGTAATCATAGTGCAATTGGAAATTCCGCTTTTGTGGAGAGCTTGCACAATTTCTGGAGCGTTTTCTCGAACGGGATCCGTGATGGAGAGAATGCCTAGCAATTTGTCACTTTCTGCAAGATATAGCAGGGATTCGCCTTTTTGCAGCGCATCGCTTTGAATTTGGGAAAGTTTCTTTGGCTGTTTGACTTTTTCATCTTCAAAGATAAAATGTTTGCTGCCGATAAGAAGCCGTTTGCCGTTTAATGTCGTGGCGATTCCGTGGGCGATTACGTATTCGACTTTGGCGTGATCCTCGGGCTGTTTGATCTTTCTGGCGTTTGCCGCAAGGACGATGGCTTTGGCAACGGGATGGGCGAAATGCTCTTCAAGGCAGGCGGCTATCCGGAGGATTTCATCTTCGGTCTTTTTTTGAAAAGGAATGATTCGGGAAAGAGTCGGAGTCGCAGCGGTGAGGGTTCCCGTTTTGTCGAAAACGACTGTGTCTGCGTTTGCGGCATCTTCTAAAAATTTCCCACCTTTGACCAAAATGCCGTTTTGTGCGGCTTCGCGCATGGCGCTGAGAATGGCGATGGGTGCAACAAGTTTCATGGCGCAGGAATAATCCACCATCAACGTACTGACGACCTTTGTCATGTTGCCTGTCAAAAGGAATGTCCCCAAAGCCAAGAAAAAATTGTATTTCACCAGTTGGTTGGCGAGTCGTTCGGAACGGATTTGCGAAGAAACTTTGTATTGTTGAGAAGAATTGATCATCGAAAGGATGTTGTGGACTTTTGTCTGTGTTCCGACGACGCGGACTCTGATGAAAAGTTCTCCCTCTTGAACAGTGGTGCCAGCAAAAACGGAATCGCCCATGCGTTTTTCGACAGCGAGACTTTCCCCGGTTATCGTCGCCTGATTGACAAGGGCTTCGCCCCGAAAAATTTCTCCATCAACAGGGATGGTTTCTCCCGTCCGCGAAACAATCAGGTCTCCCGATTTGATTTCATATAAATGAACTGTTTTTTCTGAAGAACCGTTCACCCGTTGAACTTTGTCGTTTTCGGACAAGATGGTGTTCGCTAGCAGATGGAAAGATTGCTTTTTGGTAAAATCTTCAATCGTTTCACCAATATTCAGCAAAAAATGAATGTTGGCTGCCGTTCGCATATCCCCGGTAAAAATCGCCATCGAGATGGCTGTGGCATCAAGAACTTCTGAATGGAATGGGGTTCCTGATGCGAGAAATTTGACACCTTTGAAAATTCGGGGGGTTAAATTGAACAGGCGAACTGCCATTAAAATCGGAGGCGGCAACAGTTTTTTGCAGAAGTGGAGCGCTGTCATTTGAAGCAATTCGGTCAAAAGGCCCGAATCTTTTGAAGGATCTTCAACAGAGGAAAGCAATTCTTTGTTTTTCAAATGTTTGGAAGTCAATGCCTGAAAATAGACGAGAACTTTTTTAACGGAAATTTTTTTTGCATCGTAAAAGACAAGAAAAGCAGCAGTGATGGGATTCACTGTCACTTGGATGATTCCCTCTTGGACTGCGATCAAACGCTGAGCGAGAACGGCTTGCCGCGGAGTCAATTCCGTTTTGTCGTATCCAACTCGAATGCGTCCGGGCAAAACATGTTTAACGTGAAATCGCATGAATTCACTCCCAAGTTGAAAACGATATTTTGGTAATTACTTTTTGTTGGAATTTTTTTTCTGTTCTGCTTCGGCAGAAAGGTCTTCGGCTTCTTCTTTGACGGTTTCGACGAATTCAGTTGCGTCGTTTTTAATGCCGAGGCCTGTGCTCAAAATACGCGCGCAACCTTTGCGGAACGAATCCGTTTTGAAAATTTTAACGGCAGCAATGCCGGCGACGGCTCCGGCGATAAAAGCTTTTGTCGTTTTGTTCATAAAATTCCTCGTTGTTGATAGATTCAAATTACTTTTTTACGAAAAAGTTTTCGTTGTCAAAAATGGAAAGCCGGAGGCTTTTTTAAGCGGTTCCGGCTTCCCAGGAGACAATACAGTCAAATTATTTGGCTAATGCAGAACCCAATTCTTCGCATTTTTTTAAAACATCTTTGTTGGGAGAGTCTTCTGCAATGACGCTGTCACACGCTTTGATGGGTGCACCAGAAAAACAATCGGATTCCCAAATGTTCATCCATTCGCCGCCACCCCAGCCGTAAGAGCCGAACAGGGCGACTTTTTTTTCGGCGAGTTTCGGTTTGAGAGTTTGATAAAGAGGCTCGAATTCGGAGTCTTCGAGTTCTTCGGATCCCATTGCAGGGCATCCCAAAGCGAAAGCGTCGAAGTTGTCGGCGTTGGATGCGTTAAATTCAGAACAGGTGAAAATTTCGGCGTTTGCTCCGGCAGATTTTGCGCCTTCGAATACGCTGTTCGCCATGGCTTCTGTATTTCCGGTGCCGCTCCAGTAAATGATTGCGACGTTCTTCATAAACTTCCTTTGTTAGATTCGACTAATTTCGTCTTTAATATAAATACGGTTTGTTTGTTAGTCAAGACTAAAATGAAAAAATATTTTCACTTAACTTAGGGCAACGTCAAGGGCCATCATTAAACTGAATCCGAGGGAAAAGAAGAGCGTGCCGATATCGGAATGTTCTCCGGCGGCAGTGCTTGGAACCAACTCTTCGATGACGACGTAAATCATGGCTCCGGCGGCAAAACTCAACAAATAAGGCATGGCGGGGAATAGCGCCGAGGCTGCAAAAATCATGACGAAAGCTCCAATCGGCTCGACAATTCCGGAAAGCATTCCGCATAAAAAAGCTTTTCCTTTATGAAATCCGGCAGCTTTTAAAGGCATGGAAATGATCGCTCCCTCTGGAATATTCTGAATGGCGATGCCAATAGAAAGTGCAAGCGCGCTTGCCCACGAGATGGATTCATTACCGTTTTGGATGCCGCCATAGACAACTCCGATAGCCATTCCTTCGGGAATGTTATGGAGGGTAACTGCGAAAAGCAGCATCGTTGTGCGAGGCAATCGCAAGTGGAGACCTTCAGGGTGCTTGGCGTGATTATGTAAATGAGGAATGAGATGGTCTAGCGCCAAAAGAAAGAGAATTCCCGCCCAAAATCCGATGACGGCGGGCAAAAAGGACCATTTTCCCATTGGGCTGGATTGTTCTACAGCGGGAATGAGAAGGCTCCAAATGGAAGCGGCTATCATGACGCCCCCGGCAAATCCCGTCAACATGCGTTCTACGGAGCGTTTTAACTTGTCCCTTAAAAAGAAAACAAAACCGGCTCCGATAGAAGTCCCGACGAACGGAATGAGAATGCCTGCCCAAAATGCGCTCAAGGTCTTAACAAAAGAAACTTTTTTTGAATGGCTGGCAAGGGCCTTCTTGCGCGAAAAGGCTCCATTCGGACGCTTCTGAATGGCTGTGAAGTCAGCGCGCGTTCAAAAAAAGGAAAAGTCCTAAAATCGACAGGCAAATGCCGCAGCAAAGAGAAAGTCCGGAGTAGATGAAGTACGCATACCGGTTGAGTTTTCCTGTTTTCTGGATTCCGGAATCGATTCCGCGGCGAAGAAATATGGATGCAACGCCAAATCCCGTGTTGGTGATGGCCATGCCGAGTCCGATGGCGGCGGCTCCCAAAATGGCGATGCCGGGCATTCCGTGCAAAAGGCAAAAGAAGACGACTAGGGCGACTGCGGGGCAGGGGACAATTCCTGTAACGAAGGCAAGCCACAGCAATTCTTTCCAGTTGGCATTTTGAGACGCACTTTCGGAATTTTCTCCATGGGAAATTTCTCGGATGGAAATGACTATCAGCAGAATCCCAGTTAATATGATCAGAGCGTAACTGGCCTTTTCAATGTGGATGCGGCTCAATTCAAATAAAGGAAAAAGGGTTGCTTGGGTGATGCCGTATAAGATGAACAGGAGGATGACGGCGGAAAGGGTGTGGATGAAAGTGATCGAAGTGCCTAGGCCGACACCTTGCAATAGTTTTCCGCGGCGGGCGATGAAATAGCTGGCGACGATGGTTTTCCCATGGCCGGGGCCTATTGCATGGATGATACCGTAAAAGAAACAAACGAGCAGGAATATGCTCAAACTGGATGCGTTTCCATTTTGCAAACGGGACACTTGGATGGAAATTTTTTCGCGGAGCGTTTTCTGCGAAGAAACTAGCCATTCCCACATGGCGTCGGAACCGATGAAAAAATAACTGGATGTGGTTTTGACATTGCCAGGGTAGGCGGAAACCGTATCAACGGCGGATTGGGCTTGCGGCTGATCTACGGGTTTGACTGTGGCTGTTTTTTTAAAGTCGAACCGTTTTTGGTTCACGTCGGCAAAAGATGTTGTGCAAAAGAGCAGTAAAATGGAGAGAATTAAAAATTCAGTGAGCTTTTTGGAACCGGACATAGATCCCCTTGACAGAGCTGGAAAAATTTTTGAACTGGGTCAAGTCGTTGAGCGAGTCGACGAAATATTCTACATCGATGGCAGCAGGTGCCTGAATTTGACTGTTGTTTACATTGGTAGTGATTAGAATGTAATTCGTTGGGTCTGTCGTTGCGATGACCAGCATCGTGTAATCTTCGGATTGTGCGGGAATATGGAAGGTGTTTAAAAATTCAACGACGAGCCTTCCTTCGGCGTTGACGGAAACTTTCAAATTCTTGGATTCTTTGGGCGAATAAAATACGCTTCCGTCCCCAACGTAATTGAATCGGCTGTATTGCTTGGCTGCATCAATAATTTGTTCTTGGTAAAGGGGAAGCTCGTCGGCTTCGAATCTTCCATTTTTATTTTTGTCTCCGGCGGCAATCATCGCTTGGCTGTAAATCAAGTCGAATGTCCATTTGTTTTGAACTCCGACAAAACTATTTTCGTCAAAAACGAGGTCAACATTCGCATCGATAAAAACGTGCGGATGAGCGAGGGCGATTCCTGCAAGGATGCCGACAATGCCAAAAATTCGCATTTTCACGGATTCAATATATCTTAAAATTTTTGAAAAAGATTTGGTTCAGCCGTTTTGCAAACCCAAGAGTTGGCTGATTTCTTCTCCGATGTCGCCATCTTGAAGAGTAATTCCCAACAGTTTTTGTTCAATTTCTTCGGGCGGGTTGCGGAGTCCGCTGCGGGGAGAAGTTTCTGTGCAAAGGCTCCCTTCGCTTTCGAGAATCAAACGTTCGGCGAGTGCGGCGTGTAACGCCAAAGACGCATCGATGTATTTTAAATGGGTGGGTTCTTCTAAGATAAAATTCAGGGCGAATTTTTTGTTCAAAACGCGGTCTTCCGGCATGTCGTCGCTGAACTCATCCTCGGCACCCATGCAAGCAATGACGGCTTTGGTCCGCAGCAACGCAGTATGAATGCCCGGCTCGGAAAGGGCGTGGCGAACTCCTGTCGCGGTGACGATGAAGTCGGCGGATTCAATCTTTTTGACCGCGTCGGAAATATTATTCTTGTCGATGATTTCAACGCCGTTCAGTTCTAATGTGGGAATGAAATCCGAAGCGGATTCCCGGCGTTCTATGTCGGTTATCGTGCAAACGCGCATTCCGCGTGAAATGCCGTGGAGGGCGATTCCGCAGCCGACTTTTCCGCTGCCGAAAACAAGCAGGGATTTTCCTTCGAATTCCGTAAATCCAGATTGGCAAAGCCCTCTAAAAAAGCCGTCGCCGGTCCCAAGGGAGGTTTCTATCCGCTTGATGATGCCGCTGTCGGCAACGAAAACGGGCAATTCCGCATTTTCGTAATAGGGAACGCCTGTTCTCGTCAGTTCCACGAACCCCATTTTGGGGTGGCAAGCGGCGAATTGGCCGGCACAATCCAAGATCAAATCAAAAAAATCGCCATCCTGTTCCATGTCTAACACCATTTCTGGAGAAAGGACTGGAATTTCGCTTTCCTGCAACAATTCGACGATTTCAATATCGCAGGGAATGGCCGAGTGTTCTACGGCGCGTCCGGCGAAAAGCTCTGCACCACCGGCTAACAGAGCTTCGTATTGTAAAAGGGAGTTTCTGAATATGGGGGTAGCGACAAGAATTTTCAAACCTTCGAATGGACGCGTTTCGCTCCATTCCGCAGCCAGGGCCGCTAGGACGGGGTATTCTCTTGGCGAATAATACTTTTGGGTGATGTCGTCAAAAAGCATTTGAAAGTTCTCCAGGAAAACCTAGTGGCAGTTGATGGTCAGTGTATGTTGGATTTGATGGTTTCGATGGCGCGGGCAAATGTGGCGTCGCTCTGCATTTCTTTTTCGATAGTCCTGATGGCGTGCATGACGGTTGAATGATCGCGGTTTGCAAAACGCATGCCAACGCTTTTCAGACTGAGCGTCGTGAGCGATTTCATTAGATACATGGCCACTTGTCTTGCGTGGGCGACTTCCTTGGTGCCGCGTCCGGATTCCAAAAGTTTATCTTCGGGAACATCAAAAAATTGTGCAACGGCCTGGATGACGGATTCCGTACCCACTCGGCGTTTGATGTTCGGGATAATGTCGGCGACAACTTGCCTTGCGATGGAAATGTTGATGTCTTGTTTGGCAATGCTCGATTGCAGAGCAAGCCTGACAATGGCGGATTTGAGGGGGCGAACGCAACCTTCGATATTTTCTGCCAGATAAGCGAAAACATCGTCGGGAACGTCTAAATGGCTGTTTGCCGCTTGCTTGCGGAGAATCGCTTCGCGGGTTTCAAATGCGGGTGGTTGAATGTCGACTGTCAATCCCGACGAAAAACGGCTAACTAGGCGGTCGGAAAGGTTCATAACCTCGGCTGCGGGCGCGTCGGACGTGAGGACTATCTGTTTCCCAGCTTGGTGTAAGGCGTTGAAAATGTGGAAAAATTCGTTTTGCGTTTCGATGGAGTTTTGCCAGTTTTGAATATCGTCAATCAGCAAAACGTCTACTTTGTTGCGGTAAAAAGACGACCATTCGTTGGCGGTTCCATCCTTGAGGTTTGCCGTGTATTCATCCTGAAAATCCCTGGCGGGAATATAGCGGACGGATTTCCCTGTGGCGTTTCCCAAAATATGATTGCCGATGGCCTGCAGCAGATGCGTTTTGCCTAGTCCCGGAGCACCGTAAATGAACAGCGGATTGTATTTGCTGTGTTCCGGGTTTTCCGCCACGGCGAAAGCCGCACTGAACGCCAGCTTCGAATTGCTGCCCTCGACAAAGTTTTCAAAGCTGAATTCTTCCGAAAGCTTTATCGGCCGGCAGAATTCCTGAGGCGCATTGGAAATGGAAGGATTGGACGTGGGAAGAAGAAAATCAAAAACGAGATTGTTTCCCGTTGCTTCTTGCCAGCTGATTTCAAGAAGAACTTTGTATGGCAGATAAGCCTTGACGTCTTTGTCTGCCGGCAGGATGACAGAAACGTGTCTATCAGTAACGCTAGAAAGGGTGAGATTTGCAAACAAATCATTATAAACAGCGTCGGAAATCTTGCTGTGCAAAAGATTCAAGCATTTTTCAAATTGCGGATGCATGGATTACAATTTAACTATTATTGGGACATGTTGACTTGGATTTCCGGTTTAGGTTCCCTTTTTTGGATTCCCCCGATTTTTTGGATAGCGCTGGTGTGTTGGGCGCGTTTTTTGGCTTACCCCGTTTCCTTGAAACGGTGGATTCGGCGGGGAAAAACGTGGTGCTATGTCCCCGAATGGTGGTCCAGGATGTTGCATCGCAAGGCGGTTTTGGCCGTTTTGGGAATTTTGTTTGTTTGCTCGGCCTGTTTCACATCGGCGACGATTTTTTGGGCTGTGGGCGGATTTCCTGTCCCATGCCTCGCGCTTCTTATTGCCGCATGCCTTGTCATTGAAAAGTTGATTGTTGAAAAGGCGATGGACGGAGTTTACCGGTTGGAAGTCAATGCGTATTTTTTGGAATACAGACGTCAAAGCGATTATTACGGTAAGTCCGGAATTTCGCTTTCTGACGAAGATCTTCGCGGACATGCGGCGTGGGCTTTTCGCAATGCGATGAAAAAAGCCGATGCGGAAAATCGCTTGTTCAAACATTTGAAAGAAATGTCCGCACTGGAAATTGCGGAAGAACGTGAAGAGGCTGCTTATGAAAACGCTTAATTTGCCAGATGCGGAAAAACGCTTTGAATATGCGGACAAAATGCTGTTGCTTGTTTCGCGGACATTTGCGTTGAACATCAATCGGCTTTCAGGAAAGCTCCGCCGTACGGTCTTGCTCGCGTATCTTTACCTGCGGATAGCGGATACACTGGAAGATGATTCTCGGCTTCCGGTAAAAGAAAAACTCCACCTGTTGACTCTGTTTTCGGGCATTTTTCAAAAAGATGCCGATATGGAAAGTGCTTTGTCCCAATTTGTCCGCGCATTGCCTCCGTATTTTGCGGAATCGGAAGACCCGAATCACGGCCTTTGCCGCCATGCGGAAACGGTTGTTCCCCTGCTGTGGACTTTTGACGAAAATTCGATTTCGTGTGTCAGCGAAACTGTTTGTGAAATGTGCGAAGGAATGGCGCTGTCGATTCGGCAAATGGAAGATTCTTTGGGAAAAGGCTGGTTCACTTTGGAAACGATGCCGGATCTTTCACGTTATTGTTATTATGTCGCGGGCATTGTCGGTAAACTTCTTACGAAACTGTTTGCCGCAGGAAATTCGGCCATTGACAAGGCGCGTTTAGAAATGCTGCAGGCGCGCGATGTGAGTTTTGGACTTGCGCTGCAATTGGTGAACATCATCAAGGATGTTCGCGAAGATGCAGAACGAAAAGTCTGCTTTGTGCCCGAAATGCTTTGTCATTCTCATGGGTTTGAAAGTTCCCCGGCGATGTTTTCTGCGGACGCAGACAAAAAGGCGCGGGCTTCGGTGATGAAAGAATTGGTCGGAGAAGCTTGGAAACATTTGGCGGATGCCGTGGAATATACGATTACAATTCCCCGTCGCAATCCGAAAATTCGCCTGTTTTGTCTTTGGCCCTTGTTCATGGCGGCAAAAAATCTTTCTGTGATGGGCGATTGTTCAAAGCTTTTCGACAAAGATCACAAAGTGAAAATTTCACGGGATGATGTGAAAGAAATCGTCCGTTCGACGACGCTGCATTTTTATTCGAATTCCTGGATACGGAAACGGTTCGAAGCGTTGAGGGATGGCGTATGAACGAAAAATTCCGACTTTTGAAATCGTGGAAATTCCACCTGGCTTTTGTCTTAATTTCCATTCTGGTCGATCAGGCGACGAAGATTTGGGCTGTGGCGACACTGGAAAGTTCGTATGAAAATCCTTTTGGCCGAATCATCCCTGTTTTCGGGGAACTATTGCAATTCCGGCTCGTGTATAATTACGGAGCCGCTTTTAGCAGTCGCCCGCAGGACTTGTTGCCTTTCTTACCGCCGACGATTTTCTTTTTGTTGATTTCCATTGTGGCGACAGCCATTCTGCTTTATTTTTACAAATCGGTCAAGAGGGACGATTTTTTGGTCCGGTTTGGCATTGCGATGATTTTTTCCGGCGCATTGGGAAATTTTATCGACCGGATGCGCATCGGGAAAGTGGTGGACTTCATCGATTGCGATTTCCCTGACTTTATCATGGAGCGCTGGCCAACGTTCAATTTTGCCGATTGCTGCGTGACCGTTGGCGTTGCATTGGTTTTGATAGCTCCTCTCATTTACAAGTTTATCCAGTATTCTCCAGCAGGTTCGAATGCCAAAGAAAACAGAGAACAGTCAAATGCCTGAACTTTCCCGATTTGTCGTGTCCGAAGCGGAAGCGGGGGAACGCCTTGATAAATTTTTGCAGGGCAAGTTGAATGAATATTCCAGAACGGATATTCAAAAACTGATTGCAGACGGAGCTGTTTTTGCGGCGGGTTCTCCGGCAAAGAAAAATTTGCGTTTGACAGAAGGGATGACCGTCTTGCTTTCGGCGTTGCCCGAAAAGGAAAGCTCCGAACTATTGCCCGAAAAAATGGATTTGCACATCGTTTACGAAGACGATGATGTCGCCGTGATTTTTAAACCGCGTGGCGTTGTCGTGCATCCGGGAAACGGCGCGGCGACAGGGACTCTCGCTGCTGGATTGCTGTATCATTTCAAGGGAAATCTTTCAACGATCAACGGCCCCCTCCGTCCGGGAATAGTGCATCGTTTGGACAAAGACACTCCCGGTTTGATGGTTGTCGCCAAAAACGATAAAGCGCATCGCAGCCTTTCGCAGCAATTAGAAGCGCGAACTCTTCATCGGCGTTATGAAGCGTTGATTTGGGGACATCCGCGGGATCTTTCCGGAGAAATTGAATTGCCCATGGGCCGGGATCCCAAATCCCGGATTCGCATGGCTGTTGTCAAAGACGGCAAATATGCCAAGACGCGTTACCATGCCAAAGAGTTCTTTGCCATCGCGACTCTCATGGAATATGAACTGGATACGGGACGAACCCATCAAATCCGAGTGCATTCCCGTTATACGGGGCATCCGATTGTGGGAGACCCGATTTATGAAGGTCGAGAAGCATCGCTCTTCCGCATTCCGCCACTCTATCGGGAAACGGCAGAAAAATTGTTGGAAATGGCTCCGGCGCAGCTTTTGCAGGCGGTGGAAATTTCGTTTGTCCATCCGGAAACGCATCAACAAATGTCGTTTTCTGTCCCATTAGAAGAATCGTTCGAAAAAGCGGTCCGTTTTTTGGAAAAGGAATGTTTGCAGCTTGCGCCGACTTTCGACGAAGATTCCAGTTTCCGTGATTTTGCCGAAACAGAAATTAATCATCCGTATTTGGAAGAAGAACCCGAAGAAGAAGAGGAATTTGAAGAAGAACCTCTGAAAAAACGTTTGACGCGTGCAGAACGGCTTGCCATGAAAAAGGAGCGCATCCGTAAACGCAAAGCGATTGAAGCGGAAAAACGGGAACGGAAAGCGAAACGCGAAGCGGAAAAACGCGGAGAAGTTTACGAAAAGGGTAGTGCCGTAGTGACAGGTTACGAACCGACGATTGACCCTGCGTATTTGGAGTAAAATTCATTTTAGGCATTTTCTTCCGCTTGGAAATTCATAATGCATAATTCGGAATGCGAAGTAGAGGTGCGAGCCGAAAACTCTCCTTGATGGGTTTTACACGGAAAACCTTTTCTGTAACTGTTGAATTTTGCACGGTTTGAACGGCGTAAATGAGCCGTTTTCGCAGAAAGGAAATGTGTCCGAAGTTGGTTGCGGCTGCCTCCAAAAGGAAATTGCAAACGTTCCTCGTTCTTATTATGTTCTAACGCATAATTGCCAGGATTTTACGGAAACGATTTTTCCCATTTGCTTGTTTTCCGTTTTTTGGGGCGCTTGTTCCACCGATACGGTTTCCGCCGAAGAAAATGCTCCGATTTCTTCGAGTTTCGAAAATTCCCCATCGGGTATTTCGTCAGCGGGCAATGCATTTTCTTCGAGTGCAGAAAATCTGTCAGAAGATTCTTGTCTGGGAACTCCGGGAATCCCGTGGGACGGGACTACGGCAAAATCTTTTGCCGTTGGAGCGGGAGACAACGATTACAACGGAAAGTATTTTCGCCTTGAAGTGGATATCCTTTTGAATGAGGGCGATGTCATCGATTCCGGTGACAAAAACGACGGTTATCCCGCTCTTTCTTTTGAATAATCCCGTTTTCGGCATTCTTGCCAGTTTCTGTCCTATTGATTATATTTGGCGCATGGAAATCGCCGCAATGTCGCGGGCGCTTTCCGGAAGTCTTTGTCTAACCTTCCTTAAAAAACAACTATGAAGCTTTTCTCTGCATTCAAAGCCGCTTCTTCCGTTAAACACTTCGCATTTCGCGAATGGAAAGAACTTCTTCTTTTATTTCGAAACATTCCCTCGCTGACGGTCAGCCTCTTTTTTGTTTCTGTCGTCTGCATGAATTTGCTTGCGAACAAGGAACTGATTTCCTTTCAATACCTGGCTTTGGACTGCGGATTCTTGCTCAGTTGGGTTTCTTTTCTGTGCATGGACATGATTTGCAAACGCTTTGGTTCGAAAGCTGCAGTCCAAGTTTCTCTCATGGCGCTGTTTGTGAATTTATGCGTATTCCTGCTGTTCCATGTTTTGTCGCTCACACCGGGAATGTGGGGTGAGTTTTATCATTATTCAAAGTCTCACCCGGATGCGGCTTCTTTCGCCAACGATGCTTTGAACGCTACTTTCGGTGGAACCTGGTATGTCGTCTTCGGGTCCGCTCTTGCCATGTTTTGCTCTTCCATCGTCAACGCGGTCATCAACCATTGGATTGCATCTCGGACAAAATCAAGAGGATTCAAAAAGTTCGCCCTCCGTTCCTACGTTTCAACTTTCGCAGCCCAGTTTGTCGACAACTTTATTTTTGCCGCCGTCGTCAGTCATGTTTTCTTTGGCTGGACTTTTACCCAAGTCGTTTTTTGCTCGTTGACGGGGGCCGTGATGGAACTTCTTTGCGAAATGTTCTTTAGTCCAATCGGGTACAAAATTTGCAGGCTTTGGGAACGGGAAGGTGTTGGACGCGAATACCTCAATCACAGGGGAAATTTTTCATGAATGTTTTTATCAGTGGCACAAGCCGCGGAATCGGGCTTTCTACCGCCAAATTGTTTTTGCAAAAAGGGGCGACCGTTTTTGGATTTGACCTTTTGCCGCCGAGTATCCAACACGAAAAATACCACCATTGGATTGTCGATGTTTCTTGCGAAGGTTCGCTTCCGCAATTGGATTCATCTGCAAACGTTGTCGTCAGCAATGCGGGCGTTCAAAATTCCGGCAAAGATATCGAAGTCAATTTGAAAGGTTCCATGCATTTTGTCGAAAAATACGCTTTTCAAAAATCCATCCAGTCGGTTCTGTTCGTCGCATCCGCTTCTGCGCATTCTGGGGCGGAATTTCCCGAATATTCTGCATCCAAGGGCGGCTTGCTGTCTTATATGAAAAATGCCGCCATCCGGCTTGCCAAATTCGGCGCGACCTGCAACAGCATTTCTCCCGGCGGCGTCTCCACGGAATTCAACCGTCCCGTCATGGAAGACAAAACCCTTTGGGAAAAAATTATGGAGCTAACCCCACTCAAACGTTGGGCTTCTCCCGAAGATATCGCCGAATGGATTTATTTTTTGACCATCGTCAACCGGAATTGCACAGGCCAAGACATTTTAATAGACAATGGAGAAAAAGATTTGAACGCCCAATTTGTGTGGCCCTAAAAATAGACATCTTTGCTAAATTTGAAACACTTTCCGGGGATAAGCCCCCCTAAGCATTTATTAGAGGCTCAAAAATGATAACATTCCTCATTGGAATCGCCATTCTCATCGGTGGCTATTTTACTTACGGAAAATTTGTGGAGCGCATTTTTAGTCCAGATGACAGAAAAACGCCTGCGCTTGAAAATCCAGACGGCGTCGACCGCATGGTGCTGCCCCACTGGAAAAATGTCTTGGTCCAATTGCTGAACATTGCCGGGATAGGTCCTGTCATCGGAGTCATTTTAGGCATCAAATTTGGCGCGATTGTTTTTATCTTGATGCCGCTCGGCAATGTCCTCGGTGGAGCCGTGCATGATTATTTTTCCGGGATGGTCAGCATGCGGAACAACGGAATGAATGTCCCCGCGCTTTCTCACAAGTTCTTGGGACGGGGACCGTCTAAATTGGTGATGCTCCTTATCTCCGTTGCGCTGATTTTTGTCGGAGCCGTTTTCACCAACACGCCGGCAGGGCTCATCAATACGCCGGTGATTGTCGGCGAAGGCAATCCCTCTTCTACGATTTTCTGGATTTCTGTTGTTCTCATTTTCGCTTATTATTTTGCCAGCACTTTTTTCCCTATCGACAAAATCATCGGACGCATTTATCCCATTTTTGGCGCACTTCTGATTTTAGCTTCTGCCGCCATTCTCGTCGGAATCCTACCCGAAATCGGAATTCTTGATGAATTTGACTTTAAAAATTTCGCCGCCAATTTTCACAAACATCCAAACGGTCAACCCATCATTCCCATGCTGTTCGTCACCATTGCTTGCGGCATCATCAGCGGCTTTCACAGCACACAGAGTCCGATTGTCGCCCGGACGGAAAAATCCGAAAAAGTCGGTAGGCAAACCTTTTACGGCATGATGATTGTCGAGGGCCTTATCGGCATGATTTGGGCTGCTGGGGGCATGTTCATTTACCACAAAATGCCGGAACTGTTGAATGGTGCCTCGGGAGTGCAAGTTCTCAGCAAGCTGGTTACAACCGTTTTGCCGTTCGCCCCGGTCTCCATTTTGGTCGTTGTCGGTGTCATCATCTTGGCGATAACGAGCGGAGACACTTCCCTCCGGAGCCTTCGGCTGACCATAGCCGAGCTTTTGAATTTTGACCAAAAAAGCGCCCGGAACCGTTTGATTCTCACCATTCCCATTTTCAGCATTTGCGCCGTGCTCATCCTTTGGAGCAACTTCAATGCGGATGGATTCAACATCCTTTGGAACTATTTCAGCTGGTCAAATCAGGTGATGGCTGTTTGCAGCCTTTGCGTTTCCACGGTTTATCTCCGCGCCAAAGGGAAAAATTTCTGGGTAACGCTTCTTCCCTGCATGTTCATGACGTTCATCGTATGCAGTTACATCTATTGGGTAAGTCCGGAAAATCTGAAAGGCGCTCCTGTCGGATTTGGACTTTCTTATGGCTGTGCACTGACTCTCGCCGCCGCTTCGTCCGTTATCCTCGCCATTTTACTGTATCGCCGGGGAACTTCGCTGTTCAAACGACAAAATGACTTTGACCCCGATTCTTGGGACGCTTCCCGGGAGTTTCGTCAAAAGTGACTCCCGTCACAAGATCCCTTTTTGAAATCGGGGTCCTTTGAATTTTTCTTGTGCAAATTTGCAATCTGTCCGCTAAAAATGCACGTTGTCAAACAATACCGGTCAAATTTATCGATTCGACTGTCCCTTTTTGCTAAATTTGCATCCAGTTTATTAAACTTCTCTAACAAAGGAATATTGCTGAATGAACCGATTCCTTTCCAACCTCACCCTGCTGGGAGTCCTTACGGCAATCCCGGTTTGGGCGACATCTTACACGCGAGACGATGCTGTAAAAATCGCGTTGGAAAATTCCGCCGACATCAAAACCGCAGAACAGACGGTCGCATCGGCTAAATCCCAAGTTTCTGCGGGCTACGGCAGCGCTATGCCCACTGTGGACTTGAGTGCCACCTACGCGAGGAACTTTGGGGTCTCCGACGTCAAAAAATCCAACGCCATCCAAAATATGCTTGACAGCACCGCGACAAAAAATGAACGAATTCTCGCCGGAGTCCTCGATGGCGTGAATTACGGACTTGGAGCCATGGGCGGCTACCGTTGGGGAACCCAGGTGGGAATTTCCGCAACACAAGTTCTTTATGCTCAAGGAAAAGTGGGCACGGGAATTAAAATTGCCAAGTCTTATGAACGTTTGAGCGAAATATCCCTAGAATCCGCCAAAGAAAAAGTCCGTTACGACGTAGAAAACGCCTTTGACCAGCTTCTCTACCTGGACTCCGCTTTGGTGATTCTTCAAGAAAGCATCGCTCAGCTTCAAGAACACTTGGATTATGTGGATCAGGCGGTCAAAAGCGGACTTGCTACGGAACTCGATCAAATCCGCGCCCAGATTTCCATGGACGAATTGCAAACCTCTTTTGAAAAGACCAAAAAAGATAGGATTGTCGCAAGGAACGCCTTGCTCAACACGATGGGACTTCCTTGGGATGGCGATGCGGAATTCAAGGGCGAACTCCGTGACCCCAAGCAGGGCAATTTCGCCCTTCCGGACACCAATATGGAAAATGTCCGGCAACGCCGCAAGGAACTGGCCCAACTTGATGAAAGCGCCAAAATGTATCAAGACAACATCGACATTGAGGAAGGCGGTTACAAGCCCACGCTCGTATTGGGCGGTTCCATCACTTACCAAAACGGTCAGAACCGCTTCTTTAAATGGGACACTCCGGATTGGGACGACAATATTTCCAAGCAGGTCTACCTGAATTTTTCCATGAACCTTTTTAACGGCATGAAGACAAAAGAAGCCGTTGTGCAAGCGAAAACCGACCTCCGCAAGACGCAAATTCAAAAAGAAAATGCCGAACGCGGAATCCGTCTTGAAATTGGCTCTGCGCAAAATACAATGGACGATGCAGAACGCCAAATAGAAATACAATCCCGTCACGTGGATTTGGCGCAAAAGAATTTGGACATGACCGAAACCGCTTACAAAGCCGGTCGTGAAACCCAACTTAACTATCTCGATGCGAACATGAGCTTGAAAAATGCCAAGCTCAACTATCTTTCGGCCATCATCGATTGGAACAAAGCGTACAACGCACTCCTGAAAGCCACCGGAGAATATTAAGAGGAAGCTATGAAAAACATGATTTCTACAAAATTCATTTCCCTTGCAGCTCTTTCCCTGCTCCTTGCGGCTTGCAACGCCGAGAAGGATCAAAAAGCCCAGGCCCCGACCATGGAAGAAGTGCAGGCGGCAAAGGGCAAGCCCGTCCGGATTATTTCGGCACAGACCGAAAAGAAAGCGGATTTCCGCGAATTCAACGGTACGATTGAAGGCAGTCAGCAAACGTACGCTGTCGCCAAAATGTCCGATCCGATTTCCAAAACGAATGTCCAAGTCGGATCCAAAGTTTCCAAAGACCAGGTCCTTGCCGAATTCCTTTTCACGGGCGACAATTCGAACTATCAACAAGCCGAAGCCCAAATCAAGATGACCGAAAAGACCCTGGAACGCATGAAAGAAGTCCAGGCGAAGGGCGGTGTCTCGCAACAGGAAATTGATCAGCTGCAAACGCAGCTCGATGTCGCCAAGATGCAGCTCGAACAGGCGCGCCGTGCGACTCTCGTCCTCGCTCCGACGGCGGGAACAGTGACCGAAGTGAACATCAAAGTGGGCGAAGTTCCGGGCCTTGGAGACAAGCTTTTCACCATTGCGAATCTCGATCAGGTGATCCTCAAAATCGATGTCATTACCCAAGATATCGGACTGTTCAAAAAAGGTGCTGCGGCAGAAATTACTTTGAACGGCGAAACCTTCAAAGGAAAAGTTTCCCTGGTTCCGTTGGCGGCGAACACCACAACCCGTTTCTTCCCCGTGGAAATCACCTTCCCGAACAAGAATCATAAATTGCTCCCCGGTATGTTCCTCACCGCTCGCATTCACGCTGGCGATGTCAAAGGGGTAAGCCTCCCGAACGATGCCATCACTTACAAAGACGGCGTGAATTTTGCGTGGATTGTCGATGAAGAAGGCAAAGCCAAACGCAAAATCGTCTCGTTGGGCATTGTCGGAAACGAAACGACACAAATTCTTTCCGGAATCGAAGTGGGCGACAAAGTCATCACCGAAGGAGTATCCAAGGTGAATGACGGCGACAAAGTGCTCATCCTCGAATAATCTTGGACTGGAGAATTTTGCATGATTAAGGCAAGTATTTACAAACCGATTACCATGTTGATGGTTCTTTTGACCGTCGTCGTCTTCGGTATTTATACCTACTCGATGATGCCCGTCAACATGATGCCAGACTTCGAAGTCCCCGTTGTGACCGCAGTCGTCCAATATACGGGTGCCACTCCAGAAGAACTGGAAACAACCGTCATTAAACCGGTCGAAGACCAAGTCGAGTTGATTGACGGCATCGACTACACCAAGGCTTATGGCATGGAACACTATGCCATCTTCATTATCATGTTCGAAATGGGGACGGATATTGACGTGGCGGCTGCCGACGTTCGCGACAAGATTTCGCAAGCGGCGGCGAACTTCCCCGATGCCGTCGAAAGCCCGATTATTTCAAAAGTGGACATCAACGCCAGTGCCATTATGAGCTTTGCGTTCACCGGTCCGACGAGCTCCACAGAACTCCGTCAGAAAGCGGATGACGAAATCAAGCCGCAGCTCACGGCAACTTCGGGTGTCGCCAGCGTGGACCTGTTCGGTGGAACGACTCGGCAAATCGTCGTGGAACTCCGCAAAGAAGATTTGCTTTCCCGCGGTGCAGACCCGGCTACAGTCATGGGACTTTTGCAAGCGGCGAACGTCAACTTCCCGGCCGGTGATATCCGCGGCGTCCGTAAAAATACAGGAACCCGTACCCGCGGAAAATTCGAATCTCTCGAAGAAATCCGTCAGATGGAAATTCCCACTAGCAAGGGTGTCATCCGTCTTTCTGACATCGCCACAGTCAAGGATACCATTGCGGATATCACATCTTATTCCCGCTATAACGGTGAATCTTCTGTCGGTTTTGACATCAAAAAACGTTCCGACGCTAGTATCGTTGAAGTGGCGAACAACGTTTTGAAGCGTGTTGAAAAAATCAACCAGACTCTCCCGCAAGGATTTGAACTGCACCTGGTTTACAACCAAGCGGAAAAAGTTCAAGAATCTCTTGACAACGTGATTTCGAACATTGAAATCGCTATTGTCTTGACCGCCATCATCCTGTTGCTCTTCCTCGGAAAATTCAGCACGATGTTCATTGCGGCTTTGACCATGCCTATTTCGGTCATTGGTGCGTTCACGTTCATGTATTTTGCCGGATTCTCCATCAACATCATGACTTTGATGGCTCTTTCGAGCGCGGTGGGACTTTTGGTCACCAACTCCATTGTCGTTCTGGAAAACATTTCCGACAAATTGGATTCCGGATTAGATCCGAAAGAAGCCGCTTTCCATGGAACGACAGAAATCACGGTCGCCATTATGGCGTCTACCCTCACCAACGTGTGCGTGTTTGTTCCGATTGCCTTTATGAAATCCATCGCCGGTTCGTTCTTCCGCAATTACGGTTTGACGATGGTCTTTGCCACATTCGTTTCATTGCTCATCACATTTACTTTGACTCCTTTGATGGCTGCTTATCTCTTCAAAGGCAAAAAGAAGAATGCTGATGGGACTTTGATTGAAGAAAAACCGGGCATTGTGGGCAAGTTCCTTGGACTTTTCCCCATCTTCATGAACTGGGTCCGGAAAATTTATTTGAAGACCTTGTCTGCGGCTCTTTCGATTCCGGGAGTCATTTTCCAGTTCCTCGTTCTTTGCACTTTGATTGCCGCCACCTATCTGCTTGTCACCAAGTATATGTCTGTGGAATTGATGCCCAAAAGCGATGAAGGTGTCATCAAAATTTCGATGGAAATGCCATCTGGCACAAATGTCGAAACCATGGACAGTTTGACAAAAGTCGTGGAAAACCGCATCAAGGGCATTCCCGAACTCAAACGTTACTATTCCACGGTTGGCGGTGAATCGGGTATGACGGGGACGAACGAATCTTCCATGCGCATCACGCTGAAAGATATCAAAACCGAAGGACGCGTCCGTACAACGGAACAAATCATTGATTCTCTCCGCACAATCCTTGCCGATATTCCGGATGCTTGGATAAGCATCAAGAGCTCGAGCACAACAGAAATGGGCGGTAACCAATCCGGAGACGTTGTGCTTGAAGTCCGCGGATTTGATGGTGATTCCGTTAACAAAGCCTCGGAAATCGCCAAAGAATTCATTATGAACAAACTTCCCGGAGTCACCGAAGTCAAGTCTTCTTACGAAGCGGGAAAGCCGGAAATCGCCTTTATTCCCAATCGCAAAGCTTTAGCCGATTATGGAATGACGCTCCAGTCGGCGGCGACAGCGGCGTATATTTACATCAGCGGTTACGAAACAAGCCAGTATACTGAAGATGGTGAAGAATATGACGTTTATGTCCGCTTGCGGGAATCTGACCGCGATACCCGTCAGAAGGTGTACGATTTGCCGATTTTGACGCCCAAGGGATATGTTCCCATGAACGCCATTTTCGATATCGAAAATACGCAGTCACCGACGACTATCATGCGTAAACAGAAAAAACGCATTACTGAAGTTTCCATGAACCTTCTCCCCGGTTACACTTCGGGCCTCATCATGGGTGAAATCACAAAGGCCTCGAAAACGTGGGAAGGCATCCCTGAAGGAGTTGAATTCTCGTTCGGTGGAAACGCAGATATGCAAGAAGACATGGTGAGAGAATTCTCTGTGGCCATTGTCATGGCGATTCTTTTGACTTACATTCTACTTGTCGCCCTTCTTGAATCCTTCGCTCAACCGTTTGTCATCATGACGACCATCCCCATGGGTGCTCTCGGCGTTATCTTCGCACTGGTTGTCACCGGAAGGCCTATCTCTTTGATTGCTTTCATGGCTATCGTGATGCTTATCGGTGTCGTGGTGAACAACGCCATCCTTCTTTTGGATTCCGCCAACTTGCAAATGCGCAAGCACGGCATGGGACGCCGGTCTGCCATTTTGACCGCCGGTAAGGATAAATTCCAGGCCATTATGCTTGCGACTGTCGCTTCCATTATCGCTCAGATGCCGCTGGCGTTGGGCATTGGCGGAGATATTGCAACGTCTACTCAGCCGATGGGTATCGCTAGTGTTGGTGGACTTTTGATGTCGGGCATTTTGACCATGTATTTGGTTCCGACATTCTTCTGGTTGCCGAATGCGATTTTCCACAAAGTGAAGGCAAAAGCAACAGACATGAAGCAAAAACGCAGTCAAAAAGCCTAATTCTCTTTTCAAAAAGCAAGACCGGTCTTAAGACCGGTCTTTTTCATTGGAGGAAAAGTTCGCAATCATTTCTACAGAGAATCCCAAAGTGCGAAAAAATCGGCCATTGTGCAGTGCAGCACGTGGAACCGACTCGTTGATGCTTTGAAATTTCCACTTCTCCGTTCATTTTGAAGTACGACGTGCGTAAGAATTGGAAAAAAATGAAGCGCGAGGAAAGAAACATCCTTTGCGAAATAGAAGTTTCTCGGCGATGGAAAATTCAGCCTTTGCAAAAAGGAGTTCCCTTTGAATTGACTGCGGAGAAAATTCAACTTGTCGCATCCAGCGGTTTCTCTATAAAGGCGCTCAGACGGAGAGAACCTTGCTTTCGCTTGACCGAGACTGTCGAGGATTTCTTGTAAATTAAAACTCTTCTTTTTGAAACAGACGTTCTAGTGCAAAGGACTGTTTGTCTTCAAAAAGGGAATCTCTTGTGTGAAATAGAGATTCCCCGCTAAAGGTCTTTTTAGAGCGAGTGAAAGAATTTAAAATAACGGCAGAGGGGCTTTGCCTTTATTTCGTTTCGTCCCAATCGATGGGCAGTGTTTGAATCAAAGAGTCGATGCGGCTGGTCAGTTGTTGTGCGCCGAGCGTTGATAAATGATCTGTATCCATTGCCATCTCATCTGTATAATCGTGATCTCCCATTTTATTTTCATCCATGATGATGAAATTCGGATAGGTTTGTTTAAACGCTTCCAACCGTTGCATGTTTGCGGGAACGGAGCTTCTCAACATTCCGTGCCGTCCGAGTGCGCCAGTTTCTTTGTACGCTGGATTTTGCGGAGTGATGACTCCAATAACGATAATGTTGCTTTCATGACAGACTCTTAAAAACTCTTCAAAACTGGTGAATTTTTGTTCAAGTTTAGTGCTGGGATCAGCCCAGTTTACCCAATTGGAGTCCTCGTCAACAACGGGATTTCCCCATCCGTTTGATGGTTCTTGCTTGTGTCCTCGCGTTGGACGCAATGCGTTTGCCATTCGAACTGTTCCTGGAGAGTTGTAAGTTGCTTCGTACAAGGCTTCCGGGTAATTGTCAACCCAATAATTGTGATTTTGGTCGTAAACGTAGCCTGGATATGATTTGTATGAAGTGTGGAACATGTTTGCAGACGTTGTCCCTGGGACATGTCCTCGATCGAGGTCGATAGAAATAATGATCAATTTCAAATGCTTGAAATGCGGTTTTATATAGCGGTAAAAGAAAGTGCTGTTGCCTGCGATTGTCGTGGATGGAATAGCAAGATTGACTGCGAAAATTTTGGAATTGAAATTTAAAGGAATGATTCCGTTGTAAAGTCGGGATGAACCAAGGATGGCGACGTTTGCAGAATCTTTAAATTTCCATAACAATTCCATTTTGTAGCGGAACATAATGGCATTCGTGGATGTTCCCGAATTATTGTAATATAGGCCCGCGCTGTCGGGGTCGAGGATAAATTCAGAACTGGAACTTTGTCCGGCGCTGTCGGGGTCCACAACCGTGGAACTAGATGATTCTTCTGCGCTTCCGTTTGCAGACGAGGAAGATGTCCCCATATTGCTAGAGCTGCTGACAGGCTTTTTCGCGTTTCCCTGAATCCATAAGCTGGGATGCCAAAGTTCCGAACTTTCAACAAGTCCTTTGACAGAAGAATCGGCAAGATGCACCAAGGCGATTTTCGAATGGGCTCCGTCTGCGTTCGTGAGCGAGGCGACAATGTTTTCGTTGACTTTTCCCAATGCCCATTCGGTATGGTCGAATGTGTAATTGTCCGGAGCGGCAATCGCCGTTTTCAATTTTCCCGTACTATCCGCAATGAGAATGTACTCGTGGGCGGAATACGATTTGCCGACAAACGCCTTTCCCGTTTTGCTTCCAAAATCCAAAAAAGCGGTGTTCTTTTGACCATCTTTTGAAAGGGAGGCGTTGCAGGCTTGCTCGTCGCCGAACCAAACCGTATCTTTTCCGTGGATGTTTGCCCGTAAGAGCTTGGAACTGCCGATGGCTAGTGATCCATCTTCGCTAACGCCACCGTGATACGCACCGTCAAAAAGTTTGCGGGGAGACCCGAACTTCCCATTTGCAAAAGGAACTTGCCACGTACTTTGCGACTTGAATTCCGAAAGTCCGGTATTGTCGCCCGCATTGGTCACATAAGTGATGACCGTATCGCCGCTTTCCAAAACGCTCCAACGGGGAATCGCTGCGCTTTCAACGTCCAACTTGACAAGTTCTGACCCTGAACTGTCCAAATTGCGAACGTAGACTGTAGATTTTCTTGAAACGCCTTCGATTCCTGTGCAAAAGGCTACGCGCCTGCCGTCGGGCGAAATGTCTGGGTGGTAAACCGCCAAGGTGTCCACGATTTCCGTGACAGATGCCGCACTTTCGTAATCGATGTAGGCCAAATTTCCAGAAACGTCATTTCGGAAAGCCAGTTTGACTGCAGAGGTTTTCGTATAAGTCCAAATATCCGATTGATTCGCTAGAATGGAAATGGGAAATAACGTGGCGACACCGCGGTCGTTGAGATACACGGCGTCGGGAATAGCTCCCAGTGCCAAACGGAATCCAACGTATTCTGCGTGGGAAGCCGAAGTCACCGTGTAGACATCTCCCCTTGAATACAGATGAATGGATTTGGGGTCGAGTAAAAAACTGCCGCCTTTGACAATGCGTTCATCCAAATCGTTTGCTGCTGGCGCTCCTGCGTAATTGACGATAACCGTATCTTTGAAAATTCCCATGTAATCTGTTGTCCATTCCATCACGTTTCCCGAAAAATCACAAAACGTCAGAGAGTCTTTTTGATTGGCGCAGACGGTGTGTGCTTTGTAATCGGAGTTGGAATTGTTGAAGCTTTTGGAAATTTCAAAATTCTTGCCGGCGGCCTTTAACCATTCCGCTTCGGTGGGAAGCCGAAACGATTTTCTGTCGGCGTGGAAAGAGAATTCAAAAAGTTGTGTGCATCTGCCCGCTTCATCGTAAACGGCAGACGTGTATTCGTAGGCGGTGTCCATTCCTGCCGCTTTGCTTTTTTCGTTGGCGAAAAGAACCGCATCAAAAAAGGTGATGTCCGAAACGGGATGCTTGTCGCTTTCACAGGTGGGCGACGGATGGATTTTCTTTTTGTCCATGAGCGATTTGAATTCTTCGCAAGTCGTTTCGTGGATGTCCAAGAAAAAATCGTAATTGAGAAGTGTTTTCATTTCGGGCGATTCGCTGCCTTTGGCATTCTTTTTGTTTGTCCCCAAAAAGACAGTGTCTTGAGAGCCTTCGACAAGGATCATCCCATCGTAAGATTCTGTTGACGAAGAAAAAATTTCTTCGGCAGGAGATTCAGAATGGCTTTCTGAACAAGCGGTAAATATTCCAGCGAAAAGAGCAAAAAAGATTGTAGTGAATCGAATTTTCACGGATGCTTCTCCTGTTGAATATGTGGGTAATGCTTTAAATATAGTTTTGAATGAAAACCTTGGCAAAAGTTCTGACGAAGTCTTTTCTATAATTGCGATATGGACTTGGTCAAAATTTTCCGGAAATTCAAGACGTGCGCACTTTTGGTGCTGGCGATTTTCGGAGCGTCTTCTCTTTTTGCCACAGAAGTTGTTCGCCCGGTATCTTTGCCGGCATCTTCGGTGACGCTTGGAGGAATGGCGGAACTTCGCGACGATGTTTACAGTTTGGATGCGCGGCTTTCAACGGAAATCGCTTTTTGCAAATGCTTCAGCGTTTTCAGCGACATTTCGTATCGGTTCTTCAGTTATCAGTGGGAAACGAAACTCAGCAACCAGCTTCACGAAATAGTCAACTTGCGAGTCAACGGCTTGAATGAATCTTATCTGGGATTCAAACTGTTTCCAACGGATTACTTCGGCGTTTCAGCGAATTTCCGATTCTCTCCGGGAGACGGCGATAAGAATGACCGCTTTGAACGATTGGCTGTGGAACCGATGACCGTGTATCCGTTTTCGGCGTATTTGAATTTGGGCGCTTCTTTGGGTTATTACACGTTTTTGGAAAAGGATAATTTCGAACCGGGAGATGAAATCGGCGGGAAAGTTTCTTTAGAATGGAAACCGTTTTACGCACTGCGCGTGCGGCGCGGCCTGCGGATTTCTTACGTCTTTTTATTGCGGCACAGACTGGAAGAATCCCGAAATCTGAATATGCGGGAAGAATTTCAAAAAATGGACGATGAATATTGGGGATTCCGGATGCGCGGAGAGTTGGCGTATACCTTTGCGAAATTTCCGATGGGGATAGGACTTGCCTACGAGATGAATCGCGGAACGCTTTTCGGCTTTGAAACGGGACACCGGCTGGAATTCTTTTTACAGCACGCGTTTTAGTTGAAATCAGCGGAACCGGACTTCCATGGCCTTTTTCCCATATTGATTTTTTCGCATGTAAAGATTTCCGCTAGAATCGAAATGCAGCTGTTCACCAAAGGGTTCTCCATCTTTGTAAAAAAGGCTGTCTTTGATTTTCCCGTTTGGATACCAATTGCGCCAGAAACCGTTTCGTTTGCCGCCGCTAAAGTTACCTTCGCTAGCCTTTTTGCCCGAAGCATAGTGAGAAAGGAGTTTTTTCTTTTCGCCGTTTTCCCAGATTTCTTCGTATTCAAGATTGTGGCCGGGCATCTTGTAGCGGAGAGTATCTTGAATCCGATTTTGTACAAAACACGTTTCCGCATCGATTCCGTTTTCGCCGAGTTCCCCGTAAGCGATTCCGTTCCCGTTTTGGAATACGCTTTGCTTTGCGATGGAACCGTCTTTTGCGAAATAAGTCCAAATGGAATCCCGGACGCCCGCTTTGTAAAAGGAGCGCCTCCAAAGTTCGCCTGTCGCCCGGAAAAGTTCGGATTTTCCATTCAGCATGCCATCTTTGTATTCGGAACGCAATTCTAAAGCACCTCCGGGATAGTGGATGTCTTCTGTACCATGTAACAGCCCGTATCGGCATTGGAATTTTCGCACCGGTTTTCCGGATTCGGCAAAGGTCTCGCAGAATCCTTCGGCGGCATCGGGAAAACAGGAATTTCGTTCTTTCACTTGGCCCGCTTTGCCATTCGATTCGAAGTTTCCCGAAATGGGATAGTATTCTGTCCAGATTCCCGACGGTTTTCCGTTTTCATAAAGGCGTTCCCAGGCGAGATCCCCATCGATAAAAAATCCTTTCCACAGGCCCTGCATTTCTCCATTAGCGTATTGCCCGCGAGAAAGGATTTTTCCGTTTGCGTACCATTCCGTCCATTCGCCCTCCCGTTTGCCGTTTTTGTAAAGCCCCGATTCAGCCAAGTCTCCGTGCGAAGTCCACCGTTCGAACATCCCGTTTGGAATTCCGTTGCGGAGAGAAACTCTGGTTTTGCGAATGCCGTTGTAATGGAACGTTTCGCGCTTCTCGGATTTTCCGCAGGCGGTGAAAAGGAGTGCGCATAGGGTCAAAAACGGAAAAATTTGAAAAAATCGCATATCTACAACTTAGAAAAAAGGTAATTTCGGAGCATGGATTCAAACAAGTTCCGGTCTGTTCGGGAAATTCTCAAAAGTCGAATCAACACGCCGTTGATTTGGGGCGTTTTGTTGATGACGTTCGCTTTGACTGTGCTGTTTTATTTTTCCCAGAAACAGCAACTGGATCTTTATGGGCGTTACATTACGACTCTTTTGGATTACAAGTTCTTCGAAGCCCGCGCCATGCAAAAGCTTGAAAAAATTCGGGTCTTTCCGGAGCGGGACCCATCGGGGCTGACATCGTCTCTCCGCGGTTTACGAGAAACCGCTGTGTCGTTATACGCTTCGTCGGAGAAAGACCGCTCCATCTGCTGGATGCCGCCCGAACAGGATTTCGCCTACTTTGAAAAGGCGGTGCTGCGTTGGGTGGCTACTGTCAAGCGGTATGTTCCCGCCCGCACGGCGTGGCTGGAATCCGCCGATTCGCTTTCTAGGGTGCTTTTTCAGGTAAAGTCCCCTGCAGCGGAACGGCTCTTTTTGACGTTGGATTCCGCACGGATGGGATTTCCGGTGACGTTGGATTCCGCGCAAACAGAGGGTGTTTCGCAAGAAGTTGTCGTGAACGTGCAGAATTTAATTTTGAAAAATGCAGAACTTGAGGCGATTTGGAATGTTATCGACAACGATGCGTCCCTTATCGCTTGCGAAAACCTGCTGCAGGCGTTCAAAATGCAATCGTTGGAAAATCGGGAGTCCAAATTTTGGATTCAGCAAGTTTTTTATCTGACCTCCATCGTTCTGTTGCTGTTTACGTTGTTCTTTGTCATCCGGTCGAGGAAATAAAATGAATCGGATTTCTTCCCCTTTGTCGCGAATTTTTTTTTGGATGCTCGCTACGGCGGCTGTCTTCTTGGCTGTATTCATCTTTTTGCAGGTTCGGCCGTTTTACAAAAGTTTTGCACAACAAGAAGAAGACCTCTTTTATGGGAAAGTGACTTCTGTGGCGATTCCGCGCGGGCTGAACGGCTCAGGAATCCCGCTCTTTGACAGAATCTACGTTCATTTGAACGAAGACAAGAATGCTTCGTTCCTTTTATCGCTATCGCCAAAGCAAAATAAGTTGTTTAAACCGGTGCTCGAATTTTGGGCGCTGACGGAAATGCCGGATCCTATTGGAGTCCGCGGCAGGCGAATTTCGGATAGGGAATGGATCGTGACAGAAATTTCCGGAAAGGACTGGGGGCTGGATGCCGAAGAAACGAGGGATTTTCATCTTCGTTCGATGGTCTGGTATTCCGTGTTGGAAATCGCTTTGATAGCCTTTGCCCTGTTTGCCATCCGAAAATCTTTAGGGCGCAAACGATGAAGCTCTTGTGCTTGGCGCTTGTCTTTTTCGCGCTGGGAGTTTTTGCCGCAGAACCCCAACCCTTCAAGACTGATTCCCTTTTGATTTCTGTCGGAAGCTTCACCAGCCCGTCTGCGATTTGGTATCGTGAAAATTCCAAAAATCCGCAGGTGGTCGTTTGGTTTCACGGTGGAATGCAAAGTGCCAAGTGCGCAAAGGGGTATGAAGCTGGGAGGGCTCTCGTGCCTTTTTTTGAAAAATCCCCCAAGGACGTCTGGGTGGTCAGCACCTCCGCTTGTTTGAAAAATCACTGGTTGGAATCGCTTGCGCAGAAAGCCGTCGACGTGATGCTTGATTCCGTGGAATCCCGATTGGGTAAAAAAATTGACACGGTCTCGCTTGCGGGCGTTTCTGATGGCGGACTGGGCGTTGTCGGCTATTCGCTTTACGGCAGGCGCTCTGTAAAATCACGCTTGTTGGTCAGCAGCAATCTCTCTGCCGTTTCGGATGCGAAAAATCTTTCTTCGGCGGCAAGGATCCGCCAAGGAACGTGGACTTTTCTCCAAGGCGGTTCGGACAGGCTTTATCCTGCAGCCAGTACGGTGCCGTGGATGGAAACCTTTTGTGGAGCGCTAGGCCGCTCCAAATGCCAGATTCGCTATGATGACCGCGGAGAACACGATTGGTCGTGGTGGACTTCGCACCGGGCATCTTGGATTGAACATTTTTCCCCTTGACAAAGACGGCAAAATTTTTAAAATTAGGGCCAAAGCCCACTTGCGGGTGTGGCGGAATTGGTATACGCGCTAGATTCAGGTTCTAGTGTCTGCAAGGACATGAAGGTTCAACTCCTTTCACCCGCATCAGTCTCGTTCCTTTGGGAACGGGATTTTTTTTGCCCCACGGATTTTATACTATTGGGGCATGAATCAGGTTATCCGTTTTTTTGTGGTGGTTGTGGCGGCTGTCTTTTTTTTCGCCTGCAGCGAAAGCAATTCTTTTGAAACTTGCCAAACCGGCTCGGTCCGCGCTCTTCGGGAACTTTCCGCCAATACGGAAACGGCTTCGTTTTGTCGAACCATCGAAGGGGAAGTCTCTTATCAGTTTACGGGGCGCTGTGCTAGAAAAGGTTGCTTCTTCCTTTACGATGTCGATGAAAACGGCGCGCGGGTAGAGGGCGACAGCGTTTATCTTTCTGACGTGTCGAAATTTCCAGCCAAATGGAGGGATTCGTCAAAAGTCCGCGTGGCGCGTGTCACGGGCGATTATTATCCCGAACGGGACTATGCGTGCGAGTCTCTTTCCGATGTGGAATGCCAACGCGCTTTTTATGTGAAGGATGTGGATTAGCGGAGAACAGCCGGGTCTTGTTTTAGAAGGCGACCGTGTGGTAGTCGCCTTTTTGGAGACGGCAGATGCCGAGGAATTTCTGTATCTGGTGCATTCTTCGCGGGAATCGTTGGACCGGTGGTTGCCGTGGGTAGAATGCGTCCGTTCTGTTGCGGATGCGGAAAATTTTCTAGCCGCTTACCAGATGCAACAAGAACT
Source organism: uncultured Fibrobacter sp. (assembly GCA_964587155.1). Taxonomy (GTDB): domain Bacteria; phylum Fibrobacterota; class Fibrobacteria; order Fibrobacterales; family Fibrobacteraceae; genus Hallerella. The sequence continues at coordinate 34,401 of CAZPKF010000015.1, forward strand.
TGACAATGGGGGCATAATGGGCATTCGTTTGCGGGAATCGGGCGCACTGGCTGGTGCTGTTTTTTTGCAATGGATAGACATGAAAAATCGCTCCGCGGCATTGGGATACTTTTTGGGAAAGGAGTTTGAAGGGGCTGGACTTGCCAGCGAAGCGCTATCCCTGGTGCTAGAAAGCATCCGCGGTCGGGGGATTCACCGAGTGGAAATTTTGGCCAATACGCAAAACAGGAAAAGTTGCGCTCTGGCAGAAAGGCTTGGGTTTCTTTGGGAAGGTGTCTCGCGGGATGCGGAATTTTTGCATGGGAAGTGGCAGGACATCAACCGTTTCGCCAAAATATTCGAGGATTGAATGCGAAACGTGCACTGTGTTGTTTCTTTTTGTATACAGAATGTGCTTTTGGACCGTTTGGGGTGGAATTAAAAACTTCTATTTTGAGCTCAATGAAAAAAGAAGTCGAAGAAAAAAAGCTCCCGTCTGCTCCGGACATCTTGCAATATACGAACTACCGCGTATATCTACAAGATTTTTACGCCTATAAAAAGGCGACGTCGCCCGCGTTCAGCTTGCGCTTCTTCGCCTCCCGGACTGGCCTGATGAGCCATGCGCATTTGAAGCTTGTCATGGACGGCAAACGGAACATTACCAAAGGGACTGTCGTCAAGCTTCTCCAGGGGTTGGGACTTGATGAGGAACGTTCTGCTTATTTTGAAAATCTGGTGTTTTTCAATCAGGCGAAAACAGACGAAGAAAAATCCTTTTACTACGCGAATTTGGTCAAATCGACTCCTGGCTCCCGTTTGCACAAAATGGACTCATCGCAATTCCGCATTTTTACGGAATGGTATCATTCCGTCATTCGCGAAATGATGGAACTCCGCAATTTTAATCCGGCTCCGCAATGGATTTCGAAACGGCTGGGGGGCCTTGTAACAGAGGCGCAGGTGACGGAATCTTTAAAACTGTTGACCTCTTTGGGATTAGCGGTGAAAACGGCCAATGGTTATCGGCAAACACAGAACCTGCTGACGACGGATGACGAAGTGAACGAATTGCTGGTGAAACAGTATCACCGGCAGATGATGGACCTTGCCAAAGGTTCGATGGAACACCTTCCGGCAGAAGACCGGGATATTTCTGCGGTGACATTCGCCATTCGCCGCGAAGATTTTCCCGTTTTAAAAAAACATTTGCAACTGATGCGGAAAGAACTGCTAAATTTCTCCAGTGAAAAGGGAACTGGCGAGGATGTCGTCCAAGTGAACATTCAGCTGTTTCCGTTGACGCGAGGAGTGTGATGCGTTTTGGACGTTTTGCGATTGGTTTGCTCGGCGTGTCCGCCTTTTTTTGGGCGGCGTGTACGGAGTCGTCGGGTGGCCATGCCGGAATCGAAATCGGCAATCCGGAAATTCAGGCACACTCTTTTTCTGCCCGTTTTCTTGTCGATTACGGCGACGGTGCTCCGGTGTATGAAAACGCTGCGGCCCGGACAGTGGCGGCATCGGATTCGGTTCAAATTGACGGTTTAAAACTCTCCCTTTCTCGACTTTCCGCTTATTCGAGTTATTACACTTATGTCAGTTTTGATTTTTCGGATGGTTTGACGCTTTGGCCGGAAATAGCCGAAGAATCTCCGATGACGATTGCTTTTGCCGATGATGATGGCATTCGCGAAGAATGGACGAATGCGTTTGGAAACATCGAAATTGATGGAGATGGACTCTTAAAAGAAGTTGGTGCCAAATTTTCTCCGATTGTAGACGCTCCGCAGGTGAATGGCTTTTTGAACGTTGCCGGGGAACTGAGACCGTTTGTCTTTTCGCTTGCGGGACTGGACACTTTGGAAGTCCGTTACCTCCGCGATCAGCTGGACACGGCGACCGACGGCTCCATTTCGCTGACGGTGATTTTCCGGGTGCCGGCTTGGACCAGCGGATTGCCCATGACGGCTGCTGCTGCCAATGGAGACACGGTCCGTTTTGACGCTTTGCACAATGTGGAACTTTGGGATTCTCTCACAGCCCGTTTTGCCGGGGCGTTCTCGGCTTCGCATCGAATCGTTCATTATGCCGACGGAACGGCGGAAGACATCTTTGCTCCGGAATTGCTCAACCGTTATGATGCGATCGATTCCAATTGGGTATCGAATGGAATGTTTGAAAACAGCTCGGATTGGATTCTTTTCTGCCAATTTGGCGGTATAGCCGATACGCTTGTCTCGGGCGGCGTTATGACGGTCAACGTCTCCAAAGCGGGAACGTACAGTTACAGTGTCCAGTTGATTCACGAGGATATTCCGTTATTGAAGGGACGCAAGTACAAATTGATTTTCACTGCGATTGCGGATTCGGCAACTCAGGTGACCGTGCGTCTTGGTTCTTACAGCACCTACAATACGGAAGCATTCCAGAAACATGTAAAAATGGAAACGGTCTGGAGATCGTATGAGTTTGAATACACGGCTTTTGTCGACGACCCATTCGCCCGGTTGGAATTCAATTTGGGAAAAAGTTTGAACCGGTTCCAATTTAAAGATGTCAAAATTTACCGTATCGATTAAATCGTAGGTTTCAAAAGCCGCATTTATGCGCAAAACGGTGATTTTGTTCTTCAAAAACTGCAAAAAGAAAAATTTTGGACTGTTTTTACCTTCAAAATAGGCGAATTCGTCATCGAGATGTTGATGTTTTCTTTAAAAAAATTTAGATTCCCTATGGATTGAATTTTACAGTACGAGGCTCGATAAATGAAGCAAAAACTGATTTTTGGATTGGCCAGTGCCGCTGTTCTCGGCGGAATCCTTGTCGCTTGCGGCAGCGGAGATGTGTCTAAATGGGGAGAAACCGACGAAGCATCGTTGGTTCTTGCACAAGAAGGTTACAACATGGCCGATGCGCTCGATGCCTGTGCTTTGGATCCCGAATGCGCCCAAAAGATGAACGGAGCGCTTCCCGAAGAAAAACCGTCGAGTTCTTCTAACGCAATTACAGAACCCGTTTCTTCCTCGTCGGTGGCTGCCGCCATTTCGAGTGCCGCTGTGGCAAAGAGCAGCGCGAGCATTTCTTTTAGCAGTGCAAGCGAAACGTCTTCGAGTTCAGCTCAGGTGGCCTTTTCTAGTGCTGCCGTTGCAGATGACGGCACGGTGAATGGTACTTGTGAACCGAGACCGGCGATGATTGAAAAGGGCGGTTCTACGTCGTGGACATTTAACAAGTTGAGCCCCGCCGGAATGGCTGGGATGACCGCTCAGCAAAATGCCATTTTTGATTGGACCATGCCCGGTTCGACCGAAGCGACTTTCAGCGGAAAAGGCTCTGAGGGAGGAAACAGAGTTACGGGAACGTATTCCGAATCGGGTTCTTTTGGGGCGACCCTTGTCGTTGACGGAAACACCATCCAATGTTCTCCGCTGCAGGTAAATGGAGCCCCCATCACCGGATGCACGTGTACGCCTGATTTGGCGAATGTGGATGTGGTGTCTGGTTCTGCGACGGCGACATGGACCGTTTCCGGTTGTGTGACCAACGCAACGATTACCGGATACGAATGGAAGAATGCGACTGGAACTGGCGAAACGGCTACGGCTTCTTTCACCACGAAGGGCGAAAAAATTACGCCGACTGTCGTTGTTTCAAACGACGACAACACGAAGCAGGAATTTACCTGTGGAACTGTTGAAGCGATGGATTCCAGTGCACCGGAATATGTAATTAGTTCGACCCAAACAGTTCTTCCGAATGGAGCCTGCGGAACGGTAACTGAGGCGGGAAAAGTGAGAGTTACGGGTGGATGGCAAAATTCTTCGTGCTCTGTTTCCGTGACAATTGGAGGTGCGGCAGCAGGAACGCTTGACGATGGAAATTGTAACCTCTCTGTTGCAGGTGGTTATCCTGTAAATGTCGGTGATCAAGTTTGCGTGGATATCACCGGAGCTGATTCCATAAAATTAGAAGTGACTAGCTGGTAATTTTTACCAGATTACAAGGATCAAAACAAAGAATCCGGGTGCACCGGATTCTTTGTTTTAAAGAGCCGTTTTGTTTGATGGCGAAAAATCTGATAGAATCTTTCGCTGAGCTTTACCTGTCCCAAGAATGTTTTGGAATAGAAAGTTGTACTTTCGCAAAAGAACTGCCAACTTTTCCCAAAAGGCTAGCCGTCCTTTTTGAACGGACATCCCTTTCGCAAAAACGGTTTCGACTTTGCCGTCAAAACCGTGCGAGATTCACTACACAAACAGAAAAGTGTTTCCTTTGAATCCCATCAACAAAACCTGTTCTATTTCACAATTCCAATTATTCCAGTTTTTCCAGTTTGGCACAATAAATGGGGCCGCGGCCTGCGCAGCGGTCGGGGAGCATTTGCAAGCCGAATTCCGTTTCGTCGGTGCCTGGAATTTCTGGGAAAATTTTCAACGGGCGAATTTTTCCGCGCCGTTTTTTCAAAATTTTGCGCACAACGTCATCGTTTTCCATTTGGGAAAGGGCGCATGTGCTGTAAATCATTTGTCCGCCCGGTTTCAGTGCGTCAACGGCGCTGGCTAGAAGGGAACCTTGTGTGATGGCGATATGGGAAATCCGCTTGGGAGTCCATTCCGCTAGATGTTTTTCACTTTCCATCACATGCCGTTCTGAAGAGCAGGGGGCATCGAGAAGAATCCTGTCGAATTCTTCGGGGCGAAAACGGCCGAAACGTGCGCCGTCGTAACCAGAAATCAAAATGATTTCCCGCCAGTTTTCGGGCAGTGTGTTTTCCACAACGTGAGCGAGCCGTTGCCGTCTGTCGGGGGAGCGGTCGTTGGATTGCAAATGGCCGGCACCTTTCAATGCTTCTGCTAAAATCAGTGATTTTCCTCCAGGGGCGGCACACATGTCGAGCACATTCATTCCCGGCTTTACATCCAAAGCTTTGGCGGCAAAAGCGGATGCCTCGTCTAAATAATAAGGTTCTTTTCCGGGGTATTGGATTGTTTTGTAAACGGAATCTCCGCGGAGTGCTGGCAATAAAGCGTTCCAGCGTTCGCCGAAATATTCAGAGTAAAAAGCAAAAAAATCGGACGCGGCCATGAGAATAACTTAGAAATTTCACGGGAAGAATTTTTGGAAACAGAAAAGGCCGACTAGAAGTCGACCTTTTTCTTGAGCTACCTGGATTCGAACCAAGACAAACAGATTCAGAATCTGTTGTGCTACCATTACACCATAGCTCAGTGCAAGTGGCGTAAATTTAAAAATTTTGTTTAAAACGGCAAGGGTGGAGCTTCAAAAAGAGTCCAAACTTGCGTTTTTTCAATGGAATGCAGCCATCTCGTCAGCAAACTCTGATTTGTAAAGTAACTGGAAATATAAGATTTGTCTGTTAAAATGGAGTGGAGCGTTATCTGATGTCGTTCTGGGATGCTAGCAAGGCGCCGCGCTTCGGCGATGGCTGCGTCTAATCCGCCAATTTTATGCACCAGACCGTTTTGTATTCCTTGGCTGCCGGTGAAAACGCGGCCTCCGGCAAGGCTCTTGTCCAGCGAATCTTTGGAAATTCCAGAAGACTCGTTCACAATGTCTAAGAAATGGTCGTAAAATGAATCCAAGTAGTTTTGAAGAGCTTCCCGTTCAGAATCTGAAAACTCCCGTCCAAGACCTTCGGCATCGGCATGGTCGTGGGTTTTGACCGGTTCCATGCGGAGCTTCAATTTATCCAAGAGACCTTTGACGCTGACTTTGCCTCCAAAAATGCCGATACTGCCGATGATGCTTGCGTCTTCGGCTATGATTTTATTTGCCCCGCAGGCAATCAAGTATCCGCCGCTTGCTCCCATGTCGCCGATGCTTGCAATGACAGGCATTCTGTTTTTGGAAATGGTGCGCAGACGGTGCCAAATTTCGTCCGAAGCGAGAGCGGAACCGCCCGGGCTGTTGATACGCACGATGAGCGCGGAATATTTCGGGGAATGCATAACGTGGTTCAACGCTTCGAGGATTTCTGCAGATCCGGTTGTGCGGTTTCCCGAAAGGGGATCGATGCCACCGGTTCCGTCGACGATGGTGCCTTCGATGTTGATGAGGGCGATTTGGGTGCGCGCTCGCCAATCTTCGTTGAAAATTTTCATTCCCGTTTTTGGGGCGAAATCCATCGCCGTTGCATAGGGGGCTTCGATTCCGTAAAAACTGTTGAGTGCGTAGGGGGCGACTTCGTCAAGGTAAAGGAGCGTATCGACAAGTCCTAGTTTTTTGGCATCAGCCGCAAGGAGGCTCGGATGCGCGAAGAGCGAGTCTAGAGTGTTTGGAGATTGACCGTGCTTTCGGGCGGTTTTCGTCAGCATTTTCCACCATTCCCCATAAAGCGATTCATAATTGGACCGCGCTTCTGCGCTCATGGAGTCGGCTGTGTAAGGTTCTACCGCAGACTTGTAATCGCCATGTCGGAGCATTTCCACTTTGACGCCAATCCAATCCAGAAATCCTTTGTAATAAAGGATTTCTCCGCCCACGCCCCGATAATTTACACGGGCGGAAGGTGCAAGAACAATTTTGGAGGCGGCGCTGGCGGCGAGAAGTGTCGTCGGACGGATTTCGTCTAAGTAAGCGACTGTCGCCCGGCCTTGGGCGTTGAGCTTTGTGATGCCGCGTTCAATTTCTTTTGATATGGCTGTTCCCGCATTGTATCCCGTAAAGTCAAAGAGGATTATCTGAGCGCTTTTGTCGGCGAGGAGCAATTCAAAGTGTTCGCGCAGGGTTTCTAGGCTGATGGCGCGGTTTCCAAAAAGGGAAAATCCGGGTTCCGTTTCTTTTAACGGCATTGTCAGAGGAATGCGTACAAGGCGTGGAAAATGATTTGGAGCCGCGAGAACGGCTTTGTGGTAGCCGACTGAAAAATGGCGCGGTTTCCAGTCGTCGTCAATCGACAGCGTTCCGTGGAACGAACGGCCAAATCCATGGGAAAGGAATACGCGGTATTCATCGTCGCCGTGCAAAGGAACTTGAACGCCGAGATTCAACAGGCCCAAATCAGCTTCGACGAGCAGACGGTGTGCGTCTTTGTTTTCTCCCGCATAACTGACGGATAAATTATTCCAAATTCGCAACGTCGCTCCGTATTCTTGAATGCGCTTTTGTGTCTCTGGACCGAATTGCAAAGCGTGATGGCTGTTGAATCCGACAGAAAACCAGGGAAGTGGACGGATTAAGATGCCGGGAGTCATGGAAAAATCTGTTCCGTTGAAATCGGCGCTGCGGAATGCGCCCGCCGATGCGCCCAAAAAAGCGTAACGGTTGAGCAGGGGAATGGATCCAATGAGGTTCCAACGGGATTCGTCAAAGCCTTCGTAATCCGAACGGTAATCAAAAGTCGCTCCCCAATAATTGCCGTTCAGACCGGTAGAAAATTCATAAATGCCGTTTTTGTCTTTTCCAAAATTTAGAATACCGCCATAAGAATCGAATGCGGATAATCCTGCCGGGTTTCCGAACAGGCCGTTTGAATTGGGGAGTGAAGGAAAGTGCCATTCACCCGGAAGATAGGCGAAAGCGTTCATGGAGAAAAGTACGATAGCGCAGACAAAGAATTTCATGACGGCAAATCCGAAGTTTCGCTTGTGAATGGCGTATTCATTTCCCCAAAAGAGGCTCAGGGATTCGTTTGAAAATTAAAAAAATGAAAATGCTTAAATGGAATCGTGGAAAGAAACGGTCGGGCATGTCACCGTGATGGTATATCCCGCTCCATTTTTCAATTCTGCAGAAGGAGTAATCGACATCCCCGCAGAGAACGTTGAACTGGCGCTGAGCCAAGTTCCTTCGACATCCGAAGACCATTTGACATCGCTCACGCCGCCGTCTTCGCCTTGACAATTGGAAATGGTCCAAGTGACTCTTTGCCCATCGGTCGCGGACAAGGCATTCGGTTCGCAGCGGCATCCGGAAAGTTCGGGAAGCCGGACGACAAGGGGCGCGCATTCAAGAGTGTCTCCGCCGGCGATGGAAAGCTTGGCGATGAAGGTTCCCGCTTTGGGATATTCGGCAGATACGCTTGTTTTTCCTTTGCCGGAACCTGTTTCTTGATAACTTCCATCGAGAATCCATTTGAATTTCAAATTGGACAGGTCTTCAGAAGAACTTTGTGAAAAAAGCCATGTCGTAGACCGACCCTGCAAAATTGTATCTTGCTTGGGGGCACAAGTGCCCAAAATTTGGACTGATTGGGAACTCGAACTTTGCGCTTTTGAAGAACTGGAGGCTTTGTGGGAGGAACTGGAAACTTTACTTGAAGAGCTGACTGCTTGGCTTGAAGAACTGGAAAGCGCAAGGCTGGAAGAGCAGGAAAGGCGTTCTTCAGAAGAAGAGAGTGCAAGTGAGGAACTAGAAAGAGCTGCGGAAGAAAGTTCCTCTGCAACGGAACTCAACGCTTCTGGGGAACTGTCGGAAAGTTCTAAACCGGAAACGGCTTGCAAATTGGTTTTGTCACAGGCGGAAAGGGCGAAAATGGCAGCGCAAAGCAAAATTTTTTTCATTTGAAAAGCCCTCCCCAAAGAGAAATTCGGGCACCGACAACGATGGACTTCGCCTGAATGACGGTTTCATTTGCGCGGAGAGAAAGCGGTTCAGTCAAATCGTAAGAGCCGAATAAGGCGAATTCCCAACGGAAGGCTTTCAAAGGAAGGCGGTATCCGGCGGAAATTTCCAAAGGCACTTGGACTTTGGAATTTAATTGCCAAAGGATGTTCTGCTCTGCGTTTTCAACCAAAGTGATTTCTTTTTTTACGGCGAACAGTGCATAGGAACCCAGTTCAGTCCAAAATCCTTTTAGAACGCTTTGTTGAATTCGAAGAGCGCCGCCTCCGCCGAATCGCCAAAAACCTTCGTTCATTGTCGCTTGGGTTCCTTCACTTGCGTAAATTGCTTGGTATTTTCCTGAGCCCGAAACGCGGAGGGCAAAGTGACCGTAACCCCAAAGAGCGGAAACGCCAAAACCGAATTGCGGTGCATCAAAATGTTCCTTTTCTAATTTGGCGTTCCAAATACCGTATGCGCCATCTATGGAAATGCCCAAATCGAACTGGAAAGGTGTTGACGATTCCAATGGGCGGTTGGATTCTTCGGCGAAGGCCAAATTCCATGCGAGAAAACAAAATCCGAAAAGATGACAAAAGCGAACCATTCCAATTCGGAATATACATTGGAAATGAATTGGGAAAAAGAAAAAATATTTTAAGGTTGTTTGTGAATTTTAAATGGGCGGGGAAAGTTAAAAGGCAAGCGCGAAGGCTTGCCTTGAATTTTTGATTTCCGAAAAAATCAGGCTTTGGGTTCGATAACTTCCAAACCGCCCATATACGGACGGAGAACTTCTGGTATGACAAGGGAGCCGTCTTTTTGCTGGTAATTGTCACAAATGCCGACCATGACGCGGGGAGTTGCTAAGCCGGAACCGTTGAGCGTGTGCACATAGACGTTCTTGCCGTCTATTTTGGTCTTGATTCCCGCACGGCGCGCCTGGAAGTCTTCGAAGTTGGAACAAGAACTGACTTCGAGCCATTTATTTTCGACGGGTGCCCAAATTTCCAAGTCGTAACATTTTGCTGCGCCGAATCCCAAGTCGCCTTTGCAAAGGGCCAAACGGTGATAGGGCAGCCGGAGCTTTTCTAGGAGCTTTTCGCCGAATTGAGTGAGCTCTTCGTGCATTTCGTAGCTGTTGTCTGGCCGGGAGAAAAATACCATTTCGACTTTGTTGAACTGGTGCAGGCGGAGGAGTCCGCGGGTGTCTTTACCATAAGAGCCGGCTTCGCGACGGAAACAGGCCGAGTAACCGCAGATGCGTTTGGGAAGTTGGTCGGCGGGAATCACTTCGTTTGCGTAAAGGTTTGTCAGAGGGACTTCGGCTGTCGGGATAAGGAACAAGTCGTCATCCTTGTCGCAGCGGTACATGTCTTCTTCAAATTTCGGGAGTTGGCTTGTGCCCCGCATGGATGTGCGGTTGACCAAATACGGCGGCGTAATTTCTTCAAAGCCGTTCTTTTGGTGCTCATCGAGGAACCATTGGATGAGAGCGCGTTCTAAGCGGGAACCGAGTCCACGGTAAACAGGAAATCCATTGCCGGAAATTTTTGCACCGCGTTCAAAATCGAAGATGCCTAGGCGTTCGCCCAAAGTCTTGTGATCGACCGGGGTAAAGTCCCTGTCTTTGGAATAAAAGTCAAATGGCAATGGGCCTTCTTTTTCGACAACGTTGTCGCTAGAATCTTTTCCTTCTGGAGAGTTGGGAGCGATGTTCGGAACGTGCATCAGCATTTCGGTTTGCTTGAATTCAAGTTCTTTCAGCTTTTTGTCCAGTTCATCGATTTTATCGCCGAGGGAACGCATCGCCTTGACGGCTTCGTCTGCGTTTTCGCCTTTCTTTTTGAGTTCGCCGATTCGGCGTGATTCCGCATTGCGTTCGCTTTTCAGCTTTTCCACTTCGGAAAGGAGCGGACGGCGCACTTCGTCAATTGCTAGAATGTCTTTTAAACTGACGGTAGTGTACTTTTTTTCTGTTTCTGCAATGTAGTATTCCGGATTTTCGCGAATCTTGCGTATGTCGAGCATGGGTGCCTCTTTGATGTTTGTGCTTTCAAAATCTAGCATTTTGAATTTATCTTTGAATCATGAAACATGCAAAAATCCTCGTTTTATCCTCGTTCGTGATTCTTCTTTTGTTCGGGTGTTACAGTTTTACCGCCAGTACGCTCCCTAGCCATATCCGGACGGTTCAAATTCACGAAGTGGACAATAAAACATTGGATCCGGTGTTGGCGAATACGCTCCGGGACAGTGTGGAAAAGATGTTTCGGAAAAATGCCGGTGGCGTACGGATTGTCAATTCCGAGGCGGATGCAGATTTTGAACTGACGCTTTTGAGTTATACGAATAAGCCCGAAAATTACACTTCCGGTTCGGAAGTGGAAACTTACCGGGTGACAATGAAAGTGAATGTCCGGTTTTATGACAATGTCAAAGAAAAGATGATTTACAAAGGCGACAATCTTTCGGCGGATGGAACTTACGACGTTTTGCAAAATGAAACAGAAGATAGGCACGGTCAGGCGCGTGCAATTCAAAAATTGCAGGATTTGATTATTGCGAACGCCTTGGCGAAGTGGTGATTTTAAATGCGGCAGTTCCTTTTATGTTATCATGATTTTTCGGTAAAGAACGCCGTTTTCGCGGAACGGCAGATTCAACAAATTTCGGATGTGACCGGATGCCCTCTTTCTGTCGCCGTGATTCCGCAAACGAAAGGTTCGAGCTTTGTTGACGTGGAAACTTTTCGCCGGCGGGTGACCGCCTTGGAAAACGATGGACATGAAATTCTGCTGCATGGAACGCGACATTTGGATGATGGACGGTTTCATCGGAATCTTTGGGGGCAAATTGCGTTGAAGTTGACGGCGAACGAAGCGGAGTTTGCCGGCCTCGGAAAAGAGGACTCCCTGTTTTTGCTGAAAGAATCCGTGAAATTATTGGGAAAGTGGAGAAGAGCTTTGCCGCGGACATTTGTTCCGCCGGCGTGGTATGGGAATCGTTATCTGAAAAAACAGGCACTTTCCCTGTTTGATGGATATGAAGACCGTTTTGCCATTTATCAGCGGAATGGCTGGAAGTTTTCCCCGGCACTCAGCTTTGCCGGGTTGCCGCCGATGGTGTTGAATCTGTCGCTTGCATTTGCCCGGACCGTTTTGCAAACGCCTTGCGGAGTTCCCCGTTTGGTTTTCCATCCGGTTGATTTTGAAATGATTGGCGAAGGGAAAATCTTGAAATTAGCCAAGTGGGCGGCTGCACGCCGGGAGCGGAAATCTTATGCGGAAATTTTTGCCGAAGCGTTAAAAGAGCCCTTCTCGGTAAGATAGAATCCGTTTACTGCTGAATTCAAATGCATCTTTGTTTTTGCGAAAACGGTTTCACCGTTGACGTGTAAATCGTATAAAATTCACCCCATTTTCAGAAAATTTTTTTGTTTGAAACCCCATCAATCCAGCACATTCCGCTTTTCACTTCGAATGTCGCATCCCGAATTTGCATTCAATCCCATCTAATTCGACAAGTTCGAATCAAACTGGAATTTTCAAAACGGGAGAGGCTTATTTTTGGCAAAAAAGATTTTTTGCGCGTTGTTCCAAAAAGAGATTGACTAGGGTGATGGCTGCCATGCTTTCCACTATGACGGGAGCGCGGAGGGCAACGCAGGGGTCGTGTCTTCCGCGGGCTGCTAACGTTCCATTCTGGCAATCACGTCCGGCGGTATTTTGAGGCTTGCCGATGGTTGCTGTCGGCTTGAATGCGATGCGGCAGCGGATGGTTTCTCCAGAAGAAATTCCTCCGAAAATTCCCCCTGCATGATTTGTCAGCGTTTTGAATGCGCCGTTTTCAAATTGAATGATGTCGTTGTGTTCCGAGCCGCGCATTTGGGCTGCAGCGAAACCTTCGCCGATTTCAAAACCTTTGACCGCCGGAATAGACAGAATGGCCTGACCGAGAAGGGCTTGGAGTTTGTCAAAAACGGGTTCGCCGATTCCAACGGGAGGCGTGCGAATTTCTAGTGCGAGAACGGCACCGATGGAATCCTTCGCTTCTTTGACATCCCGGATGAGCTGTTCCATTTTGAGGCTGGCGACTGGATCTGGGCAACGGACGGGGGAGCTTTCTATTTTTTGCCGGGTGACTGTTTCTGCGTCAATTTGGGATTGGATTGTTCCCACGGATTCGACCCAACTTAAAATTTCTGTTCCGCAGGCGAGGGTTAGAATTTTTCCGGCGACAGCACCGGCAGCGACCCGCGCCAAGGTCTCTCTGGCAGATGCACGTCCACCGCCACGGTAATCCCGAAAACCATATTTTAAATCATAAGTCAAATCGGCGTGCCCCGGTCGATACCAGTTGGCCATTTCGGAATAATCTGCGGAATGTTGATTCTCGTTTTGGACGACTAGGCTTATAGGAGTTCCCGTTGTTTTCCCTTCAAAAACACCAGACAGAATGTGAACTTTGTCGTGTTCGTTTCGCGGGGTAACCAGGGAATTTTGCCCCGGACGGCGGCGGTCCATCGCCTGCTGAATATCGTTTTCTGTCAAAGGGAGGCCTGCCGGGCATCCATCGATGACGGCTCCGACGGCTTCACCATGGGATTCTCCCCAGGTGGATACTGAGAACAGTTTTCCGCAAATGCTAGACATATTGACGTAATAATAGAAATTTTGTAGTTGGGTTTTCCCCGAAAAGAGAATTTGTTTTCTAAGTTTAATCCTGTGTGATTTATTAAGGATACGATGAAAAAACTAATAGTCGTTATTTTCGCCTTGATCGCAGCACCTTTGTGCGCCCAGTCGACAACTGGATTTGCCGGGATTCATTTTGGTCTTGACAGGGAAAGTGTTATCGAGGAAATTATGAAATTGGGCTACGATCCGATAGGCTCGTCGGACGGTGCGGATCGTATTGTCATTCCGGTTTACATGATGGACGAACTGCCGGTGCAAGTTGATTTCCTGTTCAACAAGAACGATCATTTTTATGCGTTCGAAGTCCGCACGGGAAGAATGGAGGCAGACCGCCTGCCCAAGGTATTCGAAGCTTTGGACTACATGTCCGAAGAATTTTCCGATCGTTACGGCAAAAAAATTCGCACGACGGCTCTTCAAGAATCGGATATCAAACCGGGCATTCACAATCTTTACAAGCAGTGGACTGGCCACAAAACGTTGAATATTTACACGGCAATCATTTATAAAGACGGCCGCTATTATACGGTGGGCTCTGTCACAAGCCGTAAATTCGCCAAAGAAATTTCTCCGGCAAAAGGAAAAAATTCAAAAAGTTGAACGGTGGACGGTTTGCCATCGGAACTTTCATTCTTGGAGGTTTGCTTTTTTGCGTCTTTCTTGGAGAATGGAATCTTCTTGAATGGCTGCTTTTGCCTCTTCGGAAGTCCACGGATGACGTGGAAGCGTTTGGGCGAAGCCGGTGATGTCCACCATTTCGTCAAGGGGAATTTCTTCAATGTAAGGCAGCATTCCCCGGATGGAATCTCCAAAATTCATCATGAACCAGAATGTCGGGGCTTCGTCGTGAGCCGTAGTTCCGATGTAACGCGGATGCCACATGTCTCCGGACAGATTCATCCTGCGCCCATCGTCCCCGTGGCAGGGACGGCAATTGCGCATGAAAAGCTTTTCTCCGCGGGAAATATCCGCCTGTGTGACGATTCCGTTTGAATCCAGCAAATGATAAACCAAGTAGGCCATGCGCTTGTCTTCGACGGTCAGCGTATCACCGACGGAACCCGGTTCCGGAGTTTCTCCGAGGCAAAAATCCACTCCGATGGCTGCCGCATACAAAAACGGTGCGGCGCAAAGGAAATATTTCAGGGACTTCCGGTTCATGGTCACAAAATAGATTTATATTGTTCCTTTCGAATGATTTCTGTTCAAGACATTTCTTTGGAAGGACGTTGGGCTGTTGATTCTCTAAGCCTCTGCACCTGCGCACCAGCGGCTGCAGTCCGTTTTGCGTTTGAAGGAACTTTTGTTGAAATGGAAATGGAGGGGGCTGCCCGTTGGAAAGTTGAAATCGACGGCGAGGAAAAACAGGAACTTTGTACGGGAAGGCGCGGCGTTTACCGTATTGCGGACTTGCGGGATTGTGCGCATGAAATTAGGATGGTCAAGAAGACGGAAACGGAATTTGGCAAATGCCAAATTTATGAAATCCGGGCAAATGCGCTTGCGGCTCCGCCGCATAGGGAAAAACAGTTCCGTTTGGAGTTCATCGGGGATTCTTACACAGTGGGATTTGGAAATGCAGCCCCGGATCCGTTTTCCGGTGATGCGTTGACGACAACGGATGCGACTCTCGGTTATGGGGCGCTTGTCGCAGAAAAACTCAACGCGGAATGCGCCATCAACGCTTACAGCGGTCGCGGTCTTGTTCAAAATTATATGGGCGTTGCTCCGGATTGGACGATTCCGCGGCTGTTGAATTACACGCTTGGCGGCGAGGCTCCTCGGGGGAATTCTCCGATATGGGATTTTTCAAAATATATTCCCGATGTCGTGTGCCTTTTTGTCGGTATCAATGACTGGCAGGGAGAATATGCTCATCCGGAACCCGAAAAGTTCGATGCTGCCTATACACTTCTTCTGGATTCGCTCCGTTCGCATTACGATGCCCATTTTATGTTGATTTCCACGGAAACTTTCCCGGAAAACCGATTGCCGGAACGAGTGGAGTCCGTCTTTTCGCGGGAGCTTTCCAAGGGAAATCGGGATGTTTCGCACTGCTTCTTGGAAACGCCCCGTCGGTTGGGTCTGGATTTTCATCCGGATTTGGAATGCCACCGGCGAATGGCTGCGCTTTTAAGTCAAAAAATTTCAGAAATTTTAACTCGCCGAAATGGCTTTTAATGTATTTTTGTGGATAACTGATGAAGCTAATTTGGCTAAAATTGATGTCCGTTTTCCGATTGAACTTGTTGATCGGCTTTTTGCTGTCGGTTACTGTCATTGCGTTCCTGTGGTATCGCTATGGGATGGACGACATTTACACGATTTCTCCGGCAACGTATCCTTATATTATCGCGCAAACGGATTCTGTGGATGGAGGCGCTTCGGTTATCGATGTTTCCCGGACTGATTCTTCCATTGTCATGGATTATGAATTGCGGGAGGGATACCCGTATCCTTATGTCGGACTGCAAATCTATTTGGGCGATGGGAAAAATCACGGCAAGGATCTTTCGCATTACGACAGTATTTACATTTGGGTGAAACCCCGCGGAGAGGGATCGGTCCGCATCTATTTGCGCGGATGGGATGATTCCATTTCAAAGTTGGGCGATCAAACGACCCTCAAGTTCAACGAATTGGAATTTTTCCCATTAGAAGAGTCCTATCCGGCGGTTTTTGTCCCCCAGGAATTCCGCGTTGCCGGTTGGTGGGTTTCCCAGAACAATATCAATGCGCACCGGGCGCGCGTGGATCTTTCCAATATTCCGTTGATTGAAATTCAGACGGGCACAAGCGCTCCTTTAGGATATGGTACGCTAGAAATCATGGGCATTACCTTCAAAGGAAAAATTATCGATGCCGAAGCCTTGATGTTTGGAATTATCGTCCTTTGGTTTGTTTCGTTCTTCTTCTATCTTTTGCTCCGGTTGCGCGATTACAGCATCCAGCGGAATGTGGAACGCAAACGCCGTGAAGAATTGGAACGCAACTTAGTTGTCCTCGAAGTGGAAAAGTCCGATTATGAAAAAGCTTCCAAGGAAGACGCTCTGACGGGCTGTTTGAACCGCGCCGGTTTCACCAGTGTATTGACTCAGGAGCAGGAACGTTTGAACAGTGGTGGTTGCGCTCTGTCGTTCATCATGCTTGACATCGACTTTTTCAAAAAGGTCAACGATACGTGGGGACACAGTGTCGGGGACGAAGTCCTTGTCAATTTGTCGAAGCTTATCCGCAGCCGGATCCGGACGACAGATGCCCTTGTTCGTTGGGGCGGTGAAGAATTCGTGATTCTCTGCGGGGACACGCCTCTGCAAAATGCCCAGTTCTTGGCGGAAAAGCTCCGCACCAATGTGGAAAACACCCAGTTGATAGCCCAACAACAGATTACGTGTTCGTTCGGCGTTGCCGAAATGATGCCCCACGAAGACACTAAGAGCGTTTTTGAACGCCTAGATAAGGCCCTTTACAGCTCTAAGCGCAGTGGAAGGAACAGTGTGACCGCTGCGATAAAAAAGGTCTAATCCATGCGTTTTCGCATTAAAAAGCAACATACTGCCGGATTTTTGCTTGTGGCGATTTTATTGGGGGGCTGTGCCAAAGGCGTGCCAGAATTTGTACCCATTTCTTTGAACTGGTATGAATTTGAAGGGAACGTCCAACTTGTCGACAGTGTTTACCGCTCCGCGGCGCTGGATTCTCTCCAAGAAGAGCGTTGCCAGATATCTTTGACGCGCTCTCTGATGGAAAATAAATCGGTACAGAGTCTTCCTGATGATCGCCGGGAGTTCGACGTCCAGTTTTTTGGCCGCGAATCTTCGGAACACGTCCTTGTTGAATTTCGGGGAAAATGCCGGGATGATTTGGATTCTACGGATTTTGAGCAGATCCCACTGCCTTTTTCGACTGTATCCAAATGCAATTTCACCGCTCAATGCGATGAAAAAGGAACGCTTAAAAAGCTCCGGATATTTTGACGGGATTTGTTGAAGTCGTTGTAAACGTTTACAACAGAACTTCGTTTTTAGTTTGGGATTTGGACCGGGATTTCTTTTATTTTATCGATATGAACGCCATTTTTGATTATTCGGATTACAGAGCCTGGTTGCGGGATGCTTTTGACCACTATAAGAAAGAACGTTGCGCCGTTTCGTGGCGTTTTATGGCTTCCCGGATAGGTTGTGATCCCGGAAATTTGCTGCGGGTCGCTCAGGGGAAAATCCATTTGTCTGTCAAGTATATTTCTTCGACAGCCAAATTTTTTGGATTAGACGAAAAAGAATCGGCTTATTGGACTGAACTAGTCTTGTTTGGAAGGGCCAAAAGCGATAAAGAAGCGCTAGACCATTACGAAAAGATGCTTTCAATCAAAGGCGTTTCCATCAAACGGCTCGATTCAAAGGAACTGGAATTTTACCGGCACTGGTATTCAAATGCAATCCGTTCGCTGCTTGGCATTGGCGAGTTCCGTGATGATGAAGAAAGTTACGCGCGCCTGGCGGATTCCTGTACACCGGCAATTTCTGTCAAAGAGGCGAAGGAATCGGTGAAGTTGCTGTCGGATTTGGGGATGATCCGCATGAACGCAGAAGGGGTTTGGGCTGTTACGGAAACATTTGTCAGTACGGGTGGAAATTGGCGTTCCGAAGCGGTCCGCCGTTTTCAAGAAGATACGATAACCCTTGCCGGGCAATCTCTTTCGCGGCACAAGCCTCCTTTGCGGGATATCAGTACGGTGACAATGACTTTTGATAAGGAGAACATCGGTCTTGTTCGGGAAAAAATCCGGGAATTCCGTCGGGAAATTTTGCGCCTTTCCGATGAAGGAACCGGAGACAATGCCGTATACCAATTGAATGTTCAACTGTTCCCGATTGCGTTGTTAGAATCAAAAAAGGGGAAACGATGAAACGGATCTTTTATGCTGCCGCACTTGTCTTGTCGGCGCTCGTTTTGCCGGGCTGTGATGATGGACACGCGAGCGGTCCCGGCAGTGAAACGACAAACGGAATCATGGCGACAGTCCTTTTTGAAAATGGCACACCGGCTGTGGATGCGGCTGTGGCTTTGCGCAAGGTGGATTTTATTTCCGGCGATACATCGGGCGTGATGCTCGTTCCCGATACGTATGTGGACAGCCTGGGAATTTTGGAATTGAACTCTTTGGAAAAAGGCGATTACCGGCTTACGGTCAGCCGAGGGGAAATCTATTCTGCGGAGTTGACTATTTCGGATTCGGTTCTGAATTTGGAAACCATCCGCTTGTCAAAGGCGGGATCTGTTTCTGGAGTCATCACTGATTTCGGAAATTTGCCGAAAGCGGCTTGGGTCGGCGTATATGGCTTGGATGTCTTGGTGCGGGTTGATTCTATCGGGAGGTTCTCTTTGGAGGGCTTGCCGCCGGGAGAACTCCGCTTATTCGCCCTTTCGGAATCAAGAACTTCTATCGTTGCGGACACGGGGCTTTTTGTCTTTGCCGATCAGGTTTCTTCGTGGGATCGTGTGCCTGAAATTCTTCCGGATTCCTTGGATAACGACACGCTTGTCAAAGATACCGCTTTGGTGGATACAACCGTATTGGATACTTCGATTGTCGATACGGTTTTTGCGGATACGCTTGTTTGGAGTTTATACGAAACGTTTGAAGATTCCGCTTCTTTCGCTGCCAAAGCGTGGTATTTTTCGGCGGACACTTTGGCTAGCATCTCGCATCCGGTTGATTACGCTTGGAATGGTGTCGTGAAAAATTCAGACCGGGATGGAAACGTGTTCGAAGGGCATTACACGGCACCGGAAGGCAGTTATGTCATTTTCGGCACCCGACTTTCGGATTCATCGGAAATCGATTTGTCCGCATTGGATTCTATCGTGTTTTACGCCAAAGGTTCTGGATTTTTGCGTTTGTCTTTAGAGCGCTGGGAAGTTTCGGCGGAAGACAATGTGAAAGCCTGGACTCCGGAAATAGCTCTTTCTGATGCATGGACGCGTTACAGTGTCTCTCCGCAGGACTTTTTGGATGCGGCAGAAGATTCCCTTTCGACGGGTTGGGAAAGTGTCAAGTCGCATGTGAACCGCTTCCATTTTTTCGGAGTCGGTGGGACAGAACTCGGATTAGACGACATAACGGTTTATGGGGTTAAATTTTGAAGGATTCCCTTTCCCAGTGCTTGAGAATTAAATATCTTTGAAGATATGCAAAATCTTCAAAAAGAAGCCGCGATGGCTTGCGGCTACATGGATAAAATTGCGAAGCTCGTCGAAGCCAAATTCGATGAACATTTGCCTCCGGAATCGGA
Organism: uncultured Fibrobacter sp.; assembly: GCA_964587155.1. GTDB lineage: Bacteria > Fibrobacterota > Fibrobacteria > Fibrobacterales > Fibrobacteraceae > Hallerella. The sequence goes on from CAZPKF010000015.1 coordinate 53,938, forward strand.
CATTCCTTGCAATTTGCACAAAGCAATGCGCTATTCGGTTTTTGCCGGAGGAAAACGCTTGCGCCCGGCGTTAGCTTGCGCTGCGTTTGAACTTTTTGGCGGCCAGGGTGATAAAATCTGGTATGCGACCAGCGCCCTTGAATTTTTGCATACATTCTCCTTGATTCATGACGACTTGCCCTGTATCGACAACGACGATTACCGCCGCGGCAAGTTGACCGCCCACAAGCAGTTCGGTGAAGCGACCGCAGTCATGAGTGGGGACGCTCTTTGTGTGCTGGCGTTTGAATTGATTGCAAAAACGGAAAACTCTGCAGCGATGGAAGTCCTCGCCCGCAAGCTCGGAACTTATGGGATGATTGGCGGAGAAATGACGGACATCGAAAGTGAAGGGAAAAACGTTTCGCTGGAGACCGTTGATTACATCCACTACCACAAGACGGCTGCGCTAATCGAAGCTTCTTTGGTTATCGGAGCTCAATTGGCGGGAGCTTCTCCGGAAGAAATTGAAAAAATTGAAGCTTATGGTAAATCCGTTGGATTGGCGTTCCAAATTGTCGATGATATTTTGGACATTGTTTCGACAACGGAAGAACTGGGAAAAGATGCCGGTTCCGATGTGGCTAGCGGCAAGGCAACGTATCCGGCTTTGATCGGGCTGGACAAGTCCCGGGCGAAAGCGCAGGAACTTTACGAAGAAGCTCTGAACCATTTGGATGGACTGCCCGGCGATTTGAGCGTCTTGAAGGCGATTGCCGCATTCATCATCACCCGAGTTAAGTAATGCAGCTGCAAAATGTAAAATCGCCCAAGGATATCAAGGGCTGTTCCATTTCCGAATTGAATGATCTCGCGTCACAAATTCGGGAAAAAATCATTCAGCAAGTGGCGACTCATGGTGGGCATTTGGCCTCTAGTTTGGGTGTTGTCGAATTGACGCTCGCTTTGCATTATGTGTTTAACGCACCGGACGATGTTCTGGTTTGGGATGTTGGGCACCAGGCTTATGTGCACAAACTTTTGACGGGAAGGTTCGACCGCTTTGACACGCTTCGTCAACAAGGCGGCCTTTCTGGATTTCCCAAGCGTTCGGAAAGTCCTTATGATGCGTTTGGCGTCGGCCATGCTTCAACTTCGATTTCTGCTGCATTGGGATTTGCCGTTGCGCGGGACAAATTGCACAAGCACAACAGCGTAGTCGCTGTTATCGGCGATGGTTCCATGACCGGCGGTTTGGCGTATGAAGCACTGAATAACGCGGGGCTTTCCCAACAGAACATGACCATCATCTTGAACGACAACAAGATGAGCATTGCCCCCAACGTCGGCGGTTTCCCCAAGTATCTGAACCGGATGATTTCTGATCCGATGTACAACAAGTTGCGGACGGACATCGACCGGGTGATGGAAAAAGTGCCTGGAATCATTGGACGGCATTTCCGCTCCCTGTTGCAAAGTGCGGAAAAGGCGGTAAAGGGGGCGATTCGCCCCGGACAATTTTTCGAAGAATTGGGAATCCGCTATTTCGGGCCTATCGACGGGCATGATATTGGCGAATTGATTACGATTCTTGAACGGGTAAAATCCATTCCCGGACCTTGCTTGATTCAAGTGTTGACGGAAAAGGGACGCGGAATGAAACTTGCTGAGACGAACCCCAGCAAGTGGCATGCCTCGGTTCCGTTTGATCCCAAGAGCGGAGAACCGTTGTCTCCGAAGAACCGCAAGCAATCTCTGACAAGTGTCTTTGGAAATACATTGTTAGAGCTGGCTAAGAAAAATGAAAAAATCGTGGGCATTACCGGAGCGATGCCTTCGGGGTGCGGATTGGATATCGTGCAAAAGGAAATTCCCGACCGCGTTATCGATGTGGGAATTGCCGAAGAGCATGCGGTGACATTTGCAGCGGGACTTGCCTGTGGCGGATTAGTCCCCGTTGTCGCCATTTATTCGTCTTTCCTTCAAAGGGCGTACGATCAAATTGTCCACGATGTCGCTTTGCAAAATTTGCACGTCGTTTTTGCTTTGGACCGAGCGGGACTTGTCGGGGCGGACGGCCCAACACACCATGGTTCGTTGGACCTGACTTATTTGCGTTCGATTCCCGGAATGACCATCATGGCGCCGTCGAGTGAAACGGAACTCCGCGACATGGTTTCGGCGGCGATAGGAATGGAAGGTCCTGTCGCTATCCGTTTTCCGCGGGGAAACGCCCTGTCGGAAGAAAAAACGGATCCGGCATCGGCTTCGCCCGTCGCTTACGGAAAATTTGAAGTGAAGCGGCAGGGAAAAGATGTGCTTCTTTTGGGCGTTGGATTCATGTTGCACGAATTGGAAAAAACGGCGGAGATTCTTTCCGGATACGGAATTTCTCCGACTGTTGTGGATGTCAAATTCGTGAAACCTCTGGACAAGGAGGGCTACCGTGCCCTGTTGCGGTCTCATCGCACAATTGTCACCCTCGAAGACAATACGGTTGTCGGCGGATTCGGTTCCGAAATAGCGGAATTTCTAGCCGATATGGATATCGAGGAGCGTCGGCTTTTCCGTTTTGGATTGCCGGATGCCTTTGTTGAACACGGAAATATTCCGGACCTGTATCGGATGCTAGGCATTGACGGCACGTCCATTGCAAACAAACTGGTGAAAGAACTATCATTATGACAGACGAAAACAATTCTCCTAAACGCGTATTCAAACAGACTTTTAGCGGTAAATTCGGAGTGAGCGACAACCCTGCCGATCACGGCTTTGGACGTCGCCCTGAAGTTCCCGATCCCGATGCCAAGGAAACTCGCCGGGAACGCCGCGAATATGAACGTTCTCAGCAAGAACGGGAACGGAAATCGTTTGGCAGGTCGGATGACAGGCCTTTTAAAAACAGAGAACGGAAACCGTTTTCCGATTTTCGCGAACGCCGCCGTTTTGATGACGGAGACCGTAAACCGTTTGGCCGTGGCGATGGCGAACGTCGACGCTTTGAAGATGGAGACCGCAAGCCATTTGATCGGGGCGACAGGGAACGGCGCGGAGACAGACCATTTGGAAATCGGGACGGAAAACGTCCGTTCAATCGCGGAGACCGCCGGGGGCGCAGCTTTGGTGAACGCCGTCCATTTGAAAACGATGTAGACAGAACGCTCTTGTTTAGGCAAAAACCGGAACAGAAACGCATTGAAGATGAAGAAGTCGTCCGTGATGAAGATGCCGTTTTGAATTATGCGGATTCTGCGGATATTCTTCCGGAAACGGGAGCCTCCAATCCGCCCTGGTTCCGCAGATTGCTTGCGTTGACGACAGAAAAGGGCCGTGAACGGGAAGGGCGCTTTTTGGCCGAAGGGCATCGAGTCGTCAATGAAATCCTTTCCAATCATTTGGATATCGTCATTGGAATTTATTGCTCCGGCAAAAAGAAGCTTGACGAAAATGGGGAAGCTGTTTTGAATCTTATGGACGAAGAAATTTTTGAACCGAACGAAAATTTCCAGTCGACGATTGATAAGGCCCGGGCGGCAAATGTCGATGTCCACATCATCAGCGAAGACCAGATTCGGCGATTGTCTTCAACGGTGACGCCTCAGGGCATCATTGCTGTGTGCCGTGCGGCAAGCACCAAGCCTAATTATGAAAAGAGCCGCAGCATTTTGACTCTTGTCGATTCCATTCAGGATCCGGGAAATCTAGGTGCCATATTCCGCACAAGTCTCGGATTCAATTCTTCGGGAATCGTTTTGGGAAAAGGTTCCGTCAATCCGTTCAATCCGAAAGTTGTCCGCGGCTCTTCGGGAACTTTCCTCCGCGTACCATTCGAAAAGGACAGGGATTTGATTGAAGTGGTCAATGAACTGCACAAATATGGCTATACGGTGATAGCGACGGATTTGCATGGTAAACAAAGCCTTGCAGAAATCGAACCGCGGAAATTGCGCAAAGTTGCGTTCTTGGTTGGCAATGAAGGCGCGGGAACGGATCAGCATTTGATTGAAATTTCCGATGAAACGGTCAAAATTCCCATGTCCAGTGATTTGGAATCGCTGAATGTCGCTGTCGCTCATGGCATTCTTTCTTATGAAATGGCCAAAATTCAAAAGGACATCCAATGAGTTTTTCAAATAGCCTGGAAGCCCGTATTCAAGCGGCCGGTAATCCGGTATGCTTGGGCATGGATCCGAAAATTTCCCTGATGCCTGTCGAACGGCGCCATGGAGAAGTCAAATCCACAGAAGAAAAAATTCGCATTTTTTACATGGATATTTTGGAAGAATGTGAAAAGCGGAATGTAAAACCGGCGGTGGTGAAACCGAACAGCGCATTTTACGAATGCGTGAGCATTGAATGCATGGCCGTTCTTCGGGATTTAATCAGTGCCTATTCCGGAGCTGGAATTCCCGTTGTTTTGGATGCAAAGCGCGGAGATATCGGAAAAACCAGTTCCGCTTATGCGGATGCAGCTTTTCGCATTTATGGCGCAGATGCGGTCACGGTGAACCCTTGGATGGGCCGTGATTCGGTGATGCCGTTTTTGGAGCATCCTGCCGGTAAAGGCGTTTATGCGCTTCTCCGTACAAGCAATAAGGGTGCTGCCGATTTCCAGGATTTGCCCGTAGAAAACAGTTCTGCATTTTTTGCCGTGGCTCAAAAACTGGTGGAATGGGACAACGGAAATCTCGGCGCAGTTGTCGGAGCGACTCATCCCGAAGAATTAGAACGCATTGTGGCGTTCTTTGTCGAAAAAAATCACGAAATTCCGTTTTTGATTCCCGGCATTTCTATTCCGGGTGTGCCCGGAGGTCAGGGCGGCGATGCGAAAACGGTGGTGAACGCCATTGCAAATGGCGGTGGAAAACGGCGTTTCCATGTGTTCAACAGTTCTAGCGGGCTCAATTTTGCATGGCAGCGAACGGGAAAGGAAGCAGAATACGCTTCTGCTTGTGTCGATGCGCTTGAATCCTTGGCGGAAGCTCTTCAGGGGTAAACCTGAATGCGTCATCTCGTTTGCATCGTTCTGTCTTGCGCGTTAATCGCTTTTGCGTTTCACTTTGCCAAACCTTTGCCGCAATTGCCTCAAAGGGAAGAATTCTTGCCGAAAGCGAATTACGTCAAAGCGATTGCCGCCGGACACGATTTGTCTGTAGCCGGACTTTTTTGGGTCCGCGGACTCATTGATTTGGGCGACAGTTATCTCACGGGAAAATCCTACGCGTGGCTTTCTCACGTGGGAAATTTGGCAACGGAACTGGATTCTTTGTTCTACACCCCGTATCAAGTTGTCGGCTGTATCACAAATACAGATGAAACGGATACGACGGATTTTATGGTGATGCGGCGGGCTATTCGGGTGTATCCCGAAGATTGGCGTTTGGCGATATATTTTGCCCTGCGGCTTTCTAATGGCCCAACGCACAATGATGTGGAAGCGGCGGATATTATGCGGCGATTTGCAGATAGTCCCGATACGACTATTCCACCCCATATCAAAACCATTTACCGCAATTTTGAACTTCGCTCCATGCAAACGGAAATGGCGATAGAAATTCTGGTGAATGATGCTTTGAATCCGCAAAACAAAGGACTTTTGGGAAGCCTTTACCCCAAGGCGATGCGGGTGTTGCACCGGAATGCGGTGAACGATTCGGCTGAAGTGGTGGAAATCAAATCCATTATGGAGCGTTTAACGGAACGGCAAATTTCTCCGGGAGATGCGTACCGCCGCCTGCTCGCGCTGAAAAAAGAATGACGGCAGTTATTCTTGAATGGCTTTGAACGCACGTTCTCTGTTTTTGGGAAGTCCCAGCAATTCAAAAGCATTTGCGCTGCGTTTTAAGAAATCGTTCGCTTGTTCGAAATTGGAACTTGCCATGCCGCGGTAAAAGAGGATCGTCGCAGAAAAGAAGGGCCTTTTGGCTTGAATGGAAAATTCCAGGGCGCGGGCGTAGAGGGAATCGGTGGAACGTGCGTTGAAAAAGGCGGCGGCACGGGCTTTGGCGAACAGGAGCTTTCCCGGAGAGTCTCCGTCGAAAGCGTCTTCGGCATCTTCTAGATATTTTTCTGCTTGAGTGCGGTCCTCCATGCCGGCAAAGGCGATTCCCGATGCGCAAAGAATGTCTCCCCGAATTCCGCTGGGCATTTGCTTTAAAAATGCGTTAGTCAGGGAATACTTGATGTCTACGACTTTGCCGTAATTCTTTCGTTCTAAAAACAAATGCATCCAGGCGAGGTAATAAGCGGCGAGCGCATTTGAATCCAAATCGGTTTTGCGGACTTTGTGCAGCAAAACTTCTGCCGTTTCCGTGTCGAGGCTTTGGGTTCGCAATTCAGCCATGGCGATTAAAATGCGGCCTTCGGAATGGATATCTGCTTCTTTTCGGCTTTGCAACAGCGCTCTCGTGTAAAAATCTTCGGCGATGGCAAACTTTCCCGCCCGGAACGCCTTGTCTCCGTGGTAGGCTAGCGTGCCCGATTCCGCGGCAAAAAGGGGCAAAACGGCAAACGACAGCAGAATGAAGATTCTTTTTACCATGCATCCTCCGCGATGAACGGAACAGAGTCGCGTTTCGGAATGGAACGTCGGACTAGCCAAATGTTGGACAGCCCTTCCATGAGGAGGTCAGCGTTTTGCAAAGTCTCTTCGCTACGCGACACCATGCCGCCGATATTTCCGACGACTTGGTTCAAGGAATCCAGCGTCCCGTTAAAACGGTGGAAAACATCATCGAAAGAGTGGAATATGTGGTTCACCTGTTGAGGCGTTCCATTTAAATCCCGCACCATGGCGTTCAGATTTTGTGTCAGCGTGTCTGTGCTATGCAAAATGCGTGGCAGGGAATTGCTCAAGTCGCCCAAGAGAATAAGACCTTCGTACGAAAAGTGGTCTAGACGGTCCAATTGCGTATTCAATTTTTCGTAAATCATTTTGGAACCGAGAAGTGCTCCAATCGTTGTTCCCGTGTCCATGGTCAGCGCAACGAGAGTGTCTGCCGCATCGATTAAAACGGTGACTCTTTCGAGAACTTCGTTCAAGGTTTCTAAGACGGTTTCAATATCTTGAGCTTTTCCTGCCGTGACAGTTTCTCCGTCTTCGAGCATTCGCCCTTCGCCTTTGCGGACATCAACGTTAATGACTCGTTCTGAAATTACATTCTGGTCGCGGATGGCGTAAATTGTCGCTTTGTCGGTAATCCAGGGCTGGAATTTTTTGCGGATGGTGAATTCCATCCGGACTTTTCCCGATGCTTCGATTTCCATCCCCGAAACGTGCCCAACGCTGACTCCGCTGATTTGAACATCTGTCCCGGCGTGCAGGCCTTGCGCTTTTTCAAAGTTGCTGTAAAGTTTGTATTCTTCGACACCGATGACTCCGGTGGAGACCATTCGGGCGTAAAGGACTGCGCCAAAGACCATCACGGCAAACGTGATGAATACGCCGACCAGAAGACCGGACAAATCCATCCAGTTGATTTTCCGTACGGGTTTTAACAAAGGGCGGACTCCTTTTCCCGGAAAATTCTCCGGGGCTGTCCCAAAAATAATTTATTCTGCAGAAAAGAGGTTTTGCAGGCTAGGTTTTGCGAAAATTGCGGAACATTTCTCTTGCAGCCGCGGAATCCGTGGAAAGCCATTCTTCGAATTTGCGACGCGGAGTCAATTTTTTGTTTTCCAAAAAGCAAAGGTCGGCAGAAAGTTCCTTGGCGATGAGCAAGTCGTGAGTCACCAGAATCAGGGATGTCTTGAACATCGCCTGCATGTTGTCGATGAGCGGAATCAGCGTGTTGCGGTTGTAATTGTCTAGCCCGGCTGTCGGTTCATCCATTAGAAGAAGTCTCGGGTCCATTGCCCAGGCGCGGGCGATGGCGACGCGTTTCGCCACTCCGGAACTCAGCATGTGCGGATATTTTTCCTGCTCTCCGCGGACTCGCATCAGGTCCATGGCCATTCCGACTCTTTTTTCAATTTCCTCTTCGGTTCCGCGGTGGTGATAATGCAGGGGCATGGAAATGTTTTCGCGGATGTTCAAATTGGAAATCAAGGCTCCGCTTTGAAAAATCAGTTCCACTCCACGGCGGGCCACCTCCAACGGATTGTGTTGGGATTTGGGCAAATGTTCGCCGAAATAGTAAAAGTTTCCCGAATTCGGCGTGTCTAAGCCGGCGATAAGGCGCAACAGCAAGCTTTTTCCCTGTCCAGAGGCTCCGGCGATGCAAAGAATTTCTCCACGGCCCAGTATCAAGTCCAAACCATCGAGGACTTCGGCATTGTCACCTTCGTAATGAAAGTGCAAATTTTCTATCCGGAGCGCTTCGCTTTGAAATTCCATTAGATAATCCTCGACATTTGGTTCATGTAGTCGAAAATGTAGAACAGCGAAAATAGCACGTCGACGATAATCACGGCCAAAAAGGAATAGATGACGGACCGCGAAGTTGCTTTGGGAACTTGTCGAATATCGCGTCGGATATTTAGCCCATGATAGCAGGCGTTGATGAAAATGATGATGCCGAAAGTGATGGGTTTCACCAAAACCATGATGAAATCCGTCGTGGTCATGGAATTCAAAATCGAAGTGGAGAAGTAGTGCCACGTGATGTGCAAATTCAAAGCTTCTCCCGAAACAGCGATGATTAATTTGGTGACGACAAACCCCGCGCAAATGCTCGATACGGAAAACAGAATGTTCGAAATGACCAAAGCGATAGTTCCGCCAAAGAGGGCGGGCATTACCAGATAGCGGACGGGATTGACACCCAAAGTGGAAAGCGCATCGACTTCGGAATTGATGGACATGGTTCCAATCATGGTTGTCAGCGCAGAACCGCTCCGGCCTGAAATGAGAAATGCCGTGAGGATGGGACCGATTTCGCGGATAAGCACGACGACCATCAAACCGCCGAAGGCGTCTGAAAAGCCCACTCGGGGCATTACCGTGAGGGCTTCGATAATGGTGACTGTCCCTGCAAGCGTCGCAATGATAAAGAGCACGGGGAATATTTCTACGGCGGTGAAATAAATCTGCCGGATGATGTTGCGCATGTCCGTTCGGAAATTGCGCTCTTCTGAAAACAGCGAATGGACCGTTCGGAAAAATAGCAACAGTTGCTTTCCGAAAACGGTGGAAAGGAACCGCTTGCCTATTTGATTGAACAGGGAGCCGGGGAGAGTCCAGTCGTCGAGAGTCCGATGCGTTTTCATGGTGCTCCGGTAGCCACGGCGGCGAGAATTTCTCGCCAGAGTTCGGTCAGTCCGATTTTGCGCAAAGTGCTCAAGCGGAGTACGTGAGTTTCTTTTCCCAAAATGTTTGACAGGGCATTCCGCGTCTTCGCCGTTTCGGATTGGTTCGCCTTGTCGCATTTGCTCATCACCGGCAAGACGGGACAACCTAAAGCGCGGACACCTTCAATGGTTTCAATGTCGATGGGTTGGGGACCCAATTTGGTGTCTATCAAGTAGATAATGCCGCGGAGCGTTTTCGCGTTTTCCACGTAAGCGCGGATGCCGCTTTCCATTTCGCCGACTTTGGCGAAGTTCACTCCGGCGAATCCCACTCCGGGAAGATCCACCAGGTAAAAGGCTCCGTTGATTTTAAAAAAATTGATTTCTTTCGTTTTTCCGGGTTTGGAACTGATGCGGACCAAATTCTTTTTTCCCGAGAGGGCGTTCAACAAAGACGATTTTCCGGCATTGGAACGGCCGAGAAACGCCACTTGGGGAAGTCCGTCTGTGGGGATTTGCGATGGCCGGGTTGCCGCTGTTGTGAATTCCGCTTGTACGTTTGGGCAAAAAAGTTCGCGTTTGGACTGCGTCATATTCCTGTCCTCGATTCAAAAGCGCGAAGTACGGTCACTTCGTCGATGTATTCTAGTTCGCTTCCCATGGGAATTCCACGTGCGAGATTGGAGCGTTTGACGGGAGCATCGGCAAGGAGCTTGTCTATCAGTAAAATGGTGGAATCCGCTTCGGGGCTTGTCCCCAAGGCGAAGATGACTTCTTCGATGTTTTCCGTTTTAATCCGATTGATCAGTTGTGGAATGTGTAGCTGTTCCGGGCCGATGCCGTCCAATGGAGAAAGGACTCCACCCAAGACAAAATACAGCCCATGGTAAATTCCCGAATTTTCAAACGGGAGAATATCCGAAAATTTTTCGACGACGCAAATAGACGAAGCACCTGTTCTCGATTGACAAAGGGGGCAGGGATCTTCTTCGGTAAAGGAATGGCAGTGGGAACACCGTTTTACTTTTTCACAGGCGTCGAGGATTGCCTCAGAAAGGGCAGTTGCGTTTTCCTTTGGTCGGGACAGAACAAAATAAGCGAGACGGCGGGCGGTTTTTTTCCCGATGCCGGGCAATGCAGCGAACTCCCGGATCAAATTTTCGAGACTAGGCGGTTCAACCATGCCCGGTCTCCCAGTTGTAAGCGGCATTCAGGCAGTTTGCTAAATCTTTGTTTGAAAGGGATAGGCGTTTTGTCAACGTGTCCACGCGTTCGGTTCTGTCTTTTTCAACAGCTTCTGCCAGTGCTAAGAGCGTTCCCAATTTTCCGGATCCGTGGAGCAAGGCTCCTGAAATTTCCTTGTCGACGGCGAGACTTTCTAAAATAGATGGCATTGGCGCTTTCACCAAGGCATCCATGCGGCTGAGGATGGCTGTAATGAAAGCTTGGCCGGGAAGGGGTCCGTTTGGATCCAAAATTTCTGCCAGAGATTCTAGAAAGCGGGCCCGTTGCGAAACGTTCTGGAACAGAGGCGTTCCTTGGATGGATGTTCCCATTTCCGGCTGGGCGTAAAGCATCAACATGAGCCAGTCTTGCAAATGGGGAACTCCTAACCAGGCAATGGCATCTTGGACTGTTTCGACTGGTTTTCTGCGGAATGTTTTTTGTGAATTGGCGTATTGCACCAAGGCTTTTGCGAGGGTGGGGTTTTCGGAAAAGACCTTTTCAATTTCTGCGAAAGAAGGATCTCCCCGGAGAAATTGCATCCAATGCAAAATGGTTGCAAGGGAACCATCGACACGTCGTCCGCGGACGAGTTCCGGTTTGGCAAAGAAAAATCCTTGAAAGAAATCGTAACCGTTTTTTTTGCAGAATTCGAATTCTTCTTCGGTTTCCACTTTTTCCGCCAGCAAAAGCATCCCGCGCGATTTGAAATAGGGAACAGCTTCTTTCAATGCTTCGGGAGAATTTTCGAGCAAGTCCAGTTTGACGTATTTGACGAAGGGGAAAAACGGTTCTAGGTTTTTTAATTTTTCCGGTTCAAACACGACATCGTCCAAGGCGAATTCAAATCCTTGGGCATGGTAGTTTTTGACGGTGGAAAGGACAGCGTCTTCGGCTTGGACTGTTTCCAAAATTTCCAATACAAATCGGTCGGAATCCAGCGGGCCGAAAATGTTGTCGAGCAGCATTTCCCGGCTGCAATTGATGAATGCCTTGTGGTTGCCGACAAGGCGTGAAAGTCCGATGTTGTTTAGGACGTTCTCCAAAACTTGAGCGGTTTCCCGAACTCCGTTTTCAATGATTGCCGTTTTGTTTTCCGGTGAGTCTCGGAATAAAAGCTCGTAGGCGAAGATTCCTTGATGCGAATCCAAAATCGGCTGGCGTGCCAAATAAGCAGGAGATTCGACAGGTCCCATCGGACACCTCGGTCAAATGCGTGCGGACTTGATGCTGAACAGCAGGATGCTTCGGCATCCTACGTCCCAAAGTTTATCCATGATGGCGTTTGCGTCTTCTTCGGGAACCATCGCCTTAACGGCATACCAATCGCGTCCGTGGAGCTTGGAAATCGTCGGAGCGTCTAATCCGGGAGTCATGGAACAGGCTTTGTTCAACAGGTCCGCAGGACAATCGTATTCGATCATCATGTATGTTTTGGCGACCAGCTTGCCTTCTATCCGGCGGATAAGCGTGTGGACTTCTTCTAAGTCTTGCTTTTGCGGGTGACAGAAAAGGGCGGCGTTGCTGCGGAAAAGAGGCTCACCGACAATGCGCAAACCGGCTTGCTTCAGGGTGGTTCCTGTTTCCACGACGTCGACAATGGCGTCTGCGACACCCAGGCTGACGGAAATTTCGACTGCGCCTTCCAGAACGACGAAGTTCATTTCTTTTTGGTAGTAGCCGCGGACAATGTTCGGGAAGCTAGTCGCAATTGTCGACTCTTTCAATTCGTCTAGGCTTTGTACGGGACTTTCATTGGGCACAGCCGCACACATTTTGCTCGCTCCGAAAGGAAGGTCGAGGACTTTGACGGCTGGGCTTTTCGCTTCGGCATTGAAGTCAATACCGGTGATGCCGGCATCGATAATGCCGCGGCCCACGTACATTGGAATGTCGCTGGGGCGGAGAAAGAAAAATTCAATTCCGTTTTTTGCGTCGATTTGCGTGAGAGTCTTGTAGGGTTTGGATGCTTTGTAACCGCAGGCTTTTAAAAGTTCTTGCGTCGGTTCAAAAAGCATGCCCTTGTTGGGAAGTGCGACTTTAATCATAATTTGGCGTACACCTCTTCGAGTTTAATGCCTTTTTCTGCCATCATCACGGCGACGTAGTAAAGAACTTGGGAGAGTTCGAGGCATTGGGCATCGTGAGATTCGAAACGGGCTGCCATCCAGGATTCCGCCGCTTCTTCGACCAGTTTCTTGCCGATTCCGTGGGGACCTTTTTTGAACAATTCGGTCGTACTCTTGCCTTCCGGCATTTCTTTTTTCCGTTCGCAAGCGAGTGCGTACATTTCTTCAAAAGTCATAATAGCCTCGAATTTGGAATTTTGAACAAATTTAGAAAATATTGGAGGCTTTGCGTTTGCGCACCGCCGCGATGGTGGTCTGAGTAGAATGAAAAAATGGAAAAACGGTTTTGGGTAAGGCAAAAACCGCTTCCGTCAGAGGGAGGGATTTAACCAAATTCTCTCTGGCGGAAGCGGCACGAGGAAAACGTTGCTTTCCGTTGAATTTTTTAGCTACGAACGCTTGTAATCATCGTGTAAACGGATGATGTCGTCTTCGCCCGTGTATTCGCCGACTTGGACTTCAACAATGACAAGGGGCAATTTGCCTTCGTTTTGAAGACGGTGCACTTCGCCCATGGGAATATACGTTGATTCGTTGGGGCGCACATAGAAAGTCTTTTCGCCGACGGTGCAAGTTGCGGTTCCGCTAACGACGACCCAATGCTCCGAACGGTGCAAATGTTTTTGTAGGGAAAGGCGTTTTCCCGGTTTGACGACGATGCGCTTGATTTTATAGCGTTCGTTGTCATCGAGGACGGAATAAGTTCCCCACGGACGGCTCACGGTTTGCGGAACATCCGGTAGCGGAGAATGTCGCAATTTGAGTTTTTCCACAACCGTTTTCACCTTTTGACTCGAAGCGAGCGGTGCAACGAGAAGGGCATCCGGCGTGTCCACGACAAGCATGTTCTCCAAGTCGATCGTTGCAACCAAACGCTGTTTGCCAATGACCATGGAATTTTTGGTTCCCACGGGCAAATGTTTCGGATTCAAATTGTTGCCAGCTTCATCATGCGGATATTCTTCGTAAAGGGCATCGAAAGAGCCCAAGTCCGACCATCCGATGTCCGAAGGAACGACTTTTACTTTTTTGGATTTTTCCATGACAGCGTAGTCGATGGAATTGGCAGGGATGGCCATCATGTCATCGTAGCCGATGCGGAGCATTTCGTTTTCTTTTTTGCTTTTGGCTAGTGCATTTTTGCAAGCGGCGAACATATCCGGGGCGTACTTTTCTAGTTCAGCGAGGAATGTGGAAACTTTGAAGCAGAAAATGCCGCTGTTCCAGTAAAAGTTTCCTTTTGCCAAGTATTCTTTAGCCGTTTTCAAATCCGGCTTTTCGACAAAGCGACTGACATCTTCACCATTCGCTTCGATGTAACCGTAGCCTGTTTCCGGACTTGTCGGCGTGATGCCAAAGGTGACTAGGAATCCGTTCTGCGCTAATGATTCCGCTTTTTCAAGGCATTTCAGATAAGCGGATTTTTTACGAATGACATGATCTGATGGAGATACCAAAACAATGTCGTCTGCATCTAAAGAAAGGCAGGCCAGGGCGATAGCCGGAGCCGTATTGCGGCCAACTGGTTCGAGCAAAAAATGAGGATGGCTTCCGCTTTCCGAAAGTTCAGAAAGTTGATCTTTTGCCAAAAAATACTGTTCCGCATTGCTGATAATGTATTGGGATTCACAGGCGACGGAATTGGTGACGACAGTCCCTTGAAAAAGAGACGTATCATCAAAAAGTTTGGCGAACTGTTTAGGCATCAAAGTTCGGCTGACCGGCCAAAGGCGTGTCCCGCAGCCACCGCAAAGGATGAGATTGATCATCGTTTTAATGTCCTCCATTTTTGAATTTTAATTTTTCGTTTGAATAACCGTTGATGCAAATTGCCTTATGGGGATATTCTCCCTTTGGCAACAGGGAAATGCCATCTTGGAGACTCTCCATTGAATGTCTTCTGCTTTTGATTGTCAAAATGAAAACGTCAATGGATTTGCTGACGACAGAAGCGTCCATTGAAGAAAGCAAAGCGGCGACGTCCAAAATGACGACATCATAGGCATCCCGTACAAGCTTGATGAAATTGGAAAATTTTTGGGAGCCGAAAACGCCCTCGGAAGAAATCAGTTGCCGCCCGGGGCGCAGAGTGTCCAAATTCGCCAGGGAAGTTTTTTGGATTGCCGAAAGGAGTGGAATTTGCCCAGCCAAAACTTCGATGAGCCCATGGGATTTTTCCACTTGGAAAATATTATCGGATTCGCTCACTTGCATATTCGCATCGACAAAGAGCACTTTCTTTCCGCTTTGGGCCAAAAGCCTTGCCAGGTGGCTTGCGACAAAGGTGTTGCCGTCTTGGGGTTTCAATCCAGAAAAGCAAATCACGTGCCCTTTCTCAAAATTTTTCAATTCCAAGGAAAGTTGCAACGTTTTTAATCCATCTTCGGCATTCTTCTTGCCTTCGGCAATGCAGGCGTAAACGCTGATTCCTGTCGCCTTGGTGATAGCATTTGGATCTTCGACACCGCGGAGTTTTTTCTTTAAGGTGATGAGGGCTATCGATGTGCAGAACCCAAAGAAGAGGAACATCAATACAATCAGCTTTTTTCGGGGCTTGACCGGCTTGGGGTCGACGACTGCCTGGTCGATGATTTTGGCGGATGTCGAGGAACCGGCGACGAGCAGGCGCATTTGTTCAACGCGTTTCAGCAACTCAGAATAAAGGTTCTTGGCGAAGGCGACTTCTTCTGTCATTTTCAAAATCTTCTGCTGTGTCTCGGGCAATTTTTTTGCCTGCGAATATGTTTTCGCCATTTCCCGTTTCAAAGCGGCGATTTGTTTGTCTGTAGTTACGATGGAAGGGTGGGATTCGTCAAACAGGCGCGCTTTTTCTTCGCGCAATTGTTCTAATTGGATGATTTGCTGCTGCAAGCGCACTTGGGATTCTAACGTGATTTTCGTTTCGGCGGCGATATCTGCGGATCCGATTTTTTCCCGGTAGTTGTTCAATTCGATCATTAGGCTGTCTAAAGCGCGACGGGATTCAGGCAATTGCGCTTCTAAAAGTTCCAAGGAATTTTTCAAATCGGATGTGCCAAATTCTTCATTTAATTGCAGATAGACGCTTGTCAAGGAATTGATAACTTGCAAGGCCCTATCGGGGAAAAAATCTTGGTAGGCGATTTTTAGGATTCCCGTTTTTTTCCCTGCTTCAGAAATGGAAAGATTTCCAGAAACAGAAGAAACGGCGCGGACCATGAGCCGCTTGGAAACTTCAAATTTCTGGTTGGCTTTCGCCTTCATCAGCGAAACGAAAATTTTGACAGAATCACCTTGGTAAGGGACGGAACAAAATTTTTCCGGTTCGCAAGAAAGGACTTTGGCTTCCAAATCGTCGTAAAGGGAAAAATGAGCCGAGTCGTCGGCAATGAGCATCCACGGTTTGCCCCGGCGTTCCGGAGGAATTACAGAGGTGTCTGGAAAATACAGGTGGCGAATGTCGGCACGGCCTTCTCTGTGCAAAAGCCTGTCGAAGAAGCTGACGGGTTCGGCTATATAATCCAATCCAAGAGAATCGATGACTTCTTCTAAAATTCGGCGGCTTTGCATCAGTTGGATTTCTGTTTCTGAAGAGCTGCCACCGACACCGAGCAGAGTTCCGACATCGCCTAGCATTGCCGACAGGGAACCGCCCTTCGTTTTTACTTGGAGCAAGGCGTTCGCCTCGTATACGGGGCGCGTCCACATGGAAACGAAAACGCCCAGGAGCAGACCGATAAAAACAGAAGCGAAAACGATAAACTTGTTGTCCCAAACATCTTTCAGCAAATCCGTCCAGGGATTTACTGGTGAAGTCGTTCTAGTTGTAAGTTCTTTTGGGTTGGCCATAAAATCAATCAAGTTGAAGAAATCGTTTTGACCCAATAAGAGGTCAATTTTTCAATAAAGTTCCATGCCAAGGTGAATGCGCTTTCGGGACGACCGTGCGGGTCGGGAACATCGACTTGCATCGGTTCACCATAGCGGAAAATTTTTGATTCAAGCCACGGGTATTTTTCAAGCAGGCAATCTCGTTGCCTTTTTTCCATGACAAGAACCAAATCCGCCCATTTGAGCATATCCATAGTCACTTGGCGGGAACGATGGGAAGAAATGTCTAGACCGTGTTCACTTGCGACTTTTTGTGCGAGATATTCCGGAGGGGAATCAATCAAGGCGCCGATGCCCGCACTTTGGACATTCCATTTGGTCGAATTCAAATTTTTCCGCAGCAAGAATTCTGCAGTCGGACTTCGGCAAACGTTTCCGGTACACAGTACTAGGATATTTTTCATTGGGGAAAAGATAACATATTGGCGTTAAAAACGCCAATCCAATTCGGCTAACGAGGGATTCTTTGTATCCTTTTCGCTCAGAAGGGGAGTGAATCCTTCGCCGACAGGCCAGCGGATGCCGATTTGCGGATCGTTCCACATCAAACCGCCTTCATCGCCGGGAGCGTAAAAACGGGTGCATTTGTAAACAAAGGTGGCTGTTTCCGATAAAACGGCGAAGCCGTGTGCAAAGCCTTCTGGAATGAAGAATTGCCGTTTGTTTTCGGACGAAAGAACGACTCCTTCCCATTTGCCAAAAGAGGGGCTGTTTTTTCTCAAATCGACGGCGACATCGAAAACCTCGCCTTCGATAACGCGGACCAATTTCCCCTGGGGGTTCTGCTTTTGAAAGTGCAGCCCGCGGAGAACGCCTTTTTTGGAGCGTGATTCGTTGTCTTGAACGAATTTCACAGCGATGCCGTTTTCGGCAAATTCCTTTTCGCTGTACGTCTCCATGAAATATCCTCGAGCATCGCCAAAGACCGTGGGTTCGATAATTGTGACACCTTCGATGGATGTGCGGATAAAATTGAATTTTCCCATGGCAGCCTCAACGCTTTTCGTACATGGTTTTGTAGTAGTTTTCGTATTCGCCGCTGGTGATGTTGTCCAGCCAGGCTTGGTTGTCCAAATACCATTTGACCGTTTTTTCGATGCCCTCTTCGAATTGAAGTGAGGGTTCGTAACCCAGTTCGTTCCGAATTTTGGAACTGTCGATGGCGTAGCGGGCATCGTGGCCAAGTCTGTCTGCGACGTAGGTGATGAGGTTTAGGTCTTCGCCTTCAGCCCGTCCAAGCAGCCTGTCTACGGTTTTGATGACGACTTTCACAATGTCAATGTTCTTCCATTCGTTGAAGCCGCCAATGTTGTATGTGTCGGAAATTTTTCCGCGGTGAAAGACAAGGTCAATGGCGCGGGCGTGGTCTTCGACGTAAAGCCAGTCGCGGACATTTTCGCCTTTGCCGTAAACGGGAAGCGGTTTTTTGTGGCGAATGTTGTTGATGAACAGAGGAATCAGTTTTTCTGGGAACTGGTAAGGACCGTAATTGTTCGAGCAATTTGTGACAATGGTCGGCAGTCCGTAAGTGTCGTGGAATGCCCGGACGAAATGATCGGAAGAGGCTTTGCTGGCGGAATACGGGGAATGCGGCGTGTATTTGGTCGATTCATGAAAAAATTGATCGCCGTAAGCTAGATGATGCTCCGCACTGGATGCCGTAGTTGTCCAAGGCGGCGCAATGCCTTCCGGGTGATTCATTTGAAGCGCACCGTAAACTTCATCGGTGGAAATGTGGTAAAAAAGTTTTCCTTCGTATTTTTCGGGAAGGGATTCCCAGTAAAGTTTTGCTGCTTGGAGCAAAGTGAGAGTTCCCATGACATTGGTCCGGGCGAAAGTGAACGGATCCCGGATGGAACGGTCAACATGGCTTTCGGCTGCCAAATGGATGATGCCGTCAACATGGTTTTCTTGAATCAGCTTGAAAAATCCATCGAAGTCGCAAATGTCCATTTTTACGAATTTGTAATTGGGACGATTTTCGACATCTTTTAGATTGGCGAGATTTCCCGCATAAGTGAGCTTATCCAGGTTGATGATATTGTATTCCGGATACTTGTTGACAAAAAGGCGCACAACATGGCTTCCAATGAACCCCGCACCGCCGGTAATAATAATGGATTTTTTCATGGAAAGAAAAATACAATAATCCGTTTTTTTTGTCAGCAGGGATTTGATCCGCTACCGTTGTCCCGTCAATAACGGATTTTACCCTCAGCCACTTTTTGCAAGTGCTTTCCGTAAGGGGATTTTCCGTAACGCCTTGCGCTTTCGAGTAATTTTTCTTTGTCAATCCACCCGTTGATGAACGCAATTTCTTCCACAGCGGAAATTTGAATGCCTTGACGGCTTTCCACCATGCGGACAAAGTCACCCGCTTCCAAAAGGCTGTCCATGGTC
>CAZPKF010000016.1:0-64179 GCA_964587155.1 uncultured Fibrobacter sp.
GCCTGTAGCCATAAGGGATGGAAGCGTTTTTAGGTCTCCAAATGACACTTAAGCCTAAAATCCGAATTTTATAAAAAACGCCCTATCCGAAAATCCGCGCTTCAAGCGGTTCCAAAACAAACGGAGAATTCCCGGCACAACTTGAAAAAAGGCATTTTTGATTTTTGACCAGTTCCTCGTCAAAAGAAGCCCGTTCCTCGGAAAGATTTACCAAAACGGTAACCGTCTGCGATTCAAATTCGCGTCGAAAAGCGAATATCTGTTCATCTTCTGCAAGGATAGGCGTAAAATTTCCTTTGACAAGTGCTGCATTTTGCTGGCGAAACGCAGCCAATTTTCGAAACCATGACAGCGGAGAATCCGAACACGCTGACTCCTGCAACACATTTTCCCGGGCGTTTTTTTCACCCAGAGGAATCCAGGGAACACCCTCCGTAAAGCCCGCTTTTGCAGAAGAATCCCAAAGCATCGGAGTCCGCGCGTTGTCCCGGCTGAACTTCTGTACAAATTTCAACGATTCCGCCGGGGAGAATCCTTCGGCAAGTGCAAGTTCGTATTGACTCTGCGAATTCAGTTCCCGGAAATCTTCAATGGCATTCCAACGCGCGTTTCTCATCGCCAGTTCTTCACCTTGGTACACAAAAGGCGTTCCTCGCAACGTGAGGAGGAGCGTTATCAAAGCCTTCCCCGCTTTTTCCGTATCCGCCCATTCCGAAAAGTAAGCGTTGACCGACCGCGGTTTATCGTGATTTTCAAAAAATACCGGATACCAACTTTTCGAAGTCGATCTTTCGCTGCGGAAAATGGCGCGCTTCACCTCTAGAATGGAAAGTTTGGGCGCACAGAACCAAATATCGCCACCCTGCAAATGATTGAATTCGAAGAGCATGTCAAATACGCCGTCTGCCCCCACCCAATGATTCAGCTCATCGGGAGAAATTCCATTTGCCTCGGCTACAGTGAAAATCGAATTTCCGTCAACGACTTTGCGTTTAAATTCGCGCACATAATCCAAGATGCCTTCGGAAAACGCCGTCATGGCGTGAACACAAGCCATCCCGTCAGAGGCGTCCGGAGTCCCGTCCGTAAAATGCGCCGGCTTTTTGATATAAGGAACGGCATCAATGCGAAATCCACCGACTCCTTTTTGCACCCAAAAATTCGCCACGGCATAAAGAGCCTCGCGGACTTCGGGATTATCCCAGTTCAAATCCGGTTGAAAATCGCCAAACGTGTGCAAATAGTATTGTCCGCGTTCTTCACACCAAGTCCAGGCAGAGCCTCCAAAAATGCCTCGCCAATTTGTCGGCGGACCTCCGTCAGGCTGCGCATTCCGCCAAACGAACCAGTCGCTTTTGGGATTTGTCCTAGACCTTCGAGATTCCAAGAACCAAGCGTGATTATCCGAAACATGATTGAATACCAAATCCATCACAATCCGGATGCCGTGTTCCGCAGCCCGGGCAATCAAAGAATCCATGTCGGACATGGTTCCGAAACGCGGATCGATGCGGTAAAAATCCTCCACATCGTAACCGTTGTCCTTCATCGGAGATGCGTAAACGGGTGTCAGCCAAATGCAGCCGACATGCAGCGATTCCAGGTAATCCAAACGGCGCTCAATGCCTTTCAAATCTCCGTAGCCGTCTCCATTTGAATCCTGGAAACTGCCCGGATAAATTTCATAGCAAATCGTCCGCTTCCACCAATCCGGATCCCGCTGCAAATTCAAAAGAATCTTCCTATTCGCGGGTGAGCGTTTTGTAACGGAAGCGCTTCGGCGTATCGGCATCATCGCCCATGCGGCGGCGATAATCCGCTTCGTATTCGCTCCAGTTGCCTTCAAACCAGACTACCTTGGAATCGCCCTCGTAAGCCAGGATGTGTGTCGCCACGCGATCCAAAAACCAGCGGTCGTGCGAAATGATGACAGCGCAACCTGCGAAACGGAGAATCGCCTGTTCCAACGCCTGCAACGTTTCAATATCCAAATCGTTCGTCGGTTCATCGAGGAACAGCAGATTTCCCGGATGCTGCAAATTTTTCGCCATCAGAACCCGGTTGCGTTCACCGCCAGAAAGGACAGAAAGTTTTTTCTGCTGATCCGCTCCTGTGAAGTTGAAAAGTCCGCAATAAGCGCGACCGTTCATTTTGCGTTCCCCCAAAACGATTTCGTCCTTTCCTCCCGTAATCGTTTCGAAAACGGTCTTGGAATCGTCAAGGCTTTCACGCCCCTGTTCCATCGTTATCATTTCGACTGTTTCGCCGATTTTAAGGGTTCCCGCATCGGGAGTTTCCTTTCCCGTGATCATCCGGAAAAGAGTCGATTTACCCGCTCCGTTCGGACCGATAATGCCCACAATGCCCGACCGCGGCAACGTAAACGACAAATCTTCGAACAAAAGCTTGTCGCCATAGGCTTTTTTCAAGTTTTCCGCTTGAATGACTACATTGCCAAGGCGTTTTCCGTTCGGAATGTAAATCTGCGCCACTTTGACCTGTTCCCGGCTGTCTTCCGCAAGCAATTCTTCGTATGCGTTCAAACGGGCCTTGTTTTTCGCTTGACGCGCCTTGGGACTTTGCTTCACCCATTCGCGTTCCCGGGCAAGCCTTTTTTGTCTGTCGGACTCTCCTTTTTCTTCGTTCTTCATCCTGTCTAGCTTTTGATCCAGCCATTCCGCATAATTGCCTTGCCAGGGGATGCCTCGTCCGCGGTCGATTTCCAAAATCCAGCCAGTCACGTTGTCAAGGAAATACCGGTCATGCGTCACCAAAATGACGGAGCCTTTGTATTCGCGCAAATGCCGTTCCAACCAAGCGACGGATTCCGCGTCCAGATGGTTTGTCGGTTCGTCGAGGAGCAAAAGATCCGGTTCTTCTAGAAGTAAGCGGCAAAGGGCAACGCGGCGTTTTTCCCCGCCAGAAAGATTGGTCACGGGCCAATCACCCGGCGGACAATTGAGCGCGTCCATCGCAATTTCAATTTTGCGGTCGAGACTCCAAAGGTCTTCGGCATCGATTTTATCCTGCAACTTACCCTGTTCTTCCATGAGCTTTTCCATTTCGTCATCGCTCATCGGTTCCGCAAACTTCATCGAAATTTCATTGTAACGGTCGAGGATCGCCTGTTTCTTCGCGACGGCCTGCATCACGTTTTCTTTGACTGTCAATTCCGGATTTAATTGAGGCTCTTGCGGAAGATATCCCGCCGAGCGACCCGGTTCAATCCAGGCTTCGCCCTGAAATTCCTTGTCAATACCCGCCATGATGCGGAGAAGTGTCGACTTACCGCTGCCATTCGTACCGATAATGCCGATTTTCGCCCCATAATAAAAGCTGAGCGAAATGTCCTTCAGCACCGTCTTTCCGGGCGGATACGTCTTGGTCATTCGGTTCATGTAAAAAACAAATTTTTCGGCCATGGGATTCCTTTACTTCGAATTCTGAAGATGACTTGGGGTGAGTTCTTTTTTCTGTTGGCGGCGTTTCGCACGCCACGTTTTGATGAGGACTGTCAAATTCATTGCGACGCCTATTGCAAGCAAGAATGTAGCGCAATACGTTCCTACGCCCGGTTCCACCGTCAAAAAATCATAATGCTCCGTATGGACTGTCACCGAAAGCCTGTATACAAAGACCCACAGAGAAACAAAGGCGGCAAGCCCCATCGCCAAAGAAGCGAGCGGAGAAAAAAGTGCGAACACGGCCGCTAACGCAACCGAGAGGAATATGGGGAGAACGACCGTTTTAATTTGTCCTAGAGGCTGCTCCAAGAACGTTCGCATTTCCGGAGCGTTGGACTTCATTTCTTCGATTTTGACCGCATAATCTTCGGACAAGAAACTTTCTGGAGTTTTCTGGACTAAGAGCGAGTAAGCGTTTGGCTCCGCAATGGGAATTTCCGTTCCCGAACAGGAGACATTGACCAAGGGAAAAAGAAAAGCGACAAAAATAAGGGCAAAGGGAAATGCTGTCAGCTTTTGAAAGAGTTTCAAATCGGGTTTCATGGACTTCCTTTCGTTTTTGGGGGGAACGCGCAACGGAATCCGAGCGTATTCGACCAATACCGCGGATCTTCATCGTCCCGGTCCGTCATATCCAATTCGTCTTCCTGTTGGCTTTTCCAAGAACCACCTTTGAAAACGCGGCTGTCGCCAAAGAAGGAGCCTGTCGGATTTTCACTTTCCACATAGAAAGAAATCCACGAATAGGAATCGCGGGTCCATTCCGCTACATTGCCCGAGACATCATAAAGTCCCCAGGCATTCGGTTTCGCGGAAGCGACCCGTTTGGGACTGTCGGTACGGAAGACTGCGTATTGGAACGCCTGGTCGCCATCTTTCAAACGCCAGACAGAACCTTCGTTCGTTCCTGCACGGGCCGCAAATTCCCATTGAGCTTCTGTCGGAAGGTCTCCGCCTATCGCTTGGCAGAATTTACGGGCCTTGCTCCAATTTACATTGTGTGCAGGCATAAGGCTATCGTCAAACGTGAATTTCGTCGTCGAATCTTTCATCACATCGCGAAATTCGCCCACAGTGACTTCTGTTTTCCGGATGCCGAACGGTGACATGCGCACGATCCGTCCACGGAAACGGAATGAACCCGAATCGATTTGGACAATTTCGCGGCTCACATTCGAAAAAGTCGAATCCGGAGCTCGGAGTGAGTCTTGGGAGAGCGTATCCGTCAAAACGGATTCTTTTGCCACGCCCGCCGAATCGGTTTTCGCAGAAAGCCATTCCCGGACTTCCTTTTCCAATAGAACTGCCGGCGGCAAAATAAATGTTCCCACTCCCAAAACGGAGCTGTCTTTTTCCGGGTATTCCACGCGGAGAAAGCGATACTGGTGACGGCTTTTCACCTTGAACCCATCGTATATCCAAACCGGTTTGTTTTCAAAGACGAGAACAAACCGCATCTGAGTCGAGTCCGCCATTTTTTTCAGGCGTTCATTGGAAATTGCCGGCGAAAAAGTTCCCTTCCACTGCACATGGACGCGGGAAAGCGTATCGCGGAAATCAAGCGAAAGCGCGGAGTCTTCCCAAATACAAGAATCTGGAGAAATTTCCAACCGGAGCGTGTCTTTTTGTTGCTGTTCAAGCCGATCCCGGAGCGCTTCACTGAGCTGCATCGCATGGGAAAGCTTGTGTGAAAGCCATTGGGAACGGGCACGGGAACGGGTTGATTCAAAAGCGGAAACGTAAGCGGCATACTGCGGATTTTTTTCGGACATACCTAGAGGAGGGCGTTTCAACGCCGGATAAAGGGAGTCGAATGCAGAAAATCCCCTATCCAGTTGCGCTTTGGACAAATCTTCCACGAAACGGTCATACAGAGCTTCTGTTTCCCGCAAATTCCGCGTTGCAGAAATCTGTTTCAACGAAACTCCCGTCTGCACGGCATAAGCCACCGTATCCCAAGGAACCAAAACCGGTTTCAAGTGAGAAGTCCGACCCGTCGTCACACGAACTCCGGAAACAACCGGATACATTCCCGGACTTTGCAATGCAGCGAAAAAAAGTCCCGTGTCGACAGGCGAAAAAGTCACTGGAGCTAGAAAGGATTCCGCACCGACTTCAACAGTCGTGCCTTTGGGCTCATCGGCCACGGAAACAATTCCCGAAAGGGGTGCCGGTTCAAGCCGTTGCCATTTTCCGTTTTTCAAAAAGAACAGTTCCGGCACGCGGGAAGAATACAGGTATTTTTGGTCAAAATAAATTTCGGATTCATCTTGGTAAGGCTTTGCCCGCGTCGATGCGTAAAAGCGCAAATGAACGGCTTCATAAATGGACAAACGGTTCGCCTGCAAACTAAAAGCGTTAAGATTCCCAAAGCATTCCCCTTTTGCCGGTCCCGAATACCAAGCGTAATGATTCCCCTTGATTTTTTCCCTCAAAAAAAGGGTTCCTGCCTTCAACGGGAAATGCACCTTTTCCGAACGGAGGTGTGTCGAATCCCCGCCATCGATACAGACGTTCTCGGCATTCAGAATTTTACTTCCTTCCCGGAATTGTCTATCGGGAACAGAATAACGGTAATCGATAGTTCCTCCAGCCACAGCCAGAGAAAACAAAAAGGGAAAAGCCGTCCAAATTTTAAATGCCATGGGATCTCCAGGAAAAGTCCTTTCCAATTTAAGTTAAAAATGGGAAAAGCGGCAGAGCGGAATCATTTTTTCCCGGCAGGAATCCCCGCATAAGTCACGAATCCGCCCGCATCTCCGCCAGAAGGTCCCAATTCTACGATATAATCGGAAAGGCGGATGATATCCGGATGGTGTTCGATGAGGATAATTGTATTCCCCCGCGCCGAAAGTTTCCGCAAAAGATTCCAAAGGATTTGAACATCTTTCAAATGAAGCCCTGTCGTCGGCTCATCCAACAGATAAAGCACGCCTTTGCGACCGTTTCCCCGCGAAAGCTCCGCCGCAAGTTTCATCCTTTGAGCTTCTCCGCCAGAAAGCGTTGTGACCGATTGTCCCAGCCGCAAATACCCCAGTCCCACATCCAAAAGGATTTGGATTTTCTTGACAATTTTGGGAATGTCCTTGAAAAATTCGCAAGCTTCATCAATGCGCATCGAAAGCACGTCGGCGATATTCTTTCCGCGAAATTCCACCGCCAGCGTTTCTTGATTATAGCGTTTTCCATGGCAGGCTTCGCAAGTTTCCCAAACATCTGAAAGAAAATGCATTTCCACCGATACCACACCACGGCCTTCACACGCTTCGCAACGACCTCCGGCGCAATTGTAACTGAAACGATTCGCGCCAAATCCCTTCATCTTGGAAACTTCCATTTTAGCAAACAGCTCCCGGATGGGATTCAAGACTCCCGTAAAACTCGCCGGCGTTGAACGCGGTGTTCCGGAAATCGGACTCTGGTCCACCGCCAAAACGTCAACAACGGTTTCTGGGAATTTTGTCCGCAAGCGCGCCCGTTTACGTTTTTCTCCACGGGAAAAAGCGTCTTTCATCAAAGGCAAAATTTCGTCCATCACCAAAGAACTTTTTCCCGATCCGGAAACTCCGCAAACTGTTGAAATGCGGTTTTCGGGAAAACGGACCGAAACGTCCTTCAGATTATGGGAAGACAAGTGCTGAAATTCAAAACAGGGCGCATTTTCTGGAATGGGTTCGAGCGGCGGATTGTAAACGGGAACACTGCCCGTCAAATACCTGACCGTTTCACTTTTCGGAAACTTTTTAAGTGCGGATTTTCGGGAAAGGCTGCCTGGAGAACCCTCTGCGACAATTTCTCCGCCGTATTCTCCAGCCGCCGGTCCCAAATCAATCAAGTGATCCGCGCCGCGAATCATTTCCAAATCGTGTTCTACGACTATGAGCGTATTCCCTAAATTCCTCAACTGATACAGGGAATCCAACAGTTTTTTTGTATCGCTCTGGTGCAATCCCACCGTCGGTTCATCAAGAACATACATGACACCTTCAAGGCCGCTGCCGATTTGACTTGCCAAGCGGATTCTCTGCGATTCCCCGCCAGAAAGAGTGTCTCCCGTACGATTTAAATTCAAATAGCCTAGGCCTACGCTTTCAAGAAATTCCAATCGGCCTAAAATTTCACGGCAAAGAGGCTTCGCCACCGTTTCCCTGGATTTGTCCAAGCGGAGCTTCCGGAACCATTCCCTTGCATCGCAAATGGTCATTTCCGAAGCTTCCGTAACATTCTTTCCGGCAATAGTCACCGATCGGATTTCGGGTTTTAAACGAGCGCCGTGGCAATCGGGGCAAATTTTTCCATCGACAACTCCCAAGCCCGAACACGTTTCGCAGGCGCCCCAATGCGTATTGAAACTAAACTGTTTGGGATCTAAATTCCGGGTCAAATAATAATGGCAATGTTCACAACTGGGGAAAAGGGAATGTGGAGCGATTTTTCCTCCTTTGATCCGCACCCCTGCAGAATGCATTCCATCGTGATAGGCGCGTTCCAACGCCTCGGCAAGCCGCGGCGCATTCGCTTCCGAAACCACAATCCTGTCCGAGACCGCATATACATTTTTCACCGTTTGGGAAATCGTTTTTAACGGCAATTCCCGCAATTTCCCATCCATCAAGATCTGACGATATCCCAAATCCTGCAAACGCCCGGAAAGTTCCGGAATTTTTTTTGCATCCGCAGCTATCCATTCCACATTGGCATCCGCAATAAATATCGGAGTCAAAATTTCAACCATTTTCCCAGAAGCCTTATCGAGTAAATTTCCGATAATGGACGAAATGGGTGACGACTGGAGAGAACGTCCGCAATGCGGACAATGAGCTTCTCCCGCCCGCGCCCAAAGGATGCGGAAATAGTCGTAAATTTCCGTCAAAGTCGCCACCGTACTTCTGGGACTTTTCGAAGCGCTTCCCTGATCAATCGCTATCGCCGGAGAAAGCCCCCGAATAACATCAACGGCACCGCGGTCCGGACGCCCCAAAAAACGCCTCGCATACGTACTCAACGTTTCCACAAATCGGCGCTGCCCCTCTGCAAATAAAGTATGAAACGCCAAACTGGATTTTCCCGAACCCGACACGCCAGAAATCACCGTCAACTGATGCCGAGGTATGGTTACTGAAAAATTTTTCAAGTTGTGTTTTTTCGCACCGACGACTTGAATATCCAAAGATTCCACTTGGGAGCGTTTTCGCACCGCGGAATGGGCCACCGTCTTTTCCGACGCAAGAACTTCTGCGAGAAACGCTCCTGTCAGCGACTTGGGATTTCGCGAGACCTCTTCGGGAGTTCCCACGGCGACGACTTCGCCGCCACGCGCGCCAGCATCCGGTCCCATGTCGATAATCCAATCCGCGCATTTGATGACATCCATATTGTGTTCAATAATCACCATGCTGTTTCCCAAATTCCGCAACCGGCTTAAGCAATCCAGCAAACGGCGAATGTCTTCAAAATGAAGGCCTGTCGTCGGTTCATCGAGTAAGTACAGGGTTTTCCCCGTTCCCGGTCGGCGAAGTTCCGTGGCGATCTTTATCCGCTGCGCTTCACCGCCCGAAAGCGTTGTCGAAGGCTGACCAAGCGTCAAATACCCCAAGCCGATATCCTTCAACAATTCCAAAGGTTCTGCAATTTTGGGTAAATCCTTGAAAAAAACGCAGGCATCCTCGACTGTCATTTCTAAAACATCGGTGATTGTCTTTCCACGGTAATGAACTTCAAGCGTTGAATCCCCAAAGCGTTTTCCAAAACAACTATCGCAAGGGACCTGCACGTCTGGAAGAATTTGCATGTGGACAGTTTTTACCCCAGCGCCTTCACAAGCTTCACAACGGCCTCCGGGGACGTTGAAGCTGAATCGGCTCTTGGTGTATCCGCGCATTTTACTTTCGGGAAGTTTCGCGAAAAGGTCGCGGATATCGTCAAAGATTCCCGTATACGTTGCTGGATTTGAACGCGGAGTCCGCCCAATGGGAGTTTGATCAATTTCGATGACTTTATCGATCCATTCCGTGCCAGCGATGCGGTCAAATTTTCCGGGTACTTCTGTCGATCCGTGGAAAATACGGGAAAGTTCCCTTTTGAGGACGGTGTTCACCAAGGAACTTTTTCCCGATCCGGAAACTCCCGTCACCACGGTCAACGTGCCGTTTAATGGAATTTTGACATCGACCCGTTTCAAATTATTTTCCGAGGCTCCAAAAATTTCAAGGAAAGGCGTTTTTGCCGTTATCGGCTTGCGCATCGCAGGGACTTCAATCCGGCGCTTTCCCGACAGATACATTCCTGTCAGCGACTTCGGATTTTTTTCCAAATCTTCAACTGTTCCCGCTGCAACGACAAGTCCGCCATTTGTGCCCGCATCCGGTCCAATGTCTACAACGTAATCCGCATAGCGCATTGTTTCTTCATCATGTTCGACAACAACCAGACTGTTCCCCTGCGCCCGAAGGCGTTCCAAAATATCAAGGAGCATTTTATTGTCGCGGGCGTGAAGGCCTATACTAGGCTCATCCAATACGTAAAGAACTCCTTGGAGCCCAGCCCCGACGGCACTAGCCAATCGAATCCGTTGCGCTTCACCGCCAGAAAGCGTGCGCGCCTCTCTGGATAAAGTCAAATAGCCCAACCCGACGCTCGCCAAAAAATTCAACCTGTTGCGGATTTCCTTGAAAAGTTCCCGCCCAATATGCGATTCCTTTTCGGAAAGTTCCAATTCGCAGAAAAATTTTCCGAGTTCGTCCACCGGCATTTTGCACATCTGATCTAGCGTCAAATTCCGGAATGTCACCGCATTCGCCACCGGGGAAATTCGCGTTCCATGGCAAACGGGACAATCGTTTTCGCTCATGAACTTTCGAAAATGTACAATGTGCCACTGCTCCCACAATGCCTGCATTTGCGGAATGATGCCGTCACAGCCCGCCTTTGGGCTTCCGTAAAAAATGGCGTTTCGATTTTTTTCCGAAAGAGACTTCCACGGCGTATCCAAAGAAAAACCTTCTGCCCTGGCGATTTTCGAAAATTCCGGCCAGCCAAAATCCGTGAAAATTACATTCCCGTCTGCCTTTTGGCATTTGATAGCCCCGCCGCGGATAGAAAGATTTTCATCGGGGACAATCAATTCTGGATCGAATGTAAAATCGCGACCGAGCCCTTTACAATGCGGACATTGCCCCTGCGGATCGTTAAAAGAAAAGAGACGCGGTTCGAGTTCCGGAATTGAGACGCCACACTCAGCGCAAGCGAGTTCCGTTCCCTGCAAGCGGTATTCTCCGTCTTCAAAAAGGAACGCCACCCATTTGCCGTCTGTCAAGCGCAATGCGCTTTCCAACGCTTCGCGAATCCGCGAAATATTCTTGTCCTCAACCGAAATGCGGTCAACAACCGCTTCAATGGTGTGCTTTTCATAGCGTTCAAGAAGTGGGACTTCGTCTGTATGCAAAAGTTCACCATCCACCCGGACGCGCCTGAAACCTTTTTCCAAAAGTCCGGACAGTTCCTTGCGATATTCGCCCTTTCGTTCACGGACAATCGGCGCTAGGACAGTCACGTTCCGATGAACGGATTCCACATACAAATTGTCTACAATCCTATCCGCCGTTTGCGCATGAATTTCTTTTCCGCAATGGGGGCAATGCGGCGTTCCCAACCGGGCAAAAAGCAAACGGAGAAAATCCAAAATTTCAACTGTCGTTCCCACCGTTGAGCGGGGATTTCGATTCACCGTTTTCTGGTCGATGGAAATCGTCGGGGATATCCCTGTCACCGATTGGACATCCGGACGTTTCATCACCCCGATAAATTGCCGGGCATACGCAGAAAGGGAATCGACATAACGGCGCTGTCCCTCTTCAAAAATCGTATCAAAAGCGAGGCTGGATTTTCCCGAACCGGAAACTCCCGTGATGACGACGATGGAATCGCGCGGAATCGTGACATTTACATGCTTTAAGTTATGTTCGCAAGCATCGCGAACGACAAGGGAACGAGTCATGCATCAAATGTAGTAAACATTTGTGCACGCTGTAAAAATTTCGCCTTTAGCGAACCTCTTTCGACTCACAAGCAGCCATCCCCCAATGAGCACGGGCACCGTTTCTTGGAAATCGACAATTATTCCAAATACGAGTTCACCGAAAGTTTATGCGAATATCGGCAGCACTTCGTCAAAAATGGGCACATTCGCCGCCAAAGCGGAATATCCTTCATGAACAGGCCGTGACGGAGTTCCATCGGAAAGGAAAAGTTCCCTATCTCCATTGAGCAAAGAAAAATTTCCGCCTGCCTCTGAAAAAATCGTTGGGAACGGCGCAATATCCCAAAGCGACACAACCGGATCGACCATCACTTCGGCGCGGCCCGTCGCCACGAGAAAATAGCCATAACAATCTCCCCAGCCACGGTAAAGCGAAGCCGACTTGCGATAGCGTTCAAACGATTCTCCGAATCCCGTTGAATCAAATGTATTGACAGTTCCCGAAAGCGCCAACCCGTTTTTCAATTCACCGATAGTTGAAACGTGGACCGTTTCCCCATCGACAAAAGCGCCCTGTCCTTTGCCGGCGTAAAGCATGTGTCCCAAAGCGGGCAAGTTCACAATTCCCAGCAAAGGCTCGTTTCCGCGATACAGTCCAATTAACGTACCGAACAACGGGACTCCGCGGATAAAAGATTTGGTTCCATCGATAGGATCCACAATCCATTTGTATTCTGCGGACAGATTTTCGGAACCAAATTCTTCGCCGACCATCCCAAAACCGGGAGTCTCCCGAGAAAAGATTTCACGCAATTTTTCTTCCGCGGCCTTGTCCGCAATTGTCACAGGCGTATTGTCCGGTTTCCATTCCACGGCGAGATTCGATTCAAATCGGGAAAGAATGACTTTTTGCGATTCCAACGCCGCCCGTTTCGCCACATCCAAAAGTTCTTGAATTTCCGACACGGCTAAACTCCCTTCCATTCGCGGACCAAACGGACCAACAAGCAGTTTTCGTCCGGTTTTCCAATTGTCACGCGAATCCATTCCGAAAGGCCAAAACTTTTCAAATGACGGACAATCATTCCTCGGCTTTCCAAAAACAGGACCAATTCGCGGCACTTTTCACCAATGTGAATGCAAACGAAATTCGCCTGCGTCGGAAGAACACGGAAATCCATCGCAGCAAACGAATCCGAAAGATAACGTTTTCCCTCTTCGTTACATTCCAACGTCTTTTGAATGTGCGCATCGTCTTCCAATGCCGCCTGCGCCGCCGCCTGCGCCGGCAAATTCACGTCAAAAGGCGGCTTGACCTTCCAGATGGCGCGAATCACGTCTGGGCTGGAAAACGCATATCCAATCCGCAGCCCAGCAAGACCATACACTTTGCTGAACGTCCGATTCACAAAAAGATTTGGGAAACGTTCTAAATGCGGAAGCAAATTCGGATAGTCCGGGGCATTGGAGAATTCCGCATAAGCTTCGTCGATGAAAACGAGAACATCCTGGCGGACGCATCCAAGAAATTCGAGCAGCTCCTTTTCCGAATAATAAAATCCTGTCGGATTGTTGGGATTGCAAATGAAAATA
Source organism: uncultured Fibrobacter sp. (assembly GCA_964587155.1). Lineage (GTDB taxonomy): Bacteria > Fibrobacterota > Fibrobacteria > Fibrobacterales > Fibrobacteraceae > Hallerella. Next base: position 13,036 of record CAZPKF010000016.1, read on the forward strand.
GCGCGGGTATGATTCGTCAACGCATCAAGGTAAGCAGATAGCTGCGGGCGTTCTTCAGAATCTGCGACCGAAACAAACGTTGCTCCGTAAAGATCCGCAGTGGATTTGTAAACAGAAAATGTCGGGCGAATTCCGATGACTTCGTCTCCCGGCCTAAAATAAGCCTTGCCCACCATGTCGATGATCTCATCGGAACCGTTGCCAATAACAATCTGATCTTCGGAAACAGAATACTTTTTAGAAAGGGCTGAAATCAAATGGGGCGCGTTTCCCCGCGGATAAAGATGCAGAAATTCCGCCGATTTCAAAAAAGCCGCAATGGCCTTGGGAGACGGTCCCCACGGATTTTCATTTGACGCCAACTTGACAGCCTTTTCAAGGCCGTATTGTTCGCAAATTTCTTCTATGGATTTTCCGGGAACGTAATCGGAAATACTCTTCAATTCAGGACGAACTTCCATTATAAAACCTCAATGAAAATTTAGAAAAAAGACTCCGTCACCACAGTGCAAAGAGCCTTTTTCACCATCCTATGGAGAGACTTCAGCGGACTAAATATTTTCGCAGCAAATTTCCTCGCAATCCGTATTCCACGACAACCGTGCGTTTTTTCAAAGTCTGTGAATGGAGAGACTTTCCCTTGAAAAGCAGGCGTCCTTGCAAATCGAACACAGCAAACGAGGCTGCCGGTTCTTTTGAAAGAAGCGGGCGGAAATCCAGTGCAGTCGAAATTTCCGCCGAATCCAAAGCAGAGGAATCCGAAGCGACGTCAATTTTCCGAACGACAATCGCATTGGAATCCGCCCCGACCGTTTCAATGGAATACGTGTAAGTTCCTATCGCCGTCGGCGTTCCCGAAATGGAGACCCGGAATTCAGATTCATCGATAAAATATTCAACACCATCCGGAAGTCCCGAAACATTGACTGTCGAAGCATTCGCCCAAACATAACTGAATGGAATAATGGAATCGCCCAAAAGAATCGATTGATTCGAATGCCCCGCTCCGTTTTTGGTGAGCGTCGCCACAGTTTTGATTTTTTCGCCAGACACTTCAAATGGCGCGAAAGAAGAAACGCCTTTTAAACCGTTCGCATCCGTTGCGATTGCCTGTGCACTGTAAACTCCTTCAGAAACATCTGCTACGTTCACGGAGTAAGGTTCCTTTGTCGCCGTCCCCACCAGTTCCGTCCCAATGTAAAATTCCACTTTGGAAATGCCCGCCCCGCTGACACTTTTTACCGCAGCGGAAAGAGTCACCGCATTTTGCAGAGGTTCCACAGAAAGAGTCACGGACGAAGCCTTCGGCGACATTCCAAAAGCCTGATTATACGTAGGCATTTTCCCCCATTTGCCGCCAACACCCACCAATTTCGGAAGTTCCGAAGGAATTTTGGAAACTTCCATTTTTTCATAACTGTACTGCGGAGTGAATACGGAATTGGACGGCGGAGTCGAAGAACACGTTCCATTCACATAATAACAGCCTTTGCTGTTCGCCACCGTGTTACCGGTAAAATTCATATACCCATAAGATCCGACATCCACAATATGAAAATTCATTTTGTCTAAATAGCTGTTTTCGTAAAGGATTTGCGTATAACTGCTTGAATTATCACCCGATGCCGCCGCCCCTGTCCAGTAATTGTAAGACGTGTAATTGTTGTACATGTGCACGCGGGAATTTCCTCCGGCCTTGGGAACACGTCCGTAAGTGTCGTGCCAATAAACATTCGCATAAGTCAGTTCCGCATCTTGTATCAGCGCCATGTAAGGATCATACCCCCAACAATTGAATTCACTGCCGCCATCATAATCCAAATAGCTGACAGTCGCTCCATCCAAGCCGCCCAAATCCATACCGTCACTGATCCATTTATAAGAGATATGGTCTGCCCAAAAATTCTTAACATGGTCATCATCTGCGCCGTCCACGCTCAAGCCGTCCCCCGCTTCCACCAAGTGAGGATTCACGTCGTACAGTGCCAAATTACGGTAAATATTGTTATGGCCATCTTCCCAAGAACGCGGGTTGATTGCCGCTCCGCGTAAATTCGCCCCGCGGCCCATTCCGATAAGACTTTTGTCCGCAGAAGTCGTTATCCAATTGTTCCAAGATTTCAAACCTTCCGCAGCCGTTACCGGGGTCACGTTTTCCGAAAGCCCGCTACATGAATTTTCCGTAAAGGAAATCCGGTAAAAAGTATTTCCCGAATTTTTATCATTTGAACCGCAAGTGCCTTTGCACCAAGTCCATCCCCGCGCTTTCGCATCGGCTACGGCATCTTTGAAAATCCGGAAATCATAAGTTCCCTCCGGAATGAGAATCGTTTTCGCGCCTTTTGACTGTAATGCTTTGCGGACGCTGGCAGAGTCTGTCGCAATGACAATTTCCCCCGATTCTCCGCCCGTTGTCGAAGCACCGAAACCTTCCGCCCGGACATAAAAAGTGAAAAGCAACACTGCGATTTCATCCGTTTCACTGCCCGTCCAAATCCATTTCGACTGACTTCCCGAAGGAAATCCTTTTAACGCGCCGCCACTGGGAAGCTCCGTATTGACGTAAGAAAGCGTCGTCGCACCGCCCCACTGCGAAAGATCACGCCCTTTTTGTTTCCAATTGGAATTGGAAACCTGAGGCTTGGAAAGCCATCCGCTTCCCGAGTAATACGTCTTTCCCAATTCATCGATTTGCACCAAAACACCCGGCGCCCCCTTACCGTTGACCCCGACAACACTCACCGCGTTCTCTCCCGGCAAAAAGGTATAAGGAACAAAACCGACGCGCCCCGCCTGATTGTCTTCCATCAGCAATTCGCCGTTCACATAAAGTCTGTACCCACCATCAGCGACAATCCAAATGCCGGGTCCTTCCCCGGCGTTATACGTAGCGGCAATTAGCGGAGAGCTCACCATGTCGCCTCCACCGTAAGCAGAGTTTTCAGGTAAAGTTACCGTTTCCGTCGGCGTCACAGCCGCCCACGAAGATGCCATCAAGAACCCAATCCAGCCGGGAATTTTCATAAAATCTCCTTTGTCCTTTCAAAGATAGCGTTGCGTTTTCCAAATTCCCCTATCCCCAAAAGTTTTCCGTTGTCAAGGGACAACGCCCATTTTGTCATTTTTTGACATTTTGAGAAGAAAAAAAAAGGTAATTTCTTTTGCGATGAAAAAAGAAACAGAATTTGTTTGTACGCAATGTGGCGAAACGACTCCCAAATGGGCTGGGAAATGCCCTCACTGCGGAGCCTGGGGGCTCCTAGAAGAACGCACCGTAGAAAACAAGTCCGAACGCCGCGGACTCGGGCACAGCGCACCCGGAGCCGGAATCGATTCAGGACTTCCCCGAAAACTTTCTGAAATTGACTCGGCACCGACAAAACGTTTGAGTTCATCAAGTCCGGAATTCGACAGAACTCTGGGCGGCGGATTCGCTCCCGGTTCCCTGGTTCTTGTCGGCGGTGATCCGGGAATCGGCAAATCCACACTAGTCTTGCAAACCTTGGCCACCATGGCAAGCGCCGGAGTCAAAGCTCTATACGTTAGCGGCGAAGAAAGCGCGGTACAAGTCAAACTCCGCAGCGAGCGTTTGGGCGTTTCCGGAAGCGACCTTCTCTTGCTTTGCGAGACAAGCCTCTCGCGCATCCGCGAAAAAGCCGAATCGATTCACCCGCAAATCATGGTCATCGATTCCATCCAGACAATTTACAATGCCGACTTGCCCGGAACTCCGGGGAGCGTTTCCCAACTACGCGAATGCACACTTTCCCTAATGGTATTCGCCAAAAATACGGGGTGCATCACCATCTTAATCGGCCATGTAACCAAAGATGGTCAAATCGCCGGGCCCAAAATTTTAGAGCACATGGTGGATACCGTTGCCTATTTCGAAGGCGACCGCAACGGACAATACCGCATTCTGCGCACCATCAAAAACCGTTTTGGGGCAACGGATGAAATCGGTGTTTTCGAAATGACCTCCCGCGGACTTGAAAGCGTCAGCAATCCCAGCAAGATATTTCTCGATGCGACAAACATGAACGCTCCCGGCAGCGTCGTAAGCTGCACCATTGAAGGCTCGCGTGCCATGCTTTTTGAAACTCAGGCCTTGGTAAACCAGACGAATTACGCCGTTGCGCAGCGCGTCGCCGCGGGAATCGACCCCAAACGCTTGACCATCATCCTCGCACTGCTCGATAAATTCGGCGGCATTCCCATTGGAAATTCTGACGTATTCGCAAGCATCGCCGGCGGTCTGAAAATACCAGATACCGGAACCGATTTGGCAATAGCCCTCGCCATCGTTTGCAATCATTTGGGAATATCCCTTCCCCCAAAGACAATCGTCATCGGCGAACTCGGACTTTCTGGAGAAATCCGCGCCGTCAGTCAAACGGATTTGCGCATCAAAGAAGCGGAACGCCTGGGATTTGAACACATTCTGCTGGCCGCTTCGTCCAAGATTTCAAAATCGGCGAAAATCGACATTCTCCGGTTCCGCAAACTGGAAGAAGCTGTCGACTTTGTCAAAGACGGGCAAGGTGCATTTCAACGTTCCCACACTTCGAAAGTGCAAGCGTAATCGTCCCTGTCCGATTTTTCGCAGAATTCTTCTGAAACTAGCCTCCAACCATCCCCGATTGGCGGCATGAACACGTCTCCGGGAACATTCGCATGTACCCGTGTCAGGTAAAGTTTTTTGACAAACGGCATGGCAAGGGCGTAAATCTTTGCTCCGCCAACGACAAACAATTCCGTTTCTAGCGATTTTTCCGCCTTTTCAAAGGCTTCTTCCAGACAATTGCAAAGGACACAACCCGGTGCTTCAAAATTCAAGTTCCGCGAAAGCACCAAATTGGTACGCCCCGGGAGCGGACGTCCAATGTCTTCGTAGTTTTTGCGTCCGAGCAAAATGCAATGTCCCGATGTAATGGCCTTGAAGCGTTTCAAATCCTGCGACAGATGCCATGGCAAATGGCCGGCCCTGCCAATGACGTTGTTTTCTGAAACGGCGACAATCGAAGAAATGAGCATAGCCCAATCGTAACTTTTTTAAAAAATTCCGGCAAGAGGGTTATTTCAAGAATGCCAAATATTCCATAAAGTCCGCCTTTGCCGCATCCCAGTCTTATTTTAGCCTTATTTCTAGAACGATTTTTCGTTAGATATGCTAAATTATAATCGATGCGTAAAATTCTGCTATCCTTTCTCGCCGTGACTTTTGCGTTCGGAGCCGACTTCGAACGCTCCAATTGGCACACCCAGACCTTTTTCGGTGTGGAACCCTACACGCCCATCCATTTTGAAGGCGCGGGCCAATACCTGAACGAAAAAATCGACGAAGACGTGCTGACTGTTCCCATGTCGCTCGGATTTCTTTTCAGCCCGATCTTCACCCCCCTCTACAAGGCCGACATACCCTTCACCATTTGGCTGGGTGCCGAATTCGGTGAATTTCAATTCGGCGAAATTTCTTCCGGGAAAAATTACTCTTACCCGGATCATCCCGATATGGACGGCGATGGCAACACGCTTTCTTTTATGTCCTTCAACCCCGCGGGGCTTGCCGGATTTTCCGTCAACCTGATAGGCAATTTGGACTTGCGCGTTCTCGGCGGATTCGGAATGCGCTTTTACCGTTTTGAAAACAAGGAACTCCGGACAACCAAAACCCGGATGGAATCTTCGCTCAGCTACTTTGTCAAAGGCGGACTTGAATACCGGATAGCAGAAATTTTCAAGGACGGCGATTTGAAAATTGGACTGCACGTCAAAAAGGATTTCAGCAAACTGGAAGATGTCCAGGCCGTTTCCAAACAGAACTCTGACGACCTATCATCAGCTCTCCCTGGCGCATACGCAGGAACGCAATTTTCAAAAATCGAGACCAAATTGCCCATCCGCATCGGTCTTGAAATTTCCTTGGAATTTGGGCGGGAAAGCCGCCGCGACCGCCGCATGCGATTCACCCTCCGCGACCGCGATAGCCAGCTCCGCAACCATTCCGAAGTCAAAGACACTCTTTCGGACTGGGACTGCATGGCCATCGAACGCGATTACCGCTTTTTCCTCGAAGATGGTGAATTGCCCGACATGAGCGAAAAATATACGAAAGCGCAATTCAACGATGTTCTGGAAAGTTACCTGGCCTTTTGCCATCCCGAAGACCTGGCCACAAAAGAAAAGCTGTATTCATCACTCGACTCCAATAAAGTCCAGCTGAAGGAATATCAAGTTTCCCAGGAAGATGCCCGATTCAAACAAGTCATGGCATCTAACGATCCGGAAATGATGCAAATGTTCCTGCAATACTATCCGAATTCCGCTCACCGGACAGAAATCGAAGCCAAACTGAAAATTGTCGGCGATTACGAAGTGTTCAAGCAAGCGCAATCCACCAATACATTCAAATCGTATTTGGATTACCTCGCCGACTTCCCCGAGGGTCAATTCCGCGAAGAAGCCGAAGAATGCATTTTCCGTTTGGTGCAAGAAAGCAACCGCGTCAAAGATTACCAAATTTACCTGAAACGCTTCCCCGACGGCAAGTTCGTCAGCGAAGCGAACCACGCTTTGCAAGAAATTCAGCGCACCTCCGGCATCGTCTCTTCGGAACCCACAGAACAAGAAGTCGAAGAACCGCAAGCCGAAGTCCAGCCCAAGAAAAATGTGAAAAAATCGAAAAAATCCAAGGGCAAATCCAAAAAAGCCTCGAAGAAAAAGAAACGGAAATAAACAATCGGCTTTCGCAACAAGCGAAAGCCTTTTTTACAAGCCATGAAATTCCGCTCCATTCTATTAAAAGACCTTCCCATTTTTCAACGTTTTCTGACAGCGGCAAACAAACAATGCTGCGATTATGCACTAGCCAACCTTTACGCCTGGTCCGCTTATTATCGCACCGAATGGGCGGAATCCGGCGGATTCCTCGTCATCCGTTTTCACATTGCCGGTTCGGAAAAATGGGCATACCTGGAACCGCTGGGAAACGGTAACATTGAAGACATCCTTGAAAATATTCGGAAAGCGGCAAACGAATCTGGTCAACCTCTGCGCTTTTTTTCCCTTTCAGAAAAATTCACAGAAAGCATCCGGAATACGCCTTTGGCAGGCTCCTTGCATTTTTATAAAGACAGGAATTTCGGCAATTACATTTACACGCGGGAACGCCTAGCCTTGTTAGCCGGAAGAAAGCTCCACTCCAAACGCAACCACATCGCCACATTCAACAGGCGCTATCCTAATTTTCAATGGAAAATCCTTTCGCCAGAAAATGACTTGCCCCTGTTGCGGCAAATTCTCGACAATTGGATTTCTTCACAAGAATCGGCGACAACGACGATTCTCGAAGAGCGCCAGATGATAGAAAGATCCCTTGCACATTACAGGGAACTGAACCTCTTCGGCATCCTACTTTCCGTTAACGGCGAACCTGTCGCCTTTTCTTACGGCTCCAAAGTTAGAAGCGATACCTTCTGCACTCACGTCGAAAAAGCAGATACCCGTTACGAGGGCGCATATGCGAAAATCAACCAGCTGATGGCAGAAGCTCTTCCGGAATCAATCCGATTTATCAACCGGGAAGAAGACATGGGAATTCCCGAATTGCGCAAATCAAAGCAATCTTACCATCCGGAAACGATTTCTGAAGAATTCTTCGCCTACGACGCCGATTCCGAAGAAGGTAAAATTTGGGCTCTTTGGCAAAAGTCGTTTCCAAACGACGACGATTCCTTTTTGACCAGTTTCATTTATCCGTATTCAAACGAATCCAACCGTATAACTTTGTACGAAAACGAACGCCTGACCTCCATGCTGCACCTGTTTGAATTTTCTGGAGATTGGGGCCGAACCGCCTACATTTACGCTCTCGCCACTGACCCGGATTTCCGGCATAAAGGATACGCCTCCACTCTCATTTCAAACGCACTGATGCGCGCCTTTCACCAAAAAGATGTCGTCGTCTGGAGTATTCCCGAAAACAAGAAATTTAAATGTTGGCAAGAACACTTGGAATTCAGCAATCTCCAAATGGAGCCGCTCCGATTTTTCACAGATGATGGATTCGACTTTGGAGAAAATCCCGCAACCGACCAGGGCATTTTCCGAATCGTCGACATGAAAACGTACCTGAATCTTTTTGCTAAAGAGAATCCGTCAATTTCTGAAGTCATCTCTGTTTTCGACAAAATTTTGCCGTCAAACTCCGGGACTTACCGCATTTTCGAGGGAAAAGTCAAAAAAATATCGGTGGAATTTTCTAATGAAAACTATTTTCGCCCTGCAGAAATTGCGAATCGCTATGCCCTTCGCGGCGGGAAACGCCTAAAATTTGAAAAACACCTTTCCTGACCCCATTTCATAAGCCAAAGGCAATTCGCCACTGACCGCATTCCCTAAATTTTCTATGTTGCCGAATTGAGGTGGCCATGCTCATCGAAGATGATAAATTCGCTTTTTCCTGCATCAAGACACATCCACGAAGACTCGGACTTCCTTTGAGACGTTGGGGGCGCAATTTCGTATCCGCCTGCCCCTTCCACGCTCCAGAAGAAGCCTCCCTGTTTTTTTACGATTCACTTGGCTATTGGCGTTACCACTGCCTGCAATGCAACAACGACGGCGACCTTGTCGAATTTTTGATGCGGACGCGCTTCAACGGAATGGATGAAAAATCCGCCCGCAAAGAAGCTCTCGATTTTTGGGGTTCTTCCGAAGAACAAGTCCAGGGTTTGCGGGAAAGCGACATCAAAAATAAGGAAATCGGCGGGGAAAAAGTCCGCGTTTTGGAATGTTTTGTACGCTATTGCTATCTGGCTGCCGCCAAAAGTGAATCGACTGCGGAGTTTTTAAAAGCCCGCGGTTGGACCGCCGACCAGGCTAAGCTTTACGGCATCGGCTATTACAGCGGGGACCCGGAACCATTTTTCAGTTATTGTATGCTTTCCGGGCTTGAACGGCACGAAGTCAGCTTTTACCTAGACAATCTGGAATTTTCTCATGAGCCGCGCCTCACGATTCCCGCCCGCAATTCCAAAGGTGTCATTCATTCCGTTTACGGTCGCTTGTTAGACAATGCGGGCACTCCCAATTCCGGAGAAGACACTTACGTTTCTTACGCCTCCGGACCATTAGACATTCCGTTCAACATCCAACAAGACATGGATTCTCCCATCGTCGTCGAAGGCCTTTTCGATGCGTTGACCGCAGACCTTTCCGGCATTTCCGGAGTCGTTTCGACAATGTATCAGCCCTTCAGCCGCAGCCACCTTTACAAGCTCAAGGCCTGTGGCGCAGAAAGCGTCACGCTCCTTCTCCGCAAAGAATCCAGTCGGCGCGCCCAAGAATATCATATCCGCAGATGTTTGGAATTAGCCGAATCGGAACGCATCGGTTTTAAATCCATCGTTCTCCCCGACGGTGAAACTGTCGATACTTTTTTGCGCAAAGAAGGGGCCGATACCCTGCTTTCCAAAATTCACGATACCGAAGAAGACACCATGCGGACGCACCGCAAGTCCGTTTTACTGCAAGACATCCGTGAAAACTTTCACTTGGCGATGAACCGCGATGCCGATGTCGATGTCGGTTACAAGATTTCCAACTTTCCCGCCCTTTCTCACGCCCTCGACGGCATTCTCCCCGGCTATTACTTCCTCTCTTCCGAGCCGTTTGGATTCAAAAGTTACGCACTGTCGTCTCTCTCGCTAGATTTAATCGATGGCAATCCGGAAGCCAAAATCATTTACGTTGCGCTGGACTGTCCCAGGCGGCAAGTCTTCGACAGGATGGTCGCCATGCTGGCCGATGTGTCCGAGGCCGATGTCCGCAAACAAAACAAGGACGATGATATCAACCGGAAAATCCACGAAGCGACACGTCAACTGCTTTCTTACGTGGAATCCGACCGGATTGAAATTTGGGAAGCGACGGAAACTTTCCACTTTGAAACGTTTCTTGGCGAACTGCAATCGGAACTTTCCGAAAAACCGAATTTGATTCTTCTCATCGACGGCATTGACCATTTGCGAATTTCGGACTGGGCCGACATTCAAGGACTCAGCGAACGGCGTTCTTCTGCCGTTCTGGACCTTTACAAGGCCTTGGACATTCCCGTATTCATCAGTGGTGAACTTTGCAAGGAAAACGATCGGATTGTCGGACCACGACCCTACCTGCGCGATGCGGATACGACCTTCTGGTTAGAACGCAAAGACGATGGAGCTCTCTGGCTCACTGTCAACATGAAAAATTCCGGTTCGACTTTATACGAAGCCAACCTGCTGTTTTCAGACAAATCTTACCGGATGAAAGAAAAAGAAACATGAGCCGTCTGACCGTTGTTGACTTTGACAATTTTTGGAGTCCATCCGGAGGTGGCGTCCGCCGTTATCATTTAGAACGGATGCAATTTTACAGCACTCTCCCCGATGCCCTGCTGGTCTTTGTCCAAAACGACAGTCGGACTTTCACCGAAACGATTTCCGATTCCCTCATCATTGAACACGTCCGGGCATTCAAATTCCCTGGAAATTGGGAATACCGATTCCTTTGGAATCAGCGGGATATTTTACCTTATCTTCAAAAATACGAGCCCGACATCGTTGAAGTCGGTTCTCCGTATATCCTTCCCAAGGCAGTCTCCAAAGCTTCAGCACGCCTTTCAAAGCCTCCCCGCCTGACCGCCTTTTGGCACGCCGACTTTCCCGTCACCTATGTGCGACGCTTTTTCGAAAAATGGGGACTTTCGAAACTGGGAAAAAAAGCGGAAAGGATCGCTTTCGCTTACGCACGTTCCAGCTTTCGCCAATACGACAAAATCGAAGCCAGTTCACAAGAAATCCTCACCCGCATCGGACAAAACGGGTTCTCCGGCGAACGTTTGGAGTGGATTCCCCTTGGTGTCGATTTGGAAAATTTTACCCCAAAAGCACGCGATGAAAATTTAACTCGTGAATTGAAAGACGGCGACCCAAACCGGCTGACCATTTTTTTCCCACACCGTTTTTGCGATGAAAAGGGACTTCGACTGTTCCTTGACGCTTACCCGATTCTTTGCCAAAGACTGAACGCAGAGCCGGCAGTCCTTTTTGCGGGAACGGGACCGGACTTGCCCCTCGTCAAAGCGGCTGCCGAAAAATACAAGCACATCCGTTATGAAGGATTCATCAATGGCATCCAAGAAATGGCAAGGCATTACGCCAGTGTGGATTTGTCGCTAGCCCTGTCGGGCTGGGAAACGTTTGGACTTTCCATTCTGGAAAGCTTGGCCTGCGGCGACGCCCTTGTCGCCGCCTCGACGGGCGCTGCCGGAGAACATCTCCGCAACTCGGGAGCAGGAATCCTTTTGGAAAACCGTACGCCACAAGCCCTGGCCGACGCCATCGTCAAGGTTTCCCAAATGGACTTGCCAAAATTGAAAACTAACGCAGTGGCTTATGCAAAAAATTACAGCTGGACTAACTGTTTCAAAAGGCAAATGGCCATGTACCAAAAATTAATCAGAGGATAATATGATAACGCACATCGTACTTTGGAAACTGAAGACCGAAGCCGAAGGCGCTTCCGCAAAAGAAAACGCCCAAACAATCGTTTCAAAATTCAAAGCCCTTGAAGGAAACGTCCCCGGACTTCTTTCGATTGAATCCGGTGCAGACTTCAACCGCAGCGCCGCCGCCTGGGATTTAGGACTCATCACCAAATTCGCCACCAAAGCGGATTTGGATTTTTATCAAGAATTTCCAGCCCACGTTGAAATCAAGCAATTCATCGGCAAAGTTTCGACAGACCGCGCAGTCATCGATTACGAAGTTTAACGCGGGCCATGAAAATTTCCGGTGCCCTATTCGATTTATATGGAACGCTCTTCACCTACGGCAATATGTCGAAGGCCTTTTCCCTGTGGCACGAAGATTTGGCCAAAGCGTTGAATTCTTTGGGAATTTCCGTTTCTGCAGCGACTGTTTCCAAACAATGCCGAAAATTTTTTTCCAATTCCATTAAATCGGACAACCGTTATTCCGATTACGAAATCCGATTGAAAAAATTGGCGGAACAAAATGGGAAATCTCCCGACGACAACTGGATCAAGCATACGGCGGCAATTTCCATGAACCGTTGGCAAAAGCTTGTTCCCATTCATTCCGAAACGATTCCCCTGCTCAACAGGCTCCGCGGAAAAGGGATCCGGGTGGGAATCATTTCCAATTTCCAGCACGCACCGCATGTCCGAAAGGTTTTGCGAAAAAACGGCCTTTTGGAATTGCTGGATGCCGTCATCATCTCTGGTGAAGTCGCCTGTAAAAAGCCAGAACCGGAAATTTTTCATTTGGCACTAAAAAAACTGGGAACAAATCCCGCCGACACGATTTATGTAGGCGATGATCCGGAGCGCGACATTCGCGGAGCGGAAGCTGTCGGAATGCAGACAAGACTCTTTCAAAACGGAACATCCCTGTTGGATATTTTCGGAGATATTTGATGCAAGACAAAAGTCCTTTCCGGATTATCGGAATTTCTGACGGAGAAGTTAAACGTAAAATTGAAAGCGCTCACGCCCAGCTTTTTTTCGGAGATCCGACAGAAGAACGCATCTGTTTTCCGACCGGTGAACTTTCTTATATCGAAGATATCGGCCATAAAGATATCCGCAGCGAAGGTATGAGCTATGGGATGTTTATCGCAGCGCGTCTCGGCTTGGAATCGGAATTTTCTGCCCTCTGGAATTTTTCAAAAAAACACCTTCAAAATGCCGAAGGGGATTATGCACCCTACTTCGCCTGGCAAGTCGCAAAATCAACGAATTCAGAGTTTCACTTTTGCAAAATAGACAAGGGGGCTGCTCCAGACGGCGAAGAATACTTTGCCGCCGCCCTTCTCATCGCCGCCGAAAAATTTGACCGTCCAGAATTCAAACGCGAAGCCGTTGAATTGCTGAACCAAATGGCTCACAAACCGACAAAAGGAAAAGTCCGCGCCCTTTTCGACCCCCAAAATCATATGGTCCGTTTTTCTCCCATGGAAGGAAACGATTTCACCGACCCCAGTTATCATACGCTGGCCTTTTACCGGCTTTTTTACAAAGCGACAGGGGATTCCTTTTGGGAAAACGCCTATAAGGCAAGCGTTTCCTTTTTAAAAAAGACGATTCATCCCAAAACGGGCCTTTCGCCCGATTATGCGGAATTCGATGGCTCGCCAAAACACACGGACTATTTTCCGACAAGCGAATGTTTCAGCGGAGACGCTTGGCGCGTCGCACTCAACCTAGCCCTGGATTTTCAATGGGAAATTCCTGGCGTTTGCGAAAACCTCCGGGACGAAGCCAAGCAGTTTGAACGGGATACCATTCGAAAACTCCTGACCTTTTTTGCATCACAAGATTTTCCGTTAGCCGATTACCGCATCGATGGAGGAAAATTCCCCACTAATCCCCGCCCGATGACCCCCGGACTTTTGGCCATGAACGCTGCAGCGACTCTAGCCCTGGATTTTGAAGTCTCCGCAGACAAAAAGCTCGCCACTCCAATTCTCGAAGCGTTCTTCAAAGAACCCATCCCACGCGGAAAATGGCGTTACTATGATGGGATGCTTTACTTGTTAGGACTTCTCGCCTTATCCCCGGACTGAATCTTTCACAACTTTCTAAATTTAGACTATGAAAAAAATTTCTTTGACAGGCATCAAACCCACAGGAACTCCCCACCTCGGTAATTACCTGGGAGCAATCCGTCCCGCTCTCGAACTTTCCAAAGATTACGAAACCGTTTACTTCATCGCCGATTACCATGCACTCACCACCGTGCACGACGGGAAAGAAATGGCGGACAACATCCGCAAAGTCGCCGCCACTTGGATTGCTTGCGGGCTTGACCCGGAAAAGGGACTTTTTTACAAACAAAGCGACATTCCCGAAATTTTTGAACTCAGTTGGGCGCTGAGCTGTTTTACTCCCAAAGGGTTTATGAACCGCGCTCATGCATACAAGGCAAAAATGGAAGCGAACCGCGCCGCAGGTGAAGATTTAGACACGAACGTCAACATGGGACTTTACTGTTATCCATGCCTTATGGATGCCGATATTCTCATGTTCAACGCAGACGTAGTCCCCGTTGGTAAAGACCAGAAACAACACGTGGAATTCGCCCGCGATATCGCCATCCGCTTCAACAAACAAATGAAGAAAGAAGTCTTCACTGTTCCCGAGCCCCTCATTCAAGAAACGACAGATGTCATTCCGGGACTTGACGGACGCAAGATGAGCAAATCTTACGACAACACGATTGAAATTTTCCTCGATGCGAAAGCGCGTAAAAAGAAAATCGGAAAAATCGTCACGAACAGCCTTCCCATCGAAGCCCCCAAAGATCCTGATACTTGCAATGTTTTTGGACTTTACAAATTGTTCGCCACTCCCGACGAAGCGAACGCCCTTGCCGAAACCTATCGCGCAGGCGGCATGGGATGGGGTTACGCCAAAAACGAACTTCAAAACATTCTTGAAAGGACTTTCGGCGAAATGCGGGAAACCTACAACGATCTGATGGCGCACCCCGAACGCATCGATGAAATTCTCCACGCCGGAGCGGAAAAGGCTCGACCCATCGCCAAAGAGCATCTCGATCAAGTCCGCGAAGTCCTCGGCTACGGAAAATCGTTTTAACTGATTTTTTCCCGATTCCTTTTCACCCAGATTCTCCCATCGGCAATTTCAACAACGCAGACGGATTCGCCTGCGTTTATCATATCGCCCTTGGTTTGCACATCAAAAGAATTTTCTCCAAACCGGGCGTGTCCAACAGGACGAAGCGGCGTTTCCGCCACGCCCAAATCTCCCGGATGAACTTCGGCTACATTTTCCGTTGGCGATTTCGCCGACTCCAAATCCGCTTTGAGCATCGGGCTGAATCGTTCCGGCAAAAGCGGAATCAAATATCTAGAAGCGATAATCGGAATCACCATGGCAAATAATGCACAGCTCAAAATGTAAAGGACTGCGGGCAGAACAGAACCCGATGCAATTTGAGGGAGAAAAGACGGCAGTTGGGAAACGTCAAAAGTGAGCACCAACGCCAACACCATACAGGCGATTCCCGAAATGCCGAACAGGAACGTTCCCGGCATCAGTAAAATTTCTACGACAAAAAGAATCGCTCCGAGGACAAGCAAAATGAGCGGAAGATAATTGCCAATGTGATGAACGTATTGCCCCACAAAAACAGTCGCAATCAAGAGGATTCCCGCAATGCCAAAAAATCCAAATCCGGGAGTTTTGAATTCGATGTAAAGCGCTCCAAATCCCAAAATGAGTAGAATGCCAGAAATTCCGGCGATAAAACGCGATATTTTTTCTCCTGTCGAAATGTTTATTTCGCAAATTTCTTCTATTCCGAGAGTTTTTTCAAACGCAGCGCGGTTTTCCGGAGTCCCTTTTGAAAAATACAATTCAACAGCTTCTTCATCGGTCATTGTCAACAGTTCACCGGAATCCACCAAAACTTTGGGAGTTCCCCAAAAAGCCTTTTCTTTCGCGCTCCACTTTTCATATCGGGACGCTTCTACCGCCATCGTGGAATCTTTGCGCTGCAATTCATACACAGCCAAATCCGGAGAAACCATCGCCATGGAAAGGAGTTCCGGATAACCGTTTTTTTGCGCCAGGTTACGGAATTTGGCACGGAGCGGCGACTGGACTTTTTCTCCGACAATCTGAGGTGTTCCATCTCCATTTTGCACAATGGGAGCGCAATCGCCGATGGTTGTTCCGGGGAGCATGTAAAGCTCCTTATTCGAAAGCGCAATCAAAGCACCCGCACTAATCGCCTTTTTAGAAACAAAAGCGACCGTCTTCGCGTTTTTGATTCCCATGATGGTATCGACAATGTCGAACGCAGCATCCAAACGTCCGCCAAATGTATTGATGTCAAAAACAATGTAATCGGGATTTTTTTCGACCGCTTCGCCAATCGCCCGGGCCGCGTATTCATACATTCCTGGATCGACATCGCCTTCCAAGGTTATCCAAGCCGCCGTTTTCGCTTGGAGAGAAACGCAAAAGAAGAAAAAAGTGAGCAGTCCTACAAAAAAATGATTCATAAAAAATTCCCTGTTTTTTGGCAAAATAGATAAATCCCATTCAAACAGCAAAGGTGGACGCCATTTTTGTGGAACGGAACTTCGCCCGATATTGGGTGGCAAAATAATTCGGAACGAGGAATGTAGAATGTAAACTGAGAAATGGATTCAATCCTTTCTGAGTGGCAGTCCCCAATCACGGCAAAGCGAGAAATCTTTCGCCTACTTTTGAAATTTCTATATTCAACAAAAATGAATTTCACTTTCAAACAACACCTGATCACATTTTCCCACCCCAAAAAGAACCTTGAACAAGGATTTTCCTAAATGCCCAAATTACAACTCGATCTTGTCGGAAGCGTAGAATTCATTGTCGAAGACGAACATACGGCAAAAGAAATCGGCAGCGGAAACATCGACGTTCTTTCAACTGCATTCATGACCGCCATGCTAGAAAAAGCGGCCTGGACCAGCGTTTCTCCCTTTTTGGAAGCCGGCGAAGAAACCGTCGGCACCCTGATGAATATTTCTCACGAATCCCCCACCCCCGTGGGCATGAAAGTGGAATGCATTTCCAAACTGGTTTCTATCGATGGACGAAAGCTTCTATTCGAAGTAGACGCTTATGACGAGCGGGGACATATTGGCGGCGGGATGCACGAACGGTTCATTATCCACCAAGAGCAGTTTCTTTCCAAAGCCAAAGCGAAACTTTCCAAATAATGACAGTCATCCTTTTCAACAAGCCTTACGGCGTTTTGAGCCAATTCACCCCCGAAGGAAACCATCCCGCATTAAATCAATTCGGATTTCCCCGTGGAGTTTATGCGGCAGGAAGACTAGACCACGACAGCGAAGGCGCTCTCTTGCTCACAGACAATGGGCGACTCATCAGCAAGCTCCTGAATCCGGAAGAAGCACATCCGCGGACTTATTTAGCCCAAGTCGAAGGAATCCCCTCCACAGACGATTTAAAGAGACTCTCTTCCGGGCTATTCATCCAAGGTTACCGAACGCGGAAATGCCTTGCAGAAATCGTCAGTGAACCAGAAGATCTTTGGGAACGCCACCCGCCCATACGCCACCGGGAAAACATCCCCACATCTTGGTTGAAAATCACATTGACCGAAGGCAAGAACCGCCAGGTTCGCCACATGACGGCGGCAATCGGGCATCCCACGCTGAGACTCATCCGGATTCAAATCGGAAAGATCAAACTGGATTCTTTGCAGCCGGGAAATTGGCGCAAAATTTCAGAAAACATTTTCCGTTGAAATTTTACCTGCGGCACAATCATTCGCCGGAATTCAATATTCTCAAATAACTCCGGTAACGGGCCTGCGGAATTTCGCCCGATTCCACACGGGCTATCACATCGCAGCCCGGCTCTCCCTGATGCAGACAATCATTGTATTTGCACGTGAAGAGTTCTCCCGGAAAAAATCCCGGGAAGGAACGGGCTAGATCATGCGCATCCATTTCGGCAACGCCCAATTCGCGAATTCCCGGTGTATCGATTATCTTTCCTCCAAACGGCAGGTCAAAAAGACTCGAAGAAGTCGTTGTGTGCCTACCCTTGCCATCCAACTCGCGAACGTTTCCCACGTTCAACTGGGCTCCGGGCACTAAGGCATTGACAAGGCTCGATTTGCCGACACCGCTCTTTCCCGAAAGTACAGAACATTTTCCGGCAAGGATTTGGCGCAAATCGTCCAAACCGTCTCCTGATTTGCAACTGACACAGACTAGCCTGTCCACCAGAGAAACAAAATCCTGCACATCCGATGGAATCTTTTCCACTAGATCCGTTTTATTTAAAACCATCACAAGCGGCAAATGGCAAAGTTCCGCAGCGAGCAAAAATCTGTCGGCGAATCCATAATTGAACGGCGGTTCCGCAACACTCGAAACGATGACTATCTGATCGATATTTGCCGCCAAAACTAATTCCCTGCGTGATTTATCCTTGGGACCGGGCCTGACCAAGGATGATTTCCGCGGTAAAACCTTCAACAAAGAATAAGGTGCGGATTTGACAGCATCCTTCACCAAGGCGACAACGACACGGTCTCCGACAACGGGAAACTCGCCCAATTCACACACCATGGCGGCGCGGTACGTCGCATTGACACATTCTCCGGAATCCAGTCGGACGACACACGTACGGCGATGAACTTCTAAAACAGTCGCTTGGGCAGAATCTCCTTCGGCAAAATTTTCCGCCGGATTTTTCAATTTTTTCACCTTGGGCTTTTTGAATTCCCTGCTCCAACGTTCGCGGATGGGACGTTCATCCAACGTCCCGCGTTTCCACATTTCCATCGTATTCACACGCCTTGCGCGCGCATCCCGCCTGAAAACTCGCCCGGAGCGTTCTTTTTCAAATTCGTTGTTGTACAGTTTTTCGTTCATTACTTGCAATTTAGAATTTTGAATTTCCACATCACCGGCACCATGTCAAATTCCAAACCTTTTCAAAAATTTTGTCCAATCCAAAATCCTTTCAATTTTTCACAACGTTTTCGCATGGATCAATCTGCGCATTTCCGACAATGCGGCGTAAACCGCTTTGTTCGCACGCAAGATTTTAATCATTGCGCTGTTGGAAAGTCCAAACACGCGTGCCGCTTCCCGAGTATCTCCGCCGTTTGCAAAAACGATATCCAACACATCTGCGATAAATTGAGGGTAAGCTTCGTTCGACGGCTGAATGTGTCCCATGCTCCCCGGAAAGCGAAGCGGTCCCGTTTTGGGAGTTTCCCGCACATGAAGCGCAATCGACAGCCGCATCCGATGAAGCGCATGGACTTTATTTTCACTGGCGCTCCGGCTTTCACACGATTTGATTGCTAAATTAAATTCAGACAGCCGAAGATCGACCCCGGAATTCGTCTTGTTGCGGAATTGCCCACCAGGACCACTTCCTTGAAATCCCGAAACCTTACAGGCACGGAGAAGTTCGTTCAAAGGCATTTTCAAATAGGAATCGCGATGCATCGTCAAAAAAATACATCTTCACCAGTAAAATCGATAACTCTTTTGCTTTGCGCCACCATTCTTTTCGCCCTTTTCGCCTGCGCCGGCCATACTGCAAAAGAAACTTCGGATGCGGTCACCTATGCACAGACAAGCGAAGAAAAGCTTTTGAAATTGGAACAGACTTATGCGGAAATCCAGCAAAAAGTCCGCGACAACGCACCGCCGGAATCTTTTATCGCCTATATCACGGATTCTTCTTATTATTGGATGGACACGTTACAACGCTACGCTCAAGAAATGCCCGCAGAACAAGTAGAAGCCTTGCCCCTCGGTGAAATGCTCTCCGTTCTCGTTTATCGCATTTTTGACCGCGAACGGGCCTGGGATCCGAATATGAACGAAGACTACCGGATGCTCTCCCTGCTCGTTGGAAAGAAGGGGCTTATCCAAAGGACGATGAACCTCAACCTGGGGCCCTTTGAAATCAAGAAGGACCGCGGCAGCGTTGGACTGGCTTCTAGTCCCAAAGTCCCCGTCATCCTCTTCGAATGGGACGATTCCAGTTGGAAACTGGATTTAAAAGCGACTCTCCCGCTGATTACCAAAGGACTCGAAAGCATCGGTGTGAAAAAGGATTGGACGACCAAAGAATTAGCCCTGTATTTACTCGAAAAAGAGTTTCACTACACCTATACGAATATTTCGTACGACGATTCCCTTTTAGACCCGTATTCCACTTTTTAAAATGCACAAGAACTTGAATCCCTGGAAAACCCTTTCGGCAAAGCCGATTCTCGACACGCCCTATTTGAAAGTCGAAAAGGAACGTTGCGAATTACCTAGCGGAACAATCATTCCGGATTTTTACACGCTATGGCAACCGGACTGGGTCTTAATTTTAGCAAGCACACCAAACGGCGAATGGATTTTGGAAAGCCAATACCGCCACGGCGTCAAAAATGTCTCCCTCGAATTCCCTGCAGGAATCATCAATGCGGAAGAATCTCCCATCGAAGCCGCCCGACGTGAATTACAAGAAGAATGCGCCTACGGCGGCGGAACTTTTGAATGCCTCGCCGAAATGCCCGTAAACCCAGACAGGCACCGCGGCCGATTTTTTGTTGTCCGCGCCAAAGATGTCACCCCCCAGGGGAACACGCATTTTGATCCCGGAGAAGACATTGAAACGCGTCTCCATTCGACCCATTCCGTTTTGCAAAAAATGCGCACAGGGGAAATTTTCCATCCCCACCAAATAGCCGCTTTTTTCCTTTACGGCGAACCCTTCCTTGAAAAATTCGGCATCCATGAAAAAGACTCTCTTTGAAACGGAAGTCCACGGCAAATCGCTGTCGGAAGAACTTGCCGGCGCACGGATCCTGTGTGACCGCGAAGGTCCCGCTTGCGTAGAATGGTTCGAAAAATCCGGGGAACGCCTTTGGAATTCTCTCCAACCGGAATTGTTTCAAAAGCTGGAATTTTTTTCCAACCGCTCCACAGGATTAAAACTCCACGCGAACGCCTCCATTTCCACAGTCGAACATCTCGCTCCCGTTTTATTGCTATATCCGCAATTCCATTTTGAAATCCATGCCCAGTCAAAAGAATTGCCCCTGTTCGACGGAAGCGCTTATCCGTGGTACGAAACGGTCCGGAAAATCGCCGGCATTCCACAAGAGCTTCAATTTTACCCATCGACGCTCCGAGAACGGTTCGATTGGGGCTACGGATTTATGGAAGTCTGCCCTGCCGAAACGTTGGAAATCGAATATTCCATTTCCCATGGGACATTCCACGACGATGCCTACACAAGCATTTACGAAGCCGCAGACCTCGTGAACCTGTTCCCCGCCAGAACATTCATTTTCGAAGACGACGTGAAACGGGCAAAAGAAAGCGGTTTCCTCGCCGCCGCCGATGAAACTTGCGGAATGCTCCTATGCGAACAGGGCGAACGGGCGCGAATTCTTCTCGGCGATCATTTCCGAATGCAGAACGAACCGGTCAAGCACAAAATTCTCGATTTAATCGGAGACTTGTCCGTGCCTGCGCCCATTTTACCTAAATTGAGAATTCGAATCCACAACGGCGGGCATGCAGCCCACCGCAAATTGTTAGAGAGGTTGCTTAACGATGCTTTCCGATACTCTTCCCAAATCGACTAAGCCCGGTGTACTTTACGATTATGCGGCAATCCTTCAAATTTTGCCGCACCGCTACCCGTTCCTTTTCATCGATGAAGTCCTGTCGCTTGATCTTTCCACCGAAATACCGAAGATTGTCGCCCGCAAAAACGTTTCTTTCAACGAACCGTTTTTCCAAGGTCACTTTCCCGGAGAACCGGTCATGCCTGGGGTCATTCAAATCGAGACAATGGCCCAAGCCGGAGCGATTCTCGCCGGACTCCGCTACGAATCGGAATGCGCCGGAAAACGCCCCGCCTTTATGGGCGTTGACGCTTGCCGTTTTCGCCGACCGGTCCGTCCGGGCGACACTCTCGAAGTGACTGTGACTTTAGACAAGATGCGCCGCGGAATCCTCTTTTTCTCCGGCGAAATCCGCTGCGGAGACGTTGCCGTTTGCGAAGCGACTTTCAGTGCGACTATGATTTGACGTTTCCGTAAACAGGCATTTCAACACTTTGAATAGAAAACAGCAAAAGCCGCCCCGAAGGGCGGCTTTCTCTTTCAAATTGCCATCAATTAGGTGTGAGCGTCAACCCAATCCGCATTCTTCTTGCAAGCATCGACAGACTTGTCGAAAGCAGCCTTTTCTTCAGCGGAGAGCTTGACTTCGAGGATCTTTTCGACACCGTTCGCACCGACGACAACAGGCACGCCGCAGTAAAGTCCGGTTACGCCGTATTCGCCATTGAGTTTTGCCGCACAAGAGAAGACGTTCTTCTTGTCGAGGAGATAAGCTTCGGCCATGTGGATGGCAGATGTCGCCGGGCTGTAGAAAGCGGATCCGCGTCCGAGAAGGTTGACAATTTCGCCACCGGCACCCGCGGTACGCTTGGCGAGTTCGGCGAACTTTTCCTTGCTCATGAGCTGCGGAAGCGGAATGCCACCGACAGAAACGCTTTCGTAAATACTGACCATGGTGTCGCCGTGACCACCGAGAACAAGTGCCTTCACGTCTTCGACGGAAACGCCGAGTTCGTCTGCGACAAAGCAAGCGAGACGGGCAGAATCGAGAACGCCAGCCATGCCGATGACCTTGTTGGCCGGCAAGCCAGACTGCTTTTGCATGTTGTAAACCATGGCATCAAGCGGGTTCGTAATCACGATGACGAAGGCATCCGGAGCATTTGTCTTAATTGCTTCGGCAACCGTCTTGATAACACCGCAATTCTTTTCGAGAAGGTCATCGCGGCTCATGCCCGGCATACGCGGGAATCCGGCGGTAACGATGACGACATCCGCACCCTTGAGAGCCGCATAGTCGGTGGAACCCTGCAAATCAACAGAAGAATTGATCACAGAACGTCCTTCCATGATATCAAGAGCTTTGCCCTTCGGCATGCCCTGAGTCTGCGGAATGTCGATGAGGACGACATCGCCGAGATTCTTTTGAGCAGCGACAAGAGCCATTGTTCCGCCGATTTGACCAGCGCCAACGAGCGCAATTTTCTTTCTAGCCATAAATAGACCTTCCTTTTTAGGACAAAATGTGAATTCAATGATAGAAAATTTTATTCCGAAAAGCGCCGTCATTTCAGCGGAATCGAGTTTTTTGCCATTTCCGATTTCGCAGCGGGCGGCTTCACTGAAATTCCGGGGCAATTGTACAGATGAGTGAAAATCCGTCCAATCCATGAAACCCGACTTGAACGCGGAACAAATACATATCCGGTTTGCGGACGCGCACGCCAAAGCCCCACGAATTTAAAAGTTTGTCCATATCCAAGGTTCGCCAGGTCCTGCCGTACATCACATATTCATTGAAAATAACGCCATCGACCAAACGGTCTATCGGCCAGCGGTATTCGACAGAAATCCCCTTAAGTGCGTAATCCGTATACCGGCGCGTGTATCCCCGAAGCGGAAAAGTTCCACTCGCAGTCGGAAACGCCCTGAACGGTGCACCGCCAATTTCTTCTTCCCACATTTGGCGAAGTCGGAATTGAACTGCGAGAACGCGCCTGTTCAACAGCGTATTGCGAATGTTCTCCGGTCGCCAAAGGCGAAGCGTTTCGTCCCACGAGAAGTCCGTGTAAAATTTGCGGAATTCCCGAGCTTCTTTCGCAGAAAGTCCATATTGGCTGGAATCTTTTCCCAAATAAAAATAATGCTGCGCCACAAAGTCGAACGTTTGAAAATCATGATCGAAATCATTCGCTTTCTCAAGCGTATTTTCTCCCGTATAATCCAAAACATTCACATAACTCCAAGCCGCAGAAATCCGGGAACCTCGCGTGGGCGCAAAAGGCGCATCTGTATTGTCGTAAGTCAGCGAAAGCCGGAGCGGAATTTGTTTGTAATCCTGATACATTCCGCGATCATGGGGGTTGAATATAGGATGGTTCGTCAACACGGTATCTTCAACATCGGGGTAATTGTAACGGCGCTGTTCAAAAGCCGATTCCATTTGAAAATTCAGATTGGGGATAAATGGAACCTGATGCCCGGCGCGCAATTGAAAGGAATAAGAAGAATCCGTAAGCGAAAACGGTTCGTCAGAATCATCCAACGTAAGCGATCGCGGAACCGTAAATCCAGCGTCCCGGTCCATGACAAAATCGAATCGCCCGCCAACGACAAAGTCCGAGCCCAAAACGTTTCGTTTTGAATACCGCGTAGAAAATTTCACGTCACTGTTGACGAATAGAGCAGCACTCGCCACAAAATAATCCTTTTGAAAAATCATGTTGCGATGGCGGTAATCTACGCCGACTTGAGTCCGCGATCCGGGTTTCAAATTGAAAGTCGGATAAATGAATATATTTCGCTTCGGACCAAAAGTCACCATGTCGATACCCTTGTCTATTACCCGATTTTCGACGGCGTAATGAAGCGGTGCGGAAAACGGGAAGACAAGCGCATTCAAAACAGGCTGCACAACATGGGCAAAAGGCCAAATCAAATAATCAGAAAAAGACATTTCTCCATCGCCAAATTCTTTGTCGACAACAGGAGCAGTCCCTTCTGCAAAAACCGGAAGGGCCGCCAAAAAAAGAATCATGGCAACGCGAAGTTTCATCTGAATTCAATTTAAAAAATCCGATGCGGACATTTTCAAAGTACGGCGCAATGATGCGGAATTAGGAATTAGGGATGTGGAGTAGAAAACGAAGAACAGAGCTTCTTCGATGGGGTTCAAACGAAAATCCTTTTCTGCCTATGTGACAAATTTCGCAAGATTTATTCAGCAAAAGTAAACCGTTTTTGCAGAAAAGAACTTTCTTCGGACATGGATTCCGCCGGAATCTAGCGATTTCCTAAACGATACGGCATTGGGAGAAACCTCTTTATTTGACCGTGGACAGCAAGTCTTTTGAAGGAAGAGAGCGTCCGTTTGAAAAGGAATCTTCTTTTGCAAAAGGGATGGCCTGTTTGCGGAATAAAAAGGTCTTTTGCAAAATTCCAACCTTTAAACGGAACAAACTATTTTCAACAAAAAACTCAGCGCTTCATCATTTTTTAAATTGCAAGCGATGTTTTCCCTATTGCAGAGAATCTTGCGCAATGCACTGAAGCACCCGAAAGCGGTCCTGGCCATCGCCTTGGCGATTACGCTCCTTTCCGTTTATCCGGTTCGCCATCTCAAGTGGGAACTCCGGCTGATCGACATGCTGCCCAATTCTTCCGAAGTCAAAAAAACGGACTCCATCGTCGAAAAGAACTTCGGAGGATTCGGATCGCTGGTCGCCATCATTTCTTCTCCCGACAGCGCTCGGAACGGCAGACTGGCCCGCGAACTGTCTAAAAATCTGGAAACCAGCCGTCTAGTCAACTTTGTCGAATGCGAATCCGACTTGGACTTTTTTGAAAGGAACAAGCTCCTTTACATCCACACGTCTGATTTGAAAAAAATTCAAGACCGCATTTTACAATTAAAGAAGCAATTCCGAGTCAACTTAAATCCATTCTATGTTGACTTGCTTCAAAAAGATTCCCTACCGCCCTCAGTCAAAGATTCCATCGCACACGCGATTACCGATTCCCTTTCTCTTTCCGAATTGGAAAATAAATATTTGTCCACCCTGCGGAACCTGTATTCGAACGAAGACGGCACCATCCGCATCGTCAACATTTTCCCCAAGCGGAAAGTTTCCGACCTCAGCGCTTCCCGAAAGCTGGTGCGCATTGTCGAAGGCGCATACGAAAGCCTTTCGGAAAGTGACCGCGCCGAACTAAACCTGACAGGAAAAGTATACGAAACGGCCAGCGAAGGGTGGCGAATTTTACCCGAAGCCCGTTCTACGGGAATTCTCTTGGCCTGCATTCTCGCCGTATTTCTCCTGTTCCGTTTCGCACGTCAACCTGTGGTATTCCTACTTTCCATTGTCCCCATTGCCCTCGTATTCATCTGGACTCTTGCCGCTGCATGGCTTTTCTTTGGGCGCATCAATCTTTATTCCCTCGTTTTGTCGGTCATCCTCCCCGGAATTTCCTGCCGGGAAATTGTGCATTTAATGACCCGCTTCGCCGAAGAACAGCGGAAAGGTCTGGGCTATGAACTCAGCCTGGAAAGTGCGCTTTTAGGCATTGGGCCGACCATCGCCGTTTCCACATTTTCTGTTGCGGGAGCCTTTTTGGGACTCCTATTCGTGCCTCTCGCGGGAATGCAGGAGCTAGGTGTTTTAGGCGCAATCGGCTCCCTTCTCAACTGGTTCTTGGCAAGCCTAGTCTTCCCCGCCCTCATCGAAATCACCGGACGTTACCGTTCCTTCCTACCGTTCGGAAAGATTCACGCCAAGATGAAAGATTTCAACGAGAAGCCTTTCGTCGGATTCAAAAAACTTTTGATTCCCGTCATCCTTTTATCCGTTTTGCTTCCGTGCCGGGGAATTTATCCGCAATTCGATTATGATTTTTCCCATATTGAATACAATCCGGGCCGGGCGACAGCGGATTCGCTTTTGCGCAAAACGGGTTATCTGAATTTCGATCCCGTTGTCGTCATTTTGCCCAATGCCGAAAAGGCTAAAGAATTTTACAATCAAATGACCGAAAAGATGGAATCGAATCCGTCGACAGGAATCCGTTCCGTCGCCATTTATCAGAATTTGCTTCCGTCGAACCAAAAAGAAAAAATCAAATTGCTGGACGACATCCGGAACGAACTCGATATTGAAATGTTGAAACGGTTCAGTCCATCCGATTCCGAATACATCAAAAAAATTGTCCTAGACTGGAATACAGTCCCCGTCCATTCTGCGGATTTGCCAAAAAATTTGCGACGGATTTTCGGAGCGGACAACGACTCCCTTGAATTTGCCTTCATCCTGCCCGCTTTCAATTCCAATGACGGTCTAGCCGACAGGCGTTTGAACGCCGAATTGAAATTCATCCCCTACCCGAAAACGGGGAGCGCACTTGTCCGGGCAGAAATTCTAGACCGTACGCTCCCCCATTTTCACAAGGCGATCCTCTTTGGCGCATTTGGCGTTTTCTTGCTCACGTTCCTCTTTTACAAAAAAATTTCCTTTTCAATCCTTTCCATCGTATCTCCGCTAGTCGCATTTTTCTGGCTGCTCGCTCTGCTTCGCCTTTTGAACATTCAAATTTCTGCATACAGCTCGCTCGCATTCCCCATCCTTATCGGAATGAGCATTGACGGCTCCATTCAGCTGTGGAACGCTTATTTCGAACGTTCCACGGGAAGCATTCATTACGTTTTGCGCACAACGGGAGTCACCTGCTTTTTCGCTGAATTCCTGACCATCATCGTGCTGTGCGGACTCTTGTTTTCTTCGCATCCGGGAATCCACGACATTGGTTACATTTCCGTTTTAGGCATCATCTGCATTGCCCTTTCGCACACATTCGTTTTTCCGTTGCTCGCCGGATTTCTTGACCATCGACGACTCCGGAGGAGACTCATCAAATGAAAGCTCTTTCTGACCGCATCCAAAACATTGCGCCATCGCAGACAGTCGCCATCGACACTTTGGCAAAAAAACTCAAAGCCGAAGGCAAAGACATTGTATCACTGGGGGCAGGAGAACCCGATTTCGAAACGCCCGTTGAAATTCGCGAAGCGGGGAAAGCGGCCATCGACGCGGGAAAAACGCGTTACACGGCTCCCCAAGGAATTTTCGAAGTCCGCGAAGCCGTTTCGCACAAACTTTTGTCCCAAAACGGTCTCCATTACAAACCTGAACAGATCATTCTGACCAGCGGTGCAAAACACGCCATATTTGATTCCCTAATGGCCTTGGTGAATCCCGGCGATGAAATCGTGATTCCCGAACCGTATTGGGTCACCTACCCAGAACTTGTCAAACTGCTGGGGGGAATTCCCGTCATCGTGCACACAAAGCCCGAAAATGATTTTCAAATGACCGGCGAAGAGCTTTCGCACGCCCTGACGCCTCGGACAAAAGCCCTGATTCTCAACAACCCGACCAATCCGACGGGAACCCTCTATTCGGAAAAAGCTCTTTCTGAAATTGCGAAAATTGCCGTTGCAAACGACCTTTACGCCATTTCCGACGAAGTGTATGAGCACTTTTCTTACAGCGACTCTTTCAAGTTCAAAAGCCTCGCCAAGATCGACGGCATGTATGAACGCACGATTGTCGTCAACGGACTTTCCAAATCCCATTGCATGACAGGCTGGCGCATCGGATATGCGGCAGCTCCCGAAGAAATTGCAAAGCTCATCGCGAAAGCCCAGGGGCAAACGACACACCACCCATCCAATATTGCGCAATACGCGGCAAAAAAAGCCTTGGAACTTCCTCTCAATGGCGTATTCGCCATGCGCGACGCATTCCGTGAACGGCGGGATTTCTTTTTCAACAAGATTGCTTCCGTTCCCGGTGTTTCTGCCCGAATGCCACAAGGCGCTTTTTACTTATTTGCCGACATCCACGCCGTTCTGGGAAAAACTTCACCCGATGGAATGCGTATTGATTCTTCGGCAGACCTTTGCGCCTACCTGCTCAAATCCGAAGGACTGGCTATTGTACCGGGAAGCGCTTTTGGCCGCGAAGGATTTGTCCGATTTTCGTACGCCGCTTCGATGGAAACCCTTTCCGCCGCGGCAGAGCGGTTTGAAAGGGGAATTTTAGCACTGTGCTGAAATCACGCCGATGGCTTCGACATTCTTCACACAGAAAATTTCCCCGGACGCGCCGTTTGTCATTGGCCGCAGCAATGATGCCGATTTTTTGCTGAAAGACACTTCGGTTTCGCGAAAACACGCCCGAATAGAAAAACGTAACGACTCTTGGGTATTCAAAAATCTGAGCGACACTTCGGGGACGCTCTTCAATGGAACGCCAATAGAAGAGCGTAAAATTGCCGATGGCGACGTTTTCATGCTCGGATTGCAGCAGATCCGATTTTCTCTGAAAAACGGCGAGCTTTCCCTTTCGCACGTACGCTCGATTGAAGATGTTCCGGCAGTTCCCCTTTGCGAAGACAAGCCCATCTTGTTGGGCCGCGGCATGGACGAAGACAAACCGGGAACAATTTTGCATCCGGCCTGCCCCCGCTTTTTGGCTACAGCCACCTTAAAAAAAAATCGACTGAAACTGACATTTGCCCACTCGCATTTCCACAAAACCCACTGTTTAAAAAACGGAGACACCCTAAAACTCCCCTGGTGCCTTTTGGAATTTAGAAACGGCAATTTGTTCGTGCACCAAAAAGACATTGGATTTTCCCTGTTGGTCAAAGACATCGTCGTCGAACTCTCCCAAAAGAAAATCTTGCAAGGCATCCGGTTTTCACTCCCGGCGGGAAAAATGCTTTCCATCATCGGAATGAGCGGTCAAGGAAAAAGTACATTCCTAGAACTCCTCGCAGGGAAATTACGCCCCGAATGCGGACAAATCCTGCTAGACTGCATTGATTACAGTTCCAAAGATGTTCAACGCGAAATCGCTTACCTGCCACAAGAACCGTTGTTGCGGCCAACTTTGACTGTAATGGAGAGCCTCCGACTTTCGGCACGGATAACGCTCCCCAAAGACTATTCCGCCAAAGAAACAGATGCGCGGGCCAAAGAACTGTTGGATCTTTTGCAAATTTCAGACATTGCAGGTAGCCGAATCGCCGTACTTTCCGGTGGAGAACGGCGACGTGTCGCCATCGCTTCTCAGCTGATGGGAGCGCCCGGGCTGATGTTGTTAGACGAACCGCTATCCGGATTAGACCCGCTGAACGCCCAAAGGCTTTCCGTCCATCTGAAAGAATTGGCGAAAAAAGGTCACACGATAATCCTAACCACTCACAGTTACGAAGCCCTGCAAGTTTCCGATGCGGTATTGCTCATTCACAACGGACAAATGGGATTTTTCGGTACGCCACCAGATGCGTACCGCTATTTCAACACGCCGAATCCGGAAGGAATCCTAAAAAAACTTTCCGACAAGACTCCCGACAACTGGAAGGAATCCGGATTGGATGCCGTCACCGAAGAATCCGAAAGCCCGACTTCCCTGTTTCCCAAAGTTCCCCGCAAAAACATATTTTTCCATTTTTTCAAAATCCTCGCCAAACAGTGGTTCCGCGACAAAGGAAAAGCAGCCTCCCTCCTGTTGCAGCCAATCCTCATCGGATTCCTGCTTTCTCAGATTTTTTCAAACACGTCCTCACTTTGGATTGCGGCTTTCGCTGTTATTTTGTGCGCAAACTGGTTCGCCCTATCCCTTTCCGTCCGTGAAATCGTTCAAGAAAAAAGCTTACTTTTGGATGAATTTCGAAAGGGAGTTTCTCCCATTGCCGTATTGTCCGCCAAATGGATTTTCACCGCCTTTTTCGCTTTTGCCGAAACCGCTGTCGTCTACGCCTGCATTTCAAAAAACATCGCAGTTCCTCCGACCGCTGGACTTTTTTTGACTTTCGCATGCACGGTTCTCCCAGCCGCAGCCGCCGGACTTTTACTCAGCGCATTGGCTAAAAATCCGGGCCAAGCAAACGCGTTTCTTCCCCTGATCATTCTTCCGCAGATAGCATTGTCCGGTGCACTCGTTCCCACCGACAAAACAACCCCCATCGCCCAATTCCTTTCCAAATTCATCTGGACTAGTTACGACCAATCCGCACTCCAAAATGTTTTCACAGGTCGCCATCCGGCCGTTTCCAACTGGATTTTTTCCGCATTGCTCGCATTCTTAATTTATATTGTATCCATTATCGCCCTGGAAACCAGGAAAAAAGCAAAATGACTACCGAAAAATTTCCTCACCCGTTTAACGATGATTACGAACTCCTGGGAGTCCTTGGGAAAGGCGGCATGGGCTACGTCTACAAGGCTCTCCAAAAAACGTTAAAGCGCGAAGTCGCGCTCAAGGTTCTAGATGCGACTTCCGACAAAGAATCGATGGAACGCTTCTATATGGAAGCCCAAGCGATGAAGGAATTGGACCACCAAAATCTGGTGCAAGTCTTTGATTTCGGAAAACACGGAAGCCAGCTCTACATCGCCATGACTTACGTCAAGGGCAGCACTCTTTCCGAAGTCCTCGAACATCGCCGCCGTTTGGACTTTGACGCAATAGAAATTATCGCAAAGCAAGTCGCCCGCGGACTCCTTTACGCACACAGCAAAGGAATTGTCCATCGCGACGTCAAGCCGTCGAACATCATGATTACACACGACAACCGCGTTTATCTGATGGATTTTGGCATTTCGCACATTCAGTCCGCCGAAAGGCTCACGATGACAGGAATGACCATGGGGACTCCAGAATACATGTCTCCGGAACAGTGCCACGGCGATGAAGTTTCCATCGCATCCGACATTTACAGTTTGGGAGTCATCCTTTTCGAAATGACTTGCGGACGGCTGCCCTTCACCGGTTCGAAGCCTCTCGAAATTGCGATGAAACACGTACAAGAAGAACCTCCTAATCCAGAAAACTTCCGACCGGGAATGCCTTCGGGACTTTCAAAGCTCATTTTGAAATGTCTCAAAAAAAACGTCGCCGACCGATTTAGGAACATGCAAGAATTTTTGGATGCCTTAGATGTTGTCTTTGCACCGAAACACCCCTCGGAATCACATCATGGACACGACACAAAAAGCATCCGGAACCTCATCAAGAACCGTCCCCTGATTTCGAATAAAATAAATCATGTCAGGCGTTTCACCGATAAGCACGCCAAATTATTCGCCATTGCGCTCTTTCCCCTTTTAATTCTGCTGATTCTGATTTTCCTACTCACATATAAACCGCCCAGAACGCTGCAGGAAATTTCTGCAGTAAGCATTCGCGCCGCATCGGAAAACCGCGATTTGGAAGGTGCCGGACCTTACCCGGAATCAAACCTGATGGACAAGGACTTGAAATCGGCATGGTTGATTCCGATGCCGTCGAACCCGCGGGCCCCCATCTTCATTTTGGATTTCCCGACAACGACCATTGTCACTGCCATCGGTTTTGCCAATGGATTTCAAAAATCCATCGACGACCAATTCGGCGACAGATTCCAAATGTTCAACAAAGCGAAAACTCTGTTTATCGTGACCAAAGAAGGCTTTCGCCAAACCGTCCAATTAGAAGACTTGAAAGGCGTTCAATACCCCGCCATCCAAGCGATGGAAACGACAGAAATTCAAGTCTACCTCGGTGACGCTTATGAAGCAAGCGGGGCCAACGATTTGGCAATTTCAGAAATCCGCATTTTGGGACTTCTCGCCGAATGAATCCGGGAAAATCCTTCAACAAAACAAAAGGCCGTTTTGCAGAGCTCCATGCAGCAGCTTACCTGTGCCGCAACGGATGCGAGCTTCTGGCGCGCAATTACCGCTACCGCAACGGAGAACTGGATATCATCGCACGGGATCCAAAAGGAACCATCCTCTTTGTCGAAGTGAAATCCATTTGGAACAACAATAGCGGCAGCGCCGAGAGCCGTGTCGGCGTAAAAAAACAAACTCACGTTTGGCGGACAGCGGTCCATTTTTTGCACCATCACGGCGGACAAGAACAAAAATCTAGATTCGACGTCATCTGTGTCGATATGTGCCACGGAACACCAAGCCTTTTCCATTACCCGGACGCTTTTTCAGCAACGAGCGTCATTCCGGAATGCTAAATTTTCCCAAGCCATGAGAATCGAAATACACCCAATCAATCCCCAGCCACGCTTTGTCAAACAGGCTGCGGACATTTTAGAAAAAGACGGTCTGGTCCTTTACCCGACAGAATCCGGTTACGCCATCGGATGCGCCGCAGACTCCACCAAGGCCATCCATCGGCTTTATCAGTTGAAGAAGCCGATGAAGAAGTTCGTCATGGCGATAATCTTGCCCGATATCCGCACCGCATCGGAATATGCGCACGTCAGCAACTTCGCTTTTCAAATCATGAAGCACCGCGTTCCGGGACCTTACACATTCATTCTCCCGGCGGATCCTTCCATTGCGCGAAAACTCGATGTCAAGCGCCCGGAAGTCGGCTTTCGGATGCCGGAACACCCTTTTTTCAAGGAACTCTTCCGCATTTATCCAAAGCCCATCCTCAGCACGGCGGCAAAGCTCTCCGACGATGTCGTTTACACAGAACCGGATGATCTTTGGAAACTGTTCAAGGGGAAAGTCGATTTGATGATCGATTCCGGATCTATTGAAATCCACCCCACAAACATCATCCGCTTAGTCGGAGATTCCATCGAAGTCCTCCGCGGCGAACTTTTGCCCGAACCTTAATCCCAGTCGTTCGGACCTTCATTCGAAAGGCCCAACCGTTTGAGAATATCCAAATCGCCACGAATCGTCGTGCCGCAGGTTGTGAGCATATCGCCGGTAATGCTGGCACTTGCCCCGGACACAAAAGCTTTTTCCCCGAAATCGGGCAAGATTTTGCGACCCGCCGCCAATCGGATATTCGCTTCCGGGTTGATGTAACGGAAAATGGCAATGGTTCGCATCAATTCTTCTGCAGAAATTTGCGGCAAGTGTTCTAGCGGAGAACCGGGAATTGGCATCAATGCGTTCAACGGAATGGATTCCACTTCGAGTTCGGCAAGACTTATCGCCATATCCAAGCGGTCTTCCCAAGTTTCTCCCATACCGATGATTCCGCCCGAACACACGCAAAGCCCTTCTTCTTTCGCCAAAGCGATTTCCCGCATTTTGTCGTCATACGTGTGCGTGGTACAAATGTTTGGAAAATTCCGACGGCTCGTTTCTATGTTGTGATGGTAACTGGTGACGCCAGCGAGCCGCAAGCGGTGCAATTGTTCTCGCGTCAAAAATCCCATGCTCGCGCAAAGGTCAATCTTCAGCGTTCTGTGCATTTCTTCGAAAGCTTCGATAGCCTTGTCAAAATCCGGCCCGGAAAGCGAGCGCCCCGCTGTCACTATGGCAAAACGGTTCACGCCCATTTCTGCATTGCGGGTCGCTTCTTGGAGAATGCGTTCCTTGGGAAGAAACGGATATTCTTCGCAACCCGTTTTGTTATGGGCGGATTGTGCACAGTATTTGCAATTTTCCGGGCATCGTCCACTGCGTCCATTGATGATTGAGCAAAGATCCACATGATTTTTGCGGAAATGCTTTTGAATCCAACCGGCACCCGTTTCGAGATCATTCAAATCACAGGTGATGAAAAAGGATAAATCCTCGCCGCGCCGGATGCGGTAACCATCAATAATCTTTTGGGAAAGTTCCAAAAGATTCACTGTAGACATAACTAGCCTTCCTTTTTATTTGTTTCATTTTGTGTTTTGCCGGGCAAATCCTCCCGGACAAAAGTCAATTTTTTGCCATCCGCATCTGCATCGATTTTTACGGTGGAGAAATCGGAGAATGTTCCCAGCAAAAGTCCTTCGGACAGTTCGTCTTCGACCAGATTTTGGATACTGCGGCGGAGAGGCCTTGCGCCCAAAGCCGGATCGTATCCGTTTTCGACGATGACTTCTTTCGCCTTTTCCGTAAATTCAAGCAGAATACCGCGTTCCGAAAGATTCTTTTGTACGCCGCCAAGCAAAATGTCCACAATGCGAATCAAATCGTCCTTGTTCAAACTGCGGAACACAATCTGGTCGTCGATGCGGTTCAAAAACTCAGGAGAGAACGCGCGCTTCGCCTCTTCGCGGATCGTCGCTTCCATGCGCTCAAATTCATCGGATTCGGAAACTTTAGTGAATCCCATGCCCGAACTGTGCTTGACTTCCCGTGCACCGACATTCGACGTCATGATGATGATCGTGTTTTTAAAATTGATTTTACGCCCAAAGCTGTCGGTAACTTGTCCATCATCGAGAATTTGCAGCAATAAGTTGTAAACATCCGGGTGCGCCTTTTCAATTTCATCCAAAAGCACAACGGAATAAGGACGTTTGCGGACTTTTTCCGTCAATTGTCCGCCTTCATCGTAACCGACATATCCCGGAGGCGCGCCGATTAAACGGGAAACGCTGTGTTTTTCCATGTATTCGCTCATGTCGATGCGGACCATGGCGTCTTCGGAACCGAAAAGCGAAACAGAAAGGACTTTGGCGAGTTCCGTTTTACCGACCCCCGTCGGTCCCAAAAAGAGGAAGCTCCCCATGGGCCGGCGCGCATCGCGGATACCCGCCCGAGAACGGCGAATCGAACGGACTACGGCATCGACGGCACGATCCTGCCCGACAATACTCCGCTTGATTTCCTTGTCCAGCCCAATGAGTTTTTTCGTTTCTTCTTCGGCAAGGCGCGAAATGGGAATACCCGTCATTTTGCTGATGACATCGCGAATCACGTTTTCGTCAACGACAAGGCGTTCCGTTTTGCGCTGTTCAAACCATTGATCCTTGACTTCGGCAATCCGTTTTTGAAGAGATTCCAGTTCATCGCGGCATTTGGCTGCGTCTTCAAATTTTTCCGTGCGCAACGCCTCTTCTTTCTTTGCCGTGGCTTCGGCAAGGCGCGCTTCCATGTCTCGCAATTCAGGCGGAACCGCCATCCCGGCCAAGCGCGTTCTCGCGCCCGCTTCATCGATAACGTCAATCGCCTTATCCGGCAAGAAGCGGTCCGTCAAATAACGGTCGCCCAAAACGACGGCAGCTCGGACGGCATCCGGCGTGTATTTCACCTTGTGATGGTTTTCATAGCGACCTAGCAGGCCATTCAATATTTCAATGGAATTTTCCACTGACGGCGGATTCACCAAAATCTTTTGGAATCGGCGTTCCAGGGCGGCATCCTTTTCAATGTATTTGCGGAATTCATTGATGGTCGTCGCCCCAATGCACTGGAGTTCTCCACGGGCAAGTGCCGGTTTGAAAATATTCGAAGCATCAAGGCTCCCTTCCGATCCTCCGGCACCCACAATCGTATGCAGTTCATCGATAAAGAGGATCACCGCATTTTCGTTCTTTTGCAATTCCGTAAGGAGGGCTTTCAAGCGCTCTTCAAATTGACCGCGGTATTTAGTACCGGCGACCATCGCGGCGACATCCAACGTGATGACTCGTTTGTTTTCCAAAATTTCCGGAATTTTCTTTTCGACGATTTTCTGAGCAAGGCCTTCGACAATCGCCGTTTTCCCAACTCCCGGCTCCCCGATCAAAACGGGATTGTTCTTTTTGCGGCGGCAAAGAACCTGAATTAGGCGTTCAATTTCTTCGGAGCGGCCAATAATCGGATCCAACTTTCCACTCCGAGCCAGTGCGGTCAAATCGCGTCCAAAGTGATCCAAAATCGGCGTTTTGGACTTCAAATCCCTTTCGCGACGCGCACCCTGATTCGGCAAAAAATCCTGCGGAATCCGCTGCGGCTTGGAATCTTCTTTTACAGCGACAATCGATTGCATCAGGGCATCGTATTCTATTCCCGAAGCTGTGAGGGCGGCGGCAGCCTGGCAATCCGGAACTTTCAGCAAAGAAAGCAAAACGTGTTCAGTGCCGATGTAACTATCGCCAAGGCGCTGCGCTTCTCCGGCAGATGCCTGGAGAATCTGTTTCGCATGAACCGAAAAAGTCACCTGCGAACCGATCGTCATCATGCCACCAGAAGAAGAAATGGAACGCTCCACGTCTTGCGCGAGGCTTTCAAGGTCCACCCCAGAAGCTTTGAGAGCAGCGGCGGCGACCCCCGCACCTTCCCGGAGGATTCCCAGCAGCAAATGTTCCGTTCCCACGTGTTCCGAATTCAAACGTTTTGCCTCGTCCCTAGCAAACTGCAGGACTTTTTTCACTCTATCCGTAAACCGACCAGGCATTATTCAGCCTCCTTTCCAAATGGGACAATCGTTCCGCCGTGCATGTGAACGCGTTTCGTCGCATATTCCGCCATCCGTTCATCATGAGTCACAATCAGCAGAGTTTGTTTGTCTTCTTCATTAATTTGTTTAAAAAGTTCATTCAACATCCGGGCATTTTTTTCATCCAGGTTACCGCTAGGCTCATCGGCCAAAACGATTTCCGGCGAATTCATCAAGGCACGCGCCACGGCCACCCGTTGACGTTCCCCACCAGAAAGTTCACGCGGCAAATGCTTCATGCGGTTTTCGAGGCCCACTTTCAGTAGCAATTCCTCGGCCCGTTCCCGCATTTCCTTAGAATATCCATGGGGATGCAAAATCCTTTCCGGGATGCAAACGTTTTCAAGTGCAGTAAACTCCGCCAACAAGTGATGAAACTGGAAAACGAATCCGACCTTTTGAAAGTGATACGCATCCTTTTCCGCCGAAGTCATCTTTCCGAGGCTTTTCCCCTCGAACAGGACTTCGCCCGAAGTCGGCGTGTCCAAAGCCCCGACCAGATTCAAAAACGTCGATTTTCCCGATCCCGAAGCACCCGTCAACACGCAAAATTCATTCCGCGAAAGTGAAAAATCAATGCTCTTCAAAATTTCAAGACGCTCTCCCGTTTCGTCAAAAAAACGGGTCAAAGATTTCGTTTCGAGAATGACATCACTCATGGCGAATGGCCCCCACCGGATCGAGCTTCGAAGCCTTCCATGCCGGAAGGAGGGTCGAAAGCGTACAAAGAAGAATGCCCACGACAAATACGACGACAATGTCTAAAGGTTCGATGAGCACGGGAAAATAAGGGAGCACGTAAACGTCGCCGGGGAGGGTCACAAAATGATACTTCTGCTGCAATCCGCAAAGGACAAGCCCGGCAGTACCTCCGAGAAGCGTGCCGCCAACGCCGATGAAAGAGCCCATAAGCATAAACACCCGCATGACGGAGGCTTTTGAAAATCCCATGCTGCGAAGAATGCCGATTTCCTTCGTCTTGTCCGTCACCACCATGATAAGGGAACTGACTATGTTGAACGCCGCCACCAAGATGATAAGACAAATAATCGCCGCAACGATGAACTTTTCATAATTCATCCATTTGAGAAGCGTGATGTTCTTCGTTTTCCAGTCGATGAAATAATACGGATAACCGATGACGTCACCAGCACGCGTCACGCTTTCTTCCGCTTTCCACTGGTCTTTGACGCGGAACTGGATTCCAGAAACGGCGTTCCCAATACCCAACAATTTTTGAGCTTCCGGGATGCCAATGTAAGCGATATTTCCATCGTATTCGTACATGCCCGTTTCAAAAATGCCGGAAACGACACAAGAAAGGATCTTTGGACCGCCCGAAGAAAGGGCCGCTTCCGTACTCTGAAACGTCTGGATGATGACCTTGTCTCCGACCAAAACCCTCAAGCGGTTTGCTAACGACACACCCAGAATCACAGCCGGTCTCAACTCTCCCATCGCATCGGGCAAGCTGTCGAGAGCGTATTCCCCGCTGACGATGTGTTCCGAAAGATTCACCACTTTAGCGGACCTTTCCGTGTCTATCCCGTAAAGCACGATGCCGTCGTTCACTTTCTTCGAACTGATGCCCACCTTGTAAATGATGAATGGAGCCGAAGCGACAATTTCCGAGTCGACCTCCATCACCTTCGCCGCCAGAGAATCGTAATTTTCCACGGGATCGTTCCGGTACGCATACATTTCAAAGTGTGCGTCCTTGCCTATCATCTGGGCTGTCACCTCTTCTTCAAAACCGTTGACGGCAGAAAGGGCGACCACCATGGCGAAAGTCCCAATGCTCACGCCAAGCATGCTGAAAATGCCTATCAGCGAGACAAACAGACTTTTGCGCTGAGCCCCGAGATAACGCCAAGCGATGAGCCATTCTAAACGATTCATGAAAACTCCCGATATAAAAACGCCAGCAGTTTCAAAAAGACGCTTTTTAAAGACTTCAAGTTTCCGGTTTCATCAACGGGAACAGGATGACATCGCGAATCGTCTGCTGATTGGTGAGAAGCATGATCATTCTGTCGATGCCAAAGCCTACGCCACCTGTCGGCGGAAGTCCGGACTTCACGGCATCCAGGAAGTTTTCATCCATCGGATGCGTCTCACCCTCTCCTCCGCGGCCACGGCGAACCTGATCTTCCAACAATTCGCGCTGGCGAACCGGATCGTTCAATTCCGTATAAGCGTTGCCCAGTTCCCAGCCGTTCGCATAAGGTTCGAACTGTTCAATCAAATCGGGATCTTCGCGATGAGCCTTGCAAAGCGGCGTACTTTCCTTCGGCATGTCCTTGATGAACACCGGCTGGACAAGCTTCTTTTCAACGGTCAATTCGAACAGCTCTAGAATGCCGCGACCGCGGAGCCATTCCCCGTCCATCGAAGCACCGAGCCGTTTGAGCTCCGCCTTGATATCTTCATCCGACATGGACTTGATGTCGTAACCCGCGTAAAGCTTCAGTGCTTCGTACATCGAAAGCCGGGGCCAAGGAGCCTTGAAGTCGATTTCCGTTCCCTGGTAATTCACCTTCGTGGAACCGTTCGCGGCGATGGCGGCGCGTTCGTAAATGTTTTCAAAATGGACCATCATGTCGTTGTAATCCGCATAGGCTTCGTAAAATTCGAGCCCCGTATATTCCGGGCTGTGCGTCCGGTCCATGCCCTCATTGCGGAAGTTCTTGCTGAATTCAAAAACGCGTTCCATGCCGCCGACAATGCAACGCTTTAAATAAAGCTCCGGGGCAATGCGAAGGTAAAGCGTCATATCCGCCGCATTGTGATGCGTGGTAAACGGCCGTGCATTTGCCCCGCCGTAAATCGGCTGCAAAGTCGGGGTTTCCACTTCGATAAATTTGTTTTCTAGAAGATATTCCCGAATCGATTGGAGAATGCGGCTGCGCTTGATGAAGACATCCCGGACGTCATCGTTCAAAGCCATGTCGATATAACGTTCCCGATAACGCGTGTCGACATCCTTAAATTCGTTAAAAATCTTTTTGTTGCCGTTTTCATCGACGATTTCCTTGGGAACGGGAATCGGGCGGACCGCCTTGGAAAGCATCGTAATCTTGTCCGCCTTGACAGAATATTCTCCCGTTTTGGTTTCCATCATGGAGCCTTCCACGCCGATGAAATCGCCGAAGTCAATCATCTTGACGACTTCGTAATTCTGTTCGCCCAAAAGATCCTTGGCGCAAACGACCTGGAGACGTCCGTACCGGTCTTTCAAGTGCATAAAGCACAGCTTTCCCTTGCGGTTATAGCGGACAACGCGCCCCGCAAAAGAGATTTTCGCCTCTGACTGAAGAAGTTCATCTTTCTGCGCGCGGAGCGCTTCGGACGTATGGGTGCGATTGAATTTGTGCGGATAGGGATTGATTCCCATTTCCTGGAACTTCGCTAATTTGTCTAAACGCGCTTTGGCCTGATCATTCATTTCTTGCATGGTTGAATCCTTTGAAATTTTTCAGACCAAAAATAAAAATTCCTTCGCAAAAAATCAAAACGGCAGAGATTCCATCCCCTTTGTACAGTGAAATTTCAGCAATTTCGGTTCAGATGGCGTGATTGTCCAAATACGATTGCAAAATATGCTGGGCGGCAAGCCTGTCGACAATTCCCTTGTCTTCCCGTTTTTTCTTCTTTTTCAAATAACTGGTTTCTTCGAGCGCGGCGACAGACGTATAAGCCTCGTCTTCGATTTCGACGGGAATCCCCGGAAAGAATTTCGAAAGGTCTTTGACAAATTCTTCAACGACGAGATTTTTCCCATCGCGCCGCCCATCTGGCCGATAAGGCATCCCTACGACAAAAGTTCCGATTTTGTTTTCCTTGACTAATTCTGCAAGGCGCGGCATTAAATCCGTCTTTTTACGGTCTATCGTTTCACGGGCAAACGCCCATTTGAGTTCAGAATCGGCAAATGCGATTCCCACCCGATGTTCTCCATAATCGATACCGAGATAATTCATGCGGCAAATATAATTTTCAAACGTGAGGAAAACGAGAATTTTCTAGTCAAATTCTGTTCCAACGATTCAATAAAGACGGTCAAAATTCAAACAGCGAATCGGGAACCTTGTCCGATTTCCGCATCCGGAAAATCTCCGTTGTCACGACCGTTTCGCTTTCGCCGACTGTCACCGACGATT
This sequence comes from uncultured Fibrobacter sp., assembly GCA_964587155.1. Classification (GTDB taxonomy): domain Bacteria; phylum Fibrobacterota; class Fibrobacteria; order Fibrobacterales; family Fibrobacteraceae; genus Hallerella. The sequence goes on from CAZPKF010000016.1 coordinate 53,617, forward strand.
CCATTTTCTTGATTCCACCCATCGCATCATAAGAGAACGTGATCAGAGAATTTACCCCCTCTTTCGCCGTTTCAATCTTCTCAATGCGTTTTCGCTTGTGGTTGTAATACAGAGTCCCGGTACTCCCCTTGATAGTGTAAATATCGCCCGAAAAAAGTTTTGGAGCATCCCATTCACCAGAATCGAGCGGGTTGACGTTGGCAAGGGAAAAAGCCTCCAACGCCTCGCCGTTGTAATCTACGATTTGGAATTTATTCGTCTTCAAATCGACTATCTTCATTTTGCCGCCGTTCACAACGCTCCGTTGACTTAGGAAACTGCTCTTGATTTCGGTATAACTTTTGCCAACCCCTTTGCTCGCCATGTAAATTTCCGTTTGCTGGAAAACTCCAGCCGCCTTGACGGATATCCGAATGTCCATTTCAAGGAAATCCCGTGGAATGGCGCATTCGCCAAGGGCCTCGCGCACCTGAGAAAGGCTGAGCGAAAAAGAAGGCACCACGAAAGCAACAAAAAGAAGAATCGTCAATTTTTTCATGCCGATATCCTTAAACAGATTCGCTTTAATCCCTTACGCATGCGTGATTTGATGCAATAGAAACGGTTTATTTCAATCCTTTAGGCAGCGGACAAGCGCGTATTGATCATTTGTTTTATCTGTAGAGATTCTACGTTATGAATAACCTCATTATAAGACCAAAAGTTGTCATATTGGGTGGAGGTCCAATAAGTGGCACTGTAACCGTACAAGCGTAGTCCTATTGAATTGAATTTGCAGTCATCGGTGCCAAAGTCCGGAGACAACCGTTTCAAATGCTCTCCACCGCCTATATTATCCACCAATAAAAGCCATTCGTCCATGGAGGGAACATGCCATTCAACAGGGCAAAGCGTATCCTACCGATCTTGATCCAATCTTTTCAAAACGGAATTCTCAAATAAGGAAAATAATTGGTAAAAATGTAGAAATGCTTTCATTTTTTAACCCGACATCCTTTTTCCTTTTCCATGTTCAAAATAGTTCCAGTCACCATGACATTCGCTACTTTCACACGCAGGCTCGCCCAAAGCAGAAAATAATTCCGAACGAAGATCTCCAAGCTTCACACTCCGCATTCCGAATTCCGCATTATTCAAAACGAACAGCCCAAATTGCACAAAAAAGGCTCGCCGTTTGGGACAAGCTTTCATTCCGCGAAAACGGCTTGTCTGCACCGTCAAAAGCGTGCAAACATCCCCACTCGCCGAAAAGCTTTCCGTGCAAAACCCCATCAAAAGGAGTTCTTATTCCTAATTCCAACCAAACTTCGCCAAAAATTCTGCCATTCCCCGCAAAAGCTCCAATAAGGCAGCGCAGTCCAGTGAAATCTGCGAAATGTTATGTCATGGATTTTATCGGAGCGCAGCCCCCTAAGCAAAAACCTCCCGAAAGGGAGGCTCTTGGTATAGCATGTAAGGGACTCGAACCCTTGTTACCGGCGTGAGAGGCCAGCGTCCTAGACCGCTAGACGAACATGCCAAAATTCAAATTAAATATAGTAATATTTTGTACAAAAATAGGAAATTCAATCCGGGGATTTTTCAAGTGCGCCAAAGTTTTAAAGCCGCCGTTTTCAATTGATAAAAAAACACTCTCCAAAAAGAGAGTGTCTTGCAATCGCTGATGCAAATCTTATTCGCGGTAGTAAAGGTCCATGTTGCTTTCGACATTGGCCGCTTTTTGCAACGCTTCAAGGTAAACATTGGCAGAACGCATATTGGCCAGATTCCAAGCGTTTGCCAAATCCCCGATGACTGCATTTTTTGCCGCAGAAGAATCGGGAAGAGTGCGATTCAAAATTTTTACCATCGCAGCCCCTTCTGCCGTGGAAATGGGTTCACCCCATTCGCCCACTTTTTGCTTGGACAAAATGCGCGCCAGCTGAGAATTTGCAAAACCGATTCCCGGCACATAACCATCCAGCGATGTCGTCACCTTTTCAACCTTGACTTTTTCCACACTCGAATCCACCGGAGCGTTTCCTGTTGAATCCATTGCAAGAACGACGGACTTCACCTTGGCTTCCACAGAATTCAAATAATGCACGGCGGCATCCTTGGATTCTTGCGCCAAAAGCGTATTCTTAATTTGTTCGTAATACGGAGAGAGGCTGCGGGCCCCCGCTTTCAAGCTATCGATTCGCGTTACGATGACAACATAATCGCTGTTCTTGAGAACTCCAGAAACCATTCCTTCAGCCAAATCCGGACGATCCGAGTTGACAAATGCATAGGCGGACAGCCCACCGATAAAGCCAAGTTCAGAAATTTCATCCTGCCGGCCCATCCAACCGGTTTGACGCACTGGAATTTTGCGCGCAGACGCAACATCGGCAAAGGAAGAATCCCCGTTTTCCACAGCGGACTTGACGGCAAGGAGTAAGTGCTCTAGGCTGTCGACCGTCTCCGGAGAGGCTGAGACTTCAAAGAAAATGTGGGCAATTTTCGCTTTTTCCGTTCCTGCGGAATCCGTCATTTTTCCAAGATTCTGTACAATGTGGAAACCGTTCAAAGCACGAACCGGTTCGGAGATGGCTCCAGAATCCAAAGCAAACGCAACGTCTTCCAAAGCCTTCGGCAATGCACCACGAGCGATGTATTCCCCATTGTTCATCACACCGCCGTTTGCAGATGTTTGCGCGTCTTCACTGGAAACCTTTGCCATTTCGGCAAAATTCGTCATCGACGAAGAATCCTTGACTTGATAGTAAACCGTCATTGCGTAAGAAAGGATGCTGTCTTCATCGGCTTTCGTCGGAAGCACGGGAAGATAAGCGTAAGCGAGACGGACTTCATCCTTTTCAACAAAGAAGCTGTCTGGGTGGGCTTTGAAATACGCATTAATTTTCAAGCTGTCCACCGATGCCGGATCCACCTTGAAATCATCAATAGAAACATGGGCGACTTCCAATTCATTGGAAATCAAATTGTTGTTCATCGACCATTGGGATTCAAGCGACGTCGGATGGGAGTTCGCCGTCACCAAGAGCTGCCACTGCCGGGCCGGAATGATTCGATGTTGCATTTCACGTTCATAATCGTCGGAAATCCATTCATAGGCTTGTGGAGTTTCCAGCCATTTTTCATAAGCTTCTATCCGGGCATCGGCAGAAAGCGTGGAATCCAACATAAACGGAGGGATCGCAGAAAAAAGGGCTTGCATCGCCTGAGCCGCTTCCTGTTCATTTGCCGCCGTCGCATAAATCGCCTGTTGCCGCTGATAAGCGACAGTGTTCACGATTTGCAAGACTTCGTCCGGATTCGCTTTCAGATAAGCTTTCATTTCAGCGACAGATGCGTAAACGCCGTTCGCATCAAACTGTTCCTGAAGGATGGCTTCGCGGACAAACCCTTGAAACACCTGTTCGCGCAATTGAGCGCGGGCTTCGTCACCGACATTCTGTCCGCGGAAATTCATTTCCATCAAACGGTTAGTACGCTGGTGAAATTCCGCATAAGAAATTTCTTCGCCATTCACACGGCCAATCGGATACTGGTGAGATTGTTCCGGTGTGCGGTCCATGGCCAAAAGCCCCAAGGCAATGCCCACGGCAAAGATGGCAATGACCCATTTCGCGTTTTCGTTAATCCAAGTCAACATAAATGAAACTCCATTGATTTTCCGCCAAATGTAACAAAAAAAAGCATCCTTTTCACAAAAGAAGACCAAAGCTAGCCGATTTTTCGGATTTTTTCTATTATGTGGAAGCCTTAGAATCTTTAACGACAGAGGCTATCGTGTACGACATTCTGATTCTCGGTGCCGGAATTTCCGGCTTGAGTGCGGCCATCAAAGCGGCGGAACATGGGCATTCCGTTCTCATCCTTACCAAGGGAGCAAAACCGGATGGTTCATCCAATTACGCCCAAGGGGGAATCTGTTCTGTCACGGACCCCGCAGATTCTTTCCATTTACACGAAGAAGACACATGCGAAGCGGGCGCGGGACTTTGCAAAAAGAACGCCGTCAAAATTCTTGTAGAAAACGGGCCAAAAACCATCGCCCAGCTAGTCGAATGGGGCGTCCACTTTACCCCGGCAGAATCCAATGATTCAAACATCCGCTTCGACCTCCACTTAGAAGGTGGCCACAGCCATCGGCGCATTCTTCACGCCGCCGATTTGACTGGCAAAGAAATCATGCGCGCTTTGTTGGCGAAGCTCCGCGAATTCAAGAACATCACCTTTTTGGAAAATGCCCTCGTCAAAGATTTGATTTTGAACAAAGAAAAGAACCGCGCGCTCGGGGCAAAAATCATCCATCAGGATTCCGGAAAGACTGAGGCCGTTTTCGCCAAAGCCACGTTGATGGCGACCGGAGGAGCGGGCCGTCTTTGGTTTCACACAATCGACCCCCCGGACGCAAGCGGAGATGGAATCGCCATCGCCGCAAGAGCTGGTGCCGCTATCCAAGACGTGGAATTCATGCAATTCCATCCGACGTCCCTTTATGCGCCCTCTTTGAAAAAAGCCTTCCTCATTTCGGAAGCGGTCAGGGGCTTTGGCGGAATCCTCAAAAATTCCAAAGGCGAGGAATTTATGAACGGAGTTCACCCTCTCCGCTCATTAGCGCCCCGGGACATAGTCGCAAGAGCCATCCACAGAGAAATGAAACGCACCGGCGAACCGTGCATGTATCTCGATGTCACCGCCCACAACCCCAAAGACACCAAAACGCATTTTCCGCATATTTACGCCAAATGTTTGTCTGTGGGTATCGACATGACCAAAGAATGGATTCCCGTTGTTCCCGCAGCCCATTACATGTGCGGCGGCGTACTCGTCGATACGTGGTCAAGAACTTCCATCGAAGGTTTTTACGCCTCGGGTGAAGTCGCCGCGACAGGTGTCCATGGAGCAAACCGCCTTGCATCGAATTCTCTTCTCGAAAGCGTCGTTTTCGCCTTGCGCGCAGTGGAAAATATGGAAAAGACGGGAATTTTCAAGAAGTCGTTCCGGAAGCCGAAAGTTCAATCGGAAACGGTTCGAATGACTGGCGGCGACCACTGGAAAAAACGCACCCTCGAAGCCAAAAAGATCATGTGGGAAAAATGCGGAATAGTCCGCTCGGTTGCCGGCTTGAGCGAAGGCTTGGAAAAGCTTAGAGCGTTCAACCGTGAAGTGGAAACCGAAATGAAAAAGAAGGGCGAAAAAACTGTTGCGCTTCTTGAATTCCGCAACGCGGTGGAAAGCAGCATCCTCATCGTCAAGAGCGCCATCGCACGGAAAGAATCCCGCGGCCTGCAATCGATTCTGGATTACCCGAAGACTTCACCCAAAGTTGTCCACCACAGCATCTATTTGAAGTATCCTCTCGAAGAAAATTGATCGAAGCGATTCCTTCTTCAATTGACTTTTGACGAACTTCCATTCGGCAAAAACGGCTCCACTTTTGCCGTTGATATGGTTCTCCGTTCACTTTTCGAATTTCACATCGACTTTTGCAGTCAAACACAAGACGCTTCCGAAATTTTCAGAAGCGCCTTGGTGTGTTGTCAGATGTGTAAGTTCAAAAAAGATTGTTCAAAATTTAACCGCCGAAGTTTTCGTCAAAAATTTCCCATTTTGCCGCACGGCAAGCGTATAACGCCCCGCCGGGAGAACGTCCCATTCTTGCGTAATAACGCCTTGTCCACTGACCACTTGCTTCAAAACGACGTTTCCGTTCAAATCAAAAACGAACAAGGTGGCAAAAGAAACCGGGACTCTGTAAGCGATTCCATTCCTTGACGCGCTGAGCGCTACCAAAGAATGGGTTCGAATATCCGCAATGCCGCTTTCGGTTTCCGTTGTATCTTCAAAGACCAGGGCTGTATCGGCTAAATCCCAAAGGCGAACGCCTTCCACGTCAAATTCAAATTCATCTAGGTTAGGGCCGCCATCCGCTGTCATCGACGACAAGGAAATTGTATTCAATCCTTTTTTCAAATGAACGGCAACCGTTACAGAATCATAAACGTTCCACGTACCCGTCGATACAAACGGAACCACGCCGAGAATCGAATCGTTGAACACCAAATTCATCGAACGAGATGCGTTACCGCCGTTGGCAAATCGAAACGTCAAATTGGCTACGCCGGCAAATTTTTCAGAAACCAGTTTCCATTCTCCAAAGCTGGAAATATCGTTGATGAAATTGTAATAGCCACTGTCAATCCAACCGCTGTTTTTGTCTTCATAAGTCCCATAACCATCTTCGGGATAAGCTGCATTCACCAGCGAAAGAATTTCCCCTGTCGTCGAAGTCTCTGCAAGAGGAAGAACTTGAATCGTTCCCGTTTTCACGGCAGCATCTCCTTCGCCGCCAACCGTCGTCACCGTAAACGAATACGAACCCACCTGCGTCGGCGTTCCCGACAAATTCAATTTTCCGTTATCTACATTCATTTTGATTCCCTCTGGAAATCCTTCCGCCTTTACATTCGTACAGTATTGATACGCATAAGCGAACGGAACAATGGGATCTCCCAACAGAATCTTTTGATTCGAAGAACCCGCTCCATTTTTTGCAAGTGAAGGAGAGTGAACTTCTCCGACAAGCTCTATTTTTGGGAATGAAACGGAGTCTTGATCATTTCCCAACCAAAATCCCAAATGCGGCGGCTGATTGTAAGCCGTATTTTGCCAAGAAATTCCCAGGCGATAAACCGGATCGTGCATCAGTGTAAACATGCGTTTATCCGTAGGAATCGTCGTTGTGTAAAGATAAAGCTTAGAAGCCCCATCATGCAAAACCACTTCTTCACGCCAGTCGCCAATCAAATCCGCAGAAATATTCGGAGTCGCTTTCGTCGAATTGCAGGATTTGCCTTCAAACGAAATCAGCGTTTCACTTTTACCCTTTGCACTGTTCCATTTGGAAATGGTCGTATTGTCCAAAAGTTCATCCAGGCGATCTCCATCCCAATAAATGCGGAAGTTGTAAGATGGCCGAGAAGACGACAGGATTTTCCCTTGCGCAGAATAAGTATTCCAATTGGCTGCAGACCACATTTCATGCCCGCGGCTAGTGGAATCTACATCGGCGGAAACACCGCGCCCGTTATCGCTTGAACTCGTTTCATACCAAAGCCGTTTTCCTGTTTTAGCATCGTGCAATTCATAACCATAAGGTTTGTCTTCGTGGACTTCCCAAACTTCCAAACCGGGATTGTCCGGGTCTAAATCTCCCAAATGCATCGCATCGCCATGCCCAAGCCCCACCCGATACATGAACTTTCCATCGTGATCGATTGCGCAACCACCTTCGACAATTTCATCAAATCCATCGCCGTCAACATCCCCCGCAGATAAATTGTGGTTTCCCTGTCCATAACATTCTTTTCCAGATGTCGCCGCATTGTAATACCATCGCTGCGTCAAATTCGTTCCGTCCCAATCATAGGCAGTAACAGCCATCCGGGTGTAATACCCCCGCTGAAAAACCATGCTGGGCTTTTTCCCATCGAGATAAGCGTTTGTCGCCAAAAAACGGTCCACGCGGTTCCCATAGCTATCCCCCCAACTTTTAACGGTTCCGCGCCCAGGATTGTATGCGACTGTCGCCATTTCTTCGCCTGTTTGACCGTTAAAAATCGTCAAATATTCATTTCCGCTCAATACATAACCATTTGAATTGCGGTAATCAGACTGGTGACCCGTTTCCGCTGCCGCGGCACCTTTACTAATGTATTTTCCCTTGCCGTCTTTTGTTCCCGGGGCTGTTTTCATTGCGACTTCGGCAAAACCATCGGAATCATAGTCTCCAACAAGAATTTGTGTGTAATGCGCCCCGGCTCGAATATTGACTCCCAAATCAATTCTCCACAATTTTTTGCCGTTTAATTTGTACGCATCCACAAAGACGTTCCCCGTGTAACCCTTTTGGGAATTGTCCTTGGAATTTGACGGATCCCATTTGACGACAAGTTCATATTCCCCATCGCCATCCAAGTCGCCAACAGCAATATCATTCGGCGAATAAGAATAACTTCCGCTTTTATTGCTGCCGTCTGCCGGCCTGTCCAAGGAAATGACCATTTGCTGACTCTGCCACACATTGACAGTCTTATCCGCCGACTTTTCCTTGCCATTTACAACCGGACGCACTTCGTATTCCGAAGAAGCTTGTCCCAAAGCATCGATGTAATTGGTCGCACCCGTAATCGGCGATGCGTTGACCAAATTTCCATCGCGGTACAAATTGAAAGCCGTCGTCGACTCGTCTGTTCCAAACAGTCGCCAACTTAAAAAGACTCCTCCGTCCACTTTGACTGCCACAAGTCCCCGATCCAAACGCTCCATTTGCCGAACCACATTTGCGGCATTCGCCACAGATGCGATAGAAAGCGATGTTAAAATGGCAAAAGCAAGACCCAATCGTTTCATGCCAAACTCCTTTTTCCCGAAGATAAAAAGCTTTTTGGCAATGGGCGTTTTTTTAAAATTATACCATTGTCCTTGGACAACGCCGAATTTTCAGCGGCGAATACGGCTTCCGTTCAAACGGTAAACGCGACCATCACCAGAACGAATTTGCAACTCTCCCCCACTCCGAACTTTTTGTAAAGAATTTTTCTTTTTCGCCATTTTTTTAGCCCGGAAAACAGCCGTTTCCCCCATTGAATCTTTTACCCCAAACGTTTCAACGCGTTCCACCCGGAATAAGTCTACAAAACTCCTTTCTACGGTAAATCCAAACGAAATTTCTCCCGTGGGCGCTTCGGTTTGTAAAGCTCCGTAATGATAAATGTCGCCGTTTTCCGCTTCAATGACTCCAGAAAAAGCGATGGTATCCTGTCGGCGGGAAATGGTCAAATCAACGTGGGCGTTCCGCATGATTTGAGAAAATTCCTCCCAGTCCCAATCCGACGTAAATTCCGTCCGACCGATTCCGTCCAATGCGTAAACATCGGCCCGGAGAAGCATTTCCGTTGAACCGGAAATTTCACGGAGGATAAAGTTTTCCCAATTCAAAGAACCTGCGCCATTTGCGTAATTGGCAAACGAGAATCGCATGGTGAAATTCCCCGAAGGGGCTAAGTAAACCGGCGAACGCTCCGTATTGAACGCCGCCGTGTAAACGCCTCCGCCGTCTATCGTCCCTACCGGAAGCCGCGTTGCCGTTTCTCCAAAAACCACTTCAGAAACTTTCAAGTACGCCGCATCCGCACCAAGATAAATCGTATAATCGCCCGGCGGCGTTTCTGTCGCCGAAACCCGATAGACCAAAGAATCCCCTATGAACGCCAGAACATCAATCGTTGTGCCGTTTCTTTTGGCTCGGAGCGTCACCTCCGCATTTTGAAGCATTTTCCGAAAAGAATCCCAATCGCCATTCCACGACACTTGATAAGAGACTGTCGATCCAGAAAACGTTTCGACGGAATAAGCGTCCGCTCGCAGATACCAAATGTCGTCGCCATTTTTGAACGCCAAAATCCAATTATTGTAATTATTCTTCGCTTCGGTATGATTTGTGAATTTGTATTCAACGAGAAATGAATCAGGAACAGTGACTGGCAAAAATTCATCATACGCATTCCAGGCTGTTGAATAATCTTCCTTGCCAATCACAAACAGGCTGTCGCTTGCAAACTCTTTGACGGATAAGTTTTCCGTTTCAGGAATCCGGTAACCCCAAAGCGCCAACTCTCCAGAAGCGTTCATTGCGCTGAATGTCACAGTCTGCATTGAAACGTCATTTTCCAACTGGACGGCGAATACGCCGTCAAAGTTTTTTCCCGATGCCAAAAGGTTCAAATAATGCCGCCCACCGGCAAATTCATAATTCCACGTTCCTGAATAAACGCCCGAAAGGCTTCCATCCGCATTCAAGTAAAGTTCCTGTTCTGTGTTTACCGGAAGCGAACCATCCGCCTGCGCTTGGGGTTCATGAAGAATAATCCGGTAACGGCCAACCAAACGTTCAAAAGGAATCGACTGATCCGGAAGACCATAGCCTATCCGATGTTCAAACGGCAAGGCGAGAATCCAACCGTTTTTGTTGAAGACAAGTTCATGAACTTCCACATTATGCCACGCCGTTCCGTTTGTGTATTTGCGATGATAAACGACATAATACTTTCCATCATCGTCTGTCAACAAGGAATTGTGCCCATTTGCAATTTCACCATTCCCTTCGTCCCAAAAACTCCATCGATATCCCTGCAAAATGGGAAATCCATACGTGACGTTTTTTCCATAATTGTAAATGTATTTTGAAAAAATGGCAGGATCGCCAGTTACATCCGCATAGGGACCCCGTACATCTTTAGAGCGGAAAACCCGCATTGAATAACCGCCATCTGGCGAATAAAATCCATAGCTGACAAACAGGTAATAATAACCGTTCCCATCCGCGTCTCGCATGTATTCAATGTAAGGACCTTCCCCGCTAACATAATAACCGCCCGCCACGTGAATTCCCATATAAGGGTCCGAAAGCAAAGCAGCGCCATCCCACAGAGCCTCACCACCTTTGCCATAAGACTCTGAATAATCCCGAAGCCCAGTCTTCGGATCCAATTTCAAAAGGAATATTCC
>CAZPKF010000017.1:0-60528 GCA_964587155.1 uncultured Fibrobacter sp.
GCAACAAGGCGAATTGGATGTCAAGCTTCTCGGGCGCGGATTCGCCTATCTAACCAGGCGAATCCGCGCCCGAGAAGCTTGACATCCAATTCGCCTTGTTGCAGATATATCCGGTTCAAATCGGTGATTTCGTATTCGCCCCGTGCGCTGGGCTTTAAATTTTTTGCGAAATGGGAAACGCGGTTGTCGTAAAAATAAAGGCCCGTGATGGCGTAATTGCTTTTGGGGCAGGAAGGCTTTTCTTCGACGGAGATGACCTTGCCCGAGGGATCAAATTCCACAACGCCGAATCGTTCGGGATCTTCGACATAATAACCGAACACGCTTGCGCGCCCGTTTTCTTCGGCGTTTTTCACGGCGGCTTTTAAAAGCGGGCTGAATCCGTTGCCGTAAAAGATGTTGTCTCCGAGGACCATTGCACAGCAGTCGTCTCCGATGAATTCTTCGCCCAAAATAAACGCTTGTGCAAGTCCATCTGGACTGGGCTGCACTTTGTAACTCAGGTGGAGTCCCATAGCGTCACCGTTGCCCAACAGCTTTTCGAAATTGGGCAAATCGGTCGGTGTTGAAATGATCAGAATGTCCCGGATGCCGGCGAGCATCAGCGTGGAAAGTGGATAATAAATCATCGGTTTGTCGTAAACAGGTAAAAGCTGTTTGGACGTCACCATGGTCAGTGGGTAAAGCCGTGTTCCGGATCCTCCGGCAAGAACAATTCCTTTCATGCGAATGAAATTAAAAAAAACGGACGTTTTCTTCAATCCGAAATACCAATTCGGGCTTGAAAATGCAATTTTTGCGGATTTTCCGCATTGACCCCGAAGATATACGCGTGATGGTTCGAATTGTCGAATCGCACCATTTGCACGGTTTCACCCGGGGAAATTTGGGCCAAGTAATTGATTTGCAGGGAACGGATTTTTTTCCGATTCATTTCCGGGTCGGCGAAAAGTGCGTCGAGAATCCATTCTGCGTAACGGCAATTATTGACATGACGGTTCATGTCGATATCGGAATAGGCTGCGGTTTTTGAAAGGATTATTTGCGGATTAGCCCGCGGTTCGAGCAATTCCAAATTTTCGGAAAGGGCGCTTTTTTCCGGGAAGAATTCAGGCAAAAAAGGAAATTCTTCGGGATTTTCGGAACGGCCTGTTTTGAGGTTCACGATCAGCCAAGAAGAAGTCGCTTCGGCGATGAGGTTTTTTCGTTCGTCTAAAACAGAGTAATCGCGGAGGACGACTTTTTGATTGTAAATGGATTTACTCCACGTGGAGACGCGGAGTTTTTCGCCCCACATGGGAAGATGGTTGATGCGCAATTTGATTCGGGAAATGACCGAAGTGTAACCGTTTTGCACCATTTTCCAAACGCCGAATCCGGACGCTTCCGCATCGAGAATCGCAGTCTCTTCCAAAAAATCAAAAAAGGAGGAAACTCGTAAGCGGCTGGCGGCATCACAATCCGAAAACCGCACCGGGAACACGTATTCTTTGATTTCCATTATCAATCCTTTAAGAAAATTTCTTATGAAACTAAATTAAAAATCGCTGAAAAATCCGAACATCTGCGAATCCATGTAATTTCCGTCTCGATTGGCGCCAAATGCCGCAGAAAGGCGCTTCCAACCCAAGCGAATGCCAACGCCGATTTTTGGACCGGGGTAAGAGACGTATCCTTGGAGCCATAAAACGCCCAAGTGGAATTCTTCCCCCACAGAAAAGGAAAAACGGTCCGATTGGCGGTAGTGCAAAAGGAGGCCGGCGGAAAAATTTTTCCCCGGAGAAAATGTCGCTTCTGCCAGGTAGGCGTTGTCTTCGAAATCCGTGTATAGGTTCGTCCACATTCCGATGCGCCCGCGAATCCATTCTGCGGAAATTCCCGGTGAGATTCTTGCCCGGAAATCGACTGCTTCGCCGGGGATGATTTGAATTTCTCCCTTTGCGGAGAATCCCAAATTCCAAATGCCCGGAGAAACCGTCGCTTCGAGCCCGAAGGATTCGCTTCGGTAAATGGAATCTAATGAAGTGTGGGCAAACGAGGTTCCTAAGCGGTAATTCTGCCGTCCCCATTCCGAAAAAAAGCCGAATCCATCACAATGGACTCCTTCCATGGGTTCTGTCCAAGAAATTCCCAAGCGCAATCCGAAAAACCTTTGCGCCGGGTTACTTCCAAACTGTCCGAACCATCCGGGATTCCATGGCTTTGGAATGCGAATGTCGGCGAAAAGGATTCCGCTTGAAATCAATAAAAAGAAGAAAACTTTCCGCATCGTTCAGGGCCTTAAGACAACGCCAAAACGTTTTTCGCGGTTTTGGGAAGAGACGCGGATAAAGTTCGGGCCGGGGAATCCTTTTTCGATGAGGGGAACTTCGCGCCAGGAATTTCCACCGGCATCGGCTGGAAATGTTTTTTTCCACAGCAGGTCGCCTTTCCCGGAAATGAGTTCAACCAAAACGTCTTCTTCGCTTTGAATCCGGAGCATCAGAGGATTTGCCCGCGTTTTCTTTGAAAAAATGCGTGCGTTCCACTCGACTTGAAAGGGTAAGGCTGCATTCTGGGCAAGACTTCCCGGCGTTTGAAATCCGGGGCTGTTTTCGCGGCGACCTGTTTGGACAGAAAATCCGTTGGGACAATTCACTTGAATTCCCGCGGATTTTCCCCAAATGGCGGAATCCACCTTTTCGTTGCCGTAACAAAGAAAAAGACTGTCTGCGGCATTTTTCAGATAACCGAAATTTTGCTGTAAAATCAGGATTTCATCGGTTCCGACAAGGTGCCGCATTCCGGTGGAATCTTTCGTGACAACGGCACTTTGTTTTGCTGCGAGGATATTTTCGGCGGTAAAGGATTTTCCCGCTTCACACAAAGTAATTGAAGAAAGTGAAGTTTCCCTGGAGCCCGCATTGTAAAGTTCGAACCATTCCGGGAGACCTTCTTCGGGGCAAGGATGCACTTCGGTTAAACGGATTGGAAAATTTCCCGGTGTGAAAAGTAAAGTGTCTAGGGAATCGTTTCCGGGAATGTCATCTGGCGGCAGGGCTAGCTTGATTTTCAAGGCGTTTGCCGAAAGAGACGTTTCCCAAACTGTTTCAACATCCCGTTTTAAAGAAATGGGGAATGATTTCTCTGCCGAGGATTCCATTGAAAGAAATTCAACGTGAACTTGTGCCGAGTCGCACCCGGTCAATGTCCAGGAGCCTCTCCAACCGGAATCTTTCCGTTCGGTATTTTTCCAGTGCAAACGGCAATCTTCGATGCCGTTTTCAAAAACGGCATTGGGAATTCCCGGCGAAGGTTCTGCCAATTCCCAAGAATTCCCCGATGAATCGCTCCGGATAAAAGATTTTCCCGCTTTTGGAATGGGAAAGTTTGCCGTGTCCGAACAATTCCCGTTCAAAAGAATCCAGCGCATTTCGCGCCGGTTGGGAAGAGCGGGGGCGCTGAGAGGTGCGCAGTGCAATGATTTTATTTCCGGGCACAGCAGCGTATCGCGGATGAGTAAAAACCGGTTTAGAGAATCCGGTAGGATTCCTTTCCAAATCTGTTTTTGTTCATAAAAAAGGGAAAGCGTGTCCCGTTTGGAATTTTGGGGGAGCCGGATTTCAATAAATTCGCCCCGGGCATCTTCGACTGTAACCGGGTCGGGCAAAATTTCGGCAAAATACGGACACATTCCCCAAGCGGCGGTAGCCGCCAAGGTTAGCCAGTTCATGTTTGTTTGGACGCAACCGCTTTATTGGATCGCGTATTCTCCAGGGAGGATATAGCGAAGCGGGTTCTCGGCTTTCGAATTGAACCAGACCTCGTAGTGCAGATGAGGGCCTGTCGAAATGCCTGTGTTCCCCATATAACCCAATAGTTGATACCGCTTGATGAATTGTCCCTTTTGAACGGTAATGGATTGCATGTGACCGTATTTGGTCACGAATCCGTTTCCGTGGTCTAAGGCAACGTAATTTCCGAAAGATTCGCTGTACCGCGCAATGGAGACGACTCCGTCCGCCGTAGCAAAAATGGGAGTCCAACGGGAGTTGGCGATGTCTATTCCGTTGTGCATCCGTTCCTTTTCGCCGGTGACCGGGTGGATCCGTCTGCCGAAAGCGGATGCGTAATAACCTGTTGTCGGAGAGATGGATGGCACGTGTTGCCAATGGGCGTATTGCTGCCCAACGAATCCGGCGACTTCGGTGAATGTCCGTTGACTTTCCGCTGCTTTTGCCCGGAATTGTTCGGCCTTCGCTTTGAGGTCTAACGTTTTGTCAAGTAACGGTTGTGCCGCCCGGCTCAAGCGGAGATCGGGAGTTTCCGGGCCGCCGATGGCCATTTCTCGGGCTGAACGGTCTGCCGGGGTCAGTCCAAACTTGTAATGGAGCAGGTCTTCGTTTTCAAAACGGGATTCCATTCGCAAATTGAGAGAATCCAATCTGGCCGCTTCCTTGTCGAGCTTTTTGGACAAAACGGAGCGGTTTTCCATCATCCGGTTTTTCAGAAAATCGTATCCGAAATGAACGCTGCCCTGTAAAACGAGCAAAGCTATCCCTGTAAGGATAAACGCTTTCCCCACGCCCAAAAGTCGCTTTGAAAATTCCGGAAGCCGCAGCGAATGCGATTTCGACGAACCTTCTACGTGAAAGGATAGCTTGAAGAACTTCATGATAGGGGCAATTTAATAAATTATGCGGTAAATGACGAGGGTTTGACTGTATTCATAGCCGACAATCAAGAGTGGCGTGCCGGATAACGGGCTTATCTCCGCCGGTATGAAGAGAATGCCTTCGGGGCCGCGGTCAAAAGTTCCAACCATATATTCCCGGAATTCCGGCTTTTGGGGATTTTTCAAATCGAAAACGGCGATACCGCTTGCGCGCTCTACGGCGACAAAGGCGAATGTTCCGGAGGCGGTTTTGCCGATGGTGACGCCTTCGGGTTCCGGGCCTTTTTTGTCGCTGCGGGAGTCTTTTTTGATTTTTTTCTTTTTGGCGTTCCAGTTGAATAAATCCGGATGGTTTTCTGCCAATGTTTTTTCAAAAAAGTTGCCGCTGTTCCAAATCCGCGCACCGGTTTGTCCGTCAAATAAACTGATTCCTCGTCCACCGAAGGTGTTGAGGTATTGGCAGGGAAATTTTCCGTCGCAAGGATTTTCCGCATCGATGGGGAGCTTTCCCAAACGGCGTAAAAGTCCTGCAGAAAAGACGGATGAATCGAGAAGCCCTGCGGATTTCAGATGCATGGCGATGGTTTCGTCTGAGTAATTTGCAAAATCCCGGGAAGCGCCTTCATCGGCAGTCAAAAAGTAGAGCTTACCATTCCATTCGAATGCGCATATCCCATCGGGTTGCAATTCTCCGCGAATGGGAGCGTTTTCTAGCGCAATAATTCCGTTGTCCTGAAAATCGAATTCGTTTCCTGAGAGGGAATGGTCAACGCTTCCCAGCGCCCAAACGTCTAAGATTTTTCTCTGCTGCACATCGATTTTTGCCACGGCGTTGTTCTCTTGCAGCGAAACAAAGGCGAAACGCCCGTCTGGAGAAAAGGAAATGTATTCTGGCTCCACGTTCTGCCGGAAACCTCCGGGACCGGCGACGCGAACGCCTTTTTGTGCGAGAGATGCGCTGTCAAAGGCGAAAAAATCCAATGCCTGAAATGAGGCTTTTGAAACACCGGAAGAAAGGTCTACAAGTCCGACAGAGCCTTCGGGATCTTTTCCGTTTTGGCTGTCGGGTTCCCCTTCGCAGGCGAGGAGGAGCGTTTTCCCATCCGGTGAAAAACTGACCATGTCCGGACTTTCGCAAACGGGAACGCTTTTTCGCTTAGAAAGCGTTTCGCCGTTGATTTCGTATAAGTGAACAGTTCCCGGTTTGGAAGAGGTCTCGCCTTTTTCGAGTACGGCCAAAAGATTCTCGTGAGCGGAAACGCTTGGAATTTCATGCGGAAAAGCGAGAACGCGGAGCAGTTTGGGCGCATTTGCTTTTTTCAAGGAAACGAGACTGAGCGAATTTTGCCCGGAGGTCACCGCCAGCATTTTTTCGGGAGCGATGTATGCCGAAATTTCCGCACCTGGCAGCGAATCAGCAGGGCCCAAACGGCTGATTTCTTCGAGACCGGAAGCGAGAGCGATTGCCGCTGAGGTGAAAAAGAGAAAACGGCAAAACATAAACTCTCCTGGTATGTTACAGAAGCCACCAACCGAGTAAAAGCCCAATCAGGGCTCCTCCGATAAATGAACCCGTTGTGGCAGCCATTTCAAAGGATCGGTCTTTAGGTATTTTGCGATCCATTTGAGAATGGATAGCGACAGACAGCGCCTGTTGGCATTTTGCGTAGTTTGCAGAAAGAATCGAATCTGACGGGCACGTTTCCGCAGGCGCAAGGTTCACTTGTTCGGCTGTGGGAATGGTGTCAGCTGCCACGGTGTTGACTGGCTCTTCTGCAAAGAGGGCGGTGCATAAAAAGAATACAGCAAAGATCCACTTTTTCATAGCTTGAAATTTAGCTAGATTAAAAAAATGATGGAAACGGAACGCGTCAAAATAGCACAAAAAGTGACCTGGAATGGGTTCTTCGTCAACCTGGCGTTATCGGTGGCAAAATTGCTAGCCGGTATTTTTGGAAATTCCGCAGCCATGATAGCTGACGGCATCCATTCGCTTTCGGATTTTGCGACAGATGTCATCGTCATCATCTTTGTGCGGTTATCGGGAAAGGAAGTGGACAAGGGGCATCCTTACGGCCACGGCAAATTTGAAACGATGGCTTCAATGTTTGTCAGCTTGGCTCTTTTGGCTGTCGCCATCGGCATTTTTGTCAGTGGAATTCAAAAAATCGTTTTGTTTGTCCGCGGAGAAAATCTTGAAATTCCCGGAAAAATTGCGCTAATCGCTGCGGCGGTGAGCATTGTCGTGAAAGAATTGCTGTATCGTTACACGGCAAACGTGGGCGCTAGAATTCAAAGTCCGGCTTTGATGGCGAACGCTTGGCATCACCGTTCGGATTCCCTTTCGAGCATAGGAACGTTGCTTGGAATTGGCGGGGCATTTTTTCTTGGTGGAAAATTTTCCGTATTGGATCCTCTGGCGGCCATCATAGTGAGCTTTTTTATTGTCAAGGCAGCTTTTCAAATCGGATTTCCGACGATGCAGGAATTGCTCGAAGCTTCGCTTCCCCCGGAAACCGAACAGGAAATTTGCGATATCATCCGCAATACGGATAAGGTTCGCTTTTTGCATCATCTGCAAACCCGGAAAATCGGCAATTGTTGTGCCATCGACGTCCACATCAAACTGGATCGCAACCTTTCGTTAGTCGAAGCGCATAATGTCGCGACAGAAATCGAAGTGGAAATTCGTCGAAAATTTGGAAAGAATACGCAAATCAACGTGCACATGGAACCTCTTTCGGAGAATGGAAGTGTTTAAGTCCGCAACTACAATCGTTTTTATTTCGCTAGTTTTATCCTTGACGGCTTGCGATGATGTCCGCGAAGAAAAATATCCGAATGGAAAAGTTCGCATTCGAACCTCTTATTTAGAAAATGTCAAAGACGGTGAAGAAACGGAATTTTATGAATCCGGAAAAGTCAAGCGTGTCCGGTATTTTGTCCGCGGAATGGAACAGGGCGAATGTCGGGAGTTTTATGAATCGGGTAAACTGAAAAGGGAATTTAATTACAAAGACGGTGCTGTTGACGGAAAGGAAACCCGGTATTACGAAAATGGAAGAGTCCAATCGATTACTTTGTACAAATCCGGCACCGTAGTCGATTTTCCGCAAGTATTCGACCCGGACGGAGACCTTGAAATTCAAGGTTCTTACGAAGATCCTCGCGATGGAAATCGCTACGAGTGGGTCCGCATCGGAAACCAAATTTGGACGGCGGAAAATATCAAATTCGCTCCGGTGAAAGGTTCTGTTTGTATGCAATGCAACGTATGGGGTAGGCTTTATGATTTCGAAAGTGCAAAACGCGCGTGCCCAACGGGATTCCGCATTCCAAAAATTTCGGATTTCGAATCCTTGGCGAAAGTCGTTGGCGCAAATCCCGCAAAAAAATTGAAGGCTTCGTTTGGATGGAACGAAAACGGTCTTCCGGAAAGCCAATCGGGAAACGGGACTGATGAATTCAGTTTTGGTTTGCGGGCGAGTGGTGCGCATTTCGCCCGGGCAGATGTTCCGGAAAAAGAGAGAAAATTCAGAGATGCGGGAGAAAAGGCGTATCTTTGGACAGAAGATGGCAAGGTTGCTGTTTTCAAAAAGAATTCTTCTCAGATTTTTTATGAATCGTTCCGTTCGGAATTTGGCGCAAGCCTCCGCTGCGTCAGGGATGCGCTTGGGGAAAAGTGATGGTGAAAGAGAATTTTTCCGGTTAAATGGTGAAATTTTCCTTGTGCGGGAATTAGAATGAATTTTCGGATTTGTATATTTGCCACATGAGCATAACCCGTTATATTTTGCAAATTCATTGTCCTGATCAAAAAGGACTTATCGCCGGGACCACTCAGGTTCTGGCCAAAGCCGGAGCCAACATCATCGATTTGACTCAGCACACGGCGAAAGATATTGAAACATTTTTTTTGCGCGCCGTTTTTGAATGCGAACCGGATGCTGCCGAAGAAATTTCCAAGCACTTTGAATCCATTGGCCCGCGCCTTTCGCTCGCATGGAAATTGCACGATACGTCCAAGGTGAAGAGGCTAGCCCTGTTTGTTTCCAAAACGGATCATTGCCTTTACGATTTGCTGTTGAAACACCGCGATGGGGATTTGCCCTGTGAATTTAGCTGCATCGTGAGCAATCATACGGAATTAGGGCCTGTCGGCGGCACATTCGGCGTTCCCTTTTACTACGTTCCAAGCAATCAAGACAAGGCTGTGTCCGAAAATCGATTCCGCGAAATCATCCAAGAGACGAAAACGGACGGCATCGTGCTCGCACGTTATATGCAAATCCTTTCTGCCAAATTCACCGAAGAATTTGAATACAAGATTGTGAACATTCACCACGGATTCCTCCCCGCGTTTAAAGGGGCAAAGCCTTATCATCAGGCGTGGCACAAAGGAGTGAAAATCATCGGGGCGACGGCGCATTTCGCTACCCAGGATTTGGACCAGGGACCGATTATTTGCCAAGACGTGCAGCGGGTCCCAGAAACGGCATCCATCGACGAACTTGTGGAGCTAGGCAAGGACATTGAAAAACGAACCCTTTCCACGGCAGTTAAAATTTGGCTCGAACACCGCGTCTTCGTATTCGATGGACGCACATTCATTCTGTAAGGAATTCTCCTATGGAAGACGAAAAGAAAATCCAGGATGCGGAAATCGTTTCGACGAATCCGAATCCCGAAGAAGTCGCAGAAACTCAAATTCCCGAATCGTTTCCGGCTCCCGAAACGGTGAAGGTCCCGGAAAAAGATTCGGCAGCGGGTGAAGGCACTCCGGAAAAGCCCCAGGTAATCGTCAAGAAAGAACGCGGATTCACTTATTTTGTCGGATTCGCCTTGTTGACGGTGTTGGCGATTATTTTCTTCTTTATTCCGGGGATTGCGCTCGTTTACCTGGTCAGCTGCCTTGCTGCGATTTCTGCCCCAGTTGCGTGGATTTTCGCCGCGATAATTTCTGTCATCGCCTGGTTGATTTTCAAGTTGAAAATCAAAGGATTCAAAAAATCGTTCCTTTGGTATATCGGACTTTGCGTGTTGGTTTCCATCATTCTAGTATCCCTATCTGCCTTCACCAGCTATCAGGTTTTGAGCGGAATCCTTTCCCTGCTTATCGGAGGAGCGAATTGATATGATTTTCAAAGAAGAATTTGTACGTTTTTTGGTTGAAACCGGAGCTCTCAAGTTTGGTTCTTTCGTAACCAAAAGCGGTCGCCATACGCCGTATTTCATCAATACGGGAGAATTTCGTACGGGAAAGGCTCTATCCCGTTTGTCCGCTTTCTATGCTCAGGCATTTGTGGAACATTTTCAGGGCAAGGCTACAAATCTTTTTGGACCTGCGTATAAAGGAATTCCCCTTTGCGCAGCCACGGCGATTGCCCTTTTTGAAAATCACGGATTGGATTTGAGCTTTACTTATAACCGTAAAGAAGCGAAGGATCACGGAGAAGGCGGAAATCTTGTCGGAGACACGTATCGCGAAGAAAAAAATGTCGTCATTATTGAAGACGTTATTACGGCGGGGACTTCTGTAAACGAAACCATGCAAACGATGAAGAATTTCCCCAATGCGCGAATTAAAGGTTTACTTATTTCCGTTGATCGTCGGGAACGTTTGGAAAACGGGAAATCCGCATTGGAAACCGTTGAAGAAACTTATGGAATCGAAGCGCATTCCATCATCAATATCGACGATATCATCGCGTTCCTCGAAAACGAATCCAACCGCCAGGCGATAAACGCCCCTGCCGATATTTTAGAACGAGTCCGCGCCTATCGGAAGGAATGGGGTGTGTAATGCGGTTTGCGCTCTTGCTGTTTGCAATTGTCCTTGCTTCTTGCACAGGCAAACAATGGAGCGCAAGTCATCCTTATTACCGTGAATCGCCTAAAGCCGAAGAAGAAATCGGTTTACTTGGTTTGCATCAAGCGGTCGTCATTACGCGGGACAAATGGTTTTCTAAAAAACTGGAAATTTCCCGGGATTCCGTTTACACGGTGTTGGGAAAACAAGTTGAAGACGCATTTGTTCGGGAATTGCGGCAAATGCGTTATCCGGAACTTTCCGTTTGGCCGGATTCTTTTTACGCTTCGTTCCCCGAAGAATCGCAAAAATTGGATGAACGGATTTATGTCAAAGGTGCGTTTCCTGAGCAAGGTGTTGTTCTCCGCGGGGAATCCGGAAATGCGCCCAAACATTTGATTCTCATCCACGAATGCACGCTGGGCTTGGATCTTTCGAAAGACGCTTTTTTCGATTACGCATTGATTAACCGCGAAGATTCTGACAAACGCACTTCGAATGCGTTGACAATCATCTTGTCTTATTCGCTTTGGGACAACGAAAAACAGCGCGCTCTTTATTCCGCTGTTGCAGAAGTTCCTCTTGAAATAGCGGGGGAACTTTCCGCGGGAGATGTGTCGAAAGTTTCGGCGTTGGCGGCAGACAGCTTGATCCGGGGAATTGACGGAGGTGTGCAATGAAATGGCGCTTGATTTTTATCTTGACGTTTTTGTCCGCCACCGTTTTGTTCGCCGGGGAAGTTTTTTTTCGGAGTCCCTACGTTCTTTGGCAAGACCCGGAAATTCTCTTGTGGACGCCGGATTCCACTATTCCTATCGAAGCAAAAGAATTTGCCCTATCTTTAAAACGGGGCAATGGCGGCATCGGAAATCCTTCGGTCCGCGTGGCGGGGGAATGGACGCGGGACACAAATGCCGCTCTTTACGCCAAATGGCTCGGAAACAATTTGGAACGGGGACTTCCTGCGGAATATTTTAAGGCGCGCAATCCAGAAGTTCAACGAAAAATTTCGGGAGTGGAAGACAAATATCTCCTTTACTTGAGCAGAAAAGGAAACTCCCTGCTGGTTGCGCTTTTTGACGAGGGCAGTTATGCGCCAAAGGCGGCGGGAGTGCTTCCGTATCATGCGGATAAAATCCAATTGGGCGATGAAATTGCGGAAATGTTTTTTGAAGGCAGCGCCTCCCGGCGTTTAACTAAAGAAGAACGCGCCAAAAAATCGACGGAACCGGATAATTTTTATGCGGAGCTTCCCAAATTTCGGTGGTGGGTGGGGGTCGCAGGCGGTTATACGCGGGCCAAGATTCCGTTGACTCCTGATGATTGGTATCAGCGAAAATTAGACAGCAAAATCAAGAATTACCGCAATACACGAGATTCCCTGTCTGCCTGGAATTTTTTGGAAGACGGTTCTCCGTTGTTGAATGTTTACGCCGAGGCAAACTGGTACGATTTCATCGGGGCGGAACTTTTTTTCCGCTTTTCGGAACACGAAGCGAAAATCGATGAAAGCGATTCTGTTTACAGGGAACTGGATGAATGGACTTTTTACCGTTTTGAAATCGGAATAGGCCTTGTGCTTTCCCATCGGATTCCTCTGGGGAAAAAGGTCGATTTGATGCCACATGTTTCTTTGGGCTTTTTGTATAGCTTCTTTTCAGAATCCATCGACACGAAAAGCGGTTATGAACCTTCGGGCGCTTATAAATCGCGATTTGAATTCAAGGACTTTTACAAGGGCGCTCTGCTTTCTGCCGGTGTCCGGGGAATTTTCTTTGACCATTATGGCTTGGATTTGCGGGCGGGAATCGCCGGGCGGGGGCGTATCTTAGACAGGGAACCGTCTGTGGATGCCGTTGCAGAACCAACGGAAATCGGCGGTTCAACTATTGACTGCTTTATCCAGTTGGGACTAGAATATCACTGGTCGTTATAAAGATGTGAGAACGCTTGGAATTTAAGCGCGCACATCTTCGTGGACGATTTCTGCGCCCAAGGCCTGAGTCGCCGTCACCAAGTGTTCTTTGACTTTCCGGTAAGAGCTCAGTAAATCGGTAAAGGTTGTCGTCAACAGGGGGTCTTCGTTGATTTCTGCAACGTGGCTCCAGTGTTTTGCTCGGTATTCGCGGACAAGTTCTGTAATTTCGTGGCCTTCGCGGCGGACTTCGACTAGTTTTCGGACATCTTGCGGGTTTTCCAAAACATCGCCCACATCGGCAGCCAGTTTTGAAACGCTTTCGTGCAAGACGATAAGTTCTTCGTGGTGCGTTTTGTCAAAATTCACGTTGTGATCCCGCATCCGGAGAGCGAGCTTTAAAATTTGAGTCACGTAGTCGGATGCCGATTCTAAATCATCGCTCATACGGAGTTGGCGTTCGGCATCGTTCGCAATGCTTTTTGAAACGCTGGTCGATAGAAGAGCCGTTAAAAAACCGATGACTTCGGTCTGTGCCGTGTCTAATTTGTTCTCGGCATCGAAAATGCGTTCAACGACTGTTTTGTCTGCTTTGCCGTCAATGACAAGCCGCAAATCGCCAAGCATATC
The DNA here is from genome assembly GCA_964587155.1 of uncultured Fibrobacter sp. Taxonomy (GTDB): domain Bacteria; phylum Fibrobacterota; class Fibrobacteria; order Fibrobacterales; family Fibrobacteraceae; genus Hallerella. The sequence continues at coordinate 13,009 of CAZPKF010000017.1, forward strand.
GCGTACGGTTTTGTTCATCATGGACATTTCGCGGGCCGATTGGGTAATCGCGGCAAAGGGCGATTTGATAAGGGCGGGTTCGAGTTTTGTCACTACGGCGTGTTTTGGAGTAACTTTGTTCGGGAACAGTTTGTCTAAAAGTGCGGGGATCTTTCCGGTGAAAGGCAAAAGGACAAGCGTGTTGACGATGTTGAACGTTGTATGATAAAGGGCAATGGCTAGAGTTACGTTCTTGGGATCGTCTGGATTTGCCACGCCAAAGGCTGTATTCAAAAGCCATCTCATGCCGGAAATCGTTGGATCGAATAGGAGTGTTACCCAAATAACGCCAAAGACGTTGAAAAGTAAGTGGAAAATGGCCGCGCGCCGTGCATGGCGGGATGTATTAGCCGCAATCATCAAGGCGGCAATCGTACAACCGATATTTTGTCCCAAGACCATTGCCGCTGCGGTGTTGAATCCGATGAGTCCCTGAGAAGCAAGGACAATGGTGACGCCTAAAGAGGCGGAGCTGGATTGCATGATGGTCGCAAGGAGGAATCCCACGAGAATGCATGCGCAAATACTGAAGAAACTTTCGGCGTTGAATACGGCCAAGGCGTTTAAGAAGTCCTGGTTGTTCGAAACCGGTGCAAGGGAAACTTTCATTGCGGCGAGGCCGACAAAAACAAGGCCCACGCCGAGGAGGGCTAGGGCCGAATATTTAACGCGTTCTTTTTTGGCAAAACAGTAAACAAGAGCGCAGGCTCCAGCCAAAGGCATTCCGTATTGGTCCATGTTGAGGACTAGAACCCAGCCGGTGATAGTCGTCCCGATGTTTGCGCCCATGATAACGCCTAATGTTTGGGAAAGCTGCATGATCCCGGCGTTTACAAAACCGATGACCATGGCCATGGTCACTGCGCTAGACTGGACAAGGCAGGTGACTCCCATGCCGACCAAGACCCCAAGAACACGGTGGTTCGTGACTTTGCCGATGAGTTTTTGAAGTGTCGGACCGGCTATTGTTTGCAGGCCCATGGAAAGGAATCGTAATCCGAGGAGGAATATGCCTACGCCGCCGATAAGGAAAATGACGCATTGGGCAATTTGAGAAAACAGCATCGTTAGTGCTTCCTTGTAGGATATGTCAAGTCGTTGCTCATTCGTTACCTAACGGTTCAAATTTAGAATTTCGGGAAGCCTTTTTTGAAAAATTTTTCAAAATTTTCCCAAAATCATTCCGTTCTATTTTACAAAAGCCTCTAGTGGGATGGATGGTTTCAAATTTGGGTCAATTTTTGAATTTGGGAAAGCACCGAATCCAATGATGAAGAATTGTCGATGTGGGCGTAATGCGCATTGGGGGGCAGAGGATCTTGTGCTTGGATTTGCATCCGGCGTTCGGCGTCTTCCCGGGAAAGTCCCCGTTGCATTAAACGTTCGAGACGGAGGGAATCGGGGGCTTCTACTATCCAAATTTCTGAAAGTCTATGTGAAAATTCGGGCCATTTAAAAAGCAGAGCGCCTTCGATGGCGGCTAATTTGGGGGAATTGGGGGATGAGGCCTTTGCCAAAAGCTTTGATTCGACTCGTTCCTGGAGAATGGGGTAAACGATGTTTTCCAAATCGGCGAGAGAGTTCACGTCTTTGAAAACGCAATTGGCCAAAGCGATGCGGTCTACAGCGTTTTCCCGGATGCAATTTGCGCCAAAACGGTCTGCGATTTTTTGCCGGAGAAGTTCCGATTCCGCATACAGAGCGTGCATTTCGCGGTCTAAATCCAGAACAAATGCACCGCGTTCCGAAAGGAGGGCTCCGACTGCACTCTTTCCGCTGCCAATTTTTCCGCAGATTCCAATTGTCTTCATAGTGGGAATTTAATTAAATTTGAATCACCATGAGTATGAAATTTGAAACTCCGATTCAAGACGTTCCGCTGTTCCACCAAGGTAAGGTCCGCGACATGTACGACCTGGGGGACAGCTTCCTGATGGTCGCTAGCGACCGCCTTTCCGCTTTCGACGTGGTGTTGCCCACACCGATTCCCGGCAAAGGGAAAATCCTCAACCAGCTTTCGCTGTTCTGGTTCGAACATCTGGGGATGCCGAACCATCTGATTACGGCGGATGTCGAAGAATATCCGGCTGCGCTGAAAAAGTACAAGGATTACTTGCGCGGACGCTCCATGATTGTGAAAAAGGCAAAGCGTCACAGCGTGGAATGCATTGTTCGCGGTTATATCGTCGGCTCTGGCTGGAAAGATTACCAGCGGACTGGTAAGATTTGCGGACACGTTCTCCCTAAAGGCCTTGAACTTTGTCAAAAGCTCGAACAGCCGTTGTACACGCCGAGTACCAAGCCGGATGTTGGGCACGATGAAAATATTTCGTTTGAACAAACTTTCGATATTGTCGGCGAAAAAGTGGCGACAGAGCTTCGCGACCTTTCCCTTGACATTTATACGAAGGCCCGCGATTACGCAGCGACAAAAGGCATCATTTTGGCCGATACCAAGTTTGAATTCGGCGAAATTGACGGCAAAACGGTTCTAATCGATGAAGTGTTGACTCCGGATTCAAGCCGTTACTGGCCAAAGGACAAGTATCAAGTCGGCAAAAATCAGGAAAGTTTCGACAAGCAATACGTCCGCGACTGGCTGGAAACTTTGGATTGGGGAAAAACGTACCCGGGTCCGGAAATTCCGGCGGATGTCGTGAAAAATACGCTCGCCAAATACGAAGAAATCTTTGTCCGTCTTACGGGAAAACAACCGGAACTTTAATTCAACATTCCTGGTGACGGGCTGAGATTATGGCCCGCACCAGTTTTTTTTTATTCGATATTCATCGTCTGTTCGCGGATAGTTTCGACAGATTCTTTCAGACGAATGGCTAGGGCTGCAATTTGCGCATTTTGGCATTTCGTGGCCAGCGTATTCGCTTCGCGTCCCATTTCTTGCAAGATGAATGTTAACCGCTTGCCTTGGTTTGAACCTTGTTCCAAGGTGGACAAAAACAGCTTGTTGTGGCTGCGGAACCGTGTGATTTCCTCGTTGATGTCGAGCCTGTCTGCAACGACGCTCGCTTCTTGGACAACGCGCATCGGGTCGACGCCTGCTTCTCCGACAAGGGAGGCCAGTCGTTCTTCAAATTTGCGTTTCCATTCTACAATCCGCAGGGGATCCTGCTTTGCAATTTCGTCTAAGACGGAATCCATTTCGTGAACGCGGGATTCTAAATCCCGTTTCAAATTTTGGCCTTCTTTTTCGCGCATCCGGACTAATGATTCTAAAGCCCTGTCGAGGGACGCCAACAATTGCTTTTGGGCATTTTCTTCGTCGGAACGGTTTTCATAAAGAAGCACGCCGGGAACCGCCAACACCTGTTCTAAGCTGGGTTCGCCCGAAATTTTGTATTGCTGTTTAATGTCTCCGGCGATTTTCAAAAATGCTTCGACAGCTTCTTTTGAATAACCAGTTGGGAGTGTGGAGGTTTCTCCGTCCCCCAAAGAGATGTTCAAGTTGACGGAACCACGGGTCAGAAATTTTTTGACTTCTTCTTTGAGGGTGAATTCCAAATAGGAAAATGTTTTGGGTAAGTGGCAAGCGATTTCCAAAAAACGGTTGTTTACCGAGCGGATTTCCAGCGTGCAAGGCATTCCCTGCAGTTGGAATTCGTCTTTGCCGTAACCTGTCATTGATAAAATAGCCATAGGGAAAATATAATTTTAATCAGGCTTTTTTGACCATCGCCACGACGCGTTCTGCGCCTAAGTTGACAAGTCCCATCGCCGTGAGAATTTTGCTCAGGCGGTGTTCGTTCACCGTGACGATTTTTTCGATTTTCAAGTGTTCTGCTTCGACTAGGCGAACAAAGTCGCGGTATGTGAAACAGTGGATGTTTGGAGTTTCGTACCATTCGTAGGGAAACTCCGGCGATTTCGGCATTCGCCCGTGGTAGCAGAGCGCGAAGCGCATTTCCCAAGATCCGAAATTCGGAAAGGTGATGATTGCGTGCTTCGCAATGCGCATGATTTCTCGAAGCATCAATTTCTGGTTGCGGACTTCGGGAAGGGTGCGGTTGAAAACGGCGTAATCGAAACTGTTGTCCGCAAAGGATTCTAGGGCTTTCAAATTCAATTTTTTTTCGATGACGGGAACATCGCGTTCAATGCAACCCAAAATATTTGCAAAGTCTTTTTCTACGCCAACTCCCGTTACTTTTTTCCGTTTCCACAGAGAATCGATGAGAAGCCCGTCGCCAGCGCCAAGGTCTAGAATCCGGGCGTTTGCCGGAATCAGCGAATCGATAATCGAAATATCTTTTTCACTGTGAAAAGCCGGTGTTCCGGTTGACGGCGCATCGCCGAGATGGCCTCCCAAGAATCGCGAAACAGCCATTCCCAATGCGCCGTATTCGATGAGGAATCCATCGTGTCCAAAATTGGTGTCCAATTCCAAGCTGGTCACGACTTTGCCGTCGTTCAACAGAGCATCTGTGATTTTGCGGGATTCATTTGGCGGAAAAAGCCAGTCCGTGGAGAGGTTCACGTTTAAAAAATCGGCTTGTACATTTTTGAAGGCGTTTTCGAGAGAACCGTATTCAGAAGCCAAATCGAAAGTGTCCGTTGCATGGGCAATGTGCAAATAACTGTTGGCGTCGAAACGATCAATGAATTTTTTCCCTTGGTGATCCAGATATGTTTCCAGTGAGGATCCTGAGTAGAATTTCTGCGGATTTTCAATGCGGATATCCGCGCGGGTAAAACGTTTCTCCATTCCTTTTGCGGAAAGGTAGGTGATGTGCGCCAGCTTCCGCGCGTTTGCAAGTCCCGTGGCGGGAATTTGTTTGCCGTAATAATCGCCGTTGTTGTAATTTGGATCTTGCGTGATGGCATCGCGCCCAACGATTTCAAATCCCAATGCTTGGGCGGAAAATCCGGGAGATGTCGCAATCAAAATGACGCGTTCGATGATTTCGGGGTAAAAAATGGCCCACTTCATCGCTTGGAATCCACCCATGGATCCGCCGATGATGCAGTGGAAGCGGCGAATGCCCAACTCTTCGGAAAGCTTCTTTTGTACGCGGACCATGTCTCCGATGGTGATTGTCGGGAACGCGGAACCATAAGGCTTTCCTGTCTGCGGATTGATGCTTGCGGGGCCTGTCGTCCCTTTGCAGCCGCCCAAGACATTGGAGCAGACGACAAAATATTTGTCCGTGTCGATGGCCTTGCCGCTGCCGATCAGGGCATCCCACCAGCCGACGTGTTTGTCCTCGGGGCTGTAATAACCGGCGACATGGGCATCTGCCGTCAGCGGGGAACAAATCCAGATTGCGTTAGAACAATTTTCGTTTAGCGTGCCATAAGATTCGTAACGGACTGAAACTTCGGGGAGGGATTTTCCGTTTTCGAGGACAAAACCGTTTGGACCGAGTTCTAATTTTTTGTCGTGAAAGACAACGGGACCAAGACTGTTCTTATGCAAACATTCGTTCATACGCATAAATATAGAAAGATTGCAAACGGAATGATGCCGAAGACTGGAAATTAGCTTGGGAGAACTTCGGTGAAGCGCGCTTTAACGGGCTTCGAATAAATCGGTTTGAAGACTTTTGGGATGAAAACTTTTGCGGTGTTCGGGGGATAATCCGAGTTTACGGATTCCGTCGAGGTGCGCTTTGGTTCCGTATCCTGCGTTTTTTTCGAAAGCGTATCCGGGATATTTTTCGGCAAGGTCGTCCATGTAGCGGTCGCGGTAAACTTTGGCTAAAATCGATGCTGCAGAAATGCTTGCAATGCGAGCGTCTCCTTTGATGACTGCGATTTGAAATTCTTGGGGAACCCCGCGGATTTTTAAGTTCCCATCGACAGCGACAAGGATCTTGGCGTTTGGTGAAATTTTCCCTTTGGATTCAATCGGAATTTCTGGTGCAGATGTTTCGATTCCAGGGAATCCGATTGCGTTCAAAGCCCGTCGCATGGCTAAAAAATCTGCTTCGAGAATATTGTAAGCGTCTATTTCTGCGGCGCTTGCGCTTGCTATTGCGTAGCAAAGGCATTCGTCTTTGATTTGGTCGAATAGAGATTCCCGTTTTTTTCGGGACAATTTTTTGGAATCGTTTAAAGAAGTGTTTCCTTGGGGATTTTGGAGGATAGCCGCACAGGCGATGACGGGCCCCGCCAAGGGACCGCGCCCGACTTCATCGATCCCAATGATGCAGCAGTCGGGATAATTTGTACGCAATGCGAGTTCTCCAGCTATCGGATTTTCGATGTTTTTGAGAAAAGGAGGAACTTTGAACTTCATCGCGGAATCTCCGAATGTGCATAATCGCGGAGGGTTTTCCAGAAAAGGTTGTGTTCCTGCTTCAAGACTTTTGCAGCGAGTGATTCCGGCGTGTCCGAATCCAAAACGGGGACTTTGCTTTGTGCTAAAATTTTGCCGCTGTCGTATTGACTTGTTACTAGGTGAATGGTTGGACCGCTTTCTATTTCTTTGGCGGCGATGACTGCTTTGTGCACGCGGATACCATAGAATCCTTTGCCGCCGAATTTGGGGAGAAGTGCCGGATGCACGTTCAGTACGCGATTTTTCAAGGCGTTTAAAAAAGAATCCGGGATGCGTTTCATGAATCCGCAAAGGGTGACAAAATCTACGGGATGCTCTTTCAGCACATTCAAAAGAGCTTTTTCGTAATCAGAGGGATCCGGATGCGTGAGAGAAGAAATGTGGTAAACGGGAACTCCGAAATCCAGGGCGATTTGCCTTGCACCGCAATTGGCGTTGTTGACTATCAAGAATTGGCAGTCACCGCCAAGAGTTCCGTCTTTGGCGTGAGAGAGAATTGTTTTGAAATTGCTGCCTCCACCCGAGGCAAAAGCGCCGAACGTAAACATGGTTCAAAAATAACTTTTCTAAATTGTTTTACGGAATTTTATTTTCAACCACAGGAACTTTCCTCATGACGTTTGATAAATATCTTGAATCCGCCAAGTTGCATGGCAATGTCAAGCACTTGATGACAAAAGGACTTGCTGTCGAATTTATTCAGCCGTGGTATACGCCGCTTACAACGACTCCTGCGACGACGGGGATTGCGGTCGGTGGCATCGGCAGTACATTCACCGTGACGCCGGCGGGAACGACTCCGGTTACCAGCTTGATTCCAGGAGTTCAGGTGCGTGCGGAAAATCCAGAAGATTTGCGCTTGCAAAACGTCTTTTACCGCGAAGCCGTCATCGATGCCAAGGCTCCCCTTGTCATTCGGAATTTTACCGAGTTCTCCCGCAAAAATCAGTTTTACCCTTTGAAAGATTCCGAAGGAAATCCGCTGTTTTCCGAAAAGACAGAAAAAGAGGTGCTGAAGAAAATGGCGAAAGTCCTTTTGGACAAAACATTTTTTGCGACAAACAAAGACGCCCTTTTGCGTTGGAAAACGGAATTCAGTCCGCGGACTAAAGCCTTGATGGATGCCGGAAAAACGGCGACTGCGGAATTCAACCGTTCCATTCTCATCGATTTCTTTGACGGTGAACTTGGTGAAAAGGTAGAAAGCAAGGGCGCGCTCACAGGTGCATTCGGTGACGAAACGGAATTTTTGGGTGAAAAGGGTTATGACGCGCAAAAAATGGATTATACGGCGGAATATCCGATTTCCCGGACTGAATATAAGGATAGGAAAGGAATCCAGATTTCCCGTTACCAATACAGCTACGTTCTTCCGGGTAACGAACGCCTTTCGAGCCTTCCCGTCAGCGCGACCCGTTATGAATTTTCGAATCCGACAAAGCAAGTCCGTGAATTGACCATCGTCCAAATGCAGGAAAATTATTGCGGCTATCAGGTTCGCAAGGACCGCGAAAGTGTGCAAGATTCTTCGTTTGTTTTGGTGCCGCTTGCTCGTGATCCGCTGGCTGGAGAATTTGGCATGTCTCTTGCCGATGGCCGCGAAGTCAAAGGCGTTGAATTTTACAATAAAAAAACATTGGCCGAAAGTGATTTTGATGGCTGCATGGGGGTGAGCGTCGCCTGGAATCCCAAAGACGACGTGAATGTGACAACGAAGCCTCTCTTTTACCGCGATGACCAGAAATCGGTTTTGGCCGGTGCGCTCCACAGTGGCCGCGTTTCGCAAAATTTCATCAAGAATGTTTACAGCGGACGTGAAACGGTTGCCGGAGCACTTGTCGCCACGGTCCGTTTGAAGCCCCGTCAAAAGGCTTCCATTCAATTCAATACGGTCTTGGATTTTTCTCGAATTCGTTTTGGTGAAAAGGAATCGCAGAAAAAGTACACGGTTTTTTATCCTGAAGCGTTTGGCCGTGTCAAAGCCATGCTTTCTGAAGCGCTTTCTTTTGATGGGGAATTTGAAAAATCCTTTGGTGAAGCGTTCCGGGCTTTGACGCCGGAAAAATCGTTGGCAAAACTGTTTCCGAAAGACAAAAAGAAACAGGCGGAATTCCGTTCGTTGGCGTTGAACACGCTGAGCTTTATTCCAGAAGCGACCGTTTGGGACAAAGACGACAACTTCTTGGTTCGCGAATGCGCCGACTATCCGTTCTTCAATTCGCTCGACGTTTATTTTTATGGCAGCTTCTCTCTGCTAGCACTGTTGCCGCGGTTGGACGGCGAGGTGATGAAACGTTTTGCCGATGCCATTTTGGCAGCTGATCCGACGGTGCGCCGCCATCATGAATATGTGAACCATCCTTACGCGGATCTTCCCGAAGCAAAAATCGAAGGCCCGCTTGCGGTAACGGGTGCCGTGATCCACGATTTGGGCAGTCCTTTTGTTCCTCATCCGGATGCTTATGACTGGCACAACGTGAAGGAGTGGAAGGATTTGGCGCCGAAGTATGTGTTGATGGTTCTTCGCCACTACAAGCTCACCGGGGAAAAATCCGTTGTGGATTATTGCAAGGACGCCGTTTATGCCAGCATGGAATACCTGGAGAAAATGGTCGCTGAAGGGGAAAATTTCCCGTTGACTCACGGAACGGACGACACCTTTGACAATCTTTCTTCCAATGGAATTTCTGTTTATTGCGGATCCCTTTGGATCGCGGGATTGCGTGCCGCGGCAAGGATTGCCGAGTTGGAAGGCGATGCCTCGCGCGCTTTGAACTGGAATCAGAAAGCGGATGAAGCCGAAACGGAATTCCACGCCGCTCTGTGGGATGAAAACGAAGGCTACTTCCACTTCTTCGCGACACCCATCGAAGCGAAAGATGTGAATTTCGAAAACTTTGACAAAGTTGTCGACGCCCTGTCCGATTTGCTCCCCCTTTCCGGCAGTGATACGCAAAAGCTCCGCGAATTGAACGATTGGCTGAATTATTCCGACATTCCCGAAAACGAAGAATTGTCCAAATTGGAACTTCGTTCGTGGAAAAAAATGTGGCTTTACAGCGAAGCGCCGGAAGCTTTCAACGACTCGTTCAAGGCGAAAATTTCACTGGATTCCGATGATGTGTTTGCCGATTCTATGCTGGCCGATACTTATCTGCGGCTTTTGGATCTTCCGCCGATTACGGACAAAGATAAGGGCCTTCGCACCCTTGACCGTATTTTCCGCACCAATTACAAGGCAAACACGCCACTTCTCGGCGCAGCCAATTTGGTGCACAAAGACGGTTCTCCTCTTGATGAATCCAACTTCCAGGCCCACGATGTTTGGATTGGCATTCAATACAGCATTGCCAGCGGATTCATTCTCCACGGAGAATTCGGCAAGGCTAGGGAACTGGTGGAAAGCATGATTCACAACCTTTATGATGCCGCAAAAATTCCGTTTGCCGCTCCGGAAGGATTCAACGGTTCTTGCAAATTGCACGAAGACGCTTTGGTGAAAGCGGGCGTTTCTGCCTCTTTTGCCAAGACGCTCATTGTCGAATTGACGAAGAAAAAAGCACTTCTTTCGGATGGCCGGATTTCGCCAGCGCTCACGACGAATTTCGCTGCGTTCAAAAAGGCTTTTGGTCCTCTTGCTAGACAGGCGAAGATTTCAGAAGAATCTCTGTTCACGTTGCTCCACAGTACGGCACTCAAGTATACTGCGGGAAAATATTTCCGGCCGGGAATGGTGTTCTCTCTGTTCTCCGCTTTGAAATAAAGATTCCGAATGAATTGCTGATTATCTCCGCTGGAGAAATAACCCCGAAGGTTGGACACAACTTTCGGGGTTTTATGCATTGATAAATTTCCAAAAGGAATGAAAATTTCGCGGAATGGAGAACTGTCCAAAGTCAACCGTAAATGGCGCGCCTCTTTTGTGAAACAGCGTTTTTTTAGAAAAATTCATTTGCGAAAACGCGTTTATTTTTCAATGACTTTTCCTGCTATCTGCCGCAAAACGCCTTGGGGAAAGGGATCGTTTTTTCCCCATTCCAAGTGCGAAAACATCTGTCGGACAAGATTTTCCGTGTCGCAATCAAAAGAATCCAGTCGCAGCAGATAACTTTCTGCGGAATTGTCAAATCCGACCGTGTACGGCATTCGAGGAATGGAGCCTTCTTCTTCCAGTTCTCTTAAAAGCCCGGCGACTTCATCGTTGGCGGTTACCCAGGGAATGTCGAAAGGAACGTCTTTCAACAGTTTCCGGAGGACTTTTTTTTCTTGTTTTCTTGCGCGGAATTCCACGCTGAATTTTGGCCCGTCGAGGCTCGCTACGTGGCGAAAATCCCACGGGCTTGCGAATTTGGAGTCAACCCGGGGAAATACATTGAGACCGATTTCTTCTAGTCCGCGAAGTCGATCTTGAGACCAAGAACTGGCGTGATAAGGGGAAAAATAAACCGCAGAATGAAATCCTTTTTTCAAAAGATGCTGCCCGACAACTTCTCCAGGATTTTTTCCGAATGAAGAGTTGAAAAAAGTCCAGCCGTCTTTGGTCAAAAAAGTGGAATCTAAAATATCGATGGGATGTTCCCACCAAATGGAAATGGGGTGCGGAAACGGGCGCAAGGCATTTAACGTTTTGAACGGTCTGTCGATTAAAAGAGTAGAAAGAATGATGCCGACTGCGTCGGGAAATTCAGAAAGCTTTCGAACTGTGCCGTTTCTGTCCACAAAACGTTCTGCCGTTTCATCGAATCCCAAGAGCCTCAATTTGAATTTCTTTTCTGCGCTGTAACGGTAAGCGAAACGCAGAAATTCCATTTCCCGTTCGCTGGCCGGATGAAAGGCCCCCCAAGGCGTTGAACGCGTAATAAAGAGAACTTCCGCTTCCCGGATTTGGGAATGTTTGGATGTCTGAAAGCCCCTTTTCCCTTTTCGTTCCAAAAGTCCTTTTTGCTGGGCTTTTGTCAAGAGTTTTCTAACGAGATATGGGGATATTCCGTAATGAGAAGCCAGTTCTTTTTGAGAGAGAACCCGTCCATTTGTGAGAACTGTTCCCGAAAGAATATCGTTGAGAAATTTTTCCCAGGGAATTTTGGAATTGAATTTGTGCGCAATGGAAAGATTCGTTTGGGAATTTTTTCCCCAAAACGAACCTTTTCCTGGAAAAGAACGCAGAAGCCCCCGCTTTCGAAGTGAGGCGAAGGCTTTTTGAACTGTTCCCGAAGCGACATTTAAAGATTTCATCAACTCCCGGACAGACGGCAATTTTTCTCCGTCTGCGTGAGGAATTGCGAGTATCGCTTCGATAACGGTATCTTTCATTTTTTCAAGACTTTACCCTTGTTGCGTCCAATCAAATCGAACGTGTTCAGGTATTCGGAATGAGAAACTCCCGGATTGCGGACGGACGGCTTTCGGATGGCTGTTGTCGAATCAGTAGGAACTGTTCCGTGAAAACCCTCTTCGCCCGCTTTGGTGATGCTCAAAATCAGATGTCCGTCTTGAACGTTTACATTGTCGGGGCTCATTGTCACACGGTTTCCGTCAAAAGTCCAGTTTCCGGTTGCCCAACGATCATCGTCGAAAGATTCAAATTCATCAGTCCATTTTAACGTGAAGTCAGAACCGTTGTCTCCACTATTTGGCGTGTATTCGTAAAGCTTGACCCAATCAATGTACTGATGAACGGGCAAAATTTTATCATCGAATGCGCCAACCCATCCCGCGCTTTCCGAGGACCACAGATTGAATCGGAGGCTTTGCTCGCGGATAAGATTTGCCACCTGTCCTTTGGTGTCGTTGGAATCGGTCATGGTTTTGCGGACGAGTTGTCCGTCGATGAACCAGGCGACATAATTGGGGGTCCATTCCATGCCGTAAATGTGGTAAACTTCGTTTGAAGCACCGTTTAACTCATGAATCTTTTCACTGGTTACTTTTTTTGCCGCATTGCCGGAAATGATGTTGGACTGGAATGCTCCCGGCTTTTTTCCGAGGATTTCAATATCCACTTCAACCCAAGGCTCGGGAGAACCTAAGTAAGAATCGTTGTAGTAAAGGAACATGGAGCTGACAAGTCCGGAACCGGCGGCCATCATCATCCGCGCTTCGTATTTGCCATACATTTGAGTTTCTTGCGTGAATAGTTCCGCACCGGAATAGTCTTTGTCTTGTGCCATAGAAGTGGAGAAAAGAATGCCCACGGAAAGGGCTGTTAAAAGGGTTTGAATTTTCATTGTTATATCCTCGTTTTGTTTTCTATCAAAAGATACTTTTTCTCCGTAAAGGCATGCTGATGTTTTTGTGTAAAAATATAAAACTGTATCAAGTGTATCAAATCTAGAATCCGGAAATTGGTGGGTGAAATTCTCCGAATTTGTTTATATTGGTGTTTTTGATGACTGTTTAGGTTCCGGAAATTCCGCACGGAATGGGAAAAAGTCCGGATTGAATGCGAACTGTTTTTTTATTTTTGGTTTCATGAAAATCGTTTTTATGGGTACGCCGGAGTTCGCGGCATTTTTCTTAGACCATTTGAATCAAGGTCCGCATCGGATTGTTTGTGCGGTGACGCAGCCGGATCGTCCTGTTGGTCGTGGGCGAGTTTTGACAGCCCCTCCGGTAAAAAAGAAAGCGCAAGAATTGGGTATTCCCGTCTTGCAGCCATTGTCTGTCAAAGAGGATTCTTTTGTCGAAGATTTGAAGCGTTACGATGCGGATTTGTTTGTTGTCGTCGCTTTTTCCATTTTGCCGCAAAAAGTTTTGGCCTGCTCCCGGTTTGGCGCAGTCAATGTCCATGGCAGCATGCTTCCCAAATACCGCGGCGCAGCTCCTGTCCAGTGGGCGATTGCAAATGGAGATACTTCAACGGGTGTCAGCATCTTTTTGCTAGATGAAAAAATGGATCACGGGCCGATTTTAGAGCAGCGAGAAATACCAATAGCTCTCGACGATTCTTCAGAAGATGTGTTGCACAAAATGGAAATTCCCGGCAGCGAAGCGTTGGACAAGGCGATTGACCGCATTGCGTATGGCAATTTGGGAGAGCTTCCTGCACAGGAACACCAAATGGCGTCCCCGGCTCCGAAACTCAAAAAGGATGACGGCAAAATTGATTTTTCCAAATCGGCGTTAGAAATTCACAACCGCATCCGGGCTTTTTGTCCGTGGCCGGGCGGCTTTTGCCTGTTTCAGGGAAAAACGGCTTATTTCCGCAAAACGATTCCGCACCGTTCCACATGGCTTTCGCCCGGAGAAGCGCGCGGAGACAAAGATAAACTGTATGTGGGAACGGGAAATGGCGTTTTGGAAGTGACAGAAATCCAGTTGGAAGGCAAGAGGGCGATGCCCGCCGCCGATTTTCTCCGTGGACTTCAAAAGAGAGATGGATTGTGTTTCAAAACGATGGATTAAAAGAAAGGCTTGCAGCTTACCGCGCACTTGAAGATTGGAGAAAGAATGGCGTGATGCTTCGGGAACACGCACTTTCGCCTTTTGCCAAGGAACTCGCTTTGGGCGTTTGTCGACGGCACTTGCTTTTGTTGAATGCCATCCGTCAAAACGTGAAACGAGTGCCCGGAATCGAAGTGCAGTGCGTTTTGGAAATGGGAATGTATCAGCTGTTCTTTATGGACGGAGTGCCGTCTCATGCCGCTGTCCATACAAGCGTAGAAATGCTCCGGAATCTCAAATTGGGCGAAGGGGCCGTGAAACTGGTCAACGCTGTTTTGCGGAAAATGGAACGGGACGGTTTGCCCAAACTTCCTGCCCAGAATGTGCGCCGCATCAGTTTGGAATATTCCCTGCCGGATTGGATTGTCCGCCGCCTGCTTGATTTTTACGGCAAAGCGTTTGCCGAAGAATTTGCGAAAGAATCCGTCGAACGTCCTTGTGTTTGGCTTCGGGTCAATGTGCAGAAAACGACCGCACAAGAATTGCAAAAACGTCTAATGCTCTCGGGGCGTCTTTTTAAAGACCGTTATTTGGAAGTTCTCGAAGGGCCGAAAGAACCGCATTTGGGCGAGCTTTTGAAAAGTGAAGAATTTAAAAATGGATTCTTTTCTGTACAAAATCCGGCTGCTTTGGAAGTTGTAGAACTGTTGAATGTGGAAAATGGCATGTCTGTCTGGGATGCTTGCGCGGCTCCGGGGGGAAAATCCGCATTAATCGCGGAGTCGTTTCCCCAAGCGGAAATTCTCGCTTCGGATTTGTCGAAAGAGCGTGTTGAACAAGTGTCCGATTTGACTTCGCGATTGAAACTTTCAAATGTGCGCTGGCAAGTGTTGGATGCGACACGTGCGGAATTCTCGGAATGTTTTGATCGTATTTTGCTCGATGTGCCCTGCAGCAATTTGGGCGTTTTGTCTCGCCGACCAGAAGTGAAATACCGCTTGAATCCCAAAGATTTGGATGAGTTGCCCAAGCTTCAGTTTGAAATTTTGGACAAGGCTTCCCTTGCGCTCAAAAAGAATGGAGTCTTGGTTTATGCGACTTGCAGCCCGGATCCCCAAGAAACGGATAAGGTCGTCCAAAAATTCTTGAAAGGACATCTGGATTTTGAAATGGCGAAAGAGCCCGTCCGCATTGCTCAAAATGAGTTTGGGCTGGACCGTTTTTATGCGGCGGCTTTACGGAGGAAACCGTGAAAAAAATGATTCTTTATCTAGCCTTGATGGCGCTCCCGATTTGGGCTTTGCCGCGGGATACTGTTGAATTTTCCCATGCGGCGCTTGGAATTGAAATGGGCGCGCTTTATTTGCTCGACGATTCCAAAAATGCGCTGGATGACACTTATTATGGACTTGTTGAATTTGAATATGCGTATTTCCGCCGTTTAACGGGAGTTGTGCAATTCGGATACGCTTACCTTCCGACGAAGGGAAGTCTCGATTATCCTGGGATTCACCAGGCAAACGGCCGTGTTGGAATCGACTACGCACTTCCTTTTATAGAACCAGTGGCGTTGGGAATGGGATTCAGTTGCGTTTGGATGCGTGCCGATGGGGATGGCGGAGATGCTTCCGTATCAACGTTGGACGACAACGAAACGGAATTCGGCGCATACATGCGGTTGAATTTGCCCATAGTGACTTTAGAAAATTGGCGATTCGGTGCAAAGGTGTATTATGAAAATCTTTGGACAGAACCGGAAACGTCACAAACGGCTTGGTTTGGACTGTATCTGCAACGGAAACTTTGGTAGGAGCGAATGATGGATAAATTCAAGCTGGGAATCGGTTGTGCCGCCTTTTTTACCGCTTTGGCTTTTGCCGAAATTCTGCCAGAAACAGAAGGAATGCAGGATACCCGTGCCGACGGAACGTTTCTAACGGCTTCTCCCACGTATGTTTTTGACCGCGATGCCCGTAGCGGGGGAATTCATTCCGGTTCAGAAGAATGGAGCCCTTCAAAATTGCGAAATCGGATTTTTGTAAACCGGATGTCGGAAACGCCATCCTGGACTCCGCTTGCGCCCTCTGTTTGGATTTCGGTAGGGAATGAAGTTGGTGACTTGATGTATCAAGATCCGCTTTACGGCGGAAAAAAATCCGGCCAAGACAATCGCACTCCGCTGCTCGAAGCGGGTTTCCGTTCTCCGTCTTACAGTGGCTTTTGGGCTACGGCCCGTTTTTTCCAAGTTGATCATTATTCAAATGGTGCCCGCCGAATTCGCGAAGATGTTGTGGATACGAAAGAATTTTCCATCTTTGGAGAGAACCTTCCTTTTCTCAGTACAGCGTATGCGGGGCTCGGATTTTCGGCAAATTCGTTCGAAACATCTTTGCTTGCCGGGCATGAATACGTCTGGATGTGGGGTGAATCCGGCCGTTGGCTTCCTGTTGAGTATAGGCCAAGAGCAGAAGCCCGATTTGACTCCAAGTATTTTCAGGCGGCTCTTGCTTTTGAAAATGCCGAATATACGGTTCAGGCGGGTTCTCGTGTTGGAAATCGCAAAGAGTTGAACGGTTCGCTTAAACTCGGTGAAGATTCTGATTTGGCAAAAAAGAGATTGTGGAATTTAGCGTTGGGCGTTTCTTTTCGAGTCGTCGATGATAGCGCTTATGTACCCTTTGGCATCGAAGATGATTACGTTGTATTCCCATTTTTAGAGTTTTCCTTAAACCCGACGGCCCGTTTGAAGTTTTCTGGCTTCGCTGGAACCAGCGGACGAGAATTTGCGGCGAAAGACAGCGTGAATTTAGAGTTTCCCGAATTGTCGGGAGCGAAGATGAATGTGGGATTCAAAAATCATTTTGCATCATCGTTGAACCCTCTTGGCGAAGATGAAGAATATTTTGATGCGGACACGATTTCTTTGCGAACGGACGGCTGGATGCAATTGCATCGCGCGTATTTTGATTTGCGCACCTTGACAAGGCATTTTGGTTTGGGTATGAATTTGTCGGGATGGATTGAAAAGGGAGCCGAAACATTTGAAGTCAAGAAATTTGTCGACAAAAAAAGCGGAAAGCGTTCTGCGATTTACCGGACAGGAAACGTCGACAGAATCGATTCTTGGATTCGCGGCATTGCAGGTGACGCGGACGTTTCTTTCCTTTACAGCAAGATGTTCTCCCTGACTGCCAAAGCGGGATTTGAACGGATAGACGGCGACGAAGAACGTTTTGAAGTCAACCCAGTCGAAGAATGGCTTTCTTTTGAAGCGGATTGGAATCTCTGGGACCGTTTTTTCATTCATCACGCATGGACTTATCGATCGGATGCGAAATGGAATCTGCGAACGGAAAATCCTTACGTTGTCAAGGGCGGATGGTTTTGGAATGCGACAATTTCGCAAAGGTTCCCTTCGTCGGGAATATCTCTTTCGGCGACGATTTTGCATGCGATTGGCGAGGATCGAATACAGGTTCCCTATGGAGGCGAAGATCGGACGCGCTTCTATTGCAATGCGGTCAAGTCGTTTTAAAAATTTTCAAATGGAAAATCCGCTTCGTTTAGGTGAATTTCTGTGACATTGTCAACGTTGCATATTGAATATCCGGATCTTCCCGTTGTCAAAAAACGGGAAGAATTTTTGGAACTGTTGAAAAGTAAACAGGTGATAATCGTAAAAGCGGACACCGGTTCTGGAAAATCGACGCAAGTTCCCAAATTTTTACTCGAAAGCGGTCTTGCGGAAAATGGAAAAATTGGGGTTACGGAACCGCGCCGGCTTGCGGCCTTGTCCATTGCGGACCGTTTGCGCGAAGAATTGAAAGATGAAACTCTCGTTTCAACGCGTATCCGTTTTTTAGAAGAAGGTTCAAAAGATGCTCCGATAAAAGTCATGACCGATGGCATCTTGCTGCAGGAATTTCGCCGAGATAGACTGTTCCGGGCTTATTCGGCACTTCTCATCGACGAAGCGCACGAACGTTCTTTGAACATTGACATTTTGCTCGGCATTTTCAAAAGCGTTTTGAAAGCGCGGCCTGAATTCCGGTTGGTCATTGCCAGTGCGACTCTTGATGCCAAACTGTTTGAACACTTTTTCGAAGGATCGGCTGTTCTCGAAGCCGAAGGCCGGATGTATCCGGTGCAGGTCATATATGCAAATCCACAAGAGAATCCTTCCCGCAGCAAGGGTGACTCTGGATTGGTGGAAGAAGCCTGTGATGCCATTCTTGCGCTAGAAAATGCCAAAGAAGATCACCTACTCTGCTTTTTGCCAACGGAACGCGACATTCAGGATTTGTGTGGGGAACTCACTCAAAAATTGGATGCCAAACGTTTCGATGTGTTGCCGCTATTCGGGCGGATGGGTCCGCAGGAGCAAAAACGGGTTTTTCGCCAATCAGAAAAATTTCGAATTGTACTTTCCACGAATATCGCGGAAACGTCTTTGACGATTCCCGGAATCGCTTATGTAGTGGACACGGGCATGGCGCGGGTTTCCCGTTATAATCCACAAACCCGGATTCAAGGGCTTCCCGTTGAAAAAATTTCGCAGGCTAGCGCCCGTCAGCGAACGGGTCGGGCGGGGCGTGTCAAACCCGGTGTTTGTGTTCGGCTTTATACCGAAGATGATTTTGAAAGCAGGGAAGAGTTTACGGAACCGGAAATTCGCCGTTCCAATTTGTCCAATGTTGTCTTGCAGCTGCGCAGTTTGGGACTTTCTGTTGAAGAATTTCTATTTATTCAGCCGCCTCCGCGATCCGCTTTCCGTGGGGCGTATAAAGCGCTTTTTGAATTGGGAGCGCTTTCTGGAGTGGAGCGCGGTGCGCGTGTGACTCCGTTTGGCGTAGAAATGTCGCGCTTGCCGATGGATGTCGCCCTTTCTGCAGTGTTGCTTCGGGCAAAAGATTCGGGCGTTTTGCAACCGGCGATTATCGTCTGCGCAGCCCTTTCCATCCAGGATCCCCGATTGTTTCCGTCAGAAGATGCGCAAAAAGAAAAAGCACGTCGGATGCACAAGGCTTTGGGTGGCCACAAAAGCGACTTTCTCACCTTCTTGTCGGAATGGAATGCATTTTCCCAAGAGTGGAAGGGAACGACTTGGAACTCGCTCCGGAAATATTGCGAAAAGCATTTTTTGCATTTTTTGCGTTGCCGCGAATGGATTGATCTTTACGAACAATTTTGCCGTATACTCAAGGTGAAATTCGAATCTTTCGCATGTCCGTTGAACTCTTTTCACAGGGACAATTTGCATATCGCACTGCTGTCTGGATTTTTAGGCGGCATAGCCCGCCGTGACAAAGATGCGGGCTGTTACCGTCTTGTCGGCGGGCGGGAAGCGCATCTGTTTCCTGGAAGCGATTTGGCGGGAAAGTTCCCCGAATTTGTCCTGTCGGCGGAAGTCCGCGAAACGAGCCGTGTTTTTTTGACGAAAGCGGCGGAAATTCTCCCGGAATGGATTGTGCGCGTAGCCGGGGAATTTTGTACGTATCGCTGGTTCGAACCCAAGTGGAATCCGGAACGCGGATTTGTCGAAGCGGTAGAAGAAGTTTCGTTCCGCGGTATGGTGCTCTCCCGTTCCCGTCGCGTCGATTATGGGCGCGTTAACCCCCAAGATGCGGCCCGGATTTTTTTCTTAGAAGCGGTTGTCGAAGGGGACATGGCAAGGCCATTTCCGTTTATGCAGCACAATCATCGGGTTTTGGAATCGTTGCGCGCCGCAGAAACGCGCCTTCGCCGTTTTGGACTTTGCCCTTCAGAAGATTTGCAAGTGGATTATCTGGTGGAACGCGCCCCGGAT
The DNA here is from genome assembly GCA_964587155.1 of uncultured Fibrobacter sp. Classification (GTDB taxonomy): domain Bacteria; phylum Fibrobacterota; class Fibrobacteria; order Fibrobacterales; family Fibrobacteraceae; genus Hallerella. The sequence goes on from CAZPKF010000017.1 coordinate 32,532, forward strand.
GTTTTTTCCCTCAAAACGTTGAAGGATTTTATCGCAAAAAATACGGATGAAGTGCTTCGTTTTCGGGAATCGGATTGGGTAAGCGTGGCAGAAACAGGACGGGAGCATTTTGAATCGTTTAAAAACAATCCTGTCATTTCGGCTGCTTACCGGCAAAAATTGAAGCGCGAACAAGAAGAACGCGAACGTTCCCGCCATGGCGGCATCGTGGAATTTTCAAAAATTTTGGACAGGCAAATTCGCACGGAACTTGTCTTTGATTCGGGAAAAGTCTGGGATGGACTTTCTTTGGAAATCCCCGCAGACTTTTTACCGCAACTTTCCCCGGCGGTCTTTGCACGCGAACTTCCCAAGTGGCGGAATTGGATGGAAGAGGCGTTTCTTCGCGAACTTTCCAAAGGCGACCGAAAAAAATGGGAAAAAAGGAAAGACGATTTGGACGATCGTTTTTTGGATTACCTAGAAAAAAATCCGGAAAAATCCCCGTTGGTTTCGCTGTATGCAGCGTTCGAAAGCCTTGAAAAACCGGAAGGTTCCTTGCCCGTTTTGAATTCGCAAAACGAGCATCATTTGAGAATTCACCTTTCTGTCACTTCGCGCGAAATGCTTGAAAACTTTCCTCTAGAACTTTCTCCGGAATGCGGAATGGCGAAGTTCTTTGATGCCGTGCGGCCTGTTTTGGAAGGGGCTTCGCTGGCGTTCCCCGTGTTGGGCGTTTTCTTTGGCTGGACTCCACTTGGACAAAAGGCGATGAATTTTGCAGAAGCGGATTTTTGGCAAAAGTTTTATCGCCGGGTACAAGCAGTGAAAGGGGAGGATTCTCCCATTAAATCCGTATTTGAATCCCGTTTTGCGTTTCTCAATCGCAAAGATGAATCGGGCTTTGCCCTGCGTTCCCTTTTGGCCATGACTGAGGCGGAAAAGCAAAAGTTTACCGCAGGCAGTTTGGAAGAATTCCTTCCCCGGTTTTCTGGAATTGAATTTGCGCGGTCGCACAAAATACGCTCTTTCTCCGAAATTTCTTCGCGGGAAACCGCCGAAGAAACGCGTTCGCGGAAAGGACTATTCCTTTTTGTGTTAGATTCTTCTTATTTGGGCGTTTCCGCGTTTGTCCGTGCGTGGAATGTTTTCCGGGAAACATTTACCGCGTTTCGCCGGGGAGAAAAGGCTTCTCTTCCGGTTTTGGAACTTTCTGCACGCCTTTCGGCAGAAGAGAACTTGTATGGGCGCTTGCGTTTGATTTTTGCCTTTTTGTATCCCGAAAGAACGCTTGAAATTCCGGAATGGAACGAAGAGCTTTCCCTGCCAACGGTTAAAAGTTTCCGTGAAAAATTCGCACCGTATTTTTCGGGAAATTTTCTGAATCCGGTGGAGCAAAAGCAACTCCGCGAGGCCTTTTCTACAGCGGAAAAATCCCGATCGGATTTTGAATTGTTTGAATCCGGCGTTGCGCTTCAAATCCTTTTTGAAAATGTTGAATGGCTGCGTTACAAACGGTTTGTCTTGTCTTCGGCGGCAGAAGAAAAAGTGGGCAAAAATGATTTGCTCCGCTTGAAGGAACGGTTCAAAAATCGTTGATGGCGGGCAAATTCGGTGATGGGTTCAATGGCGAATGGAATACTGGTTGCGAATTTTCTAATTTATCCGCAATGCGGAAATTGTTGTTTTTTGTCCTTTCTTTTGTTTTGGCCTTTGCCGGTTGCCGTGAAATGGGTGCGGACCTGGACCCGGTACTTGCTCGGGTAGAAAAATCGGAACTGAAACTTTCCGAAGTAAACGCCGATGGTCTTTGGGACAGCCTTTCGATAGAAGAAAGGACTTCGCGCGTAGAACATTGGGTTTCTCAACAATCCGTTTATGAACGCGCTTTGTCAGAAGGAATTGATGCGCAAGCGGATGTCGCCCTGTTGATTGAAAACGCCAAAAAGAAAATCGTTCTCGACGCTTATTTCGACAAAGTCGCCGATACGATTTCCGTTTCAGAAGAAGAGGCTCTTGCTTATTATGAAGAACACCCGGAGCCTTTTATGCGGAATGCGGATGTTTACCGTTTGGCTGTTGTCACTTATGCAAGTGGAAAGTCCGCCTGGCAGAACTATGCGTTGGTCGCCCGCAAAAAAATGACCGAAGCTCCGGTCAAGAACTGGATGTTTCGCAAAGTGGACACGTGGGATTCGGTGACAACTTTTCCGCTTTCTTGCCCGGCTGTGCAATTAAGAACTGCGGAATTGGGAAAATTGAGCGCGCCTAAAGTTTGTGGCAAGGATGTAAAAAGCGTTGTCGTACTTTCCAAATTGGATTCCGGTTCGGTGAAACCCTTTGCTGAAGTTTCGGACTTTGCCAAAACGCTAGCCTTTTATGCAAAACGGAAAGATCTGATTTCCGCGTTTAAAAATGAAGTCAAGAACAGTCAAGTCATTTTTGTTTATCCAGAAGAAATCGCCAAATCGGCCAAAAATGGACGGCAGGAAAATTTATGAAGAAAATCCAACTTTTCGCTTCGGTCTTAGTCGCAGTCTCTTCGCTGTCGGCGGCACCGGAACTTTTTGAATCCATAGCGGCAATCGTAGACGGCAAGCCCATTATGCGATCTGAAGTGATGGAAAATCTTTACCAATTCCAAAATTCGGCAGAATCTTCGAAAATGTCGGAAAAGGAACAGCTGGCCTTTGTTTTGGACCGTTTGATTGACGACAAGGTCTTGCTTTCCCGGGTGGACAGGGACTCCATTCAAATTACGGATGATGAAGTCGAATTGCGGGTAACTCAGCATTTGCAAAATTTGGCAGCGCGGCAAAACATCAGCATGGAAGTTCTCGAAAGGGCTGTCCGGGCTCAGCTCGGCATGGGCATGGCGCAATACCGCGAAAATTTGGGAAAACAAGTGCGCGAACAAATGACGATTGGGCGCATTCGTCAAAAGTATGCGGGCGGAATCAAGCCGACTCGGAAAGAAGTTTCCGATTTTTATGAACACTATAAGGATTCTATTCCCAGACAATACAACTGTATGCGCTTAGCGCATCTCTTTTTGAAAATAGAACCGGATTCTGCAACGGTGGATTCTGTTCGGCGCGAAGCGGAAGCTCTGATTGATTCTTTGGATCACGGCATCATGTGGGAACTTTTGGCCAAGAATCATTCGCAGGATTCGACGGCAAATCGCGGCGGTGACATGGGGTATGTTCAGAAAGGGCTTTTGGATCCCGCTTACGAACGTGCTGTTAAAACGGTAGATAACGGCGCTTATACGCCGCAACCGGTTCGAACTGAACAGGGATGGTCCATTGTGCGTGTCGTCGGGCGAAAAGAAGACGGTGTTCGGACTGCGGTCATTTTGTTGCGGACGATTCCGTCTTCATCGGATTCGTTACGGGTTTTGCAAATGGCTGATTCTCTCCGGAAATCCCTGACGACGGATTCCCTGTTTGCAGAGGCTGCCAGAAAATACAGCGCCGATAAAGAAACGAATTTCAACGGCGGAAATCTCGGCTGGGTGGAAAAATCCGAAGTGGACACTTCTTTTGTGGCGGCTCTCTCCGGACTTTCTGTAGGAGAAATCTCGGAACCGTTTTTGACGGGAAGCGGTTATCATCTGATTCGACTGGCTGATTTGAAACAAGTTCGCGATTATACGTTAGACGAAGATTACATGAAAGTCGAAGCGTTTGCCATCAATTATATGGAAGACAAAAAATTGCGAGAATTTGTAAAAAAATGGCGTGATGAAGTGCATATTGAAATCCGCCTGAAGGAATGATTTCCCGTGATCCAGTTCTTGCATGTGACGAAGACTTACGAAGATAATTGGAAAGCGCTTTCCGATGTCACTCTTCGGATAAATCAGGGCGAATTTGTCTTTTTGACGGGACACAGTGGGGCTGGAAAATCGACGTTGTTGAAACTCATTTATATGGATGAACGTCCCGATGATTTTCACGGCGGCGAAGTGATGGTGCAATTCAACAAGGATTTGGTCTTTGATTCCAAAACGGCGACGGACGCAAATGTTCAGGAACTTCGCCGGCACATTGGAATCGTTTTCCAGGATTTCAAATTGCTGCCAGACCGGAATGTTTTTGAAAACGTCGCGCTGGCGCTTCGCATTTTGGGCGTTCCATCTAAAAATTTGAATGCGAAAGTTTTTGACGCTTTGGCCTTGGTGGGTATTTCCCAAAAAAGATTCGCCATGCCGTATACGCTTTCGGGTGGAGAACAGCAGCGGGTAGCCATTGCCCGGGCCATGGTACACGACCCTTATTTGATTTTGGCCGATGAACCGACGGGAAATCTGGACCCGGAAAATGCGAACGAAGTGTTCCGCATCTTCAAGGAAATCAACGCCCGCGGAACGACGGTCTTGATGGCGACTCATAATCCCGATTTTTACATGAATAGTCCGTTTCGGCGGCTCTCCCTTTCGCATGGGGTGTTGCAAAACAGGGATGTTTTGTGAATTTTATCGGCTCCCTTTTCATCGTTCAAAAGTAAAAAGAAATTTTTGCAACGAATAAAAAGCTTCTTTGTGCCAATTTTCTTATATTTAAATACATGATGCTTCCCGTTGTTGTTTGTTTGATTCTTTTTGCCGTTCTGGCATTTATCTTGCTTTTGTGGAATGTTTCATTAAAACGCAGAGTGGCTTTGATCGAAGCCCTCGACCAGTATACGAAAAGTCTTATGTGCATTGTCGATTTGAATACGATGCGCATAGTTTCCGCTTCGAATTCGGTTCTTACCGTGATGGGAATTGGACGCGAAGATGTTATCCATCATGATCCCAAAGAAATGATTCATCCGGATGATTTGGAATTGTTGCGCAGCAATTTGCAAACGGCGCGAAACCGGGAGCAAAAGGGGTTTCCTAAGGAAAAGGTTTTTGACAGCATTCGGATTCGCATTCGGGATGTTGATTTCGGTTGGCAATGGTATGAACTTTATGCGTTTTTTTACTGGCATCGTTCCCATGAATGGTTGTGTTGTTCATTCTTTGGGGTTGACGACCAAATGCGCGCGCGAGAAGAATTGCTGAAAGTCAAAACGCAAATGTCCATCATGTTGAACAATTCATTTAATATCGTTTGGAAAATAGATTGCCTTACCCGACAATTTATCTTGATTACTCCGGTGTCCCGGGAACGCTTTGGTATTGACGATCATGCCGCGGGACCTCTTTCATCCAATGCGAATTATTTCAGGGATGACGAAATTTTGAGCTTTCGCGAAGTGTTGAACAAAAGAATTTCCGCTTTGTCGGAAAGTGGAAAAAGCTGTGATGCGCCGACAGAATTTCTGGTCCATGTGAAAAATCGCGACGGCAGCGTTGTCCCTTTGCTGACGCGTAGTACTTTGGAAAAAGATGAAGTGGGAAATTACATTCTGTATGGCGTAAGCCAGCGAATCGAATCGGACGCTTCATGAATTTTTTGAATTTGGCTTTTGAAGAAGCCTTGAACGCCGTTGGCGTTTCTTCTCCCAATCCGGCTGTGGGGGCAGTTGTGGTGAAGGACGGTGTTGTGGTGGGCCGCGGGCATACTCAAACGGTTGGCGGCGCACACGCTGAAGTGATGGCTTTGCGAAATGCGGGGAATGCCGCTACCGGAGCGACATTGTATGTAACGCTTGAACCTTGTTGCCATTATGGGCGTACACCACCCTGTACCGATACGATTATCTCGGCGGGAATTTCCCGGGTTTTTTTCGCCCATCCGGATCCCAATCCGAAGGTTCGCGGAAAAAGTGGACTGGTGTTGGCTGCTGCGGGAATCGTTTCCTCGTTAGAAACACCGCCAGAAGAATTTTCTTCTTTTTATGAAGCGTATGATTTTTTCGTTCAAAGTGGAACAACTTTTGTCGAATGCAAAATCGCGGAAACGGTGAACGGGAGCATTGCCCGGTCCGATAAAAAGCCTTTAAAGATTACGGGAGGTTGCGCAGACGAATGGGTCGCGAAATGGCGACGTAGCGCAGAATGTATCCTTGTCGGCGGGGGAACAGTCCGGATGGACAATCCACGGTTGACTGTTCGCGGCGTTGTCGGCAATTCTCCGCAGCCCATTGTGTTTTGTGCGACAGCTGAGATTTCTCCGGATTTGCGCCTGTTTCAAAATACGGCGAAAAAGCCTTTGGTTTACAGTCGAGTTCCACGGCGGGAACTAGAATCCGTTGCCGAAGTTCATCTTTTGCCGGCGGAAGATTTCGCAGAAAATTGGCACTTCCTCATTTCGGATTTGGCAAAAAAAGGCGTGCATCGTTTGGCAGTGGAATCGGGAGCGTCCTTGGCGAGGAATTTAATGCATTTCGGACTGTGGAATCGTTTGTATGTCATCCGTTCTCCTCTGACTCTTCCAAATGGATTCTTTTGGCGGACAGGAGAAGAACCGCCTTTGCGCCAAATAAAAATGTTGGGCGAAGATTCCCTGTGGACGGCGCTTCACACTGAAAATCAGTAAATGACAAGAAAGGGTTTTGTCCTGCTTTGATTGCCAGCCCTGAAAATGTAAAGGCCCGGAGCCATGCGGCTTTTCAAATCTTCAGCATCCAAACACAGCTGGGTTCCCGTATAAGGAAACTTTCTGACCAGTTTTCCGACTCGAGTCCGAATTTCTACAAAGTGCTTGTCTTCTGGAAGTCCGGCAAAGCAGAGCGGAGTTTCTCCGCGCCAGGGATTCGGATAAATGCGCATGGGAAGCGAGTCTTTGACAAAAACGGTTCCGGAATTTTCTTGCAGCCGAGAAAGAATTAAAACAGCGTGTTCGGAATTGTTTATCAAAGGCGCGATAGCGGCGACAGAAATGGTGTCCAAGGAATGGAACGTGACTTTTTGCCGGTCACCGTAAAGGGCGATCCCCGCTTTTCCTTGAAATTGAGAAAGGTCCGGAATGGAATCGTCTGTGATTCGAATGTAATCAAAGGCGGGAGGAGTCAATGCAACAGGTCCGGTTGTCGCATTTCGCAGCGGTGGCGCATAAGGCCAATGGGGAAAATCGTTTGAAAAGTAAATGGAAGAATCCGCATTGAGCGCACGGTCTCCCGAAAAGAAAATCCGCGAAGCGAAGTCCCAAAAAACGGAATCTGGATTGAGTTCCTGTGCGATTAATTCGTTTGCGAAAATGGATTCAAATGGAATCTCCGGATTTTGGGAAAGGCGCTCCCAAAGTCGGATGTCCAAATTGCTGTCTATATTGACCGCATTGTATAATCCCCAAATGGCAAGCCCATAGTCAGAAGTCATTTCGTTGAAAGGCGTTCCTGTGGAATGGAAAAAAGAAGAAAGATACGCCCAATAATCATTGACTTCCGGATAGGCGAGTTCTTCGGCGGCAGTGGCAGATGCTTCTAGCCAATATGAAGTGTAATCGAAAAAATTCAAATACATCGCCTGAATCGCATGATAAAATTCGTGAACGGTCGTGATGCGCAAAGCTTCGCCAAAACGGTCTTTGTAATTTTTCCCCGTTGCGGAATTGATGATGGCCTTGTCTGCTTTGGGATAACGGCAGTACGAATCGCTGAAAAATCCGGAGAGGCTGGATTCATCGGGGTAGAGAAAATCGTTGTCGATGAGAATTTCTGTTGCCAAGGCGTTTTGGGCATCTGGCGGAAAGGTGACTCCCAGGCAAGCGGGACAGAAACCGCCGAAGTATTCCGCATTGTTTCGCATCAGGCTCAGGTCGATAACTTCGACAGGATAAAGGTTTTCGTCTCCGGACTTTTTGTAATGCCATGTAGGATTTGCGCCTTTGGGAACTTTTGCCCGGCGTTTTTGAATGTGAAATTTCCACGCCTTTTCAAGGCTTTCAGTCAGAGTGTCGATAAAAAATTCTGTTGTCGCATGAGGCCCGTCCAAGACGTAGTAGATTCGAAAGTGGGCTGATTCCCGCTCCAAGACTTTGGTTGAATCGAAATAAAATTCCGGTTCGCAGTTGGTTGTGGAATAAGGCGAAATGGATCGTGCCGCCGCTTGTATTTTCTGTTGTTTGGAATGATTCCGCAGCCAATCGGTCCCACATTGGGAACTTGCCCAAGCGCAAAGGTTCGCCGACAAGAAAATTCCCAATAGGATTTTGAACGCTCTGGACATGTCGTATCAAAGCCGCCTTTTCTGAGCCGCCTGGAGAATTTCACGCGCCCGTTGTTCCGTTTTTGAATCAACTTCCACGGCGGGCGGCATTTGCGGCTTATGGCGGGCATCGATAAGAAGAGGACTTTCGCATTTCCAATGCTTTTGGACTATTTTGGCGTTCACCCCATAGATGTCGCGGGCAGGATTGCTTCGGGTAAAAGTGACCCAGAGCCAGTTGTCTATATTTTTCGCTGTAAATGGGGAATTGTCGGCTAGGGTAATCAGAGGAAATTTTTCGCGGAATTCCCAGTGGGCAAGGCTCTTTGCCAATTCTTCAACAGAAGCGTTGGGTGTCGCCTGGATGACAAGTGCGCCGGGGAATGCTAACTGGGGAATGGAAAATCCATCGGGAAGTGAAAGCGTTGAAAAAACGTCTTCTGTGGAATTTCCCAGTTCCCGAATTTTTTTCCCAGCGGCGGCGAATACGACTTTTGAACCGTGGTTCAGAGCCCGACCGGAATAGTCTAATGTGTCGATAGTCGTTTCGGTTTGAAAATGAATATCTCGATCAAAGTGGATACGTTCCAGAATGTGAATAAAGTAATCAACGACATTTTGTGTGCTAAGACTAGGGGAGTCTTCTCGGGCGGCGATGAAAAGGTATTTCGAAAGGGAAGTTTGATTGAATCCGAGAAGTGCGTTGGCTTCTTTCAAAAGTTCCATCGGTTCCCTTTCCGAAAGGTAAGGCGTGTAACTTTCTTTGCCAATGGCGAGCAGGAGCGGGTGCACCCCAGCGGCATCGACAGCGTGCATTTCACAGACTCCTGTCACCGATTGCGGCACAATCGGCTTTACCAGTTCGGCGATAAATTCACCGAAGATGGAATCTTCTTGGGGCGGTCTTCCCACGGTAGTGAATGGATAAATGGCGCGTTTCTTGCAGAAAACTTTTTGAACGCGAAGATATGGGAAATCATGTGTTGCTGAGTAGTAACCCAAATGGTCGCCGAACGGGCCTTCCGGTTTGAGTGTCGGGGCGATTTCACCTAAAATGCAGAAGTCCGCGTCGGACGAAATTTTCCAACCGTTCCAATCGATATAGCGGAATCCTCTGCCTGCCAAAATTCCCGCAAACAGTAATTCGGAAAGATGCTGTGGCATGGGCATGACGGCGGCAATCGTATGAGCGGGCGGTCCGCCAAGCCAAATACTGACTTTCAACGGTTCTCCCGATTTGATTGCTGCCTCATGATGTTTTGCAATGTCGCGTTCTATTTGATAATGCAAGCCGCATTCTTTATTTTGTACGTAATCGTTTCCCGATATTTGAATTCGATACATACCCAAGTTGGAACGGAGCATGCTCTGTTCTCCGGGCATTTGGGAAAAAACTTGCGGGAGTGTGATGAATGCTCCGCCATCTTTTTCGTGTAGCTGAATCTGCGGTAATTCGCTTAGGGACGTTGTCTGGGAAAGTACAGGCGCTGTCCTTGTTTTTTGGGGCAACGAAGAAATTCCGATTCCCGGCAAAGAGAGCCAAAGGGCTGGCTTTTTTAAAATCTGAATGGGATTTGAATGAAATGCGATAGCTGTTTCTGCGTTCCGGAGTGTGTGTCGGAAAAGGAACCTCGTTCTTTCCCGAGTGCCAAAGAGGTTTGCCACGGCGCGGAATGGAGAACCTTGCACCTGTTCAAATAAAAGGGCGGGCAAGTGCTCCTGAGTTGCAATTTCTGCCATAGCCGGCATTATCAAATGGGGTGAAACTTCTTCGCGGATACGCAAAAGCATTCCGTGCTTTTCCAAATCCAGAAGCGCACTTTCTAACGAACTGTATGGCATGGAGCCTCCGCTAACCTGCAGAAAGCCCAGATTTGAATGCTTGGAAAGTTTCTGTTTGACGGCGGGATTCAAAAGAATCAATGCGGGAGGACAATGCGGCCCGCGCATCAAAGGCGTAAAGAATTCTTGAAGATTTTAATGCGTTGGATAATTCCAAAGAGTCCGTTTCAAATTCAAATTCGTCGGAAATTTCCAAAAAGCCGTTGTCCGCCGCAATGGAATGTTTCGCATGGAAAAAATGGAAAGGTCCCTGCTTGATGTCGGCAGTCCAAGAGCTTCCGTTTACGGAGGTAATGACCCCTTTCCAATTAACAATTTGGAAGACATCGACAAGGCGGTAAGAAACTTCGCCGCCGACCAAAAGTTCGGAATCTATCCGGTAAAGGAGGCTCGGCGAGGATTTCGTGGATATCATCAGCGGAAAATGGCGAAGGAGCCGGAGCGCTTCGCTTTCAGAAAGTTCAAATCCCGATGTTTGGACAATGTTTTCCATCATTTCAAAGATAATAAAATCGCTTCATGATTTTTCGTGGGGATTCAGAAAAGAATCTCCGCACCCACGCCTATTCCGGCATTCGCCACATTGATCGTGGGAAAAATGGACGGCTGCACGGAATTTTCTTACCGCTGATTGTAATGATTAAGCGCATCGATGTTCCTCGCGGCGATTCGCAAGGCCTTTGCTGACGGCGAATTGATAGGTGTTGTATAGAAAAACGGAAACGCCGAAGATCAAGTCAAAGAAACGCTTTGCCCATGGCGCGGAACCAGGCGATGAAGAAAAATGCGTAATAAAATATCCAGAGCAGAATGTCCCCAAAGCCTAAGGGACTACCCCAGAGAAGTTTCTTTTTGCGGGGCAAAAGACCCACGCCTAGACCTAAGATGAATCCGTAAAAATGGGCGAGGATGTCGGAATGTTCGCCCAATCCCATGAAAACGGCTAGCAAGGTGGCGGCAAAGAGTGGGGCGAATCGGCGGAGCAACCCGCGTGATTCCTTGGGCATCAGACGGAATTCAATGGTGCTGAGTGCACCTAATGCGCAAAAGACGAATGTGGAAAATCCGAGAGAGCGAAAATCCGTTTTGACTGTCAGGGCAACGAAAAAGTTGGCTGTTGCGGAGGCTACCGCCAAGGGAAGGGCTAGCCTCGAAAGTGGCAGTCGGAATGCGAGCAAATTCAAGATGATATAGCCCGAAATTAAGTTTGACGCCAAATGATGGGCATCGCCGTGGAGCGTCAACGCGGTGATGGGTCTCCACCAATCCCCGGCAAGAACTTTGTCTGCATCGGATATTCCCGAATGGTAGAAGGGACATCCTCGGTTTGAAAACTGTACAAGAGTCATCCATGTAGGAATAGCTAAAGCCACAAGTGGAGAAAGGCTCAATTGAACGGCTAAGGGCGCATTTTCTGTTTTGGGCGGATTTTCCTTTTTGTAAAGGGAAATCTGTTCTTGGGCGCGTTCAAAATCTTTTGCAAAAACGGAAACAGTGTAAGGGCCGCGCCCATCGCGGCGAATTTCGTGGGCAATTCCCTGACTGGCCAAAACTAGGCTGTAATCGCGAATTTGTTCGTAATTGCCGATTTCTACAATGCGCGAGGAATCCGGGTTTTCAAAGAGTTGGCTCAGCACGAGCCTTTTGAAAATGGTCAGCTTGCGCATGAAAATGTCAAGGGTCGTCAGAGAAGTTCAAATCGCGGCGGTAAGGTTCGAATCCCGCTTGCCGGATGAAGGATTCCGCTTCTGCGATTCCCCGAATGCCGCGGGATTCAAGGACATTTTCTTCCAAGACGATGCTGTTGATGTCGTCTGCTCCGGCAGAAAGTCCTAACTCTCCAATTTGCTTTCCCATGCCGAGAACGGAAACTTCGATATGGCGCACGTTGTCCAAGTAGATTCTGGAAAGTCCCAGGATTTTGAGGTATTCCATGGACGTGACGTGGCGAATGGGAAAGTGATCCGTTTGCGGTTGGAAGGTCCAGGCTACAAAACTTTTCACACCGCCGGTTTCGTCTTGCAGGCCACGGACAAGGTCCAAATGGGCGACGATGTCTTCTGGAGTTTCCAACGAACCAATCACAATGTTTGCGCTTCCCGGAAGACCGTTCTTTTGACAGATGGCTAACGTATCGCGCCATTCTTTGGCGCTCAGTTTTTGGGGACTGAGTTTTTGGCGAATCCTGTCAGAAAGGATTTCGGCCCCGGCTCCGGGGACAGAAGAAAGGCCCGCATCTTTGAATAGGTACAGCAATTCTTCAAGGGATTTTCCGTGAGCCTTGGCGATATGCACCAGTTCTACGGGAGAAAATCCGCGGACGCTCATGTGGAGTTCCCGGGTGAGCATTTGGAGAACTTCTGTGTAATAATCCAAGGGGAGTTCTTCGTTGACTCCGCCTTGCAGAAAAATTTGGTCGGCCCCAAGGCGTTGCGCTTCTAAGGCTTTTTGACGGATTTGTTCTAACGATAGCGTGTATGTGCCGCGTTCTCCGGCCCGTTTGGAAAATGCGCAAAATTCACAGCTGATGGAACAGATGTTGGTGTAGTTGACAATGCGGTAAACGGTATAACCGACTCGGTTGCCGGGGAGCTTTTGTTTGCGGATCGCATTCGCTGCGTTCACGACTTCGGTCCAATCCGCATTTTTCAACAGGGAAAGAGCGTCTTGAAAAGAGAGTCGTTTTCCGGCAAGGGATTTTTCGAGAATCGGGTGCATCGGTTACATTACATGTTGCGGACAGGGAAAAGCCCTAACAAGACAAGAACGTCTTCCAAGACGATTTGCGTGCATTTGACGAGGAACAGCCGGGATTTTTCTTCGGGGCTTCCCAAAACGCGGTCATCGTGGATGAACTTGTGGGCGGCTCCGGCAATGTCCAGTGCGTATTGGGCTAGTTCACACGGTTCGTCCGATTCGCAGGCCTTTCGGATGCGGTCAGCTTTCTGCGCCAAGAGCTTGATGAGTTCGTAAGCGCTGTCGTCGGTGAGGTCTTCAAAGCGGGCGTCTTGAAAATTCACCTCGTAGCCCGCTTTTTGCATAATGCTGCAAAGGCGGACGTGGGCATTTTGAACGTAAGGACCGGTGGCACCGTCAAAACTCAATGCGGAATCCCAATCGAATTTAACATCCATCAGACGGTGATTTTTCAAATCGTTGAAGGTGAGGGCGCTGATGCCGATTTGCTGTGCAATCAGTTCCTTGTTTTCCAAATTCGGATTTTTCTGATCGATGAATTCGAGAATTTTTTGTTGGGCTGCTTCGATGACATCGCGTAACAGTTTCGCTTTGCCTGTTCGCGTTTTTCCCTTTTCCCATTTTCCGTCGATAAAGTTCAAGATTACTCCGAAAGGAATGTGCACCAAGGTGTCGTACCATTCCCGCCCCATTTTTTTCAAAACAAGTTTGACCTGTTTGAAGTGCAGGGCTTGTCCCAAATCGACAACGTAAAGACTTTTGTCAAAATGATATTCTTGCTTGCGAAAAATTGCTGCAGCCAAATCCCTAGTTGCATACAGGGTGCTGCCATCGCTTTTGCGGATAAGGCAGGGATTCAGCTTGTATTCATCGAGCTTTACAACATCGCGTTCTTCGCTCCGTTCGAGCAGGCCCTTTTCTTCTAATTCCCGAATGACTGCGGGCATTTTGTCTTCGTAAAAAGATTCTCCCGTGTAATAGTCAAAGTCGACGCCCATCATTTTGTAGATGCGCATCAATTCTTTGAGGGTTGCTGCTCGGAATGCAGACCAGAGCTTGTGATAAAATTTGTCGCCTTTTTCTAATTGGGAAAAGGCTAGGCGGGCTTCGTCTTCTAGTGTCGGTTCTGTTTCTGCCGCTTTGGAAAAACTCGCGTAGAGAATATTCAGCTCTTTTACGGTCAGCGATTGGAGTGTATCATCGTCCGTCGGCCGGTTTTCGCGCAAATACATGACAATGAGCTTGCCGAATGCGGTTCCCCAGTCTCCCAAATGGTTTATTCGGACAACTTTATAGCCAGAAGCTTTGTAAATGCGGGCTAGGCTATTTCCTATCATCGTGGAACGCAAATGGTGAAACGCCAGTTCTTTTCCGATATTAGGGGAACTGTAATCCATGCAAACGACTTTGCCGTTTGGTGCGGCGTGACCGTATTCCGATTTTTGACAAGCGATGGCTTCGAGGATGGAACTTGCTAGGAATTTGCGGTCGATGAAAAAATTCAGGTATCCCGCGACGGCTTCTACTTTGGAGATGCCTTCGGGCAGTTGAATTTTGGGCGCGAGTTCTTCGGCGATGGCCTTTGGTGCCTTGTGCATGGTCTTGGCCAAGACGAAGCAGGGAATGGAAAAATTCCCGTGTTCCGTATCAGCGGGGATTGTGATAAGTTTTTTGGCCTGTTCCACATCAAACGCGCCGGTCTCGGCGACGGCTTGGGCTATTTTTTCATTAAATGAGTTCATCTTCCGCCTTCGCTTTTTTCGAAGTTGCTTTTACAAAATCCTTTTCTTCGAGTTCGGTTATCGGAGCGTCGCTGTAAAGTTTGTCAAATGCCAGTTCTTCGCGTTTGCTTTCTTCGAAAAGCTGGATCATCAAATCGAATCCTGCATCGAATACAGCCCAACGCATACTGATGCCCGGTTTGTATTCTGTGCTGTATTTCATCTTCCGCGATTTGAATTCTTTGGAAAGTTCATCGAGGATGGCTTGCATCTGAGCTTCGCTTTCGCAGGTTGCCACTAACATAAAGTCGGCAGTTTCGGAAATGCCGCGCAAGTCGATGAGTTCGAGCTTTTGGGCGCGCAATCCAAAGAGAATGTTCGCCGCAATTTGTACGGATTCCGTATAGGCTGATTTCTTTGCCGTTTTCTTTGCCGGAGCTTTCTTCACCTTGGGTGATTCCGTTTCGGCCTTTTTCTTGACGGTAGTTTTTTTGGGGGCGGTCTTTTTTGCTGTAGTCATAGGGCTCCTGCCTGTATCGTTTTTTCAAAATCCTTGCCGACGTAAACCGTTGCGTCAACCAGTTCCCGCTTGTTTTCTAACGGAATGACATTGTCGGTGCGAAGTGCTCGGGCCAAAGCTTCGGCTCCTGCCCAATGTGGATTGCGAAGCGCAATGATGGTTTCTTCGTAATTCCACAATTTGTCGTTGCTGACTTCGACGACATCAAATCCTTGGGAACGCAGATAATCGCACATTTGAGAGGCGGCTCCGGGTATTCCACTGGAATTTAAAACTTGAATGTCGCCTGGAGTCGCGCGGATTTCCTCGGTCACCGGCTGTTCATCCCGGCAAGCGGAGATGCTGAGAGGAATGCACAACAGGAATATGGATTTCTGCGATGGAAAAAATTTCACGCTGTAAATATAGCGAATTAGAGCGGTTTGTTTTGGGCGTTCACGCGGACAACGACCGGTTTCCAAACACGAGCTTCTTCCGGTGTCAGGGAAACATAGGCGACTATGATGACCAAATCGCCTTTTTGGACCATGCGGGCAGCAGCTCCGTTTAGACAAATGGTTCCCGAATCGCGTTCGCCTTCGATGACGTAAGTGTCGAAGCGGGCTCCGTTGTTGACATTTAAAATGCCGACTTTTTCAAAGGGGAGTATCCCCGCCGCCTCCATCAACGCTTTGTCTATCGTAATGGAGCCTTCGTAATTCAAATTGGCATCTGTCACCGTGGCACGGTGAATTTTGCTTTTGAGTAGTTCTATTTGCATCTTAGAAGCGCACTTGCAAAATGCCGGCGACTCCGCGGTTCAAATTGGGACCGACTCCCAAGCTGAAACGGTTCGCATCCGGGTTGTTCGCCCATTGCGTGTCGAAGAAAGCATCTGCAAAAGACCAGATGTGCGCTCCCAGCACGGGAATGAGCCAATAGACCCATGTATTGTCGTATTCATCGCTGTTGATGGCGAAATAAGTCAAACCGCCGACTCCAACGACCCAAAGGGCATCCATCCAAATGGCTTTGATTGTCTCGTCGTGCTTCCATTGGTAAAGGGAGGGAATGACGGCGGAAAGATATGCGGAACTTTGTTCGCCGGCATGGTTGCGGTAAGTTCTGTCGATATCGGAATCTTCAAGGCCGCTGGCGCGTTCGGCTAACCAAGCTTCTTCAGAAACGCCGAGACGCTTCCAAGGTTCTTGAATGTATTCTGTCGGGCGCACACCCAATTCGGTCAGCTGGGTCAGCTTGTCGCGGCTCATGCCGCTTTCTTTCGCCTGTTGAAATTCCCATTGGGTAAGTCCGGCGTTTTCGTAATCGAATCCGGCCCATTCATCTCCGGAAGCAGTCGTTTTGCCTGCGGAATAGCTGTCGTCAAGGGTGGATTCCGGCGCATCCGGATCTTCTGCGCTGTAAT
Organism: uncultured Fibrobacter sp.; assembly: GCA_964587155.1. GTDB lineage: Bacteria > Fibrobacterota > Fibrobacteria > Fibrobacterales > Fibrobacteraceae > Hallerella. Next base: position 48,779 of record CAZPKF010000017.1, read on the forward strand.
AATTAGCCCCATCAGCAAAACCGTCTTGTGCGAACAAGACGGAAGCGGAAAATAGACAGACGCAGAGTGTTTTGAAAGCTGTTTTCATTGAATCTCGACAGTTCAGTTCGTAGTGCCGGGGGAGGGAATCGAACCCTCACAGAGTTGCCTCTACTGGATTTTGAGTCCAGCGCGTCTACCAATTTCACCACCCCGGCTAGGGGTAACCCAAATATAGAACTGTTTTGCGATTTTGAGAATGGTAAAAAAAAAGATTACTGTTTTTTTGTCGGTTGAAAGTCCAATTTGAGCGGCAAAAGGACCCTGTTTCCGTATTCGAGGGCTTCTTCTTTGGTGGAAAACTCCCCGACGAAGACCCGGAACAGTTTTTTCCCATCGGATTCGGTAGAAATTGTCGTCGCGGAGACATTCGCCGTTTTGAGGCTGCTGACGAGCATTTCCGCATTGGATTCGATGCCGAAGGCGCCTAATTGCAGGGCCCAATCTTTGGAAACGGCTTCTGCTGCGCTCGAAGAAGAGAGGGCGTTCGAAGAAGAAATGCGTTCCGGGGAGCTTACCTGAGCTGTATCAGGGACTTTGGCTGTGTCGGCGTGGACCGGACTGGCAGTGGTGGTTTGTTCTGCAGTCGCTTCGGTGGATTTGGCGCGTTGGATTTCTTCGCACAGGTGGTGCACGGAATCGGTGGGCGCAGCCTTGTAAAGGCTTTGGCAAACTTGATGGATGACGGAACGCTGTTTGGGTTGGGAGCGGACGAATGCGGATTTGAGGCTTTTGTAAGCGAGGTCGGCGCGTTTGAGGTAAAGCTCGAACTGGGCGCGCGTCATGTAAAGGTCTGCGATGACGGAAAGACTGTCGGGGGTTGAAAAGATAAGACTGTCGAGCCTTTTTTTGGCGAGGGCGAAGTCTTTGGAAACGCCTGTTTGGGATCTGGCCAAAACGCCCCAAAGAGCGCATTCCGACCGTTTGGAAAGTTCGAGTGTCGGGCAAACCGATTCGAAGGCTTCGGCGGCTCCGGTCCAATTTCCGGACACGTAAGCTTTTTGCGCATCTTCCAAAGTGGCGGCAAATGCATTTGAAGACAGGGCGATGGCGGCGGCGAAAAAGATTTTGTTCAAACGTGACATGGTTTCTCCTGTTCATCGATGGGCGTGCCGCGGAGCGTCCAGCCTCGGATGTCGTCTATCCGGCATGTTACGTAGTCTCCGGGCTTGACATTTTTTGACGAGAAAATAACCTTTTTGAAGTTCCCGGTTTTTCCCACCCATTCATCGGGATCTCGGGATGACGGACCTTCGACTAGAATTTCCTCGGTGCGGCCAAGCATTTCCCGGTTGCGCTCCAAGGTGATGGCGTTTTGTACTTCGACAAGGCGTGCTAGGCGCTCTTGTTTTTGCCCCTCGGATAACGTTTCCGTTTCTTTTGCGCTTTCGGTTCCTTCGCGTGGACTGTAAATGAACATGAACGCTGTGTCGAAACGGGCTTCTTTCACCGTGGTCAACGTGGCTTCGAAATCTTCTTCGCTTTCGCCGACAAATCCCACAATGATGTCGGTGGACAGTCCGTAGAATGGATTTTTTCCGCGGAATTTTTCCAAAATTCGCAGAAATTCATCGGCGGTGTAACGGCGTTTCATTTTGGAGAGCATCGCGTCGCTGCCGCTTTGGAGTGGAATGTGCGCATGGGGGCAAAGTTGAGGAATGTTTTGCAGGACATCGATCAACTTTTCGGTGTAAAAACGCGGATGCGGACTCATGAATCGCACCCGGCGGATTCCGGGGACCGCTGCAATTTGTGTCAGCAAATCGGCAAAATCAAGACCGCGTTGGCGATAGGCGTTTACGGTTTGTCCCAAAAGGCAAATTTCCGAAACGCCGCGGGAACTGGCCATTTCCACTTCGCGCAAAACGTCTTCTGCTGCCCGGTATTTTTCCCTTCCGCGGACAAAGGGAACGATGCAATAGCTGCAGCGGAAATTGCAGCCGCGTTGAATTGTCACAAAAGAAGAAAACGGATGGGAAAGTTTGGCGTATTCGCCCAGGTAATTTTCGGAATCGTCAAAACCGGTGATGATTCTTTGTGACAGATTTTTTCGGGTGGACTTTAGTGGGTGCGGAAAGAGAAGCTCTGGAATTTTTGAATATTTGTCAGGTCCGATAACGTAATCGATGCAATCAACTTGTTCTATGAGGCGTGAACCGAGGTGTTCTGCCATGCATCCAGTGACAATGAATTTGATCCACGGCCTGCGCTTTTTGTAGAATTTCATTTTTGAAATTCTCGCTTTGGCACTTTCTTCGGCCTTTTCGCGGACGGAACAGGTATTGAAGAAGAAGAGTTCGGCTTCTTCGGGGTCTTCGGTGGGAAGGCATCCGTTTTTTTCGAGCATCGAAGCGATGAGCGCGGAATCGTACTCGTTCATTTGGCAGCCGTAGGTGTCTATCAGATAATGTTTGGGCATGGCTTTAATGGAATTGCAAGTTTTTCAAATCGGAAAAATGTTTGATGGAATAAGTCGGTTCCGCAGGGGAGAAACTTTCCCGTTTGCCAAAACCGTTTTCGATAAAGACGCTGTCGATTCCGGCGTTTTGGGCTCCGAGAATATCTGGAGCATCGTCGCCAATCATCACGGCATCGTTTTTGTTTACAGCGGTCTTTTCTAGAATTTTGAAAAATGGAGCGGCATCTGGCTTGCGGGGAGTGTCTTCGTCACCGAAGGCAAGTGCGTCGAAGTAGGATTCTATTCCGAAGTGCCTGAGAATGGCGAGGCCGGGCGTGTGCGGCTTGTTTGTTGCCAAGGCTTTTTTGGCGGGGAACGTTTTTAAAAACTCAATCACTCCGGGGTAGGGTTCAGTCGCATTTATGCAGTGGTCCGCATAATATTCGGAGTATGTGCGGTGTACGTCGGCGAGGGGCACTTTCGCTCCTTCAAGGGAACGTTCGATAAGTTTCAGGGATCCGTTTCCGATATAGCTCCGGATTTTTTCGGTGGAGAGGGGCTTTAGTCCAAAGGCGCCTAGCGCGTAATTGACGGCAGCGCTCAAATCGCCCAGTGTGTTGAACAGGGTTCCGTCCATGTCAAAAATGTACAGGGATTTTTTCTTCATTGCGCTAAATCTAGTAATTCACCGTTAAATAGTGAAATTTTTGCCTCGGTGATAGGCTGTGGTGGAATTCAAAAAACTATAATTGGGGAAAACACTTTAAGAAGGACACATTATGAGTCGTTTGACAGAATCAAAAGAATGGAAGGCCCTCGAAGCGAAAGCGTCCGAAGCCAAAAAGTGGAATATGCGCGAAATGTTTGCAAAGGATCCGCAACGTGCCGAAAGGTTCAGCGCGGAAGCTTGCGGCATTTTTTTGGATTATTCCAAAAACTTGATTGATGACGATGCAATGGCTAAGCTTTTCGCCCTGCTTCCCTTTGCCAAATTTGACGAAATGCGCAAGAACTTTTTCTCGGGCGAAAAAATCAATACGACCGAAAAACGCGCGGTTTTGCATACCGCTTTGCGTTACAAGGGAAATTCGCCCATTTACGTCGACGGCAAGGATGTGATGCCGGAAGTTCGTGCGGTTCTCAAACACATGGAAGAATTTACGAATTTGGTCCGTTCGGGCAAATGGAAGGGATTTTCAGGAAAGTCCATCAAGTATGTGGTGAATATCGGTATCGGCGGTTCGGATTTGGGACCGGTGATGGTGACAGAAGCGCTTCGGCATTATGCGTCTCCGGAATCTCCGGAAGTGTATTTCGTTTCGAATATCGACGGAACCCACATTGCGGAAACGCTGAAAAAGGTGAACATCGAAGAAACTCTCTTCATCGTCGCTTCCAAGACATTTACGACGCTCGAAACCATGACCAACGCCAATACGGCGAAAGCGGCAGTTCTTGAAGCTTTTGGCGGCGACGAAAAGTCTATCGCCAATCATTTTGTCGCCCTTTCCACGAATACGGAAGCGGTTACGGAATTTGGCATCAATCCTGCCAACATGTTCGAATTTTGGAATTGGGTCGGTGGACGTTACTCCTTGTGGTCCGCCATCGGACTTTCGATTGCTCTCCGCATCGGTTTTGACAATTATATGAAGTTGCACCAGGGAGCGTATGAAATGGACGAACATTTCAAGAACGCTCCCGCCGAAAAGAATCTTCCCGTCATCCTTGCCCTTGTCGGCATTTGGTATAACAATTTCTTTGGAGCATCGAGTTATGCCATGCTCCCATATGATCAATACATGCACCGCTTTGCCGCTTATTTCCAACAGGCGGATATGGAATCCAACGGGAAATTTGTTGACCGCGATTCCAAGCGCGTTGATTACCAGACGGGTCCCATCCTTTGGGGTGAACCGGGAACAAATGGCCAGCACGCCTTTTATCAGCTCATTCACCAGGGAACAAAGCTCATTCCGTGTGATTTCATCGCTCCGGCGAACAGCCACAACAAAGTGGGCGATCACCACCAGAAATTGCTTTCCAACTTCTTCGCTCAGCCAGAAGCCTTGATGAACGGCAAAACTCTCGAAGAAGCAACGGAAGAATTGCGCCAAGCGGGCAAGTCCGAAGAAGAAATCGCATTCCTCGCACCGCATAAGGTTTTCGAAGGCAACAAACCGACCAATTCCATCATGATGGAAAGCGTCAGTCCCGAAACTTTGGGTGCGCTCATCGCTCTGTATGAACACAAAATCTTCACCCAGGGTGTGATTTGGAACATCAACAGCTTTGACCAATGGGGCGTTGAACTCGGCAAGCAGCTGGCGAAGAAAATCCTCCCGGAACTTGCAAATGATGTGGAACTTTCCCATGACAGTTCTACAAATGGACTGATCCGTTGGTATAAGAATCATCGGAAGTAGGCGTTCCGAAAGGAATCCGGTATAAACAGGACTGCAGCGTTGAAGCTGCGGCCCTGTTTTTTTGAGGTGATAAAACAAAAAAACGCCCGCGGATGCGGGCGTTTTGGAATCTTTGTGGGAATGATTAACGAGAGTAATATTCGACCACGAGCTGTTCCTGGAGCTGGACTGGAATTTGAGCGCGGAGCGGAGTCGCCACGAGCTTGCCTTCCATCTTGTCCTTGTCGACAGTCAGGTATTCCGGAGCGGCGGGAGCGTTGTCAATCGCTTCCTTGATTTGGAGGTGGTTCTTGGAACGTTCGCGAACGGAAATGACGTCGCCGGCTTTGACCAAACGGCTCGGAGAATAGCTGCGGACACCGTTAACGGCAAAATGTCCGTGCGCAACATATTGACGAGCGGCAAAAATGGTGCGGGCGAAACCCATGCGGAATACGAGAGCGTCCAAACGCGTTTCGAGAAGGATCATCAGGTTGTCACCTGCGGAACCTTCGCGGCGGTTGGCTTCTGCGTAGGTCTTGGACATCTGGGCTTCAGAAATGTTGTATGTAAAACGAAGACGCTGCTTTTCGACAAGCTGCTGCTTGTAAACGGAAGCGGACTTCTTGCGATCTTGACCGTGCTGTCCGGGGCCGAAGTTCCGGCGGTCGAGAACCTTTTGGGTCTTGGGGGTGGTTGCGAGCCCGAGCGAACGGGCGACCTTGGCTTTGGGTCCACGATAGGACATTGTTACCTCGAAAGGAAGCTCTTTAGTTAAACCCGAAACGTTGGCAGAGCTTGGCACGACATTCCGGGGTATTCAAAGATAGTAAAAATTTTAAAGTTCGCCAATATAGACGAGAAGCGTATCGCGTGCTGTGGGGTCCGCTTTGCTTTCGGCAATTAAGTGGATAATTTCGCCTGCGTTTTCCGAATTGTCGGAAATGGCGATATTCGTTGCACCCCAAAGTTGTTCAGAACCGTATCGCAAACAGTTGTCTTTAGTGTAAGCGGCGGAACGGATGAAGGGCAGGTCTTCGCAGGGCAGATACCAGTAAGTCAGGTTGCTTACGTCCGATGGTTCTGCTCGGATGCCGAAGTTCAAAAGGGAAAGTGTGTCGCCTAGGGAGACCGTTTTTGTGTTCAGTTCCGTTTCGCGTTCTTCGTCAAAGAGCCGGAATCGGGTAATGTAGTTGCGCCGTTGAATGACCGTCTTGAGTGTCAACGTTTGTGATTCCGTCGTTGGCGGGGAATTCAGGCGGATGTAATGCAGATAGTAGGCTCCTTTTTGGGGAGCGACAAAACGGGTTTTTGTCGAAGAAACGGTTGCAATAGAATCGCCATCCGCATTGAGAATGGCATAAGTCGCAGGGTAACCAGCACCGCTTTGATAGCCTTCGATGCTGTGGAATATATCCGTTGCTTCGTCTTTTTCCAAATCGGCCAACCAAACGTATTGTTCTTGTCGCAAATAATATTTAGCGGCATCGTTCCGTTCTCGGACAATAGTCAGGGTGTCTCCGATTTTTTGGATGGAATCCGGATTGGCGAAATATTCCCCTTGTTCCAAATTGCGGGAAGATGATTTGATGTCAAAATAGGCATAGGGCCCTGTCGTGTAATCGGGAAATTTTTGAGGGACGATTCCCACGGTGTAGTCCGCGGATTTTTCGGGGAGAATCTGTTCGTCGATGGAATTCCCTGCGGCGATTTCTGAAGAGTCTTTGTAAAGGAGGACTTTTGTCAGGGATTTTCCGGAAACGTTGATGTTGATGCTCTTTCCCGTGGAGGCGGAAAATTTCGCCTGGGCCTGTTCGACACCGTTTCCGATGAAAAATACGCCGTGGACAGTGTCTCCCGGTTCAATGGAAATGGTGGAGGAATCCCCGACATATCCGAAGTAAGCCTTTTTTATTTCGGCGGCAATCTTCAAGGAGAACGAGGAGTCGGCGGCAAGGCCGATGCTTGGAATATCTGCGTAATAAAATCCCGATTCAGCTGTCGTAATGAACGTTGCCGAAGAAAATGCGGTGTCACCGAATCGGGCGAAAAGATTTTGTGTATTGTAATTGACGTTTCCGTTGGCATCGACAAGAGTGTATTCCGGAATTAAAATTTCCCCTTTTTCCTCTTTGACGAAAAAGGAATCAGGCTGTCCGCCAGATGTTTTTTGACTGAAAATCCGAATTAACGTTCCCTTGGGGTATTCGCCTAAGAAAAATTTATATGGCCCGCGGACGGAATCCTTTCTCGAAAATTTCAACGTGTCGCTAGACAGCGTGTCGACATATTCGGCATCCAAACGGTTTGAATAAGAAGAACTGGAAAGTTCTTCAGGAGAAATTGAAGACGAAGAATCTTCAGTCGCCGAAGAGCTGGAATCGCTTCCGCAGCCGATAAGAAGCGTTAAGCAAAAAAGGGGGATGATTTTTGAAACGGAATGATTCATGTCGGACCTAGTTCAAGATGTAAAACTTTTCTTCTTTGGAAAAAGATTCGCCGGAGACTTTCAACGTGTATTTTCCAGTGGGGAATTCTCGCGCTTTGAATTTGAAGGTGTACTTCTTTTCGCTTTCAAGTTCGCGCCCGCATAGTTGTTGAATGAATTTTCCGGATTCGTTGAAAATTTCAATTTTCACATATTGGGGTTCTCCGATGGTCAAATCGAAATTGCAATCGAGAGAGACGATGTTGATGTTTACTTTTGAAAGTTTTATCGCTTCTTCTGTCGCAACGCCGCTCACCGTTCGGTTGGAATCGAAGTAACTCACGTAAAGGGCTGGAGCCAGAGCTTTTCCTGCTTCACGTGAATAAACGAAATAGTTGGAGTCGCTCGGGGCAACAGCAGAAAGAATGAATGAAAACAACTTGGATTTGTGCTTTCGTTTTGTGAATTCCGTCAGGGCGGCGCTTTTAAGGAATGTGCCAAATGGCGAACCTGGAGTCGGCGTAATCGTGCCCAAGTAACTGGTGTATCGGGGGTCGATTCCTCCACCGCGGCTTTTGCGCGGAACGTAAGCGCCACCGGGAACGTCTTGGTTGGCTGGAGCGTTGAACCAAGTCAATTCCGATTCTTGCCAGTCGGCGGGTGCCATCCCATCGCCAAAATCTTTGCCGGGTTCTTCTAAAAGTCCGAACACATTCCATTGGACGGGCTTTTTCTTGTTCCTGTAACGGGGGTCTTCTGGAACGGAAAGCTGCAACGCGGCATCTGCGATGGGGCCCGGAATTGCGGAAAGATCAAACTTCAGATAGATTTTTGCGCTGGAGCCTTCTCGGCTGTAACCGATTTGAAGCAGGGAATCTTCTCCGTGGGGCGTGTAGGAGTCGAATTGCGAAATCCACGTATCCATGCCGCGTCCAGACGCTACGCCGTTTCCGCTGTGGTCGCGGGTACTTGTCCGCAAATCGAATACGTAAACGTGAGTCGTATCGGAAGATTGGTGTTCGCCGTCGTCAGCGGTGAAAGCGATGTTGTATCGGCCGCTGTAAGAAAAGCTCACGTCGGTTTCGTAATCCTTTTCGTTTGAAAAGACAACGCGTCCAGGACCGGAAAGTTTTTTCCAAATGACCGGGTCGATGCAATAGCCTTTGGGACCGCGGCCGTCATCGTAAACGCGGCCAGAGAGCTTCGCTTTGTCGGATTGCAAAAGAATCATGCTGGGAGCACCTTCGACTTCGGGCTTTTCGTTTTGTCCTGTTTTGGGAATGTATCCCACGAAAAGGGTCATCATGGTGCCGCCGGACGGATTTTTAAGTAGGCCTTCCGCATTTAGCGTTTTGGTTTCTCCGTGGCGAGTTTCTTCGGCAATCTTGGGAAAGGCGTTCCCTTGCAGCAGGGTTTCGCGAAGTCCTTCTACGGACAGGCTTGCCGAGTCGTTGATGAACATGGGGCGTAGTTTTGCTTTGCGGCTGGCAATGATGTGCACGCCCAAAAGTTCCACTTCGCCGCGGTCGCGGTTGTGCAGAACCGTGTTGCCGTTTTCGGCAGTCAATCCCAAAATCCAGATGGTTCCACCGTTGTTTTCGATTTTGGTCTTGCGGTCGTTCTCCATGTAAAGGCTGCGCCCCCACACATGTTGCAGATTGATTTCCATGTGGTCGATGGCGATGTCTTCGAGATAAAGGTCGCCGGCGCCTTTGGGTGCGCTTTCGTAATTTTTGACCTTCATGTTTTTGAGAATCAAGGTTTGGGGGGCTTTGTGGACGATTCCTGCGCCAAATTCAGCGAAGCGTTCGATGGTGATTTCCTTGAACGCGCTGCCTTCGACAATGAATTTTCCTGTTCCGTCGATAGTTGCTTCTGTGCCGATGATGCGGCGGACGCGGTTGCGGATATGGACGTCCCTGTTGATTGTGTAACGCCCACCCGGAGTAAAGTAAATCGTTTCTGCGCCGTCATCAATGGCCTGTTGAATGGCTTTGGAATCATCGCTTCCCGTTCCTGCCGTGCCGCCGTAGTCCCCTTGTATTCCCACCCAATGATTGGGATCCTGTTCCATCGGGAGTAACGTTTCGGCAATGGAAAGTTTGAATGAATATTGCGGCGAATGACAAAGGTTTGTCGGGATATCGGAGGAATATTCGATGATTTCCGGACCATCGAGACCTTCACCGCTGGCGGGACCTCTGTCGTCAATCGCCTTGGCGAATCGGCTGGTTGCAATATCGCGGGCGAAGAGGTAGCCTTCGTTGTAAATGGCTGGAATTTTTGTTTTTTTCTTTCCGGTGTATTCCAAAGCACCGCCAATCATGGTGAGGAGAGCATTTTCGCCAAAGTTCGCAATGGCTGTCGCTGCGCCGTGGTACCGCAAGTTTCGGACGGTCAACACTTGATCGTGATTTTCGATCCCGTATTTTTTTTGGTTGTAAAGTGTGATATGCTCTAAAGTCATGCCGTATAAGGGGAATCCGGTGAGGATTCCCACGTCGAACCCGCGGATTTCCACGTTCTTGATGAGGAGCGGACCGATGTTGTCCGTGTAGTTCATGTCTATTCCGGCGACACCTTGACCGTCATCGGAAAAGATTTTGACATTGAGGACGGTCCCTTGGTAATTGGCGTTGAAACGGATGCCGATAAGGCCCGGATTGCCTTTCCCTGTATGCAAAGTCACATCGCGGATGGCGTTTCGGTTGTGAGGGTAATCGCCCATGCCGGTATAGAGCATTGCCCGAGGTGCATCGGGATTGTCGAAACCATAAGCGGAATCTTGCATGATGATGTGGGTTCCACCCATGCTTTCGCCTTGAAGAATGGTGCGGCGGTAAGACTCGTTTTCTTTCTCTGCCTGAGGCCAGCTTATCTGACGGGATATCCGGTAAGTTCCATTGGGCAGGTAAATGACGTAGTTCCCATTTGGGTGGTCATCCAGGGCCTGCTGAATGATTTCGGTGACGTCGGATTTGCCGTCGGTCTTGGCGTTGTAAGGGGCTTTGGTAATGTCGACGACCCCCGATCCATGTGGAAACTGAACCTGGGCGAAGATAGCCGAAAAAGATAAAAGGAGTATCGGCAGAAATCGGGCGATGGGATGAATCAAGAAAAACCTCACCGGGAAAAGGGCCGGGATACAATATAAACTTTATTGGCTGCAATAAAGCGGAATAAAGACAAAAAAGCTTCCCGCACGGAAAGCTTTTTTGAAATTTTTTACGGCACTATTTTCCAAGGTCGGAAGTGGGCGTCATCAGCTGCCAAAGGACTGCTTTGTGCGCATGCAAACGGTTTTCCGCTTCTTCAAAAGCCAGGTTCACCTTGGGATTGTCCATTACGGAATCTGTAATTTCTTCTCCGCGGTGGGCAGGCAGGCAGTGGCTGACCTTGCAATGTTCCGGTGCAAGGGAAAGCAGTTCGTCGTTGATCTGGAACGGCAGGAAATGGCTCTGCTTGGAGGATTTTTCGCCTTCTTGTCCCATGCTCACCCAAACGTCGCTGTAAAGGATATCCGCATCTTTTACGGCCTCTTTAGGATCGTGGAAGACTCGATAACAGGTTCCGCGTTTTTGGAAGAAAGGCGTCATTTCGTCGATGAGAGCTTGGGGTTGTTCGTAGCCTTTGGGACAAGCCAAGGTGAAATTCATGCCCAGCTTGGCGCACAATACCAAAAAGGAATTGGCGACGTTGTTGCCGTCTCCGATGAAAGCGATGGTTTTTCCTTTGAAATCGCCGAGCTGTTCCCGGATGGTTTCGGCGAAAGCGAAAGCTTGGCAGGGGTGGTAATCGTCGGTGAGGGCGTTGACTACGGGAATGCTGCCAAATTCAGCGAGTTTTTCAACCAGTTCCTGTTTGAAGCAGCGCACGACAAGCGCATTGACCCAACGGGAAAGGCACTTGGCGACATCATGGACGCTTTCTCTTTTTCCGAGTCCGATGGAGTCCGGTGATAGGATTACTGCAGAGCCGCCCAGTTGATGGATGCCGACTTGGAATGTCGTAATCGTGCGCAAAGAAGGTTTTTCGAAGAACATGCCGATGGTTTGTCCATGGAGACGATCGGAGAATTGTCCGCTGTGGACTTCTTTCTTTAAACGCATGGCGATTTCGACTGTTTCGAGAATGCGCTCCTCGCTCCAGTCGGCGAGACGTAATAGGTGGCTGTTTCTGTTGATCATTCGAATCTTCCTTCTTTTGCCGGAAAAACAAAAAAACCGGTCCAAAAACAATTTTGGGCGGGTTTTGTTCCCGGAGATCGACCGGGGAAAAGAAATTTAGTATAAAATGGCGCTTTTTGGCAAGGGAGCTTTGGAGTAAAGCGCCCTTATCCGTTTTCTTCGCTTTTCTTTTTTACAAAATGACGGCTCTTTCCCGGTGCGCGCGGAGGAAATTCGAACTGGATTTTCCCCGTCTTGGAATGGAGTGTCAGGTAAGCGTCAAACAGGCGGTGCGTTTTGGTAGAGCGGAATCC
>CAZPKF010000018.1:0-14433 GCA_964587155.1 uncultured Fibrobacter sp.
AATCTTGTAGTGGCGGGAAAGCTGGTCCGGCGTCACGTATTCGTCGGAGATACGCGACAGCGGCTCGTAGTCCTTGCCCACGAGTTCGGAACCCTTGCAGGTGTCGACAATGTTCGGATTCTTGAAGTAGGCGGCGGTGCGGCTTGCGGCGATCCAGTACTTCTTTCCGTCCTGTTCCACCAGGTTGTAATCCATGTCCGGACCGACAACGATGCAGAAGTTGGAGTACAAAGTCCACGGAGTCGTCGTCCACACGAGGATGCTCGTGTCCTTGAACTTGGCATCGTTCGAGTTAATCGGGAAAATCAGCGTGAGGGACGGGTCCTGACGGTCCTTGTAACCCTGGTTCGTTTCGAAGTTCGAAAGCGGAGTGGCAAGTGCCGGGCTGTACGGCTGGATGCGGTAGCCCTGGTAGATGAGGCCCTTGTCGAAGCACTGCTTGAACACCCACCACACGGATTCCATGAAGTTCTTGTCCATGGTCTTGTAGCCGTTGTCGAAGTCGACCCAGCGGCCCATGCGGCGCACGGTCTTCTTCCATTCGCTCGTGTACTTGAGCACCTTGCCGCGGCAAGTCTCGTTGAACTTGTCGACACCGAGCTTCTGGATTTCGGCAACGCCCGCGAGGCCGAGCTCGTTCTGCACCAGGGATTCAATGGGGAGACCGTGGCAGTCCCAACCGAAACCGCGCGGAACCTTCTTGCCTTTCATGGTCCAGTAACGCGGAACAATGTCCTTGATTGTCCCGGCCAGCAAGTGACCGTAGTGCGGCAGACCCGTTGCAAACGGAGGTCCATCGTAGAAAGTGTAAGGTTCAGTCTCCGGACGGGAATCGAGCGACTTCTTGAAGCTGTCATCCTTATCCCACAAGCCGAGCACGCGCTCTTCTATTTGTGGAAACGTTTCTTCTTTCTTTACTTCACGGAACATAGGTTTTTCCTCTAAATTAAAAAAATTACTCCACATCGAACATTTTGCCAGGTAATACATGTCGTTGTTTTGCATTTACAACTTCAAGCACGACGATACTTTCTCCGCCTTGGGCGGCAGATGTCCTTATCGTCACTTTTCGGAGCGTCCCGGGCAACGGACACGAATTGTCGCAATAGTCTAAAGAACTTTCGGTATTCATTCCATTTACCGTCATCGACATCTTCACGACACGCTTCTGTTTTTGTGAATAATAGAGCGTCGGCCTAGATGCATCCTTGGGCGAAATCTTCCAGAGTCCTCCTTCAAGAACGGGAGCCTTGTAATCTTCGGGAGAACCCATCTGCTTGTTTATGTCGGCTGGATTTTGAGCAGGTGTATTCTGGGCTGGCAGAGCCTTGCCTGTTTTCAAGTCCGTTACCTTCATGCGAGTGCCGTTCTGCACTATTTTCATCTGCATCATGCTGGACTTTACGGTTGTCACGGACTTGCTTTTCCCCGCCGTAATAACAGTCGTTTCCACGTTCTGTGCGGGTTGCCCGGCAAGGGTCACCGTTGTCCGCATCTGCATTTCGCAGGTATCCGGGAAAGAAGCCTTTCTCTGGTTCTCGAAGACTGCATTTAGGTCCAGTGCAAAAACTGGCGAACAAATCGAAGCCACACATACAAGCAGCAAATAGATATTTTTTTTCATGATAGAATCCTCACATTATCGACAAAAGCCTTGTCGATTTAATACTTCCATTCACTTTCAGTACCAGATATGTCGTCTTCATATTGATTCTCGTCCAATCAACCTGCACAAGCTGCTCGCCAGGAGCGAGTGTCCCGTTAAAGATAGATTTTATGGGAATGCCCACGGCGTTTACCAAGTCCATGGAAAGGCTTGTCCAGGCGTCCAGGGTCAAGACCAGTCCCTCGTTCGTTCGAACGATTGGAATTGCAACGTCCCCATGGTAGCCGTTGTCGGGATTTATCACTGAATCGCCATTGGGCAATTCTCCCGCAACCACGGAACTTTCGGGCCATCGTGGACTATCCCCATATATCTGGTTTCCAAGAGAGTCGAATACACAAATCCCGTGGGCTTCCGATATGCCCCCCGAAAGGCCCGCATGACCAGGGTCATCGTTCACATTCCAGACATTCGCCCAACCGGAAGGATGCAACGAGATGTTCACATCATTTGCCATCGTGTTCCCTGCACCAATGGGGTTTTTACAGTGGACATTGACCTGCCAGCGTCCACCACCCTGGCTAACCAATTCTGCTGTAGAGCAAGAGGCCAGGTAGTTTATATCCATAATCGGTGCGAGACCCTCCTCTACATGGAAATAGTATCGCACATCAAAGTTTCGGAGTGCCACATTTCCTAGGTTTTCCACCCTGAAATGGATCTCGCTTGCCTGGTTGTCGTTTCGCATATCGGAAGCCAGTACGCGAACCCTGGTCACAATGGACGTTTCGTCTTCCATCTCGGCGCACCGCCCGCCAATCAGGTTATTTTCACGGTCAAGTACGACAATCCCGCCGTCCTCAGCAAAGCCATATCCGGCATCAGCCACATAGGACGGGTCGTCCTCGGCAATCCATGGAGACCAGTCCGCATTGTAAAGGCCAAAATGCGGACCCTGGCCATAGAAGGCAGAATCGCGGGGTGCAAGACTTTCTCCCGCGAAGTTCCACTCGGCATATCCTGTGCGGGCACTTTCCGAATGGATGGCAAGGCCGGATGTCGTATACGGATAGAACGCTGATGCCTGCACCTGTGATGGATCTTCACCGCGGAAGTAGTAGCGGACAAGATAACCGCTGACGGTCTCGTCGGATATGTTCTTCAGCTTGATTCGAGGACGAAGCATGGACCGGTCTTCAAGGCCCTCGAGTTTCAAGGAAGTCTGAATTTTGGATGGAACATCGCTTTCGTTAGTTGCATCAAGGGAACTTCTGCCCCAGGCAATCATCGAGGGCGATACGGAAGCCTCGCTAAGTGCGATACCGCCCAACTGCACACCTTCGGGTATATCCAACGAAATCGTGTGGGTTCCGCGTGAAAGGGAGAGTGTGACTCCAGAAATTTCCGTCGCCCTCCATAGACCGGAAAGGGAAAGCTGCCCGGAAAGAAGATTTTCCTCGCCGACAGAGACGCTTGCCTTGGAAAGATTTGCCGAACGGGCATAGGCGAGAATGCGATAGTTACCTGCCGTTTCGACATTTATGGTCATGCGGAGCCTGGAATGGGCTGAACCTGCAAGGAGGTAACGGTTCCCTGCAACGGCACAGGAGAACTGTCCCGAAAAACCATCCAGCACATCCATGTCCTTTACCGCCACGACAATTACACTTGATGGGTCTCCGTCATTTGTCGCAGGAATAGAAAGCTTTGCTATTTCAGCATCGGACAATGCGGCGGAATAGAGCCGCACATCAGCAATGTTCCCGATAAAGGATTTGCCGGATGTTCCTCCCAGGGTCAAGGTCCCGTAAAGTTCCCTTTCAGCCGTGATTCCGCCAGGAACAAACTTTATGCGCTCTCCATCCACATAGAACGCAGCACCGCTGGAATCCGAAACAACCGCCACATGGGTCCACGTCTTGGTCAGGGCGGAAAGGGCCTCACCGGAGAACCATTCCCTGCCGCCTTCGGAAAGTTTCAATGAGCGTCCCTTCTGTGAGAGACTTATGGACAAACCGCCAGGTCCAGCAAAGGACAGAATCTCGTTCCATGTGTCAGGCGAATGCCCACGCTTGATTCGCACTTCAAGTGTATAGGAATCTGCCGTTCCCAGGTCCACCCTGCCCGTACCAGCGGCCCTGTCGCTTGCACTGCCAAAGTAAATTCCGGCATCGCTTTGCCAGGGGTTCTTTATGGAAGAAAGGTTCAAGTCATGTCCCGTTCCCAGGAACTCGTGAGCGGAGCTGCCTGTACCCTCCCGGGCAGGATACCAAAGGGCAAGCGTAGCGGGATAAGGATATAGTTTTTCAGTGGTAAAGGTCGTGTCCGCATGGTTGTGTCCAAAGTCTTCGGCACGGAAAGACAGCTTGAGCCTGCACCCGATACATCCAGCAAGCGATTTGCGACTCATTCGCAAATTTGCCGTCACGTTCCCGAGGGAATCCGGCTGCAAAGAGGTCTTCTCCAAGGACATTCCGCCAAATTCCGGTGATACTGTCACTGCGGCCACCCCGGATTCCAAATCCCTGACATTGGCAGTCACCGTGAAGACACGGTCCAGGGTCTCGGAAAATTCGCGGACTTCGAAATTTTCTACCACTGGCCTTGCAGAATCCGTATGGACCTGCGGGCCAGCCAACTGCAGTTCCATTCCCAGCGAGGAAACTCCAAGGTAGCGTGATTCGTAAACTCCGTCTGCAATCTTTCCGATTACGGAGACCCCGGAAATCCTGGAACCGTCGTATACCAACGTGTCTGGAATATTGCCGTGAATCTCAGCAACGACCTTGCCCTCCCTATACAGCGATACGGTCCCCATACCAGGATGGTTACAGAGAGCCCCGTATGCCATGTAGCCGTTGTCAAGGCCAAGCCACAGCGAACCGGAAGGAACAGAACAGGCGAAATCGACGGGAACCGTAATGGCTTTCGCTACGGCCGGGGCTGCGGGAAGTTCCACCACATTTCCGTCTATATCTGGTTCACTTAAGGCGACCGCAAAAATGAAGTTTGTATCTACCACACCGGTTCGCGAGGGCAATGAGATATGTGCAAATCCGTTGGAATCGGCGGTATAGTCGAGCAGAACGGCTGGAGTCAAGTCACTCCTGTCGTTCCACAACGAATCATTGTCCACATACAATGAGTAATTGCTTATCCCCTTTACTTTTACGATTCTTTCGGTCGATGAGGCCACTTCCGGCAAGATTTCCAAACTAAAATCAGGAGAATTTGCAAATGCGGAAGACATTGCGGCAAATACCGAGAATGTTTTCGTCTCTGCAGAAATTAAAATGTACTCCCATTTGTCCTCTCCGGGAAAACATCCGCTGGAGTTCCATGCACTACAAGTTGCTTTTTCGGAGGAGCCTGTTGAGACTGCCGCACTACCGTCGGCCTTAAGATATCCATATAAAGCATTTGTCAACGGTACAAACTTCTTGTTCTCAAAATCTATCTTGTAAAGTCTGAGGGTTTGCGGAGTGACACCTTTGGCATCCATTTCCGTCTTGGATATCCGCATCTGTATTCTAGGTAGTTTTGTCGTATCGCTGAACTCCATGGACGGCAAAACTTCCATGACCGGACCCGTAAGCGGCATATTGTTGAACTCTTCAAACGGGTAATCGTCAACTTCGGACGTTCTTACGGTAACATCTTCGCTATTTTGTAACGAATTTGTTGGGAATGTCACCGTAAGTTCGCCAAATAGGGATTGTACAGTATTTTCGTTATCTGGATTGACATCCGAACCGACATAAAGATCGTAGTTCGTGTAATAGAGTTTATCACTTTCTCCTCCCCATGTCAGCAGGAATTGTGTATTACCTTGCAGGCGGTTTACGTCAAACCAGGCAAGACGATGACTTCCAGACACGGAAGCGACCGTATCCTTAATCACGTAATAGGCGCCACCCTTCAAGTAGGAAAGCTGATATTTCTGTCCTTCCTTCAAATAAGCCTTTACTTCTACCAACTCCTTCGGTCGGGCAACGTTGATGTCCTTAGCATCCTTGAATTTTATCACTCGATTATCCGGCGTTTTCTCATTGGATATTGCAAAATGTGAATGTTCCGTAGAGTCTAGATGCAGAATACCGATATCGTTTACCTTTGGATTTTTAATCCACGAATGGAAGCCCTGGTAAAAATAATTCAAGGGTAAACTTGCTGATTTCATTTGCGTAGGAATCCGTGATACGCTATCCAGCGATTCGCGATAAAATCTGTCCTTTATTATCGTGTCCTTGGCATCGAAATAGAGCGTGTCGAATGCGGTGCTAAATCTTGCTTTTTTCGCATCACTGGCCGACAATCTTGCGTCTATTGATTCTACGGAATATCCGTTCTTTTCACCCTTCAGTTTAGCCAGTGTATCGAGAGAAACATAGAATGAAGCGTCCTTGTAACTTGAAGCATTTGGTTTTATTAGCAAACCGTTGACGACGGCAGATTTCCCTGTTCTGGATTGATCCAGATAGGCGATGTCGTTTGGCGCATGGTAGCGGGCAGGAGAATTGACGGGGTTTTTGATAAGTTCATTTGTGGTGTAGGTTGATTTCCAGAAGTTGTCATCAAAGTCGTCAAGATAATAGTGTATCTTTGAGCCACCCTTGTAATATTTCTTGCAACTGGCAGTTTCCTTCACCTTAGACCATTCTTCATTATTGGCACATTTCCCTGAAATCGTGTCAAGTACATTGGATGGTGCCGGGAATGCAATGGTCTTTTGGTTTCCGTCACTCCATTTCAGATTTCTGCCTACATAGAAATAGACGTAGCCGGCATCAAAAAGCGGTGTGCGCACGGATTCGACATCTCCACTCTTGCTTGTGACAGAAACCTGGCACCTGGGATTGTGGACATATCCGTCTATAGCCAACTGATAGGCTGCATCGTAATTTGTCGCATTGCCGTAGTCGCAACCAGCTGTTGATTCCAGAGGATTTCCCAATACAATCGCCTTAAAATAATCCGATTCGGATCGAGGACCATAAAATTTCAAATCAAAATAGGAGGGCTGCTGATGTGTCCCGTCCTCGTCGGCAAAGAGA
Source organism: uncultured Fibrobacter sp. (assembly GCA_964587155.1). Lineage (GTDB taxonomy): Bacteria > Fibrobacterota > Fibrobacteria > Fibrobacterales > Fibrobacteraceae > Hallerella. Next base: position 6,661 of record CAZPKF010000018.1, read on the forward strand.
AATGTATTTGCCCCATCTTGAAATTTTTGAGCGGGTAAAAAGGGTAACGCCTGCATTTCATAGGGCGTTAACAATCCATACGTTCTGTCATATTTCCAGGATGTTCCATCAAAATATGAACCTTCGTCAATAAAAGATTGAACATTTGAACTGTTCTGTAATGCCGCCCAATAGCCATCTGTAGAAGATGCCGACCCGGAAAAAATGGTCTTGTTGGTGTGGTCGAACCGGATAGTTCTGTTTACAAGGTTGTCCATGCCGAAGGGTGCATCCCAGTAGGAATCGGGAATTTTAAAGCCCATTGTGAAAGAAAGTTCCTTGTATCGTTTCCATTTATCGCTAGTGCAATGGCTATTTATATTGTCTCTATTCTTGTAAAAGCGACCGGTCTCATTCGGGATAAAAGACAATACAAAAAGATTCCTGTTGGGATTGTAATTAGATGTTGTTCCTGAATCACCGTATGTGCATGTCTTGACTAAATATTCTTCTTTCTTTTGTGAAGAACAACCTAGATTTTCGTTTTCTTTTCCATACAAAATTGTTTTTGATTCATTACCTGGTATTTTGAACAATGTGTCTTGTGAATCAACGAAATCTTTGATAACCCAAACAGCATCTTTTTTTATCTGATTATAATCTTCTGGCGTGGATATGCCGAAAAGATTATGTTTTTGAATATAGTTGTCATAGTATGTTTTAGTCAAAACTACCACATCAAGCGTTCCATTAGAGGGGTTGTCACTACCATCAAATCCGTATCCCCCATATTTTTTTTCATACTTTATGCTTTGCGTTCTATTTTCTGAGTTCCATGTCAAAAAGAATGTATCATATTCATCGGGTTTTTTATGTGAATCATTTTCACTACATGGGGTAGTATACCACCCGTTGATCTCATCTAGAACAGCACGAAAATGAGTTATCACCACCAAATCCAGCTGTTTCCTGTGCCTCTTTATTGCCAGGCTAAACCGTTTGGGGGCATATCCGTAGATTCTTTGTGTTCCCGAAACAGACGCATTCAGAGTTACTCCATTACGCAAATCCGTGGGCAAATATTTTGCAGCGATGTCTGCCCTCACTAGATAATCGGGAACGGGAACGTAGCGGTTTTTCCCATTGTCGCCGAATGCCTCGGAAACTACCAGATTTACGCCATCGCAGGATGCCGGGAACATCTTCTTGAGTGAAGCCGTGATATCGGAGGATTTTGTTTTTTTGCGTGCTCCTTCTGCTTCGCTGGCGTCAATCACAACCCTGTATTTTCCAGGTTCTACCGCGAATCCGTCGGTATCTTTTGCGTCCCAGAGTACGGAATAGGCGCTCCTGTTTGTACTCGCCCTAGTGTAAACGGAATCCAGCAACGTCCTAACGGTATTCCCCTCCATGTCCACAATCCTTATAGAAACATAGGCATCCCTGTACAATATTCCATAGGGGATATTCATGGAGCCCAGGTCATATAACCGTACTTCTCCCGTATCGGCAATAGCGGAATCCGTCGAATTGTCTATGATGTAGAACTCCGGCAGGGCGTTGAGCGATATTTCCATTTCGGGCAAAATAAGTGTCACTACGGTGTCGATCAAGGTGGCATAGGGGTTGTCGCGGACGTTCTGCACCACTTCCGCATGGAGAGTGACCTTTCCTGCCGGCGGGTAGGATTTAGATGAAGTTATTCCATTCCAGATGTAATTCAATCCGTAGCTTTTAGGATTGACCGACCAGCCCATAGTCCAGGGGTCCACTGCGGAGGACAGTTCGGAATCCATGAAGACGAAACCGCTTTGATTGCTGGAACCGAAATAAACGGGAACATCACTATTTCCCAAGGTACTTCTTCCGGCAATACGGAACATCCCCGAAGAGCGCATCGCCACATGTCCGCCTGTTCCAGAAAGCGTCATCACACTGTCCGTATATGTGGGGAATTGCCAAATCGGATAGTCTGACAGATACGCCCCTGCGAAAGACTGCATGGAGGCGAAATCAGAAACTTTTTCAACAACCTTGCAACCGTTATCGAGATTGCGAACGCCATCGGATGCAAGGCAAGTTTCGCCAAATGCGCCTGAATCAAAGAATATGTCCAGAGAATCCGACACGGCAAGGCCTTTCCATTGCAGATGATACATGCCCTCTTTTTCGTAGAACCATACTCCCTTCTGCAAAGTCGTATCCGCAGGTTCACCATAGAAGGGATTGGCAAAAACGCGATCCGTGGACTTGTCGAAAAGGCCCCTTCCCTTGGAATCTTCGGCATATATCCGCAACAGATAGCCGTCCTTAAAGTTCCCGCCCAGCCAAAGCGACATTGAAAGGGAATCTTTCCCCACCTCCACAAGGGTGGAGGATAATTCGAAAGTGACCTTCGGGACATCCCCGGCAGAGTCAACCTCATCGACAGTCACCAAGGCGGAATCGGAGCGCCATTCACAATCTGCGCACGCCCTTGTTGAAAGTTCGATATATATTTTTGACTCCTTGAAGCCTATATTGTGCAAATAACCCAAAACTCCTTCGGTACTCTGCGCCGTTTTGGATATGTAAGAACTGTCTTCAGAACGGTTCGAAGATAAAACGGCAATATTCTCCGTTAGCCATTCATCGGAATTCTCGTAACGGTAGCGAAGTCTATAGACGGTCGTATTTTCGGCGCTTGCCGAAGCAGGTGGTGCAATTCCCACAATGGGGATGTATTCGGCAGTGAGAAATTCCTTGTCTTCTACAGGAGATACGATTTCGGGATAGCGGTCGCCCACATGGAAAAGGTCTGTGCGGACACTAGCATTCCCTGCCGCATCCAGACATACGGCCTCGAGGTGGCGTTTGCCATTGCGTTCTCCCACGGCAACGGTAGGTATATCAAACCTGACCGTATCGGTTTTTAGGAGACCCTCGCCGACATTACGCCATAAGCCGTCAGCATCGCCTCCAAGAATGTGGTAATGGCATCGCATCCCCGTGCGGTTTGTCACGATGTCACCCGATTCCGAGACATTGAGAGTCGCAGCGAAATCCTTCACCGAATCGGGATAGACAAGACGTGTGCTTACCAAGCTCAAAATTTTCGGGGCGGTGCGGTCGATGCGGATTCTCTTTGCATACTCGTAATCCTTCCGATTTTTCGCTTCGTCGCGGACATTGGCTTTGAGGGTATAGTCGCCATCCTGCAATCGCATCCCCGACATTTCCGTCCATGTTCCATACCCCACATTACTTGCGTCCCTGACCCATACGGAATCACCGGCCCGGTCAACTTTGGATACGTCATCCGCATGCACAAAGCTCCAACCGATTATTACTGCTGTAGAATCACGACCACCGAGCAGTTCATTCACCGTGTAGTTGATTTGAAGAAGACTATCTTCCGAAACATATTCAAGATTCTGGTTACGGGTGGGGCGTGCGAGATTCGCATATTTTTCCGCGCCGAAAGAATCTAGCGTAACAGCACCAACATTATCAAAGACCAATTCGGGGGCGGTCCTGTCAACACGGAACTCTACCGATTTTTGCGCAACATTGAAGCGGTAATCATCGAGTCGATTCCAGTCGGAGTCTCCATCGTTTCCGCCTGCTATTTTCGATACAAGTTCACTGGCATAGTCGTATGCGTCAAGATTCGGTGCCGCATAGTCGATGGCGGTTGCCTTTACCCGGTAGAGCCCATCTTGCAGTTTTTTCCTATTCGGAACTTTATCCCACGCCACGGCGAAGTCTTTTGAGGTCACGTCATATAAAGAGGGCATCGCCTGCACTGGTGAATAATCCTCGCCGATTTTCTTTTCCAGTTGCCAACGTATGGCCCGGATGTCCGGAACGGTAGAATCACTCCAGATAACGCGGGCGATAAATACAGAACTGTCCGGATTCATGCACAAATCATCTACAGAAAGTTCAAAATAGGGAGGGGTAACGTCCACATTAAAGGGAACATCGTAAACATCATTACTGTCGTTGGTCTCTCCTGCGGAATTATGGGTGATAGCGTTGATTACCCAGTGGTATTCGCCTTCGGTGAGGTTGTTTTGGGATGTTTTGGAACGATAGACGTTTCCGCTTCCTTCGCTCCGCAAAAATTCCATATCCAGTAAGTTGCCATTTGATTTTCTTACATCACCCTCAACATACCATACAGAATCACGCATTCCTTCAACAGAGAATCCCTGATAATCCAGGACACTGGCGTAGGCTTCAAAGCCGGAAATTTCGTTCACGACCACATCCCGTTTAGGCCATATAGGTACAAGCAAATCATCTGTCGCCTTGAACAGGTAGTAGAACCGTTGCGTGTTGGAAAGTCCAATCTTATTCACCGTCGAAATCGTGACCGTATTCTGGTTGTCCTTCTGGATAGCAAGAAGGTTGTCGTAGCCATAATCACGGGGCTCGAAATCGAACTGGCCGTTCTTCTTGACGGGGTGTTTTTCTTTTCTCAGTTCTGTCCAATTATCACTACCCGTGCGTTTATAAACAACGCAATTATCATTTGCATTGTATTCTTTTGCAATATCGCATTCCCAGGCAATTTCCTCTTGATAATTGAAGTTCATGCGAATTTGCCGTAAACGATGCGGCACCAGGTCGTCAACGACGAAGGAATATTTTTCAATCCAGTTGTCCACTGTAATTGCAGGAACCTCGTAGCGTTCTACGTGACGAATGGGGACGGATTTCTTAGCCAGTTCACCACTAGGAGTAAGACCGTCCACTTTTTCCCAGCGGTCCACCTTCACGCCCATCTTCGACCAGTCGGATTCAGATTTGAAACGGAGTGGAGTCGCTAGGTTTGAAAGAGGTTGAACTTTTTGAGTCGAATTTAAGTCATTCGCCGCCTTGAATAGGCCTATGGCGCAGCTTATCCCATCTTTTGAACCGATGTAAAAACAGTTGCGGTTCAGGGTGGATTTCTCATGTTCTAAAGGTTCCATTCCCTGGAGTTTATTCAATGTTTCAGTATCGTTCAAAGCCAGGTTCACGAACGGTCGTTCGTAGAGGAAATCTTCCATCAGGTAGGGGGCGTAATCAGCGTTTTCCGAAGCAATCGTTGAATAAGAGTTTGTCTCGCCAAGCCATTTCTCAAGATTATCCTTGTACAGGGGCATCTGGTGTGAATTCGAGAGGTCGTTTACCCCGGCTAAAATCACGTTCACCAATGATGGGGCATACCCACACATAAAAGCCATAGCAACAGCGCTCTTTGCCGCTTTCGCAGCAGCCGGGTAAATGATACCAAGGGTAGCTTCCAAAGCCATTATTGCAGTACCCGAAATCAGCATGGTCGATGCAAGATCTCCGTTGACATCAGAAGCACTAGCCGCTGCATTGAATTGTTTTTTCTCAATATCAAGATTGGGGTCGTTTAACACATCGACATGAGTTCCCAGCCCTGATGATTCAGACACAAGGGAACTACCGTTTTCTAAAATAGGTATCCCCAGAAGTCCGACAAAACCGCCCATAATCGCATTAACATATTGCGTGTCAAAATCACCACTACCATCAATCATGTGGCTGAAATTTATAAACGGCAGTGAAAAATTTTCTAGGAACAACGAACCTACTGCGCCGTAATCAACGTGTGCTGGATCACCGAATGTCATGCTGTTCTTACTTGCCAGTATTCTGAACATCGGCATTATTTCGACATCATAAACTAAATGGTTTAACGAGTCTATCGTTTGGAACCCTGTTTGATAGGGGTCAACATAATGAACCAAGGAATCATTCTCGTAATAGATTTCAGGCGAAAACAATCGTGTTAATGGAATGCTCAAACCGCCAGCGATGGCAGAAGAATAAAGCATCAGACACATTCCTGCATCAACGGTGCCAATGTCGTACCCCATTACCGACAGAAAAATTCCTACGGAGAGCATTGAGCCTAAGGATTTTAGCAAGGTTTCTTCTAGTTTTTTATCAGTCCAGCCACGTGCTTCCTTATATATTTGCATATTCAAAGCACCGGTCCCTTCGTGGGGACTATCCAGCGTAATTATTTTATCCACATCGCCGTTATAGAAATTGCCCTGCACATACTCACGGGATACAACGCCACCCATTGAGTGGCCGATAAGAATGTAGCGGGAAGGTAGTTGACGATATAAATCGGAATGATTGCGTATAGAATCAAGAGCTTCTTGGCCATATAAGTCCTTTGAAGTATCATTTGGATCTATAACAAACCGGGCTTTCACTTCTTGCGCTTCTTCAAACAGAGATCTTCGCTTTCCGAATTTAGAGGAGCCATTTGTTAGGACATTCCATGTTCGGTCCCCCATTTCATGAGCGTTATTCAGCGAAGTATTCGCCGGATTTGTGAATGAGCGCCAGTTGTACACATAGGAATTACGAGCATTCTCGTAATTCTTTTCACTCACATCTTCTTCAAATATTTTTTCAGCAATCCACTTCGTGATTCGATTATTCGATGTGTAATACCCAAGCGTAGCGTTACCCAAAAAAGTCGTATCCTCATAAGCAGATACATAGTCCGTATTCTCAGAAATGCCTTTATCAGATCCATATGCGCCATGCGCCAAAAGCACATTGTAGTTTTCGATGGATTCCATCGGCTTGGGGATGGACCAAGATATAGAAGGGAAAGCCATCAAAAAAAGAAATACAACCAATCGCTTATTCAACCTTTTTCAAAACGCTAATATGTGATGTACACATTTTCATCTTTATTCTTAAAAGAAATTCCATTAGACGAAGCTGATGCAAAGCACTTAATTTTTCCATTCTCTAACTGACAAACATCTCGCTCCAATAAGAGAATATGCCCCTGAAATTGCAAAACAGCCCCTGCAGTCCAGAAATAATTATTTTCCAAAACGTGTCCCAAGCTATCATTTATAAACAACGAGGACGTTCTCTCCTCTTTATCAAATTTCAAACAATACATATTCTCACCCCACGCTCTCACGTCATCACACTTCTTAATCCATTCCAAATCTTTATCCAGCCGCATATAGGTCAGCGTACCCGCCACCGTATCCAGTACCGCATATTGACAACTGTCATTACCCGCAAAAAGATTTCCTCCCAGCGCAATAAATGTCCCATCCAGCCATTGATGCATTCGTTCTATTTTAGAAGGTTGCGAACATCCTTCATTCTTTCTTGAAATCTTCATCTCATGAGCAGTCCCGCCAAGCATCCATAAAAGAATGTTGTTCCCTTCCCAACGCCAAAAAATGGAATCCGTCAATTGGTACCATCGATAGCCGCCACTTTTATTCGTAAGGGAATCACTCCAACGCGGACCATCTTCCTGCACGCGGTAATTGTAGACAAGCAACCGATCATGGCCACATGACGATTTTTCGCTATACCCATCCCCGATAGACCAGGTTTCCGTAGTTTCAAGCCATTCTCTGCAATCATACGCAACAACCAACGAATCGTCTATGAAACCAGCAATCAGCGGTGTTCCTCGGCCATCACTCCATTTAAACTCCACCCTGTCGCCACACCCCAATACGCCCATGCATGCAAACGCAGCCAAAGAAACCACTAATAATTTTGCGTGACATAAATAACTTATAAAAATCGTCATTGTCTTATATTTTTTTACCATAATCAACTTTGGGCGGGTGGGTGGAGAAAGCAGGGCGTTGCGGGGCGGCGTCTGAGCCCCGCGGAGGGGGTAGCGGAAAACGCCACTAGGCGGTTGCAGCGAGGGGGAGCTTTCCCCCTCTCATAATACCAATCTTGTAGTGGCGGGAAAGCTGGTCCGGCGTCACGTATTCGTCGGAGATACGC
>CAZPKF010000018.1:14533-56126 GCA_964587155.1 uncultured Fibrobacter sp.
TGAAGCTGTCATCCTTATCCCACAAGCCGAGCACGCGCTCTTCTATTTGTGGAAAGGTCTCTTCTTTCTTTACTTCACGAAACATGGATTACCTCGATATAGTAGACAGTAGGAAGTAGGCTGTAGGCAGAGAGTCCGTCTGCTCCTCTACCGACCACAAGGCGTTAAATTTTCGGACGTAAATGTAAAAACATTTGCACAGGGCGAGCTGAATGGGACTGCTCGCAGCCCCACTTTTGAGCCCAGCAAAAGACGCACGAAGTGCGTCAAAGGCGAGAAATCGCAAAAAATTGTATGAGCGCCTCCCTCATCAATCGCCAGAAGGAACTGGAACGAGAGAACCTCCGCATTCATCAACCTACGGAATACCGCCCGTGAGAATGCTAGCCAAACAACCAAGCTCTACATTAGGACTCCCTTAAAAAGGGAGGATTACAGCACCCGTTCAACGCTTGTTCGTCGGTGCTTGCCGAACAGCCAATTCCCCGTGCTTGCGGAAAAGGTGTTTGACAAGAGTACGGAACCCGCGGAAAACGCGGTAACGCTCTTTCGGATTTTTGATTGCCATGATTCCTTGACGGAAGATATAGCCCGGCCGCAAATAAAATTCCCGGCGCGCCTTGTCGCAAAAATCCACCAAATCCTGGCTAGAAAGCGTTCCCCGGTGAATCGTAGTCCGGTGAAAACCGTCCTTATCCAACCATTGACTATAATCGCGGCTTTCCAACGCCCCACTTTCCAAAGCTTCTTTGTAAGCTTCTGTCCCTGGGTAAGCCATAATGGGGTAAAACTGTGCCGTATTCGGATTCAACTTTTTGGCATAATCCAAAGTCATGCGGAGCGTCTCCGGAGTGTCTCCCGGATTGCCCACCATAAAACATCCATGCACAAGGAATCCGGCTTTGCGGGCGTCTTTCATAAATTCAACGGCGCGGTCCGTGCTCTTCACCCCTTTATGAATGTTTTTCAAAACATCCGGACTGGCACTTTCAAATCCAACGCACATTTCTCGCCCCCCGGCCCTATGCATCAATTTCAGCAAATCAAGCGGCACATCCGCACGGGCGTTGCAGCTCCATGTAATTTTCAATTTTCTGCGCAAAATTTCTTCGCAAATTTCTTTCACATGCCGGTGATTGGCCGTAAACGTGTCGTCTTCAAAAAAAACTTCGCCCAAATCTTCGAAATTCGCTTTGATGTATTCCAGTTCATCGACAACATCCTTCGGATCCCGCATCCGGAAGGCATGCCCATTCAACGTTTGCGGAATCACGCAATAACTGCATCGATTCGGACAACCGCGGCCAGAAAGGATAACGATTATCGGGTTCAGGTTCGCCCCGTAAAAATACCGTTTGTAGCAAGAGTAAAGATGCTTGCGGTACGTTTTGCTGACCCAGGGAATTTCATTTAAATTTTCAATTTTCGGCCCTTCGGGCTGAAAATCCGTATCACCATCCGGAGTGCGGTAAGCAAGACCGGCTATATCCGAAAGGCGTTCAATCTCGCCCCGGAGAAACCGCACCAAATTGCGGCACGTGTAATCCGCTTCGCCGATGATGACGTAATCTAAATTCGGCTCCATTTTCAGGCTTTCAATCGGTTCCGCCGTCGCATGAGTCCCCATGATGGCCGTTGGGACGTGAAGCATCACCTTGATGGCTTTGACCACAGACAAATCGTTGATGATACTAGGCGTGCTCGTGCTCGCAATGACAAGTTCCGGGTCAAAGCTCCGAATTTGGGCAATGGTCGATTCCAAATCCAAATCCATGGCGGGGCTGTCAATCAGCTGCACTTCGTTGCCGTCGGCTTCGACTGTCCCTGCCGCATAGCTCAAAAACATGGGCCAGTAAAGGGTGCTGGATTTCGTGACGCACGGGCTGCGGGATTCCCGGCTGAACATGGGGAAATAAGGCGGATTTAAAAACGTAACTCGCATAGACAGCCACAAAATACATTCTTATTTTTAAAAAACAAAGAAGGTTCCCGCATGAACACGCAAAACTTAGGTTGGATTCTCTGGATCATCGCATTCCCGGCATTCGCCTCCGCGGCAGAATGCGATACAGTACGGGTAAAGTCAGAAACCGGAATCTTGCAAGAGCTCTTTACCGTACAAAAAGGAACGCAAATCCGAGAAGGCCGTTTTGTTTCTTACTATCCCGATGGGAAAATCGGCGTTGAAGCGGATTATGTAAACGGCAAACTGGACGGCATTTACAGAAGTTTCTACGCAAACGGAAACCCTTGGCAAGAAATCCACTACACGGGCGGCATCGAAAACGGAGAAGCACTCACCTTCCACGATAACGGCAAAATTAAAAACTCCGACATTTACGAAAACGGCGTTTTGAACGGTCTTTCCAAAGAATTTCGCCCGGACGGGACACTCCGGTCCGAGTTCCACTATCAAAAAGGCCACGTCGAAGGAATCGCCAAAATATACGACGAAACCGGTCTGCCCTCCGAAGACATGGAATTTGTCCGCGGACTCCGCGAAGGTCTTTATCACAGATACAAAAAGGGAATTGTGACCCACACGGCCCGCTTTCACCGCAACCGTTGCATCGAAAATTGCGATTTTTAACCATCTTCGCGTCCCTCACCCATTTTCATCAGTCGATTTCGCCGAAGCATCTTCAAAATTGCAATTTGGTTGAGCCTTTCACCCCGATAATTGTTATATTCAGGGAGATTTAACCCGAATGGGCCAAAATCCGTCTTTTTGGAACATTCACAACCCCTGAGGCAATCTATGGCAATCAAAAAAGTTTGGCTCGACGAATCGAACGACGAATGCGTTTCCTGCGGAGCTTGCGAAGGCACCTGCGACGCGGTCTTTTCCGTCCCCGACAAAATGCAAGTGAAAGAAGGCGTCGACTTTAACCAGTACGAAGAAGACATCAAAGCTGCGGCAGATGGTTGCCCGGCTCAAGTCATCAAGTACGAATAATTTTCTATCATCCATCTCTCCTTTGAACGGGCGGCTTTCGGGCTGCCCGTTTTTGTTGGGAACAGATAAAGAACACTTTATGCCCAGTAAATAGAATTTTATCGTGTTTTTTCAAAATCCGAGTTTAATTTAAAGGATGAATTCACAGCAAAACAGCAATGTTTCGCTGCTTATGCCTATAGAGGTTGTTAATGAATCCTTTTAAAGTGGCTCTGGTAGCCGGCATTCTCGCTTTCACATGGAATTGTTCCGACGACTCTTCCAGTTCTCCGAGTGATCCCGACAGCAGCGCGTCATCTGCAGCGCTCCCCTCTTTGAATCCGGATGCAACCCTCGTTTACGAATCTCCCGCCGGTTCCATTTTCAGCGACATGACCGTTCGCGATGCAGCGGGAAACCTCATCGGTGTTTTTGACGGAACGAACATCATCTTGCTCGACGGCTCCGTCATCGATGTAAACGGCAACGTGATCTCCGCACCGACTTCTTCGGAATCCATCTCTTCGGAATCCGGCATTTTGTCGTCTTCTGCCGCAGCAGGCATTTCTTCGGCATCCGTGGAACCGTTATCCTCGGCTCAGGGAGAAGTCACAAGCTCCAGCAGCACCGCAACTTTGACTGGCAGCGGAAGCATGGATCCCAGCGGTTATGATGTTCCCATTCTGAACACTCTTTTGAATAATGGAGCCACCGGTTGGAGCTCCCGCTATTGGGACGCCTGCAAACCACACTGTTCTTGGCCGGGAAATGTCGACACCACTTCTCTCGCCATATTCAAACAAAATTATGGCGCAGCCAAAAATTGCAACATTCACGACCAAGAAATCCCCGCTTGGACTTTAAGCGAAAACGTCCAACAATATTGGAAAGGATTCCAGGGAACGACTAGCGCTTGTACAAATGGCAAAAAAGGCGCTTTCGCCTGCACAGACATGGCCCCTGTCGCCGTCAACGATACTTTGGCTTACGCCTTCGTCGCCGCACCGGGCAGCGGAAATCAAGGCTGCGGAAAATGCTATCACCTTCAATTTAACGGTGGAAACCACGACAACAACATCAAAGCGACTCACAAAGCCCTCAAGGGCAAACACATGATCGTGATGGCTTCCAATATCGGATACGATGTCGAAAATGGACAGTTCGACATGATGGTTCCCGGTGGCGGTGTAGGTCTATACGATGCCCTTTCCACGATGGTGAACGCTTCCAATGTGGAATGGGGTGCCCAGTACGGCGGCTTCCTCAGCTATTGCCAACAATCTCTCGGTTACGATGCCACCGTTTCCGCTTACCAATCTTGCGTCAAAGACATGTGTGCCGCCGCATTCACCGGCTACGACAATTTGCTCCGGGGCTGTGAATGGTTTGCCGATTGGTATATGGCTGCAGACAACCCGACTTACAATTGGGAAGAAATCGAATGCCCGCAATACTTGATAGACAAATACTCTTCGTCCATCAACACGCAAATTGAAACGAACATCGCCTGGCAAGACGACTGGTCCTCTTACAGTGGCGGAGAATTTGCAACGAAGGAGTGCAACGATACGGGCTGTCCGTAATATCGGTTTTACAAAGGTGGAGTGTGTCGTGTCAACTAAGCAGAGGAAAAAATGAAAAAAGCCTTTTTATCCATCTTGGCCATCAGCGCCACGGCATTCCTTTGGAATTGCAGTGAAGAATCGTCGTCCAATTCGGTTCTACCAGATGTTACACCATCCACATCCAGTTTGCCATATTTCTTTGGCGGTTTCACCATCGATGCTGCAACGGGAGCCGTTTATGAAGCGGCATCCGGGCAACTGATCGGGCAGCTGAACGCAGACGGAACCATCACGAATGCCGAAGGTGGCATCATTTTGGCAGCCGATACAACGCTCCTCCCCAAACTTTCCGAATCGGGACTTCTTTTTGACAAGAACGGCAACGTTTCCGATTTGAACGGGACCCCCATTGGCGTTTTAAATCCCGATGGACAGACAATTACCCACCCCGATGGATCCGTGACCGACTTGCTCGGAAACGTGATTTCCACGCCTACCGTGGAAACGTCCAGTGCCTCCATCGACATTCCCACATCTTCTTTCTCTACTTTGCCCATTTTGCCGACATCGTCAGAAACTGTTGTCACGCCTACATCTTCGGAATCAACAAATCCGGCAATTTCTTCGGCAGCAGAAGTCAGCTCGTCCAGTGCCCAGCAAACCAATTTGGGCAATTTGAGCGTTTCCGGCAACTTGACACAAAGCGTTTCCAAGAACGCAGCCATTTCCCCTGTTATCATCAGCGGCGTTTCCGCAGAACCGACTCGCAGTTGGAACCTTTACTGGCTCGAAACTCGTTTCGACCAAACTGCCGGAACATACACCATTTCCGGAACCGTTCCCGAACACGTTCAAGATGGAACCATTTCTGACAACTTTACTTTTGGAAACGAAACGGCCACTTTGACGTTGAAAATAGGCAACGCGACTGTTGCAGCAAGCAGTTCTTCGCAACAACAGCAAACCGTTTCCAGTTCTTCTGCCAAGCGGTCATCTAGCTCTGCAGCAAAATCTTCCAGCTCGGTTTCTAGCGGAACAACGTTGAACTTCAAAATTATCGAAAATGGAAAAAGAGGTTCCGGCTACGCGACCCGCTATTGGGATAGTTGCAAGCCCCATTGCGCTTGGAGTGGCAAAGGCGGTCCCGCAACAACCCCGACGCGCACTTGCCACGCAGACGGTTCCCGTGCCGGTGTGGATGAAAAATCAGCGTGCGACGGCGGAACAGCTGGGACATGTTTAAGTCAAATTCCCCAAGTCATCAACGATGAAGTCGCTTACGCATTTGCGGCAACCCCTGGCGGAGAAAATGATTGCGGACGCTGCTTTATGCTAACCTTTAACGGCGAAGGCAAGGACGGAACAAATGCTCGCTCCAGAGCTCTCAAAGGAAAAAGGCTGATCGTCATGTCCAGCAATATCGGATATGATGTCGCAGGCGGTCAATTCGACATTATGATTCCGGGCGGTGGCGTGGGCGCATTCAATGGTTGCAGCGTCATGGGACTTTCCTGCGCAGGCGAGCAATACGGCGGCCTGCTCGCAACTTGCGAAAAAGCGGGTGGTGGAGATGCGAAAATCAAATCTTGCCTTATTGAAAGCTGCAATAGGGAATACGCAAACAAATCGCAGGCGAAAGAAGGATGCTTGTTTATGGCAAACTGGATGAATGCCGCCAGCACGAATCCGAAGCACGATTATGTGGAAGTGGAATGCCCGGCTGAACTTGCCAATCGTTGGTAGAAAAATTCCAATAGGACGTCCAAATCAGCGCATTGCCGAGGCTCCATACAAAGAAGTGGAATGCCCGGCTGCGTTGAAAACCGCCTATCGTTAACAGAATTTCTTCATAACTCCCTAAAAAATCCGTTTCGAAAGGAACGGATTTTTTTTCTTTGAAATTCAAAAAAAAGATATCCGCCTGCATAGCCAGCAATTCTTCTTTGTATTCTTTTCAAGTATCCGCACCACGAATCATCGGACGTGCAGCCCTTTCAAAGTGGCGGCTAAAGTTAATAATACTCCGGAATTTGGATTGTGAAACGAGACGTGTCGAAAACGCACCTCTGTCAAAAAAAAGGCTTTCTATTATTCAAAAAGCTCCGCCTTATTTCTCTACAGACGACTTTGAATTAATGCCCAAAGATCAGAAAAAACGGCATCGGGAGAACGGTCTGCGTCAATCACGGCAACGCGTTCCGGATAATTTTTTGCAATGGAAAGATACCCTTGCCGCACCCGACCAAAAAACTCCCATTTTTCACATTCCATCCGGTCTGGAGATTCGCCGCGGTTTGCCATGCGCATCCTCCCCCGCTCAACAGGAATATCCATGACCACCGTAAAATCCGGCAACCATTCTCCACAAGTCAGTTCCGTTTGACGTTGGACCAATTGTATGTCTAATCCTCTGCCATAACCCTGATAAGCAAGCGTGCTCCAGGCGAATCTATCCGCCAAAACCACTTTGCCAGCCCGCAACGCGGGCTTTACGATTTCTTCTATTACCTGAGCACGCGCGGCATTGTACAAAAGCAGTTCCGTTTTGTCGCCCATGATGCCTTTGTAAGCAGGATCCAAAAGGATTTCTCGAATTCGCTCCGAAATTTTCGCCCCGCCGGGTTCCCGGAGTTTCACCACTTCAAAGCCCTGCCGTTCAATTTGAACGGCAAGCTTTTCTAATTGGGTCGTTTTTCCAGAGCCGTCGATGCCTTCAAGGCTAAAGAAGCGCATTTTTCAAGAACGCCTTATTCGAGGTTTTTCCCATGGCACTTTTTGAACTTGAGGCCCGAGCCACACCAGCAAGGATCGTTCCGTCCAAGTTTCGGATGCTGGGCTGCGGCAGAAGGTGCGCGGCGCGGCATGGAGGGCGGACGCGTTCCAGGAAGAGCCGATGTCGGAATAACGTTGGATGCAGAAGATTCTGCCTGCGGAACCGGAGAAACGGCTTCGGGCTTTTCTTCCAAATCCCCTTCCAAAGCCTTTTCATTTTCCGCGGCGTTATCCTGCGTATGCTGCGGAGCTTGTGGCCGTGGCACTTTTTGCAATTGTTCCGGAGATACCGACATGCCGTTCTGCAGCTGAATCCGGATGTTCAAAATCCGCTGAGCCGTCATTACCGCAGTGTCGTCCAAACATTTTTGGAACATGGAAAACGCCTGATTCTTGTACATGACCAGCGGATCTTTTTGAGCGTAACCTTGATAACGGATGGAATCTTTCAACTGATCCATGGCGTAAAGGTTGTCTTTCCAGTGCTGATCGATGGTATAAAGGAGAATCCGGCGTTCCAACTGGCGAAGATCATTTTCCGGAATAATTTCCACCAATTTGTCGTATTTCTTTTTGCAAAGGGCAATCACTTCGTCCAAGACCTGTTCCGGAGACATCCGGGAACGCTCTTCTTCGGTCGGGTTGAAGTCCACGGCAAAGCTCAATTTGACCGCAGTCATCAATCCGTCCCAATTCCATTCGTCCGAGAAACGACTCTTGCCCACAAACGAAGACAACTTGAGGTCACAAGCATCTTGAATGTTGTTCCAAATATCCTTGCGAACATCGTCACCATTCAGAATTTTACGGCGGAGTCCGTAAACTACTTTGCGCTGTTCATTCATGACGTTGTCGTAGTCGAGCAAATATTTACGCGTATCAAAGCTCTGATTTTCCACGCGTTTTTGCGCACTGCGGATAGAGCGAGAAACAATCGGATGCGTAATCACTTCATCGTCACCAATGCCGAAGCGCGTCATCAACTGCTTCACATTGTTACCGCCGAAAATACGCATCAAATCGTCATCCAGCGAAAGGAAATACTGAGAAGACCCCGGATCGCCCTGACGCCCCGCACGTCCGCGAAGCTGGTTGTCAATGCGGCGGCTTTCATGCCGTTCTGTACCGAGCACGTGCAAACCGCCCAATTCCTTCACGCCTGGTCCAAGGACAATGTCCGTTCCGCGGCCCGCCATGTTCGTGGCGACAGTCACCTTTCCCTTGTAACCGGCATATTGAATAATCTCCGCTTCGCGGTCATGATTTTTGGCGTTCAACACATCGTGGGGAATGCCTTCTTTCAGCAAAAGCTGATGCAACTTTTCGGAACGTTCAACCGAAGCCGTTCCCACCAACAGCGGCTGGCCTATTTCGTGACGTTTTTTGATTTCGTTCACGATGGCTTTCCACTTGGCATTTTCCGTTTTATAAACCAAGTCCTGCATGTCCTTGCGGATACAGGGTTTGTTCGTGGGAATGACCCACGTGTTCATGTTGTAAATTTTGATGAATTCCGTTGCTTCCGTTTCTGCCGTACCCGTCATACCGGAAAGTTTTTTGTACATGCGGAAGTAATTTTGGAACGTGATCGTTGCCAGCGTCTGGTTTTCACGGCGAATGGGCACGCCTTCTTTCGCTTCAATCGATTGATGGATGCCATCCGAATAGCGACGGCCTTCCATGAGGCGGCCCGTATTTTCATCGACGATGACCACTTCGCCATCGCGGACAATGTAATCCCTGTCGCGCAAAAAGAGATTTTGCGCTTTCAACGCCTGGCTGATGAAATGCACCCATTCAGCATGTTCGCCGTAAAGGTTGGTGAATCCCATGAGCTGTTCCACGTGATTGGTTCCCCGCTCGGTCAGCTGAACCAAACGGTCTTTTTCATCAACCGTGTAATCCTTGCCCCGTTCGAGTTGTGCCACCAGCTGCCGCGATTTCTGATACTTGTCCGTAGCGTCTTCGGCAGGACCACTGATAATGAGCGGCGTCCGCGCTTCATCGATTAAGATGGAGTCCACTTCATCGACAATGCAGAAATTCGGTTCGCGTTGTACGACTTCTTTCGGATCCACCGCCATATTGTCGCGGAGATAATCGAATCCGAATTCATTGTTCGTTCCATAAGTGACATCGGAGCCATAACTGCTACGGCGTTCTTCCGCATTAAGTCCGTGCACAATCAGCCCCACGGAAAGTCCGAGGAACTTGTAAACAAATCCCATCTGCTTTGCATCGCGGCCCGCCAAATAATCGTTCACAGTGACCACGTGAACGCCTTTGCCAGAAAGCCCGTTCAAATAAACCGGGCAAACCGCAGCAAGCGTTTTTCCTTCACCAGTCGCCATTTCGGCGATGGCGCCTTCATGCAAAACCAAACCGCCAATCAATTGCACATCGAAAGGAAGCATCCGAAACGGCTTGACGGAATCCGGATACAGTTCCCGCATCTTGGCGTAGAACTTCGCCGGCATGAAAATTTCCCATTCCGGGGTTTCCGCTTCGAGTTTTTCTTTGGCGCATTCGACAGCAGACTGGATTTCCGCATCGTCGCCAAGAGTTGAAAAATCAAATCCGAATTCGGGTTTAAATACATTGAACATACCCAAACGGCGGTCGCAAGCTTCTTGGCAAACGGCAAACGCTTCGATTTTGATATCTTCAAGGGTTTTTCCGTTTTTCAAAGCTTCGCGGAATTCATCCGACTTGGCGGCCAAAGCGGCATCATCCAACGATTCCAATTTTTTGCGGGCTTCGTGAATTTGCGCAATTACTGGGCGCAAAGATTTGACTTTGCGTTCGTGCGGAGTTCCAAAGACTTTGTGAAGCAGCGAATCAATTATGCTCATAGGAAAAAAATCCTTTTTAAAATTCGGTTCTAAATTAGAAAAAAAGTCCCACGTAAAAAAGGGAAAGCCGGAAATGCAGGCGAAATAGCCCCAACCTTCAGCGTTGTCAAATCATTCCCCCTGCCAATTTATTCACAAAAACATTCACGTTTCTGCTTCCCGGGAACCGTCGATAATCCAATTGCAAAGATTTTTTATGTCGTCATAGTCAGGCAAAAACCGATGCGGATCTTCTCCGCGGACACGTTCGATAAAGTGATGCCAAACTCGTTCGTTTTTCCCTTCTAAGCCCAAGTGCTGTTCTATGGCTCCGCGGGTCCAAACCCAGATGCCCACTTCGGATAATTTGCGGTGAATGTTCTCTAGCGGTTTTCTCGCTTCCGGCAGCGCAGCCATCATTGCGAAAGCCTCGCTGGCGCTGATTCGGGATTTTTTGTTCACAGGAACCCCATGGACCAGCCTGATTCGCTCTTGCAGGGAAAGCTCCCGGAAAAGATTCTTGCAAAATTTGATGTCGGGATCGTCCCTGTCCAAAAAACCGTCTTGCAGAGCGTTGGTGAACGCATAATCCAAATCGACAATCGCGCGGACGGGCAAATCCATCGCCGAAAGCACCTGCATACTTTTCCGCGTATTGCTCACGCCGCCCTGATGCACCAGCGCACAACGGATAAGGGCAAAAGACAGACCCGTCATTTTTTCAAAGAGCGTCGGCAAAACTCGCCACTCCGTTTTCCCTTCGGTGAGCAGCACATAATCGGCAAACAGCAACTCGTTTGAATTCGAAAGGGAAAACAGCATTTGCAATTGGGACTGCGCATCTGTAATGACCGAATGCACAGCATCTTCCATCCGGCGGCGCATGAACGTTCCACGTTCTTTATTCTTCCGGATTAGCAAAGACGTGCTGACATCTTCACTGGTGACCATTTGGGCGGAATGCGTCGCAAAAACGACTTGATAACCTTCGCGCGAAAGATTTTTAAGAGCGACGCGCACAAGCTCCACTGCCTGCGGATGCAAATACAATTCTGGGGAATCGATTAACAAGAGCGTTCGATTCAAATAATGATTGTGATGATGCTTTTTGACTTCGTCCAGATAACGGACCAAAGCCATCTGAATGGCCCGTTTAGACCCCGCCCCCATCGAACGAATATCGCGTTCAAAACCGTCATCTTCATCGAGAACACTTAATTTCGCCGTCCCCAAAAAAGATTCGATAGTCGGAGTCGGAATGTCCAATTTCACATTGACAGATGGGAAAAGCGGACGGAGTTTTTGGTTTAATCCGCGTTCAAAAAGGTCAAATTCCGAAGCGCGGGAGCCACTTTCCGCATCGAGCAACGCGCTGAACTTGGCAATCAGTTCGTTGAAATCTTTGCCCAAGCGGCGTTCAAGAGGTCGAAAAATTTCATTCAGCAATTTGGCAAACGCCTTGTCACCTTCAAAATCCCAAATCTGGATGGGCGGAGGGAATATCCGCGCAAACGCCTCTTCAAATCCGAAAGGCGCCTTTACCCATTCCCCTTTGCCTCCGTCGCCGTTCCAGTCCAAAACCCAAAATTCGACATCGGCGGCGTTTTCTCCGGGAACCCGTTGCGAACGCTGCACGCGAAAACGCCCATTTTTCAAAAACGGTTCTATCAACTGCCGCTTTTCCTCTTCCAAACGCGAAAGAACCGATTCGGAAACGCCCCCGAAAAGCCCCTCAACTTCTACCGCTTGCGCAGGATCATCAAAGTAGGAATTGTCCAACGACGACCGGTAAAGCAGCCAGCGGATACCCATCAAAATATTCGTTTTCCCCGCATTGTTGTAACCTATCAACGCAGTGAAATCACTTAGCGGAAAAGTTTCTTCCCGGATGGAACGGAGATTCCGAATGGATATCGATATCAGGCGAAGGGATTCTTGCATATCTGTAAACTAGATAAAACCGATTCAAAATGTGCAAGATTTCCCATCCGACATTTACAATCGTCAAGCCTTATCCCACAAATCCGCCAATTTTTCGCCTTCACACATCCCCTTGGTACGCCTCAGAGGGCGTTTGCTTTCCGCACTGCCGTTTGAGTTCCCTCGTCAACGCGGACAATTTATAAAGGATCTCTTCAAATTCCACTTCTTTGTCGGAGTCGACTTTCTCCTTGAATTTGGGATTGTCAATAAAGCAAATGGTTTCGCCGACAAACCCTAAAAATTCAAACGAAAAAACTCGCGGTTCTGAAAAGCTGTTGAACCCTTTCCGCAGACTTTCCGGAATCGACAGAACG
The DNA here is from genome assembly GCA_964587155.1 of uncultured Fibrobacter sp. GTDB lineage: Bacteria > Fibrobacterota > Fibrobacteria > Fibrobacterales > Fibrobacteraceae > Hallerella. The sequence continues at coordinate 26,934 of CAZPKF010000018.1, forward strand.
TCTTTCAAAAGGAATGTGATGATTTCTTGTGCACACTGTCCCAAGAAATTGCGAATTCGAAGACGGAACCATCGATTGCGACGGCGATGCACTTCAATACGCATTCTCCAAAAATGCAATCCGCTTCAAGCAGCGAGCTTCCTTTCCAAAACCGGCGTCACTTTTGCAAATCTTCGAGGACTTCGTTCGGTCCGAGGACGAATAGAATGTCGTTTTCCTTCAGTTCATGGTCTGCCAAATTCCCGATCAACGCTTGGGGCTGAAGCGGATCCCGGATGGCGATAATCTGAATTCCATATTTACTCGTCAGCGCCAATTCCTTCAATGTTTTTCCTCGGAATTTTTCGGGGCAAAGGATTTCAACTATCGAAAATCCGTCGAGGAACGGCAAACGGTCGAGCATGTTCGGGTGAGTCAGGCGTTCCGCCAAAGAAATCGCCATGTCGCGTTCCGGCTGGAAAATGTCCGAAACGCCGAACCGTTCGAGAATAGACGTATGCTGGGAACTCGAACTTTTGGCGATAATGTGTTTGGCACCGAGTTCCTTCAAATTCAAAATCGTGAGAAGGGAGGCTTCTAGGTCCGCACCGATACAGCAAATGACAGCATCGACTTTGGTGACGGGAAGCGTGGCCAGTTGCGCCTTCCGGGTGGTATCCGCCACCACAGCCTGCGCAACATTCGGCGTAATGTCTTGCACTTTTTCGGGCGTATTGTCCACAGCGAGAACTTCGCTGCCAAGGCTTGTCAAATGATTGGCGAGAAAGATGCCCGTATTGCCCAAACCGATGACGATAAATTGCGATTTTGCCATTTTCAACCCACCATGATATCTTCTTCCGCATACCAGACTCCGCCATCCCGTTTTTTCACCACTGCAGAAATCAGGAACAGCGCGCCCATGCGTCCAACAAACATAAAAATACAAAGAAAGGTTTTTCCAAATGCGGAAAGTTCTGGGGTCATTCCCAACGAAAGCCCACACGTGGAAAGTGCACTGACCACTTCAAAAAAGACACGGACAAAATGCGACTGTGAACTTCCAACGGCAATTCCCGGGAACTCCGTAAATAGCAGAACGAGAGTTCCAAGCAACGCAAGGAGGATGTAAACGATAAAAATCCGAACAGCCTTGTCCACAGTCTCTTCGGGAATCGTCCTGCCCATCACCTGTGTTTTTTCACGCCCACGTAAACGGTTAAATCCAAGCAGGGCTATCACCGCCGCTGTCGTCGTTTTCAATCCACCGCCGCAACTTCCGGGGCTTGCGCCGATGAACATGGCCGCAATAATGATGATGACGCTTGTTTCCCGCAAAGTCAAAGGGTTTATCGTGTTGAATCCCGCCGTCCGGGATGAAAGTGCGACAAAAGCAGACGAAAGTAACTTCTCCGCCCAATTCTGCCCGTTGAATGCACCATTCCATTCAATGGCCAAAACGCTGAACATTTCGATAAGTACAATGACAAGTGTCGCAATTAAAGCAATTTTCGTGTGCAGGGAAATTTTCTGAATCGTTTTTGTTTTAAAATCAAATAAATTCTTGATTTCGGACATGGCAAGAAATCCAAGACCGCCAGAAAGGACTAGGAGAATAATGACCAAGCAAACGACGGGATTGAACTGAAAATCCATTAGGGAATTGGCGAATGGCGAAAATCCCGCATTGCAAAATGCGCTGACCGCATGGAATACCGAATAGAGAATGCGTTCGTCCAACGGCAAATGCCCAAATTGCGAAAAAAGCGCCGACATTCCCAATCCTTCCAACACAATCGTAAACGGCAACACCGCAGAGAGAATCTTTTTCGGCTCAATATTCCCCTCAGAAGCAAATCCGGACTTGAATAGCGTCTGCTGGTTGAATCCGGGCTTCATCCCCGAAAGGAGCAATATGGCAGTTGAAAACGTCATAATGCCCAGCCCGCCAATCTGAATAAGGGCTATCAAAATCCAGAGACCCGCATGAGAAAAAGTGGATCCGATATCCACAGTGGCCAGCCCTGTAACGCAAACCGCAGATGTCGCCGTAAAGAAGGCGTCCAAAATGGAAATTTCCCTTTGCAAAGAAAAGGGGCAGCTCAAAAGTATCGTACCAACGCCAATCAACACCGCATAGCTTTTGATGAGGAAAAGCATCGGATTTTTGCCGGATTTCCGGAATGTCGAGATGGAACTCGGAATGTCCTGATAACGGGAGAGTAGCATTCTTCCTGCAAATTTATTAACTTTTGCCGCGCCATGTCAAAATTACGCTCCTTTTTGATGATTGCGGCGATTGTATCGGGAATCCTTTTCCCCCAAGCCCACGTTCTATCTCCGCTGATGCCCTTTTGCATCGGACTCATGATGGCTCTGACTTTCATTTCGAAAGTCCCCCCACAAAAACACGGTTACACCTTCAAAATCGAGATGCGCGCCTTTTTGACAGGCGTTCTCCTGTGCGGAGTTCTACTCGGAATTGAAAAATTTTTCGGGCTTTCCCGCTCCATCGTATTGGGCGGCATGTTGATTTGCCTTTGCCCTCCGGCGAATTCAGCCCCAGTCATGACAAAAATTTTAGGAGGAAACCCCATCCTCGCCCTCAAGATTTTTTTAGTCGGCAGTATTTTCGCCTGTTTTTCCATTCCGCTGATTTTCGGCTATTTCTGCCCACCGACTCCGGGCATGGAACACCTTGAATTTTGGAAATTTTCCAAGACGATTTTCAATTCCATCCAGCCCATCATCACCATTCCCCTTTCCATTGCGCTGGGATTGCGGAGTTTTTACCCCGAAGTCGCCGATAAAATTACAAAGCTTCAAAAATACACGATGTTCATCTGGATTTTCAATGTTTTCGTTCTGATTTCCAGGGCAAGTTACGATGTCCGGGCCATGGGAGTTCAAAAACTGTGGGAAGCAGGAGACTTCCAAGCGACTGCGCTGCTGTCTTTAAGCCTTTGCGTTTTGCTGTTCTTTCTCGGTTGGCTCTGCGAACGAAAATCCCACCCCGTCGAAGGTTCTCAAAGCATGGGACAAAAAAACACGATGCTCGTCATTTGGATTGCCCAGCTTTATGCAGGCCCAATCGCCGCCCTGTGCCCAACGTTTTACGTCATCTGGCAAAATCTTGTCCTCAGCTGGATGAGCCGTGGAAAGAAAAAATCTTCTGCCGGAAACAATTCTCAAATTCCGCCTCAAAAGTAAACGTCCGAAAAAGTCAGAATCCCGTCTTTTGGCTTAAAAGCGAATTTCGAAGCGATTTCCGAAAACATTGCAAAAAAAATCCAGCCCTTTCGGACTGGATTTTTCTTTTTCAATTAAACCGTTGCATTCTTTGCTTTGCGCGCCAAATGACTGTTCGGAATCCATTCCCTCTTGTTGACATCGGGAATATCATCGAGCAATTTGAGCGTCGTCGGTTCTGTCGTGTGCCCAAGAACTTCGTCCGGAGTTCCCTGGTTCACAATTTCACCATCGTGCATAATGAAAATGCGGTCACTCACGTAGTTCGCAAGGCTGATATCATGCGTAATGAACACAACCGTCATGTTGAGTTCTTTCTTGATTTTCATCAAGTAATCCAAAATGCCGGCACGAACGTGTGCGTCGACCATGGAAGTCGGCTCGTCGGCAATCAGAACCTTGGGACGCAGGGCAAAAGCCCGGGCAATCAGCATCCGTTGCATTTGACCGCCCGAAAGTTCAAACGGATACTTTTCTTTAATTTCATCCGGTTCCATGTTCACAGCCCGAAGACCCGCATCCACGCGTTTTGCAAATTCTTCGGAACTGGGACGCGGATTCAAAATAAAGCGGGCATCTTCAAGTTGCGAACGGATTGAAAAGAACTGATTAAAGCAGCTGAACGGATCCTGGAAAATCGACTGGACTTCGTTCCAATGCTTTTGCGTATTTTCAATCGGCTTGCCATAATAGGTGAAGACTCCGGACGTGGGCGGATAAAGCCCGAGCATCATCTTGGCAAGGACAGACTTGCCGCAGCCCGAACTGCCGACAATCGAAACGAAATCGCCATCGTAAACATCAAAAGATGCGTTTTTGACAGCCACTTTCAAATGTTTTCCAGCGTTAAAAGATTTCGTAATATTTTCGGCGTGGAAGACAACAGCCTTATTTTCATTTGACATAATCGCACCTCACCATGGCTTTCATCAACATCTTCGTGTAATCGTGTTGCGGGTTCTTCACAATCTGTTCCGAAGTGCCGCGTTCTACAAACTGTCCCTTGTACATAATCGCAATGTCATCTGCGACATGGTAAAGCAGCGGAAGTTCGTGGGTGATGAAAATCATCGAAGAGAAAATTCCCTTGTTCAGCAAATCGAAAATCATCGTAATGACTTCTTTCTGCGTGCTCACGTCAAGAGCCGATGTCGGTTCGTCTGCGATCACGATTTCCGGATTCAAAAGAGTCGAAATGCCAATGACAGAACGTTGACGTTCACCGGCAGTCAGCTGAATGGGGAAAGAATTCAAAATGCGGTCCGTTTCCATGCCCAGTTCATCAAAACGGTCATGAATGCGGTCGCGGATTTCAGAACGGGAAAGCCTTTGCCCCGCTTTCTGATGCGCGCGGAACACGTCCGCCGCAGAATCCTTGATTTTGCGCACAGGGTTTAACGTATTGAAAGCGCCCTGTGGAATCATGGAAATTTTCTGCGCCAAAACATTCGAACGAATGTCTTCTTCGCTGCGATGCATCACGGATTCTCCGTTGATGCGGACATCGCCGCTTGTCACGTGGAGCGGAGGAATGCACATTCCCATGAGTCCGCTAACCAATGTGGACTTGCCGCAGCCCGATTCACCGGCGATTCCCAAAACTTCGCCTTTGGACACCGTGAAAGACACATCCTTCACCGCTTGGAACTTTTCTCCAAATCGGCTCAAATAGTGGAGGCTGAGATGATCGACTTCAAGAACAATATCAGACATTTTTACACCTCTTATTTGCGCAGACGCGGGTTGAACACGCCTTCCATCGACGTATTGATAAGATACAGGGCGAACACGGTGAGAGTCACGATGATCGTGGCCGGGAGGAACGCAATCCAAATACTGTCGGAGAGAGCACCGTTATCCTTCGCCTGGTTCAAAATGATACCGAGCGACGTGGAATCCAGAGGACCAAGGCCAATCATTGAAATCGAAGCTTCGGAAAGAATGCCCGAAGAAACTTGCATGATGAACACCATGAACACATAAGAAAGCAAATACGGGAGGACGTGCTTGAAGAGGATCTTCAAAGAACCGTCGCCGTTCATCTTCGCCAAGGCAATGTGATCACGGCTGCGGAGAGAAGATGCCTGGGCGCGGACGGAACGTGCGGACCAGCTCCAAGACGTAAGTCCGATAATCAAACCGATGAGCGTCAAAGAACGTCCATCTTTCACCGCAGAGCTGATGAGGACTAGAATCACGAATTGCGGAATAACGATAAAAAGGTTCGTTCCCACATTCAAGAGTTCATCAATCCAACCACCGCGGAATCCACCGAACAAGCCGATAAACACGCCAATTGTCGTTGCAATGATACCGGAAATAAGTCCCACGTAAAGCGAAGAACGGAGACCGGCAATCAGAAGCGACACATAATCGCGGCCGAGGTGGTCTGTTCCCAAAAGATGGTACTGAGCGCCTTCTTTCACCGGTTCAAACAGATTCGAAGGAGCATAGGGTCCTGCGATAATGTCACGAGCATGCGTATCCACCGGATAAACCAGCGGGCCAATCAACGCAATCAAAATCGTGAGGACAAACACCGAAATTCCAAAAACGAACATCGGGGATTTCAGAAGGTTCTTAAGCAGTTTTGCCATAATTACTTACCTCCCATTTGAAGACCGGCTTTCACGCGCGGGTCAAAAATGGCGATCAAAATATCGACAAGGAAGTTCGCCACGAGGACGCACGTCGAAATCATCAAGGTGCAGCCTTGAATCGTCGCATAGTCATTTTGCTGAATCGCGGTGAGCATCGCCATGCCAAGTCCCGGATAAGAGAAGATCATTTCGGTGATCAGGGCACCGCCGACCATTGCGCCCAACGATTGGGCAAGACCGGTCAATTGTGGAAGCATTGCATTGCGGAACACGTAGCTGATAATCTTGCCTTCGCGAAGACCTAGCCACTTTGCGTATTTCATATAGTCCGTTCCCAGTTCATAGATAGCCATGGAGCGCATACCCGTCGCCTGTCCGGAAAGAAGAATCGGGAAGCAGGAGAAGAACGGGAGAACGTAATACCACGCTACGCTCTTGATGCAAGTCCAAGAGAACGTCAACTGCGGAATATCCGAGCTGTAAGCGCCCACCGCCGGGAACCAGCCCAGCGTAATCGAGAAGAGGGCGACAAGAAGCATACCGAAGACAAAGTAAGGAATGCCGTTCAAGAACATGGCCACCGGGAAGAACACCTTGTCAAAGATGCCGCGCTTGTAAGCTGCGAACGCACCGAGGAGGTTTCCAAAAATCCAGCCGAGAATAATCGTCGGGGCTTGAATGAGAAGCGTCCAGGGAAGCGACTTCTTGATGATGTTTATCACCGGCTCGTTATTTTGATAAGAAAGTCCCAAATCGCCGTGGAACACGTTCACGATATAACGGAAGAATTGCGTCAAAGCGGAAGTGAGTTTCGGGTCCGTGTTCATCACGGGGACTTCGCTCCAAGACGTGTCCACCCGAGAAAGCACTTGGTTTCCGAGAGAATCCTTGGCGAAGACGGAATCCAACTTCGCCACTTTTTCGAACAGAGGTTTTCCTGTAACGGAATCAATCGCCTGTTCATAAACCGGATTGCCATCGGCATCCGTTTCGGCCATGCCGAAAGACACCAAAAGTTCTGCCTTCTTCTGTTGGGCCTCTGTCGGAGTCAAGCCTTTACCGGCCTGTCCCATGATGATGTCAACAGGATTATTATCGCCCAGACGCGGCAAGGCGAAGTTCAAAGCCACTGCAAAGACGAAGGTCAGGATATACCAGAACCCTTTCTGCAGGACGTATCTTAGCATCGGATATTGTTTCAACATATTTTGTTCCTAATCCTTGTCGTTTGCAAGCTTTAAGTTCCAGAGGATATTTGTGCCCGAAGCCACCCACGGGAGCTGTGCCGGCGCATAAGCGTTTGCAGAATCCGGCCAATTCGTCCAAACACGGGTGCTGAATTCATAGAATTGTTCTGGCAGATAGACAAGCGGAATGGAAGGTTGGTCTTCCATGAAAATTTGGTTCAAACGACGATAAGAGTTCGCAATTTCCACCGTATCCGTCATCAGCGGAATCGCGGAAAGGAGCGAGTCCACTTCGGCGCGGTATTCCGGGGTTCCCGGTTTGTTGTAACGGCCAATGTTCACACCGGCCCAAGCTCCAATCGGCTGCCAATTGTTGGAAGCCATAATTTCGTTGAAACGGCTCCACGGAAGGGAGGGGGTCACGTCTGCGACAGGCTTGTGCATCACCAAGTCAAAATTTCCCTGTCCCATCGCCGGCCAATAAGAGCCGCCATCGACAAAGCCTTCGCGGATATCAATGCCCGCTTTGCGCATTCCGTCAACGGCAATATTGACCATCGCTTCCCAGTCAGTCCAACCATTCGGGCTGGTGATGAAAATCGTCGGCAACTTCTTGCCCGAAGCGTCTTCCATGTGATCCAACGTTCCATCTTCATTGAAAACAGACTTGATGCCCGCTTCTGCCAAAAGTTTCTGCACAGCGGCAAGGCGTTCTTCGTTGTTGTTAATCTGGAGGTTGACTCCGAATTTATCCAAATCTTCTTCAACAATGTATTTGCCTTCCAGATCCGTCGGCATGATAAGTCCCGGTTTCAACGTGGAAGTATAGTTGGAAACGGCGAATTGGCGCAAGGCATTGTAATCGATTGCCGTAGCCAGCGCACGACGGAAACGCTTGTCATCCAGCGGTTTTTTGGTCGTATTCACCACAAGCATCGGCATCGCACCCGGGCGGAAGTAAGGCGGAGCACTAAACCATGTGTGGACGCCCGCCGAAGCCTTGCGTTCAATACGCGGAATGAAGCTCTGCGAAGCATCCAAGTTGCCTTCGCGCATGGCGATGGTGTTGTGTTCATTATTCTTGTAAATCGGGTGAACGATGTACTTTGGCGCGGGGAGTTTTCCGCCGTGCAAAGCGGCATTGCCCCAATAATCATCGCGGCGTTCCAAAATGATTTTATTCGGGTCCGCAGAACGGAGCGTATAAGGCCCGGAAACAACGGGCGACTTGTCCATCAAGAGCTTCTTTGTTTCATCAAGACCCTTTTCCTTGATCATCGGTTCAAAGATATGGGATGGCGCAATACGGGTAGCCTGCAACAAGTCGCGAAGAGTCAGCGGGTTGTTGCGTTTATCCTTGGCGACGATGAAAGAAAGGCGTTCCATCGCTCCCGATTCCGTTTTAATCGTATCCACGTGAATTGCGGCGATTTCTTCTTTGGAATTGATAGTTCCACGTTGGAACATGAACGTGATATCAGTCGAAGTGACCGGTTTACCGTCGCTCCATTTGGCCGCCGGATTCAAATCAACGACCACACTGTCATTATTGGAAAGTTCTTCAACAAGAGTACCGAGCAACGGTTCGATCTTACCGGTGAGCGAATTGTAAACAATCAACGGTTCATACATCAAGTTGAAACGACCGCCAACCGGCCACGAAGCAGCCCAGCTTTCCGCCAACGGATTGAACGAACCCGGAGCCTGAGTCTGTTGCCCCGATAGATAAAGGGTTTCTTGACGCGGCAAGGAGCCTCCAGCCAAAGCGTCACTGGAAGAAGCGTCTCCACCGCACCCAGTGAATAAAGAACCCGTAGCCGAAAGCACGAGCGCCATCCGGGCAACCGTTTTCAAATAATTCATCTATAATCCTCTTGATGTTTCTGCACAAGAAAGTCCAGTTTAAACTTGACACGCATAATTTACATTAGTTTTGGAATAATGCAGGGTCTGTAAATTTTTTTAATCTTTATTTTCCCTCTTCCAGCCTTGCCAGATTGACTTTTGTAAACATCCGTAAACATTTAACGGTAAATATTCTCCGAAATCCGGCAGAAGAAGGAATCACGTCCCCAACATCACCTATCCGAAAGAAATTAAATAAATTTGTTTCCACATTCGAAAAGGTTCGTTGACAATGAAAAAAGTCGTCATCAAAATCGGTGGCAGCCTCGCAATTGACGAAGCGAAGTTGCAAAACTTTACCCAAGGCATCGCCAAACTCGCTGGCAAAGACTTTTTAGTGGCCGTCGTACACGGCGGCGGAAAAGACATCAACGAAAATATAGCCCTGCTCGCCGAAGAGCCCCGCTTTATCGAAGGTCTGCGCGTCACCACCCCGAACATTATGAAAATGGTTGAGATGACCCTTTCCGGACATGTGAATAAAAAGCTTGTGCGAATGCTTGAAAACGCCGGCGCCCCGGCAGTCGGCATTTCCGGCATCGACGGAAAACTGTTCGAAGCGGAAAAAAGAAATTGCGGTAAAGACTTGGGACTTGTCGGAGACATTCACCGTGTAAACCCCAAAATCGTAAACGACTTGTGGGCTACAGGCTGGCTCCCCGTTGTGAGCCCCATTTCCATCGGGAACGGCTCCGCATGGAATGTCAACGCGGACACTGCCGCATCGGAACTAGCCATCGCCTTGAATGCAGACAAATTTTTACTCATCAGCGATGTTCCCGGAGTTCTGGACAAGCGAAAAGAAGTCGTTTCCCACTTGGACTTGGCCAAAGCAGAATCCTTGATTGCCGACGGCACCATCGCCGGCGGCATGATTCCCAAAGTACGGGAAAGCTTGAAGGCCCTCGACCGCGGCTTGGGGGAAATCCACATTTTGGGCTGGAAAGACGCCGACACGTTTGTCAAACAAGTGAAAGGAGAATTGAATTATGGAACCATCCTCGCTTAAAAATTTTTTGGCAGAAGACAAGGCGGTCATCGCTCCGCTCTACGGCAAGCCGGACGTAGATTTCGTTAAAGGATGCGGAAGCTACCTGTTTGACGCTTCCGGAAAAAAATACCTGGACTTTGTCGCCGGCATTGCGGTCAACTCCCTCGGACATCAAAACGCAGGCATCGTCAACGCCATTGCGGATCAAGCGGGAAAATTCATCCACCTGAGCAACTTGTATCCAAATTACCCCCAAATTCTCCTTGGACAAAAACTGCTTGAATTGACAGGATTCGACAAGGCTTTTTTCTGCAATTCGGGAACAGAAGCAAACGAAGGATGTATCAAATTCGCCCGGAAATACTTTTTCCGCAAAGGCGAATCCAACCGGCAAAAAATCATCACCTTCGTGAACAGTTTCCATGGGCGCACGTTCGCCGCCCTTTCTGCGACCGGACAGCCCGCCATCCGCGAAGGATTTGGCGATATGCCGGGCGATTTTGTACACATTCCGTGGAATGATGTCGAAGCGCTGAAATCCGAAGTCGACAAAAACACCTGCGCCATTATGCTAGAATCTCTCGCAGCAGAAGGTGGCGTAATGACCCTTTCGAAAGAAATGGCAGAAACGGTGAACGCCCTGCAAAAAGAATCGGGATGCCTTGTCATTGTAGACGAAGTCCAAGCAGGAATGGGACGGACGGGCACGTTCTTGGGATTTGAAAATTACGGACTTCAACCGGATTTGGTCTCTTTGGCCAAAGCACTCGGCGGTGGCCTGCCACTGGGAGCCGTTTTATTGCGTCAAAAAGTCGCCGACCAGTTGAAACCTGGCGACCACGGAACCACTTTCGGCGGAAATCCCGTTGCCTGCGCAGCCGGATTGTCTGTAGTGGAACAAGTTTCCTCACCAGAACTTTTGATGAACGTGAAAGAGCGCGCCGCCCAACTCCGAAACGGACTGACCGCGCTGATCGGGAAATTTTCCTTTTTAAGCGAAGTCAGGGGCGAAGGACTATTGCTGGGAATGCCCCTTGCCGAGGAAAAATCCGTTGGAAGCTTAATTGACGCAGCAAGAGACGAAGGGCTGCTTGTGCTTAGCGCAAAGGGCAACGTTCTGCGGATGCTCCCCCCATTGAACGTAAGCGAAACGGAATGCGCCGAAGCACTTGAAAAGTTGGAAAGAGCGCTTTTGAAAATCGCATAAAAAAATCCGCACCGAACTAGCCCGCGATTGACTCCGGGCTAGTTTTCATTTTAAACAAAATTTCATTCCGCGAAAACGGATTCTCCTTTGACGTCCAAACCGTATAAAATTCACTTCTCTGCAGAAAAGCCTTTCTTGTGAAACCCCATAACTCAACACGGCTTCTTTTTTTATTCGAATTTTGAATGAAATTTTCCCTGTAAACCAAAAAACGCCTGGACTCTGCCAAGCGTTTTTTATCCAAATTCAATCCAGCGGAATCAAATTCCCATATTGCTGGGCTTCGTGTAAGAGCCATTCAACAGCTGGCTGTACATCATCTGGAGAATATTCGGGAAATAGCTGGAGGCAGAAGTTTGCATCGCTTTACTGTTCAACAAGGTTGTGCAGGAATTCAACCATTCCGAAGAATTGCCGCCCATTCCCGTTGCGCACCACGCGGCAAGCCAATGAATAGGCAACGTTTGCCCAGCGATATCGGCGCCGACGCTCAAATTCCAAGAATAATTCACCGCAGGAATCGAAGACGGATTTCCGCTTGACTTTTCAACAATAAACTTGTTCAATGTATTCAGCACTTCTGCCGCGCGAACATCCTGGAACCAGTAGTAATCCCACGCAATGCGCCACGGAATGCGGACAGATTCCTTGTTGAACGTCCAATACGTATTTTTTGCGCTGTTGTTCGGCGGATCAATCGCATTCCCCGAACCATCGCTCCAATCCGGGAACACTCCCGTACCGGCATCCTGCACTTGTTTCATATAGGCGTATTGGGCATCCAAAACAGAGGTCCAGTCGTGAGCCGGGTCAACCAAGGCGAACAAGCGGAGCGCTACCGGAGAGAAGTAGCTCAAGTTGTAAGACGGATTCGCCGCATTTTTCCACGTCGGGGTGTCGCCCGAATACAAGAGATTGTTGGACTTGTTGACTTCGTGTTCCCACAATGCGGAAATCAAAGTCAATGCATCTGTCAGGTATTCTTGCTTGGCCGTTTTATAATGAGCAATGATCAAAGATGTCGCTATGTCCAAATCCGCATCTGTTGCACTCGCGTCATCTGGAATATCCCAGCTGAAGCTTGAAGTGAGCCACGGCATCAAGCCGCGACCACTAGCATAAACGGAATTGCGATAGGCCTTGCTGTAAATCCAAAGACGATCGAAGGCATCCATATCGCCTTCAAACAACGTAATGAGCATGCCGTAGCCAATACCTTCCGACACGGTGCAGCCACGCTTATACATATTTGATCCCGAAGCTTCTTCAATCTTACAGCTTTCCGAAGCATAAGTCGACCAAATGATCCGTGCCGCTTTCAAACCTTGCGCCGTGTAGCTCCCAAAAATTTCACTAAAGTCGGAACCCCACGTCGGGTAACGCGCCGCTTCGTCTTCGAGGGTAATGTAATGGAAGCTTTTCCACGTGGAGTAAAGCGTTGGAGGAAGAGAAGCGTCCGCCGTTGTCGGGAACACGCTGGAAGTCGTCCCTCCCGTCGCTCCACTCACAAAATTAGCGCTAGACGAAGACACTTCTACCGAAATCACCGAAGAACTGCTCAACATCACTTGCGAAGAAGACGAATTTATCGGAATATCGGCACCGCTACTGCTGAAAAAATACTCCGACGAAGACGAAAAAATCGGTTCTTGAATTTGGGAATACGCACTGCTATCCGAAGGGAACGAATCCGTTGGATCCGGCGAAGAAGAACTGTCGTCTCCACAAGCATTCAGACCAAATAAAGCGCTCAACGCAAAAACGCCAAAGGGAAATTTCAAAGTCATGGGTTCTCCGAGAAAACTATTTCAAAACAAAAAGTGTCTTAAATATACTCTTGATTGAATCTCAAACAAAAAATGAAAGCGAAAATTCAATTAAAACAAGAAAAAATGGAATCTGCGTCACAGATTCCATTTGCAAAATTTTACACAATCACAAAGGGATTAAATGCCCATGTTTGCCGGCTTTACATACAACCCGTTCAACAGCTGACTGTACATCACCTGCAAAATGTTCGGGAAGTAGCTAGAAGCAGAAGTTTGCATCGCAGTTGCGTTCAACACGTTCGTACAGGTATTCAACCAATCCATTGAATTTCCGCCCATTCCCGTTGCGCACCATGCGGCAAGCCAATGAACAGGCAAGCTTTGACCGACGGCATCGGCTCCCACGCTCAAATTCCAAGAATAGTTTACAGCCGGAATCGCTGTCGGGTCATTATTTGATTTCGCCATAATGAACGCATTCAGCGTATTCAACACAGAAGCTGCGCGCGCATCCTGGAACCAGTAGTAATCCCACGCAATGCGCCACGGGATGCGGACAGATTCCTTGTTGAACGTCCAATACGTATTTTTGGCGCTGTTGTTCGGCGGGTTAATCGCATTTCCCGAACCATCGCTCCAATCAGGGAAAACCCCTGTGCCTGCAGCTTGTACTTGTTGCATATAGGCGTATTGAGCGTTCAAAACAGAGGTCCAGTCGTGAGCCGGGTCAACCAAGGCGAACAAGCGGAGCGCTACCGGAGAGAAGTAGCTCAAGTTGTAAGACGGATTCGCCGCATTTTTCCACGTCGGGGTGTCGCCCGAATACAAGAGATTGTTGGACTTGTTGACTTCGTATTCCCACAATGCGGCAATCAAAGTCAACGCATCGTTCAAATACACAGCATTGCCCGATTTATAATAAGCGAGAACGAGCGATGTCGCAATATCCAAGTCCGCATCCGTTGCACTTGATTCATCTGGAATATCCCAGCTGAAGCTTGAGGTAAGCCACGGCATTAAACCGCGACCACTGGCATATACAGAGTTGCGATACGCCGTGCTGTAAACCCAAAGGCGGTTAAACGCATCCCAGTCTTCTTGGAACAGCGTAATGAGCATGCCATAACCGATGCCTTCCGAAACCGTGCAGCCACGCTTATACATATTTGAACCGGTAGCCTCTTCAATGACGCAGCTCGCCGAATTATAAGTAGACCAAATGATACGAGCGGCATTCTGACCTTGGGCGAGATAAGGACCAAAGACCTCGGTAAATTGAGATCCCCACGTCGGATAACGGGCTGCTTCGTCTTCGAGGGTAATGTAATGGAAAGCCTTCCAGTTTAAATACAAATCAGCTGTAAAAGCCGCATTGGCTGTCGCCGGAAGAATTCCAGATGTCGCAGCCCCCCCACCCGAAGTAGACGAGGTGATTGGCGTTGTCGGTGAATTTTCGGAACTTGCAGAAGTAGAACTGTCACTACTGCAAGCAGACAAGCTAAAAGCTGCGCACAAAGCAAGCGAACCAAGGGAAAGTTTTAAACGCATAATTTCTCCGGAATAAGTGGATACCCAATCCCTAATTTATCTCTCTAAATATAAACTCGAACACATCAAAGATTAAATCGAGAAAGCAGAATTTTAAGTTACAAAAAAAGATGGAATCTGCATCACAGATTCCACCCTTAAAACTCAAAGGAATTTTTTCAAATTACTTGAGAACGATCTTCTGGTTGAAGTTCACCTTGCCAGCAACGCGGACCATGTAAACGCCAGCGTCGAAGGAAGCGAGGTTCAAGGAAGCAGAAGAAGCATTGAGAACGCTCTTCAAAACAACTTGACCTTGGAGGTTGATCACTTCAACAGTTGCACCAGCGTTCACGCCAGACAAAGCGAGCGTGCGACCGGCAACGGAAGCCTTCACAGAGGAAGCGGCACCAACGGACTTGATGGCACTCACACCGGAGCACTTGCCGAGTTCGCCAATCGTCGCAATGTTAAAGTCAGTGGACTTGCCGTCACCACCAGAAATCTTGAATTTGATGGCGGCAGCACTTGCGAGAACCGTAGCCTGGTCAACCTTGGTGCCCCAGCCGGATTCCTGTCTGAAGCTCGTCCACGGAAGGTCTACGACCGCTTCTGTCGATTGAACTCTCAAGGAAGCCTTGAAGTTGTTGTAACCGGTAACAGAGCCTTCGTCAGCCGGAGCGATTTCGAGAGCCGGAGCAAGACCCGTGGACTTGAAACCGATGCAAATGCCACCCCAAGAAGAGATGTCATTACCGCCCTGATCGCCACCGCTCAAGTTGAAGCCAACGCCAACGAACGGATAGGCATACGGACCGCCCAAGGTAGCCGTTCCGCAAACGCCACCGCAAAAATCAATAATCGGGTCCATCGCATCATCAGAATAGAGATTTCCCTTATCAACCGGCCACGTGATGGTAGAAGTTCCCGGACCGTTGTCTTCGGTTTCGTTGTTATCGTTGTAGTCATACCAATAGCCGTAAGTATCAGTACCATCATTAAAACCGGTTTCGACACGATATTCAGAATTCGCACCGATCCACGTTTCCATTGCGAAAGACATAGAAACAGCTGCGAGGACTGCAGATGCCGCTAAAATTTTCTTGTTCATATTTTCTCTCTCTTGTTAATGTGAATGCCCAATTAGGGCGGTTTGCAAACCAATATATCTTTTTTTCGAGAAAAAGAAAGATATTTTTTCTATTCACCTCTTTTTTTTTTGCAAAGTCTGCGTTTTTATGGAAAATATCGCCCATTGGTTCACATTTTTTTACAATTTTATGTATCCAGCGCTTCATTCCGTTATCCGACGTCAGCCAACTTCACTTTAATCACCTTCTAACTTTTTTTATACAATTATTTATCTTCTTTTCCGGCTTGGATGAATTATTTTCGTGGGTATGAAAAATCCATCTAAATTCCTGTTATCCTTAGTTCTTACATCGGCCTCCCTCTCTTTTGCCGGGACTCCGCAATTCCCCTTTCCCCAAAATCAAGCCTATCCATACGGAAACACGTTCAAATCGGCAGCGATCGATTCCATCAAAAGCCACTTCAACCTGTGGAAAGGCGCTTGGTACACCGAGCAGGGCACTTACTACCAAAAATATGAAGGCGGAACGGCAGACGCGAACTCTGGCATGCCCCAAGGTACAGCCCGCATCATCAGCCCTGACGCCAATTCCGAGCACACTGTTTCCGAAGGCATCGCTTACGGTATGTTGATCATGGTCTACATGTCTAGCGCAGCAGATGATCACCAAGCGGAATTCGACAAACTTTGGAAATACTGGAAGTGCTATGGCAAAGGCCTTAACGGCAACGGCTGCAACAGCTGGAGCGGTCAGGGCATGGACTGGGAAATCGACAACGAAAAAGGTACGATTATTGGCAGCGGCACAGCCAGCGACGCCGAATTCGACGCCGCCGTCGCTTTGCTCATGGCCTACAAACAGTGGGGAAACGCCCAGTATTTAAGCGACGCCAAATCCTTGATTTCTTGGATAAAAAGCAACGATATGGAATCCGACGGACGCATTAAACCGGGCAGCAACTGGAACCCAGCATTCAATCCAAGCTATACCGCCGTCGGCGCTTTCCAACTGTTTTACGAAGTGACTCAAGACGAATTTTGGAAAACCGCCATTACAACTTCAATGGCCCATTTGCGCCAGTGCCAACACGCAAAAACCGGCCTGATGCCGGACTGGTGCGATTGGAGTTCTCACCAGCCAACTCAACCAAACGCAGCTGTTTCGGGTGGTTACTTGGGGTTCTATGACGACGCAGCTCGTACACCTTGGAGGCTCGCCTGGGGCTACGCCTGGTACGGAATTCCTTCTGCCAAAGAGGCAAACGACGCCATTATCGGCTGGCTGGATTCGGCAACTTATGGTTATGCCGGCATGATTCTTCCGGGTTACAATGTCGACGGCTCCTCGGACAACGACGTCTTCGTTTCTTCGACCTATTCGGGTGGACTCGGCCTAGCCATGCTTTCGGCAGACAATCCAAAATCTTACCTTGAAAACCTGTACTACACGCTCGTCAATACCGAAGGAAAAGTTTCTTTAACCGCCAGCAAAGGCGAAAATTACTTTGCCGCCACGTTGAATGTCCTTTACATGTTGCTACTCACCGGCAACATGCCCAATTTCTACAATATGACCGGCTACACGGCATTCACTCCAGATCCAAGCGCTGTTTTGACGCCTTCCATCCCAACGGGAACGCTCTTGCCCCAAGGCTCCGGCACTACGATTTCCGGATTAAGCAACTGGGGCTCTTATGCAGACAAATTCGGCGTGACAAAGATGTATCCGGATTCCGGCAGCTCTGCCATTTACCAGCAAGACGATGGTTCGCACATCATCGCCATGGAAGCATTCCTCGCTCCGGAGCCCACTTATATCGGCGGCGTCGAACTGAACTATCCGTTTGCCGGTGTCGCTTGTTCTTTTGATGAGCTTCAGAATTATTACGATTTGAGCGACCTCACCACGGTCCGCGTTGTTTACAAGAGCCAAGGTGTTATGCGCTTTGCCCTCCTTGACCAAGAAACCTTGACACAAGATCAGGAAGGTGGCGAGCCGGGATATTATTTGCAACCGACCGAAGATTGGAAAGAAATTTACATTGACATCACGGCGAATACAAATGATGAATTCAACGCCTTAACCTATCCATCTTGGGTTCATTTCGAAAGCTACCGCAGCGATGTGGTCAAAGCCGTCCGCGGCATCAAATTTGACGTAAAAATGGCAAAGTCCGGTTACGCATCCTTTGCTCTGAAAGAAGTCAACCTTCTCGATGCTAACGGCAACATTATCACCAACCTGCAGGGCATTAACGGAATCCAATCCCCGAAGGCGACCGCCCAGAAATCGTTGCTTCGCCGCGAAGGCGACAACATTTATTATCAAAAGGCCCACAAAGGCGCAAAGCTTCGTGTTTACGACATGAACGGCATGCTGCTTTCTTCTCAAAACGTTGAAGGAACAGGCCTTGTCGCCATTGACAAGCTCGTTCCGGCCAGCGGCTTGTATGTTCTTCGCCTTTCAAACGGAGCAAACAGCCAAACGTTAAAAATTCAAAAATAAGTGTTCTTTCGGGAGTGGTTGTTCAGGAGAATCCTATGAATAAGCTTTTTAAACTTCTCTTCACAAGCGCTTTGACGTTTGCGGCAATCGCCCTTGCGGATGCCACAACCGCTAAACCTCAACGCGTTGGACCTGTACAAAACTATGGGACCTTAGGAACCAGCGGAGGCGAAGTGGTTAGTCTAAAAACCGGCAAAACGGCAATGCTTCGCGGAGTGAGCCTTTATTGGTCCGATGCAACCGGTTTGCGGTATTACAAACCCGACGTCATCGCCTGGGCAGCCCAAAATTTAGGCATTGACGTATTCCGCTTTGCCATGGGAATCCAATATTACAATTCCCAAGGCAATGCAAGCGAACCGATGGATGAGAATTATTCTTACATGGGTTCTCCGAGCACCTATATTTCGAAAATTGATCAAATGGTGCAAGCCGCCATCGAAAACGATGTTTACATCATCATTGACTGGCACAGCCACCGAGCAGAAAACGAAATCACCGCGGCAGACACGTTCTTTACCCGCATGGCCAGAACTTATGGCAACATCCCAAATGTCATTTTTGAAATCTACAACGAGCCGGTTCATACCGGTTGGTCTGCGATTACAAACTATGCAAATACAGTCGCAAGCCATATTCGCCAACACAGCAACAACCTGATTCTCGTTGGAACCCCCAACTGGTCTCAGCTTGGAAGCTACGGCGGAGTGAACGTAAAAAATGTCGCCTACGTATTCCATTTTTACGCAGGGTCCCATTCCGTGGGTTCTTTTGGTTCCCGCATTACGGCAGCCAAAAGCGCCGGGAATGCCGTGTTCGTTTCGGAATGGGGCACCACAACGGCGGACGGCAAAGGCAACGCAAACGAGAGTGCTACAAACGAATGGCTTTCTTTTATGGAAACAAATCGTTTGAGCAATTGCAACTGGAGCCTTCGCCAATACTCGAACCCCATCGATAATACCACAGAAGGTTCCGCCATTTTTGACGGAAGCGATTTTCTTGTCAACGCCGAAGAATTGAGCAACGCAACCTACACCGCATCGGGCACCATTGTCAAAAATTACCTTGTCAAACACAAAGCCAACTGGGCAGACACACTCATCGCCGGGAAAACAAACGGATCCTGCCATTTCACCAATACAACAGTCAAAGAAACCGCAGGATCTTTGACCAACCTTTTGAAAGCCGGCTGCACTTATACTTCGAGTGACGAATCCGTTGCCGCCATCAACGGAGGCACCGTGAACATTCTTTCTGCCGGAATTGCCATTTTTACCGCCAACGACAATTCCCAATCCATTGTCATTGTGGAAAAAGAACCGAAGCAAACCGTTTCGGGACTTTCTAACTTTACTTGCCGTTATGGTGGATCGTGCACCCAAAGCCATTCCATGACAAATTACTCCGGATCTAACGACTACGAAACCCTTTTGGCGACTACCATGAAAACAACGCAAGGAGGCGCTTTGACGTTTGAATCTTTGACTCCGGAAATCCTATCGGTTAAGCTTGCGACTTGCACCAATTCGAAAAAATGCTATAGCGCTTTGAATTCCCAAGTCGTAATGGCTCAATTCACCACCGTTTTGGGTGATGGAAAAATTCGCGTCACCGCCCCCGCCGTTACAGGTTACCGCGCCATGGACGATACCATTACAGTTACCTTTGCCAAAGGACAGCAAAGAATTTCTTCCAAATTCAAAAACAGGACGCTCACTTTTGGAGCGATCACCGAACAAAACGCCCTCCCCGACACGATGATAGCAGACCAAATTCCCGTCAGCTATACATATAATGGAGCCGCCTCGACTCCTTATCTGACGAAAAATGGAACGAGTATTGTCGCCGGCGCAGAAAACGCCATCGTGTTGATTACGGCATCCGCTCCAGAAACGGAGCGTTACGAAGCCTTTGAAAAGTCGATTACAGTCATCATCGGTGATAGCGCCCAAGCGGTAAACAAAGATGAATATTATGCAACTCCGATTATCGCAACTGCAAACATCGCCCCATTCCGCAGCCAAATTCAAAACAACAGCGTTTTACTCCAGGTTCCACAAGCCGGAATTGTTCAGTGGTCCATATTCTCTGTAACAGGCAAAGTCATCGCCACCCATCAAGAATACCTGAGCGCCGGCACCCACTTGATTTCCTTGGAAAAACTGCCTGCCGGTTCTTACCTGCTCCGAATTCGCCAAGGCACCCGCACAGGCACCCTCCGCTGGAACAAGCTTTGATTTAACGAAAAGCCACGGCAAAAATTGATATGAATCCCGGAAGTTGGGCACAACTTTCGGGATTTTTTATGAACAAGAACGAACTTGCGCACGAACAAAGCCTAATAAACAGGGCTCTGTTCATACACGCCTAAAACCCTTGTAAACATTTTGTTTTTGGGTGACAAGCCGGGCGTTGCGGGGCGGCGTTTGAGCCCCGCTAGAGAGGGTGGTGAGCAACAAGCGCAAGCGCGTGCGAACCAGGGGGAGACTTCCCCCTTCCATCATAAATATGCTAGACAGACCCATAAAAGCAAGTTCACCGATTCTCCCCCATTCCTTAAATAGTATATTTACGAAAAATATTGAGTATTGCTTGTATTCTCTGATTCGGAAAACGACCATTTTCACACCGAGAGATGCAGCAACAATTCACGTCCCATATGGGGCGTGGGTCGTTGTGCTTATTTCGGAAAAGGTTACTTGGTCGTTACCTCGAATCAGATAGCACTTCGATTCCACGCCTTTTTATATAGAGTCGAACCAGCAGAGTAGGAGCAAGCTCAGCTGATAATTTTTTGAGGTTCGACAATGGATCAATCAACGACAATAACTGCGGCGATAATCTCCATTTGCGTTGTTTTATTCGGTTACTACATCTACAAAGTTTGGCAAATTTACAAATGCAATAAATTTTTGCGCAGAGCACTTAATAGCGAAGACCCTTTATCTTTTTTAAAGACGGAACCATCACCAGAAAGACTTCTCGCAAAAAACTACGATATCAGCAAGAGTTTGACCTTAGATTCTGGCGAACTAAAAACAACAGAATTTGCCGAAGACCATTTCAACATAAACAATGTTCTCTCGACTAGGCAAATAAACCGACACGCCATGTCTGCCGCCGCCGGGATATTGGTCGGCATTGGAGTGTTAGGCACATTTATCGGTTTGACAGTGGGCATCAGCGAGATAAAACTAGAATCTGCGGAATCATTGCGTTTGGGAATAGAAACATTACTTGGCGGCATGAATACAGCATTTCTTACCTCAGTCGCAGGAATGTTGCTTTCTTCGATTTACACTTTTTTAGAAAAAGACTTTCTTAACCAATTAACGAAAACATGCTCCAAATTATGCGAAAAACTGGATGAGCTCTATTTTATCTCGGAATTAGAGAAACAACAGATTTTAACCCTCCGTCAAAACAAATTTTTCTCTGAACAAGTTGAAAACATCATCCATAACATAAAATCAGTCGATGACGATGCGAATGAACTCACCATCGGAAACATGCTAAGAGATATAAAGCAGTCAAACGAAGACCAATTTGATGCTTTGAATGCCATGGCAGAAAACATCTGTAATGGTTTAGGGGAAAAATTCAAGGAATTGGCTGACGCAATACAAAATCCCGCAGCAAACATGGCAGACAGCATTGTCGAAGAACTAAAAATGGCGGCGAAACAACTGGCAGATTCTCTCGAAACGACAGTCAATTCTACAACAAAAGGAAACCTCGACAAGGTTAGCGATCAACTTGGAAAAGCCATTCAATCGTTAGAGACATTTCCTCAAACTATGGCCCTACTTTCAGAAAAAATGCAAAACAATATGGAGTTATTGGGACAACAAGTGTCTAGCATAAATTCAGAAACAGCTCAAGTCGGAGCAAATCTCGTTGACAAACAAGCTTCTTTAAATCAGCAATCCGCAGAAATTCTAGATAAATTCCAGGATGGTATGAGCGACACAACAGAAATATTAGAAGAAGTGAAAAACGCGCTCATAGAATTTGAAAAACTGCATCAAAATGCGGGCAATACAATTGAAAAAATTCGCAATGCGGCGTTAAGCATTGAAACGGCAAGTAAAAACATTGATAATGCGCAAAGCAAATTTACATATACCAATAGCGTTGTATTTGATTCAGTCAAGCAGATCATTGATCAGACAATCAAAGACACACAAAATACGTTCGACAACATCCGTGCAACTATTGCAGGATCAACCAATCTAAAAAATGACTTTGAAATGGTTCAGCAAAACTTGGGAAAAATATTCGAAGTGATGAACAATGGGTTACAGGAATATTCAAAGGCCGTTTCCGACAACACCTCGAAAATAATGGAGTCCTTTACAACGCCAATGACCAACGCCATTGGTAGTTTGAAAACCGCCATTGATGATTTAGACTCGGTCGTAGAACAAATACCCAATAAGAAGTAGCACAAAAAAAATGTCCAGAAGAACGAAAACAGAATCTATCGAATCCGATCAGAATCCATTTGCACTGTCTACTGGCGACTTGATGTCTGGACTCATGTTTATCTTCGTTTTATTATTAGCAGCATTAATGCTGCAAATACAACGACAGTCAGACGAATCAAATAAAGTGAGAGCAACAAGGGAGAACTTGATTCAAGAATACAAGCGCATAAAGAAAGAGATCTATATCGATTTGATAGAGGAATTTGGAAAGGATACGGCCAAATGGAACGCCGTTATAGACACAACAAATTTGAGCATTCGCTTTCAAAATCCCGACGACCTATTCAAGGTCGGAAAATCGGATATACAGCCGGGATTCAAAACTATTCTAGACGATTTTTTTGAACGGTACTTAAAGCTTCTTACTCGAAAAGAGTACAAACAGAATATTGAAGAAATTCGAATCGAAGGACATACAGACACTTTAGACACTTATGAATACAACATGGGACTTTCACAAGAAAGATCCATAACAATATTAAAATATTGCCATAGAATCATAAAGAACGACTCTCTGAAAAAATGGATGGAATCAAAAATCATTGCAAGCGGCCTATCTTTTAGCCATCCAATAAAGGATAATCAAGGAAATATCGATATGGAAAGATCCCGACGAGTGGAATTTAAAATTCGCACAAACGCAGAATCAAAAATGGAAGAGATCCTTGAACTTTTACAATCCAAGAAATGAGCCTTTATGTCGATGATGGAAATCCTAAGACGCACACTCCAAGTCACTCCGTGTAAAGGAATGGCGACCTCTCCTGCTTTTGCTTCTCTCAAAATCTACATACAGCGCCAAGTTAAAATCTTAGAAAAATTGCAGAGTGAATCTGAACCACGAGACAGCAATGTGATCAAAGCAATTCAAATCAAGCTGTCTTTAGACTCCAAAGAATACAGTTACAAAGAGTGCCGACAAATGGCACTTTATCCCGAAGAAATTGCCGGAAAAAACTTAGACTACTATTCAAAAATGACAACGATTCTGGATAGAAATTGGAAAGACAGTTTTTTGCCAAAGCTTTTCATTACGGTCATCAATCACTGGGACAAAGCATATTCAAAGAATCATGGAATGAGATATTTGCACAAATTATTTACGCAAAAGCTCTACTACTACAAAGGTGATAATTTTAAAATTAAATTTTGGAAACAGAACAGACATTTTTTTTCTGATGAAAAAGGAGCTTTAATCATTGGAGAATATCTACGAAGCCAAAACGCCGATTCACCTTTAAAAGCTCTTGATTTACTGAAAATGGGAGACTCTTATTTTTCCGCGCCCTATTTTCATGATGTCATTCGAACCTTTTATTATGGCTCAAAGGAAATTCCAAGCGATTTGAAAGACGTGTTAACCCGTCATGGAGATTTAGAGACAAAAAAGATTGTTTTATCAGACTTTATCATAAAAACAAAAAATGAAAGCCTATTACAAACCCAAAAGAAACCGTTGTGCGATTTGGCATTAAATCTTATCGGCCATCCATCGACGCCGGGCCTGTGGGTTTCTGCCGGGAATGATTTCAAAATTGACGAAAAGATCAAGCTGGCAAAAAGAATTGTCAACCAATGGTTGATTGAAACGTATGTCGATGTGATATTCACTTATTTCATAAACGATCCTAAGCGACGGATTTTTTGGTTAAAATACGCAAAGGCAGAAGCGATTGAAAATGTGAAAGTCGTTGGTTGTAGGTCTATCAAAAACAAGCTTTCATCTTTTGACGAATTGAAAGAATCAATAGAATACAACTATATTCAAACTCAAAAGAATGAAAATTTATGTGCATTTATCATGCAAGTAAAGGAGTATCGCATCGTCGAATTTTCAGACATAGGCAACGCATTATACATCTATCAAGACGATTCAAAAATCCAAGAACTGGAGAACCGAGCTAAATTAAACCTATATACTTCGGTCACCGATTTAAAAAGTACAAGTTTAGCTATATCAAAGTATCCCAATGGGGAAGGAAACAGCCGATTCGGTCATTATGATGGTTGGGAAAACCAATTAGACTTTTGGTTCCGTAGATACCGAGGTGTTTATGTTTAACATTAAAAACAATGAAGTCTTTTTTCCGTATGACAAGGAAAATTCTTTTAAGAGCCTCATTTTAACAAACCTGTTAGACAATGCACTTGCAAGAGAAACGCAAGACTTTTGCGTTGTTCCCATTCAAAGTCTTTATGAATTAGACTCCTTTGAACGATCCGCATTAGGCCTTCCCGAAATGTATCCTTACACAATTCTTGTCGAAGGTTCTGGCATTCTCACCACATCTAAATTCCGTTACAAAATATCATTCAGAATATTTGAAAACGGGAATGTCCTTCCAAAAATCCAAAGCAACGGACCAATTGTAAAATTGAAATTCAATGATGAAGAAACGGATTATCTTTTAACAAAAGAACAGTATGCTCTCATTTCTGCCATCAATGAATTTAATGAACTTCCTATTGATCAAAAGAATGATGCGAAAAATTTAGAGTCTCTCTCCCAAATTCAGTCTTTGGCACATAACGCAAAAGCCGTCCTAAGCCGCACTCTAGAAAATCGCGAAATTGTAAATCCTCAAAAATTAAAGATTCATTTAGACAGTAACGAAATCCAATCGGATTTCGGATCAAAAAACAATGAAGAATTTACAAGGCAAATTGACTCAGAACAATCTGTAAAAAGCCTATACTCCGCGCGCAGAAATAAAGAAAGTTCTTATTTGACTTTGAATGACAACATAAAGCCGATTGTAGAAAAAATAAAAAAACAACGGAAATCAAAAGATGCAGCAGAATTTCAAAAAATCATTGAGCATCCCGAAGCTTTTTTTGATACGGACTACGCCGATATATCTGAATTTTATAGCGAGCGAGTTATCGGAATCGGCTTGTATGAACCAAAAATTTATCCATTTATTTCTCCATACAAATCAGAGTGGATTCCTTCGTTCAAAATCGAAGACAGAACAAATGGAACAAAAAATCTCATTATTCGTTCCATTGCTGAACTAAAAACTTTGGAAGACTCTTTAGCTAACGCCAAAAGCGAAGGAAAAAAATATTTTGATTTCAATGGAATAAACCTAACCGTTCCTAACGCAGAAAGCATCATCAAGCACGCAAAAGAGGTTCTTTCCAAAAAAGAACCCGTAGAAAGTCAAGGAGCCCTTTCTGTTGAAAAGAAAAAAGAAACAGCAAAAGTCCTTATCATTGAAGATAATGTTGAACAAATCGGCTTTGATCAATCTACAGGACAAATAAAATTACCCAAAACAGCCGTTTTGATGAAAGATGAAGCATTGAAAGGTGGAATTGCGCTAAAAAAGCATCAAGAAGAAGGAATAGCTTGGCTACAGTATTGCCTTGAAAAAAAAGCGCAAGGAGTTCTTCTGGGCGATGACATGGGCTTAGGGAAAACATTACAAGTTCTTTATTTAATTGATTGGCATTATCGAAAATTTAATAGAGAAAACAAGCCCTATTTGATAGTCGCCCCAGTCTCTCTTTTAGAAAACTGGAGTAATGAATATCAGAAATTCTTTGAAAATGGCATGAGTTTTAACATTGTACGCCATGCTCCCGCAGTCAATGACAACGAGTTTATCAGCAGGCATTCTTTTAAGCATATTATGCTCATGAGTTATGAATGTTTACGTCGAGGGCAATTGACCATGGGCTTATTAGATTTCGCGATCATCGCCATTGATGAAGCTCAAAAGATAAAAGAACCCGGAACAAGAATCACAAACGCCGTCAAAGCGTTGAAGGGTGATTTCAAAATAGCTATGACGGGAACCCCCGTAGAAAATACATTCATGAATCTATGGTGCATCATGGACTTTGCAGTTCCCGGCTTTATGGGAACAGCAAAAGAATTCGCCAAGAAATATCAGGCACCATTAAAATCTTCCTCAACAGATATCAAAAAGCTCGGGGAGCAGTTGCATAAAGAAATGGGCGGATATTTTTTAAGACGATTGAAATGCGATGTTGCTAAAGAGTTGCCGCCAAAGCATTTAATGTTTAAAGAAGAACCAATGCCCAAAGAACAGCTGAATCGATATTTGATGTCCATAGACATTGGAGGAAAACCTGAACCGGGAGACGCCTTGCGGCGAATTCAAGAATTAAAACGGATTAGCGACCACCCCTATTTAGATGAAAAACGCTGGGAAGATTTTCCAAACAGTGAGTTGATAAATTCATCTGCAAAATTAATCGCCACAATTAAAATATTGGATGAAATACGCCTAAAAGGAGAAAAGGTAATCGTCTTTACCGAACGTCGAGATATGCAAAGAATGCTGCAACGGATTTTCCTAGACAATTATGAACTGACGACAAGCATCATCAATGGGGAATCAAAATCATCAACAGAAGGAAACAATCCATCTCGACAGAAAACCATCGACAATTTTCAAGAAAAAGAAGGATTCAATATCATCATTATGTCTCCTCTTGCCGCAGGAATCGGGTTAAATGTTGTCGGAGCAAATCACGTAATTCACTATTCTAGGCACTGGAATCCAGCCAAAGAAAACCAAGCGACAGACCGAGTTTACAGAATAGGACAAACAAAAGAAGTTTTCATCTACTACCCCATGGCCGTTGCGGACAATTTCGATTCTTTTGATAAAGTTCTTGATGGACTATTGAAAAGAAAAATGAACTTGGCAAACGCCTCCCTATATCCAACAGATCAAATTGAAGTGACAAGGAATGATTTGGAAAGTAAAATTTTCGGGGAGCAAACGAGCAAAGCGAACGACAGCCCCATTACAGAAGACGATGTGAGAAAAATGGATGAATACCTGTTCGAATCATTTGTAGCAGCCCTCTATACAAAATTGGGTTTTAATTGCAAAGTCACCCCCAAAAGTGGGGATAAAGGCGTCGACGTCCTTGTTTACGGATCAGGAAATATCGCTATTCAATGCAAACATGGAAAAACAAGTGTCGGGAATGACGCTGTTCAAGAAGTTGTCGCGGGGGCAAAATACTACGAGTCTAAAGAAAATATTATTTTTAAAACAAGCGTTGTCTCAAATTCTTATTTTTCAACGCAGGCAAAAGATCTCGCCAAAGCAAATAATGTTGAATTAATTGACGGCAAAACATTGCATTCAAAGCTTTCGACGGTTAAAATATCTTGGCGAGATGTCCACGAAATGGAACGAAATAGAATGAGGTAAATCGGCAGGCCTTCTATGTTAACAACCTTTTTGATAGTCTTGGGCATATTAACCCTTTTGGGAGCAGGAACAGCAGAAGATGCGTGCGCCATTACATTGCTGCTAAAAATCCTTCCCATTTTAATTGTATTTGTAGTTATCGTCTTTATTGTCATTTGCAAAAGCTGATTCCCTTCGGCAAGCCACCTCTGTTAGATTCAAATTATCGAGAAGAACTTGTGTTCCCCGGGCTCTCGCTTTCAACACTTTTTCCTAGCACATTTCTCAAAGTTGAACGAGCCTTGCTATTGCTTACTCGAAACGTCTTGTCTGCGCAAAATTGCACGTTGTTTTTGGGGCTTGCAAAATAGCACTTGCAAATACTTTCAAAATTTTGTTCAAGAACAAAACAGATTCCACAAAAGTCGGAGTCCCTTTGGTGTTCAAACGCAAGAACGTCACAACAAACACCTGAACCGTTTACGCTGATGTTAGGGTTCTCCGAAAAACTCAGGAATCTTAGATATTTTCAATCGTCACGTGATATTCAACGCCTCCAACAACGACAAAATTTAATTAGAAGAAGATTGATTTCCGCTGAGCGAATGCCCCGCCAATTAAAGAAGACCTGCCCGGGTTGCGGAATTGAAAAAACGTATAGTGAATTCTATCATAATAGTACCAAGAAGGACTAGATAACGGCATATGCAAGGATTGCCAGAAGACTGCCGCATTCCGCATCAAAAAGCAGTTCAAAAGATGGATGATAATGAAGACTGTAAACTGAACCGTGTCACATCCTAAACACCCAAAACAATGCAGGGAAAGGATTGTGACAATGACAAGCGAAGAACAACTAGGGCGGAACCTTAGAACCCGAAGTCGTCAAGAAGTGCGAAAGCATCCTTGCAGAAGGTCTGTCCGACAAGATCATCAGGGTTTACGCCACAGGACAGAGTGCGCAACATAAGCAAGTTCATCGAGGAAAACTACGGCAGTTTTATCTCTGCGGAAACCATAAGCCATATCTCGGAAAAGGTCTGTTCCGAAATCCAGACGAAACGACAGGATGCCATTTGGAGGTCTCTTGAAGGAATGAGGAATGCCATTCCTGTTAATAATCGTCTTTTTAATGAGGCACGTTGCAACTTCAAATAGTCCATTCACTTCACATTGCTAAACGCGCGGAACATTCTGTGATAGAGCCGCTGATGGAACATTCTTCCGACCGATGTTCGTTTTTCCTCCTTGCAAATATTTGGAGCTCTAACCAAGCTCGCGTAGAGAATCTATCAAAGCTTTTGATGAAGACTTTTAGTGCATTATCGAAACAGTTCTCGTCAATTTTGAATATAGCGTTATCGGAATTTCGTTTTATTAGAACAGGGTAGCCCGTCAAAAGAGAATTTATTGTACAAGGGAATAAGAAATCCCGGATTGTTTGGGGTTCCAAGAAAAACGCTTTCCCGTAGATGCCGCGAACGCCGAGGGCGAAGACGAAAGCCGTTCTCGC
>CAZPKF010000019.1:0-54978 GCA_964587155.1 uncultured Fibrobacter sp.
GAGTAAAATCCTTGTAGGTTGGCAGTATTCCGCCCATCGGGGGCGTATTTGGCGATGATGTTCTTGTAAATATCTTTGGCGGCGGCAATGAGGGAGTCCGAATAGTGGTCTGTTTGGTACATTTCCCATCCCACGGCAAAAAATGCCATGGCGGCGGCGTACATTCCCGCAGCATTTGTTCCCACGCCTTTGGCGACAGGGCGCGGCGCACCGCCTTTCGAAGGACTTTGCGCATCTTGATGTTCGGGAACATCCCAAAACTGGTGATCTTCGGAACCGATGGCGATGGAATGGTACATGTCCCCTTGTTCGATCAAACCGTCCGCTTTGGACGCTTTGTACATTTTATAAATCCAGTCCACGCCGACTTTGGCTTCCCACAAGATGTCCGGAATGCCGTCGGTTGTGACCGTATCATTGTAAGAGGCTCCAAAACGGTCTTCGGCCCGTTCGGAATAAACGTTGTAAGCGATAGAAAGTACAAATGCCGCATAACCGAGTGTCTGGCTGACTTTGAAGTGGTCTCCGCAATCGTGCCAGCCTCCGGTTAAATCGTGGCCGATGTGTGAACCGTCTTTGACATGGCAAGCGCGGTGCAATTGGGAATTTGTATTGCCACAGCGCTGGATGCCAAAAAATTTGAGCGTAGTTTCAAAAACAGCATTGAAAAGGTATTCGTTGATGATGAATGGAAAAGAGGTGTCTTTTCCGACAACGAGATAGTAGGTCCCCGTGGCGGTTAAATCAGAAAAATCTGCGGAATAAAGGTTCTCCGTCGCTGAAGAAAGGGAATCGGAATTTCCAAATTCGTATAGGGAACTGATGGAATTGAACGCTCCATTGACCCAAAGATTTGGCCGCGGCCAGTTGCCGACAGAAGTGAGCGAACCTTCCCAGGCGGAACTTCCGGTCGAAGCATCGATGACCTTAAATGTAGTCGCCGTAGGCTCGGAGATAAAGGCGAATTTATGCTTGTCCGCGGGGCGGAATCCGATTTGGTTGCCGCGAATGGTGGGGCGGTGGAATGCGTTCAAACTGTCCAAGTGACGGCGGCTGCAAGTGTCGCAGGTGAAGTCGATGTTCGGGATGCGGTCGTCTGCAAAGAGTGTTATGGCAAAGCACAGCAGAATCCAGAGGAATCGATTCATTCTATCTCCTTTTTGCAAAAACACACCGTGCTAAAAGATACTTTTTTTGAAAGAGTTCTTCTTTTCCGAATGCGATTGGAGCAGGAATTGTTCCCAAATTGTTTTCAAAAAAAGAGTCCGGCTTTTGCCGGACTCTTGATGAATTTGTAGACCGATATTAACGACGGCGACGTTTGTTCTTGTTGCTCGACTTCTTTTCTGCCGCAGGTTCGGCTTTAGGAGCCGCTTTCTCGGATTGACGGATGTCTTTCATTTTGAAGTTGACATTGATTTCAGCTGTTTCGACTTTGGACGAAGCGCCATCCTTGTCTGTCAATTTGAAGCCGAATTCATCGAGTCCGTAGAATCCTTTGTTGGGCGTGTATGTGAACGAGCCGTCTTTTTCATCGATGGTTACTTTGCCGTTTTGCGGGCGGCGAACCAACGAAACTCTGACGTCAAGTTTTCCGTCCGGGTCAAAGGCTCCATTCAAAAGGCCGTCTTTTCCGTTCACCTTGAGCGTTTCGCCTTCTTTTGTCTGGTAAGATTGCGACATGGCTACCGGCGGATCGTTCACCGGAATGACCGTGAACTTGGCGGACGTTTGGGCAGAGGCACCTTCGGGGTCCGTTACTTTGAAGGTAATTGTCTCTGCCGGACCGTTCCAGTTTTCTCTGGGTTGCTTGATGGTGACAATGTTGCGAGCTTTGTCGTGATCGACAACGAGATTCTTGTTGCCCGTAATCGTCCACTTGAGTTCGCTGAAGCTGTTGTCACGGTCGCGTACATACTGGTCTAACTTGAGAGTTGTGAGAACGCCGCCGTTTGCATCTTCTTTCATGCTGACGTCACGGATGGGACGGATTTCGGGGACGGCGTTCACGTGCTTCACTTCAAAGTTGACCGACGTTTTTGCCGTTGCGCCGGCAGGATCCTTGACGATGAACGTGATTGTTTCCTTTCCAAACCAATCGACTCGGCTCGGACGGACAATCGCTTCGCGGCCTCCGGTAATCATCACTTCGAGGTGGCGGTTTCCAGATACAGACCACTTGAGTTCATGCGGTTTATTGTCGGGGTCGGTCACGAACTTGTCGAGTTTGATGGGCTTGAACTTGGTCCCTTCGTTCGTCACCATGTCCGGAATCTTTTTCAGAACCGGGGCATCGTTCACAGGCGTAACAACGAAGTTGACGTCGATAGACGCTTTTTCTCCCGAAGGATCATAAGCGTTGACCGTGATTTTGTCTTTTCCGTTCCAGTATTCATCTGGAATATTGATTGTCAAAACACCGGCATCGGACAAATCGTAAGAAAGCGGATGCTTGACTGTTGGGCGTTTTGCTTTGCCCATACGGCCACGCTTGTCTTTCTTGCCGGGTTCTCCGTCATCGAGAGTCCACTTCATTTCGGAAGCTTTGTTGTCCGGATCAACGATGAGTTTTGCAAAGTCGATCGGTTTGAAAGATTCCTTTTCCTTGATTTGTTGCACGGGGATTTTGTTGAAACGCGGCGGGTCGTTCACCGGTGTTGCGGTAAAGGTGACTTTTGTGCTGGCGGACGCACCTGCCGGATCAGAAACGGTCAAGGTTAACGTTTCGGAACCATTCCAGAATTCATTCGGCGTGACCACGTTCATGCGGGAACCGCGAATTTCCACTTTCAGGTTCTTGTTTCCGGAAACGGACCACTTGAGTTCGTTCGGACGGTTATCCGGATCGCTTACGTATTTGGACAAATCAATCGGAGCGAAACGATCTTTTTCCTTGATTTTTTGGGCCGGAATCGCTTTGAGCACAGGAGAGTCGTTCACCGGTGTCACCGTGAAATCGACTGCTTGCGCATCTTTGGCTCCTTCCGGATCGCGGACTGTAACCGTTACTTTTTCAGAACCGTTCCAGTATTTGTCCGGGGTTGTCACCACGAGCTGCTTTTTCGCATTGATAGATGCTTTGAGGCTGCGCGGTTGCGAAACTTCGAATGAGAGCGAAGACTTCGGATGATCCGGGTCACTGACGAGAGAAAGCAGGTCAATGGGCTGGAAGAGTTCCTTTTCCTTGATTTTCTGAGCCGGAATTTGCTTCAGGACAGGCGCATCGTTTACAGACACGACTTCGAGCGTTACCGACTTGGAATCTTTCGCACCTTCCGGATCTTCGACGGTGAAAGTGACCACGCGTTTGCCGTTCCAGTATTTATCCGGAATGGAAATGTGCGCAACATGCTTTTCGTCAATGGTCACGGTCAAGTCTTTTTCTACCGGAGCTTCTTCCGTCTTCGGAGCTTCCTTGGCCGCTTTACCCTTCTTGGACTTTTTCTTCTTGCTCTTGGAGGCTTTTTCGACAGGAGCCGGAGCTTCCGCTTTCTTGACGACGGCTGTCCACTTCAACTGGTTGTTGCGGTGGTCGGCATCGTGGACGTAATTGTCCAACGGAATGTCCTTGAACTGAGTCTTTTCCTTGATGGTCTGACCCGGAATATCCTTCATCACCGGCGCATCATTTACCGAAGTAATTTCGTAAATGAGGGTCGTGGATGCCGAAGCACCCTTCGGATCTTTGACCGTCAAAGTCATTGTATCCGGCTTGCACCAGAAGTATTTGTTCGGAGCCGAAATGACCAATTTGCGAGCCGAGGTGATTTCCGCTTTCAGGTATTTGTTGCCCGAAACGGACCATTTCATTTCAGAAGGCTTGTTGTCGGGATCTTTGACATAATTATCCAAGGCGACTGGAGCGAAGGTCTGCTTTTCCTTGATTTTCTGGTTCGGAATCTTGGAAAGGGTCGGCGGATCGTTCACTTCTGTCACCACGAAGTCCATCTTGTGAGAGGCTTTTCCGCCTTCCGGGTCGGTCACGGTGAACGTAATCGTTTCTTTGCCATGCCACTGGGAATTGGGCGTTTTGATTTGGACTGTATTGTCTTTGTTCAAAGACACCTGGAGTTGACGATTTCCCGAGAAGCTCCATTTGAGCATGCTAGTCGGATGGTCGGGGTCTGTCGCCAGCGTAGAAAGGTCGATCGTTTTGAACTTTCCACCTTCGCGGATGGTTTCACCCTTAGGCGCTTTATCCGAAATCTGCGGTAAATCGTTGATGGATTTGACCGTGAACGTAGCCGAAGACGTGGCTTTGGCACCTTCGGGGTCTGTCGCTGTGAAGCTTATTTTTGCCGCTCCATTCCAGAATTTGTTCGGAATGATGATGCGGGCAACGTGGGAATTGTCAATTTCCACTTTCAATCCGCTAACGGGAGCTTCTTCTGCAACGGACTTTTTCGACTGCTTGCCTTTTTTGGACTTGGGCGCTTCTGTTTTGGCCGATACAGGAGAAACTTGGGCGCTCCATTGGATGTCGGTCTTCTTGTGATCGGGGTCTTGAATCAGGTCGTCGAGCTTGATTTGGGCGAATTGCGCTTTTTCGTCAATTGTTTGGTCCTTGATTTCGCGGACAAACGTGGGGGCGTCGTTCACGGAAAGGATTTCAAAATTGACGGTCTTCGAATCCTTGGCACCTTCGGGGTCTGTCACGGTGAACGTGACTGTTTCCTTGCCGTACCAATATTTATTCGGGGCGGTGATCGTCACTTTCTTGTCTGGAGAAAGGGCGAACTTGAGCGCTTTGTTGCCGGAAATATCCCATTTGAGCTTGCTTATCGGATGATCTAGGTCCGAAACGTAATCGGCGAGGTTAATCGTTTTGAACTCCTGCTTTTCCTTGATGGTCTGGCTCGGAATTTCTTTTAACACAGGAGGATCGTTTACGGATTTGGCTGTAAATTGAACCGTCTGACGGACAGACGCTCCGGCGGGATCCGCTACGGCGAACGTGATTTTTTCCGTTCCATTCCAGAGCTTGTTCGGCGTTTTGATGGAGGCAACGCCTTCTTTGGAAATGGAAACTTTCAAATCCTTGTTGCCGGTGATCGTCCACTTGAGCGATTTGAAGGAATCGTCCGGATCGCTTGTGAGTTCAGCCAGGTTGATATCTTTGAACTCTTCCTTTTCCAAAACAATCTGGTCGTTGATCTTTTTCAGCACGGGCGGGTCGTTGATGGAACGCACGGTGAACAGTGCAGACTGGGAAGTTTTGGCACCTTCGGCGTCTGTAACGGTGAATTCAATCAAATCCGCACCGTTCCAGTATTTGTTGGGAGTGGTAATGGTTGCGACAAGAGTCTTGGGGTCAACGTTGACGGTAAGTCCCGTCTTGTAACCCTTGGGTGCGCCCGGAGCGGGCTTGACATCAAACGACCAGGTGAGATCCTGAATTTTGTGATCGGGGTCTTTGACGATTTCCGCCAATTTGATTGGGGCGAAAGCCTTCTTTTCGTCAATAGTCTGGTTGTTGATTTTCTTGACGAATTCCGGAGCATCGTTGACGGATTCTACAGTGAAAGTCACTTTGCGGGAATCTTTCGCGCCATCCGGATCAACGACTTCAAAATTCAGCGTTTCAGAACCATGCCAGTATTTATTCGGAATGATAACCGAGAATACCCGTTGAGCATCCAATTTGAATTTGAGATCCTTGTTGCCCGTGATATTCCACTTGAGCTTTTCGTTCGGATGATCCAAATCGGAGACAAATTTGTCCAAATCAATCGTTTTGAATTCCTGCTTTTCCTTGATGGTTTGGCTCGGAATATCTGTCATGACTGGCGGGTCATTGATGGAATTGACTGTAAAGACTGCTGTTTGACGGGCAGATGCGCCTTCCGGATCGGTCACGGTGAACGTGATTTTTTCTGTTCCGTTCCAGAGCTTGTCCGGAATGACGACTGTCGCTGTTCCCGCTTTGTCGATGTTCACCTTGAGATCTTTATTGCCCGAAACAACCCATTTGAGTTTGTTGAAAGCGTGGTCCGGATCGTTTGTGAGTTCCGCCAAGTTGATGGGGGCGAATTGAGATTTTTCATCAATCGTCTGGGACTTGATTTCTTTCAACACGGGCGGGTCATTGACGGAAACGACTGTATATGTCGCCGACAGAGTCGCTTTGGCGCCTTCAGGGTCTGTAACGGTGTACGTGACCACGTTGGATCCGTTCCAGTATTTGTTCGGAATGGCGATTGTCGCCACCATTTTGGCATCGACGTTCACCTGGAGTTCCGCTTCGGTTCCTTTGGGCGAGCCCGGAGCCGCTTTGACGGATATGTCCAAAGTCAAGTCTGTCGCCTTGTGATCGGGATCTTTGATGATTTCACCCAGATTGATCGACTTGAATTGGGCTTTTTCTTGAATCGTCTGGTCGGGAATCTTTTTGGTGAATTCCGGGGCATCATTGATGGATTCCACGGTGAAGTTGACAGTGCGTTCATCGGATGCGCCATCCGGATCCGTTACTTTGAACGTGATGGCTTCGGAACCGTTCCAATATTTATTCGGCAGGGTAAAGGTCGCCTTGCGGTTTGCATCAAGAGATACTTTGATATCCTTGTTGCCGGTAATGGTCCATTTGAGCTGATTTTTCGCATGGTCAATGTCCGATACGAATTTATCGAGTTCAATTGGCTTGAATTGGGCTTTTTCCTGAATCGTCTGGTCGGGAATATCCGTCATAACGGGAGGGTCGTTAATAGATTTGACGGTCAGCTGGACTGTTGCCGAAGCCTTGCCGCCTTCAGGATCTGTTGCCGTGAAGGTGACTTTTTCCGAGCCGTTCCAATCGATGTTCGGGGTTTTGATTGAGACAATGCGATTGTTGTCAACGGAAATTTTCAAATCCTTGTTGCCGGAAACGGTGATTTTCAGCTGTGAAAGTTCGTGATCGGCGTCGGACAGATAATCGTCCAAGGCAATGGGATCGAATTCTGTTTTTTCTTCAACAGTCATGTCCGGAATTTTGGAAAAGACCGGAATGTCATTGATGGAGCGGACGGTGAAGTTCACGTCTTGCTTTGCTTCGGCACCTTCGGGGTCTGTCACTTTGAAGGTTGCGACTGCGGAGCCGTTCCAATAAGTATCCGGAATTTCGACGGTCGCCACGTGTTTGTCATCGATGTTGATGGAAAGAGGGCCGGTCGGGTGTTCCTTGCCAACGCTCTTCACTTCGACTTCCCAAGAAAGTTCTTCCACTTTGTGGTCTTCGTCTTTGACAAAGTCGTCGAGCTTGATTTGAGCGAATTTTTTCTTTTCGTCAATCGTCTGGGATGGAATTTGCTTGACCATTTTGGGAACGTCGTTCACAGATTCAACGGTGAACGTGGCCTGGGTTTCCGCACTGGCACCTTCGGGGTCTGTCACTTTGAACGTAATCGTTTCCGAACCATTCCAAAGAGCGTTTGGTGTGAGGATCTTGGCGACTTTTCCAGAAAGCTGGACTTTTAAATCCTTGTTGCCGGAAAATTCCCATTTCATCTGTTCGAATTTGTGGTCGATATCTTTGACATACTTGTCGAGTTCAATCGGCTTGAACTGGGACTTTTCCTGAATGTCCTGATCCGGAATCTGTTCAACGAATTCCGGAGGGTCATTGATGGATTTGACTGTGAACGAAGTCTTGAAGCTCGCTTTTGCACCGTGCGGATCTGTCGCCGTAAACGTGAACGTCTCTGTTGGACCGTTCCAATTTTCGTTCGGAATGATGATTTCCGCAACATTGTACTTGTCAATTTTGACCTTCAGGTCTTTGCCGCCATCAACGGACCATTTGATTTTGGAAACGTCATCGTCGACGTCGCTGACCAGGTCCGAAAGATTGATGGATTCAAATTGTTCCTTTTCGTTGATGGTCTGGTCCGGCGCTTTTTGGACAATGGGCGGATCATTGATCGGGCGCACGGTGAAGTTTGCCGAGGTCTTGTCCGAAGCGTATTCGGCATCTGTCGCAATGAACGTAATCTTGTATGCGCCAAACCAATTCGTGTCTGGAATGACGACGTTGGCGATTCGGTCTTTTGAAATGTCGACGGAAAGCTCGCCTTCCGCTTGTTCTTTTGCAATTGGAGTCAGTTCGTATTCCCAAGTAATTTGGTCTTTCGGATGATCCGGGTCTTTGACATAATCGTCGAGCTTGATGGGGGCGAACTTTTTCCCTTCATCAACGGTTTGGTCGGCGATTTTGGAAACAACGGGAGGATTGTTGACCGATTCAACGGAGAACGTCACCGTTTCGGAACTAGACGCTCCCTTGGGGTCGGTCACAGTGAATGTGAGGTCTTCGGAACCGTTCCAGTATTCGTTCGGAGTCTTGATGGTGACAACCCGGTTTGATTCGGAAACCTGCAAATCCTTGTTGCCGGTAATTTTCCAACGAAGCGTTGCTGGCTTGTCTTCGGGATCATCGACGAAATCATCGAGCTTGATGGGGGCGAACTTGCCGCCCTCCTGGATGGATTCTCCCGGAATGCCGTTCAAGGATGGGGGATTATTTTCGGCGGCCGGTGTTCCGTCTTGCGCAAAGGCGGTTGACGCGAGCAGGCCAGCGGTTAAAAACAGCGCGGTGACTGATTTTTTTTGACTCATTGACGATCTCCACTAAGATCTGAATTTGGTTTCCCGGACTGCGAGAGGCGGTTCGGACAACCAAAAAAACACTACACATCCAATGCATCCTTTTGCTGGAAGCAAAGTGACGCTTGTCACCAAATATAAAGATTTTGTTACATGAACGAAGCTTTTTTTTGGAGAATTTTCAAAAAATTTCCGAAAATTTGGAAACGGCAGAAAATGCCGAATTTTGACGAAAAAAGCTATTTTTTCGTAAGTCATTGAATGGCAACAAGTTACGGAAATTAGTCCCATAAGAATGCCAATAGGCGGCATTTCTTCGTGACAAACAAAAAAAAAATATCTACATTGCACAGGACTCTGTTCAATAGGCAGTTTTCAAACCAACAACGGGATTATCATGAAATTCGTTTTTCTTTGCGACGATATTTACCTCAAGGGCGGCTTTGACTATGCCGCATTCGTCAACAATTTTCCTTCGAATCACGAGCTGGTGACCATGTCTGGCGAGGCTCTTCTCCAGGCGAAGGGATTCCCGGAGAATACGTTCGGACTTCTCGTTGAACGCAACACCTGGCAAAAGAACTTTAGCCTTTTCCGTTATTTCGGACTGCTCCCGGTTCTTGAATCGGTGCCACTTGCGGTTGTCAGCCGTTCGCGCCGTTTTGATCCGCTCAAGGGCAGAAGCCCGCTCCGCGGACAAGAAATGGTGATTGCGCCGAACGCCTCGACGGAAGAGCTTTACTCGTCGATCGAAAAATTTGTCTCCGCTCCGCCGCAGATGCATTCGTATCCACGTTGCGCCTGCAAGGTTTCGGTGAAGAAAACCGCCGCTTGATTTTTTTGGGCGATAGGCTCCATGCGGCGCGAAGTCCTCGATTCCCTGATATCCCGCGGCTCTTTGGTGGGAATCATCGCTCCGGATGGTGCCGAGGTTGAACATTTATTTGGTGCTTTTGCGCGTTCCCTTTGCGGGGATGCGCCTTTTCTTTTTAAAGAATTTTCTGCGCTAGAAGGCTCTGCCGCCGATTTCCTTTTCCGATGCCGAGCCGAAAAGGAATCCAAAGGGGCGCGCGTGTTGTTCGTTGTCTTTCGCGGGGAATTTTCCGAAGAATCTGCGAAATTGCTAGCTTCCATGCGGATGGCGATTGTCTTTTTCGATGGGGAATCTCCTGCGAAAATGGGGGAACGGCTTTCGGAACTGGAATCGTTTGCGCCTTGTCCGGAAGGATTTTTTTGGTGGCTTTCGAAACTTCCCGACAAACGGCGTTTTCCCAAGCTTTATCGCTGCGTCAAGCGTTCGACGTGTGCCGGCTGGATTTCGGCGAAAGCGGTGGAAGCGCGGCCTGAGGCTGCGGCCCGGCTTTTCAAAGCGTTGCTCGAATCGAAAATTTTGCAGGAAAACCGTTTGGAGGGAATACCGCTTTTCTTTCGTCGGCTTTTTGTCCCTCTTTGCGTGTTGGTCGCCGTTCTGCCGTTCCTTATTCCGACAGATCTCGCTTCGCATCCGATAGCTCTCCGCAGCGTCAAATCTGAATTGGGGTTTTATTCCGCCGAACCCTGTTTTGATTACGTTTTTGATGGGACTGAAACTTTGGAACGCATCGCCCGTTATGCAGTCGGGCGTTTTACCGCATCGGTGACAACCGATGGGATTTTGCAAGGATACATCGGGGAAACTCTTGAAAAAAATGGATTTCCGCGGGATGCTTGGAAAAAGGGCTTGCTGCATGTGCCGCCCCAAGGGACAAGTCTCCGTTTTGCCATTCCGGAAAAAATAGAAAACGCCGCTTACGATTCCATTGCTCCTGCATGGAAGTATTTTACGGGAATTATTGCGGATTCCATCGCCTATGTGACAGAGCTTTACCACCCGGCTGCAGCGCAGGGAGTCCGATTGCATCCGGCGTGGGATGTCGCCAGCCGCTTCGGGGCTAGAATCCTTGCGCCGTTCAGCGGCAAGGCGTGGACCTTAAAAGATGCGCGGGGAGGCTCCATCATTGGAATTTCAGATGGAAAGCGCGTCATCTTATTCATGCACTGCGATCAGCTGCTTTATCTAGACGGACAAAATGTGATGCAAGGTGATCCGGTCGCCACGGTGGGAATGTCCGGACGCTCCACGGGGCCGCATGTCCACATCGTAACGGGACTTGTCGATAAGCGGGGAAAAAAACGGTTGGGAAACATTCGCTATACCGTTGTGAACCCGGTCACGTGGTATTTGAATGGTAAGTGAAATGTGGTAAAAAAGCACTTTCGTTTTTTCTAAAATTTGATAATTTTGGCTTTGGATAGGAAGGTGTAAAGGAGAATTTATGTTGTGTCGCCGAATGGCATTCTTTTTTTTCGCATTGTTTTTTGTTGCCTGCTCTTCGAGCCTTCCCAAGGCGGAACTCGCCTCCCATTCGGATAGTTCCCGAAATATTCCCAAAATAGACCAGATGATTGTCGAACTCAAAAAGTCGTATATTTCACAGTGTTATGAGCCTGTCCTCAAAAAAGATCCTCCGGAAAATCAGTGCCAGACGGAGCTTTTTCAAATGCTCGAACGGCGTTATCACATGAATTACAGTCAAAGACAAATCGACCAGGCTTCCAACGATTTGTTCTTCCGCGATGTTGATACCCGCCTCCGCAAAATGGTCCGCACGGATCCAGAAGTCAGAAGTGCGGTTCGCCGCGGCGCTTTCCACAACGCCGATGAAATGTTCAGTTATTACCGTGAAAAGTATGCATTTGAATCCCAGGCGAATTGATCTTGGCAAATTGGATTAAAAGCGCGGAAAAATCACTTTCCGCGCCTTTTTTTTCTTATTTTGGGGATAACGATAGACTTGAACCTTTTCGAAGGAATCAAAATGGATACAGTCAGCAATTCGAAACCGGGCTTTTTTGTCCAAGGCCGCTTCCTTTATTCGAAGGACAATGAAAAGGTTATTTTGCGCGGCATCAACCACATGTTCATCTGGACGGATCGCGAGGGAAAGTCGATTCCCGAAATAGCGAAAACCGGAGCGAATTGCGTGCGCATTGTGTGGAATACGCGGGGGCGCATTTCCGACCTGTATCATCTTGTCGACGAAAGCATTGAAAACGGTATGATTCCCATCGTGGAATTGCACGATGCGACAGGCCGTTGGGACAGACTTCCCGAACTGGTCAATTACTGGATCCGCGAAGAAACTCTGCAAATGATTCGCGACCATCAGGAATATTTGCTGGTGAATATCGGAAATGAAGTGGGGGGCGAAGAAGAATCCGCCGAAGAATTTTTCGAAGCGTATTCCACGGCTGTCATGCGGATGCGGGCGGCGGGAATCCGGGTGCCGCTGATTATCGATGCGGACAACTGGGGGCAAAGCGCAAAGAATATCTTGGAACAGGGGGAACGCCTGCTCTCCTTTGATCCGGAACACAATCTGATTTTTGATATTCACATGTGGTGGCCATCGGAGCGCCATAATGAAGAAGAAACGGGCTATGCAACAGTGCAGGAACGGGTGAAGGGAACTCTCGAAGCATCCGTGGCGAAAAATATTCCGCTGATTATCGGGGAATTCGCTCCTGTCGCTGTCAATGGGGCCAAAGAAATTCCGTACAAATTCATCATGTCGGAAGCGGAACGCTTGGAAATAGGCTGGCTGGCCTGGAGCTGGGGCCCCGGAAATT
The DNA here is from genome assembly GCA_964587155.1 of uncultured Fibrobacter sp. Taxonomy (GTDB): domain Bacteria; phylum Fibrobacterota; class Fibrobacteria; order Fibrobacterales; family Fibrobacteraceae; genus Hallerella. The sequence goes on from CAZPKF010000019.1 coordinate 12,250, forward strand.
TCGACAGTCCGGAAATGGACATGACGACTCGGAGTTCTTTCAATACGCTTGTCGGTTGGGGCAAGGAAGTTTGCGTCGATAGTCCTCTGGGCATCCAGAATACGAGCGTGGTTCCTTCGTTTATTCAAAACGGAGATTTTGCAACGGGTTCTTCGAATCGTGGGCGAAACTTGATTGAAAACGGAGACTTTTCGGAACAGCTGGAAGGTTGGACTCCTGATTTCTGGGGAGGAAAGGCTTCGGCGGAAATCCGGGGAGATTCCCTGCATTTCAAAATTTCGGATCCGGGAAAAGAAACTTGGAACTTGCAATTCAAACAGGAAATTTCTTTGAGAAATGGCGTCACGTATGTTTTCAGCATGCGGGCGAAGGCAGACAGGCCGAGGACTTTGAATGTCGATATCAAGCGGGCGACGAAAGAATACGTTCCTTATGCGAATGGCCGCTTTTTGGATCTATCCACCAGCTGGCAGGATTTCAGTTGGAAATTTACCATGAAGGAACCGTCCGACGAAAAGGCCGTTTTGGTCTTTGATATGGGCGCAAGCTCTGTCGGATGGACTCTTTCCGATGTTTCCCTAGTGCAGGCGCGCAGTGTCGCAGATCGGCTGAACAAAAGTTTTCAGCGCAATGTCCAAAAGAATTCGGGATACTTCAATGCGCCGGCGGGTGCTTGGGAATTGCACCTGTATTCGGCGAAAGGGGAATTGCTGGAGATTTTGGACAAAGGTAAGGGCGGCGAAGGGATGAAGCCGTTTCCGAAAATTGAACGCTGTGGCATCATGGTCATCAAGGACGTTTGAATTTGCGCCGGGGATTATTCCACTTTGGAACAGTCTTTGCTGTACGATTCCTTTTGAAACAAGGTAGATTATTCCTATATGGAATTGCGAAAGCCCCAAATTTTGGTTGTTGATGATACGAAGCCGAACATCGAAGTGGTGGAGGGGGCGCTTGCTCAGGAAAATTACGACGTACACGTAGCTTTGAGCGGAAAGAGGATGCTCGAACTGGTAAAGCGCAGCATTCCGGACCTAGTCCTTTTGGACGTGATGATGCCCGAAATGGATGGTTATGAAACGTTTCGCCGTTTTCGTGAAATTCCAGGCTGTCAAAACGTTCCCGTCATTTTTTTGACGGCACAAGCGGAAAATGAAAATGAAATGAAAGGGCTTTCCTTGGGGGCGGACGATTACATCGCGAAACCTTTCAATCAGGCGCTTTTAAAACTCCGGATTCGGAATCAATTGGAACGCAAGTTCAGCCGGGATTCCCTTGAATCGTTAGTTTCTCAGCGGAGTGCGCAGCTGCTTCAAAAAACGAAGGATTTGCAAAAAACGCTGCAGGTGATGCTCACGAGTTTGGGTGCTCTTGCGGAATTCCGTGACAACGAAACGGGTGCGCATTTGCGCCGGACCCAAGTTGTGGTCAGGATGTTAGCCCAGGCGATGAGCCGCGAAGAAAAATTCCGCAAAGATTTTCCGGACGAAGAAATTGTGGAAGAATACGCAGTCGCGGCTCCGCTTCACGATATTGGAAAGGTCGGCATTTCGGACGAAATCCTGCGTAAGCCCGGTCCGTTAGCCGATGCCGAGCGAGAAATAATGAAAAGGCATACGACGCTCGGTTATCAAGTGCTTCTTTCGGCGACACAAGAATTGAACAATAATCCGATGGTGGTCATTGCTGCGGAAATTGCAAAGAGTCACCATGAAAAATGGGACGGCACCGGCTATCCAGAAGGCCTTGCCGGAGAACGCATTCCGCTTGGCGCAAGGCTGATGGCTGTTGCCGATGTTTATGACGCCTTGGTGTCAAAGCGCGTTTACAAAGAGGCGTTTTCTCACGAGAAGTCCGTGGAAATCATTCACGAAGGTATCGGAAAACATTTTGATCCGGATGTTGTGAAAGCTTTTGATTCCTTCGCTCATCGGCTTCCAGAGATTTACAAGGAATTTGCAGACTGATGGAAAAGAATCGGGCGAAGCGTGATTTAGGATCCCGGATCGTTTGGGTTTACGTTTTGCCGACTTTGCTTGCGATGATTCTATGCTTCATCGCTTTTACGTCTTACATGCGATCTTTTTTGTACGAAACCGCTTATACGGAAACCAGCAAGAATTTTTTGCAAGTTTCCCATCGGTTTGAACAGAAATTGCTTGAATATTCTGAACCGTTCATGCGATTGCCCGGTGCTTTGAAATATCGGGGGACTTCTGGCGTGCGCGAGGTGCTTGTCGGGGAACAGTACAGGCGGAAATCGGTCGATGTTTACTACGGCGCAACGGATGGGACTTTTATTAGCGCCAAATCACTTAGGCGCGATCCGGCGCATCCGGAGTTTCGCACAAAAGATTGGTATCTTGAACCGAACCACAACAACGGTCTAGCGTATTCGGGGCCTTCGATTAATTACGGCGCCGGAAAACGCGTGGTGACGTTGTCGCTTCCCGTGCGCAAAAAAGGAAAACGCGTTCAGGGGGTTGTCGCCGAAGATATCGATGTGAATGAGTTTCGCCCGGCGCTTGCGCCACTTTCAAAAGAGAGCGGTGGAATCACGATGGTCGTTTTCAACGAAACGGATAGTATTTTCACCTATTTCCCTTACCAAACGAATCTCGGCGGCATTTCGCTGGACAGTGTTTACGCGTTGAAGGGAATGTTTTCCGGGCTTTACCAAGTAGATACTCTTGAAACGGCGACGGTGAGAGACTTTCATTTCAAGCATCGCAATGGAAGCGAATATTCGGTGATGGTCTTGCCGCTCAATAAGTTGCCGATTCACTTGGTGCACATTGTCCCGCAAGATAAAACGGCGGCACTCCTCCGCCAGAAATCCTCGAATTTCATTATGTTTGCTGGCGGGTGCGTTCTCGTTTTGATTTTGGTCAGTTTGGTGACCAGTAAAATTTTATTCCGGCGCATCGTTTCCAAAGATTTGACGGACAGCGTGAATTCCAGTACGCTTTTTGACGCCATCTTGGGGAGCGAGTATTTTTCAATTATTTTGACGGACAGTCAGTTCAACGTTTTGCAGGCGAGTGCGAATATTGCAAGTGTGACTGGTGATGGGGACTGGCACCGCTTGCAGGGGAAGAACCTTTGGGATCTGATTCCCAATCCGGAGTTCAAAGATTTCGTGTTGAATGCGCAAAAGTCGGCGGCTCCGCAAACGAGCGAAATTGGGCAACATCAGCTTGTCGTGCAACGGCAAGATGGAAAAATTCTCTGGTGGAATATTTCTTTCAATTTGCTCATAGAAGACGATGCTTCGGTCAGGTATCTCTTCATGGTATCAGACGAGACTTCGGCGGTTCGCAAAGATTCCATTTTGGATTCCATCATGGAATCTTCACAAAATACGATTGTCATTTTTGACAGCGACTGGAAAATTTCTTATGTGTCAAAACGTTTTGGCGACATCTGCGACTTGGATCCTGCAAATCTTATCGGCATGGCGTATGAAGATTTGCTCCAGGTTGGGATTCCCGAAAAAGTTCTCGAATTGCCGATGGCCGCTTTGGAGGGCGGGAGCGTTTGGTCTGGAAATTTTGAATTGCCGCTTCACAATGGAACAAAAATCTGGTGCCGCGGGCAGGGTTCTGTTTTGGTTTCAAAAGATTCCAGTGCAATCGGTTATCTTTTCTTCATTACGGATATCACTCCGATAGTCGAAGCGGAACGCGAAGCCAAGGCGGCTACAAAGGCGAAAAGCGAATTCTTGGCGAATATGAGCCATGAAATCCGCACACCGATGAATGCGATTATTGGAATGTCGGAGTTGGCTCTTGCCACGGACTTGACTCCTCGTCAGGAACATTACGTCGACCGTATTTCTTATGCGGCCAAGTCTCTTTTGGAAATCATCAACAACGTGCTTGACTTTTCAAAACTCGAAGCCAAAAAACAGGAGCTGGAACATATTCCTTTTGCAATTCGGGAGACGATTTCTGATGTACTTTCGATTGCCGTTGTGCGCATTGCGGGAAAGCCTGTTGAATTGCTCGCGGATATTGATGCGAAAATTCCCGAGCGGATTTTCGGCGATCCTTTGCGGCTTTCTCAGGTGCTGACGAATCTCATCAACAATGCGGAAAAATTTACGGAGAAGGGGCAAGTTCTGCTGAAAATGGATTTGCAAAAGCTGGAAAACGGGAAAGCGGAAATTCGAATCTGCGTCAGGGATTCTGGAATCGGCATGACGGAAGAACAGGCGGGGCGTTTGTTCCGGATGTTTTCTCAAGCAGATGGCTCTACGACCCGCAAATATGGCGGAACCGGTTTGGGACTGGCGATTTCCCATTCTTTGGTCGAATTGATGGGTGGCGAATTGCAAGTCTCCAGTGAACTGGGGAAAGGGAGCGAGTTCTACTTTACGGTGTCGTTCGATGCGGTGGAACGCCCGGCGACAAAAGGAATTTCTCAGCTCAAGGGAAAGCACATCCTTGCCGCAGATGGGAATCCTGTTTCGCTAGATATTTTGCGGAAAATGTTCGAGGCGACAGGAATACTCGGCGAATACGCGTCTTCTCCGGAAGAAGCTCTTTCTCTTTTTGAAAACGGTTCGGACAATCCGTTTGACGGGATAATCCTGTCGTGGAATTTGGGGCAAAAATCAGCGAGTGACGTTGTCCGGGAGATGCGGGCGACAAAACAATCCCTGCCTCCGTTAGTCGCCATTTCCATGCAAAATGATGAATCCCGTTTGAAAGAAGCGATAGAAGCGGGATTTAAACGTTTTTTGCCGAAACCGTTTTTGCTTTCCGATTTGCAGGCGACTCTTGAAGAGGCTTTGGGCTTCCGCGTCCTCGAAAACAGCAACCGAAAACAGGGAACCAAACAGCAGGAGTTCCACTTCAAACGGGCAGCGGTCCTGCTTGTCGAAGACAATGCGCTGAATCAGGAATTGGCGATAGAATTGCTCAACCGCGTTGGATTGGATGTCGATGTCGCCGGGAACGGAAAGGAAGGCCTTGAAGCGGTCCAGCAGAATCGCTACGCTTTGATATTGATGGACCTTCAGATGCCCATCATGGATGGTTTCGAAGCGACAAAGAGAATCCGGAGTCTCCCGGATGCGGAAAAAAATTCCATTCCGATTATCGCCATGAGTGCCCGTGCGCTTCGCGGTGACAGGGAAAAAAGCCTTTCTGCGGGGCTCAACGCCCATGTGACGAAACCCATCGACCCGGTTGAATTTTATTCGGAGCTTTCCAAATGGTTGGAACCCATCCATCCGGTGGAAAAGGAGGACGCTTCGGATGTCGTCGCTTCTCCCTTGAAGGATCCGTTCATAGCCGCTTTCGAGCGCATTCCGGATTTTGATGCGGAATTGGGACTTTATCGGTCTGCGGGCAGCAAGACGATTTATTTGAAGGTCATCCGTCATTTTACGGCGGACTTTGACGGCTATGTTTCCAAATTGCGGGAAACGTTGCAAAATGGGGATGTGGAAACGGCGATGCGCATGGCGCATACACTCAAAGGTATCGCCGGGACCATTGGATGCGTCAAATTGCAGGAATTGGCCGCTTCGCTGGAGTATCGGATTTCTTCGGATGCCCAACGGGCGGACGATTCTACGTCGTGGTCCAAGATGGATGAAATTCTCCAGAATTTGATTTCCCGGTTGCGGGATGCGATTCCGCTTGCCGCCGAAACATTTGGCGATCAAGAAGAAAACCAAATCGAAGATCCGGATGCGCTGGAAAAATTGGCGAAGATGATTGTGGCGATTGAACCGGCGATTCAAAATGCGATCCCGGCAGATTGCCGCGCTTGTTTAAAACGGATCGCTCACATTCGCTTTGATGAAACTGTGTCGAATTGGATTATTCAATTGAAACAAGCAGTCGATGATTTCGATTTTGAAATGGCGGAAAAAGCGCTTGCGGAACTGAAAAAAACGATTAGCGTTTAAAGGGAAAAAACGAGAAAGACGACAATCAGCAGGCCAACGAGAACGCCAGAAAGGATTGCTTTTACTTTTTGGAAAAAAGTCTTTTTTGGAGGACCGAATTCGTTTTCTAAAATTTCATCGTAATCGGGAAGTTCCCAAAGGGATGTTTCCGCATTTTCTGCCCATCCCGTTTCGGCGTTGCTTCCGCAATGTTTGCAGTGTACGGCCTTTTTAGGAATGGGTTCTCCGCAATGTGGACAAATTTTCATGAATTAAAGATAGATTTTCCTTGGTGACTGGGGTTATTTTTTAGAACGCCCGATGTTCTTTCCATACTTGTCGTAATAATAAACCGAGCTGTCGTTGTTTATTTTGGCTTTGCCGATATGGCTTCCGTATTGGTCGTAATAATCAATCGTGTTGCCGTTTTTGACCGCCTTTCCGGTGCTTTTTCCATGTTCATCGTAAAAATTGGCGCGGTTCCCGTGATGCGTTGTTTTGCCGACGTTGTGACCGTATTTGTCGTAATGGATCGTTTGGCTTCCGTTCGTTTGGGAACGTCCTGTGCGATTTCCGTATTGGTCGTAGTAATTGACGTTTCCGTTTCCGTCTTCTTTGGAACGCCCGGAGCGGCTTCCGTATTGATCGTAATAATCTGTAGCAAACGCCATGGCGACGGCGCAGAAAATCAAAAGAATGATTTGTTGCATTACAGCCTCTTTTCTTGTTGCTGTTTTATAATTTAATTTCATTTAAGTGACATTATTTGACGATCGAATCGGCGTGGAATTTTTTGTCTGCTGTTGGTCAGAGAAAAGTTCGCCCGACTGCGAAAACGGCTCCACCTCTGACGACAAAATCGTGCAAAATTCATCTAGCTACAGAAAAGTATTTTCTTTGAAATCCTACCAATGAAAGTTTCCTGTTTTCATTCCACAATGAACCTTCGTTGACATGCAAAAAAGGAAAACGTATTTTTGAAGCGAATCTGTAAAATGCTCCGGTCAAAAAAAATGAGGAAGAGGAAACGATGGGTGTCTTGCTTTTAATCATCTCGGTGCTTGCCGTCTCTTTTGCAATTGCGGTTATTTTCAAAACGCTCCGTCTCCAGACGAATAACGAAATCCTTTTGCGCGAAAGGGATCCCCTCATAAAGGAATGCGAAAAACTCAGAGAGGCCAATCTTTCTTTGGAAAAAACGTGCGTCCGCTTGCAGTCTGAACTTTCCGCGGCGCAAGAAAACGTTTTAAGGGCCGAGGCTTCGCTGCTTTCCGCAAAAGACGAGTGGCAAAAAAATGCGCAAATGGCAAATGCGGAATTGCAGCGCCGCTTTGAAGAAACGACGGGAAGAATGACGGAGCAAATGAAAAACGCGACAATGGAAATGCTGAAAGAACGGTCGAAGGACTTTTCGGACTCCAATGCGGAAAGTATGGGGAAGATCATCGATCCGCTGCGGGAATCGATTGAAAACATGAAAAATGAAATGAGCAAAGCCGTTTTGGAACAGGGGTCTTTGAGTGGCGCGCTCCGCACGCAAATTGAAAATGCGATGAAAATGAGCGAAGCCGCGAAATTCAGCGCCGAGGAACTTTCGCGGGTCTTCAAGCATGAAAATAAAGTGCAGGGAGATTGGGGCGAAGTCGTTTTGAATGAACTTCTCGAAAGTCAGGGACTCAAAGCCGGAGTGCATTACGAAATTCAGCGCACTCTTCGCGATGAGATTGGAAATCTGGTGAAAACAGAATCGGGGGCAGTTCTCCGCCCGGATGTCGTTTTGCATTTGGATGAAAAACGGGAAGTCGTCATTGACTCCAAAGTTTCCCTCTCCGCTTATTTTGATTATGTCAATGCGGAGATCGATTCGGATCGTCGAAAGTTTTTGGCCGAACACATCAAAAGCCTGAACCGCCACGTTCAGGAACTTTCCGAAAAAGATTATTCCGCTTATATCAGCCCTCCTAAGGAACGGATGGATTACGTCATCATGTTCGTTCCGCATTCCGAGGCGCTTTGGACCGCTTTGCGGGAAAAGCCGAATCTTTGGCGGGATGCCATGAAAAAGAACGTTTATATCGCCGATGAACAGACTCTTTATGCCGCACTCCGCATTATCGAATTGACGTGGACCCGCATCGCTCAAGTGAAAAATCAACAGAGAATTTTTGATTTGGCACAAGAAATGTTCGACAGGGTTGGCCTGTTTGTGAAAAAATACCAGATGGTTGGCGAGGCTCTAGAAAAAGCGCAAAAGGCGTACGAGGAGGGGAGCCGTAAACTTTCCCCATCGGGTAAGAGCATTCTCCAAACGTGCCAGAAGTTGAGAAATTTGGGAATCAAGAACGGTAAGGTGCCGCTTCCCGAAATGGATGGCGAAAACGAAAATATTTCCCGGATTTCTGAAGGAGAATGACAATTGTTTGAAATTTTGTTATATTAAAAGCGCTGCGGAAATAGCTCAGTTGGTAGAGCGTCAGCTTCCCAAGCTGAACGTCGAGGGTTCGAGTCCCTTTTTCCGCTCGAAACAAGACGCTTCCGGGCGTCTTTTCTTTTTGGTTTCGGAAATTTTCCGGGAAAGAATTTTTATATCGTTGAATCATGCGCTTTCGAAAAAAAATTTTCCTGACGGCCGCTCTTTCCTTTTTGACGGTCAACGCCTTTGCCGCCGACACCACGGCGCACAAAAAATCTTTTTGGGAATCCTTTGTTGGATTTTTCAGTTCCGAAGCGGAACCGGAAGGGGATTCGGACTTGCATCGTCAGCTTGCCGATTTAGAAAATGAAATTCAGGATACGAAATGGCGTTACACGCGGGAAACGCGCGCCGTGCGCAAGAACAATCTCCGGTTGCAGTTGAAAAAACTCTGCGATTCCCGGGATTCCTTGGAAAACGTTATAGAAAACCGGGGGAATGCCGTGCCGAAACCCGAATCTTCTTCGGCGCAGGTTCTTTCAAGTTCGTCGGTTGAGTCGAATTCTAGCGTTTCGCCGGTTTCCAGTTCTGCTGCTTGTGAATCCGCTGTTCGCACGGATTCCGTATTTGTCACCACGACCATTACAAAGCTTGTGCGCGATACGGTTTTTGTGCACGATACCGTTTTGGTCCGCGATACGGTCTTTGTCCGCGAAGCGAGTGCTTCTTTTACGGAGGAAAATCCATGATTCGGGAATATGCACCTGCTAAGATCAATCTGTTTTTGGACATTCTTTCGAAACGCCCTGACGGCTATCACAATCTTGGAACGCTATTCCAGACGATAGATGTGGGAGACGTCCTGTGGGGAAAGTCCGACGCTTCGGGAAACATTTCTGTCCGCTACGATGTTCCCCAACAATATTCATTGGAAGAAGATTTGGTCTTTCGGGCAGCGAAGCTTTTGCAATGTGAGTTCGGAGTGCGTTTCGGTGCCGAATTTTACTTAGAAAAGAAAATGCCGCTCGGAGCGGGCCTTGGGGGCGGCAGCGCGGATGCGGCGGCAGCTCTTCGGCTCTTGAACAGAATCTGGGGATTGGGAGCTACTTCGGAAGAATTGGAAAAATTAGGTGCGAAACTGGGTGCCGACGTGCCGTTTCTAGTCTGCGGCGGCAGTGCTCTAGCCGAAGGCATCGGGGATGTCCTCACCCGGATTCCCGCTCGGGAACTTTTACGCGATGAAGTGCTGCTTGTCATGACGCCGAAGTGTGCCGTCCCTACGAAGGCGGCTTATGCGGGATGTCTCCCGTCTGGCGATGCGCGTTGGGAATCTTATAAGAGCGGAGGCTGGGAAAATTTTTACACGGGCGCGTTCAACAAATTTGAAGAGTCCGTTTTGCCGCAATACCCGATGATTGCTCAGCTGAAGCAGGGACTTCTCGATGGGGGAGCGGTCTTCGCGTTGATGTCCGGATCTGGCGCATCTGTTTTCGGAGTCTTTGAAAATCGCGCCACCGCAGAAAAAGTGCAGGAAAAATGGAAAGATTTTGTCCGTTTTTCGATGATTACGTCTTTTTTCCCTGAAAAAAATAAATGTTTTTGAAGAATACCCTTGAGTTTTTAAAAGACTTTTCTATTATTGGTTCACCCTTTGGGGTATCGTCAAGTTGGTAAGACAACAGATTTTGATTCTGTTATTCGTTGGTTCGAGTCCAGCTACCCCAATAGGTTTTTTTTGTTTTTACTCATTGGAGAAAAAATGCAGCTGACAACGCTCAAAGCAACCTCGAGAGTAGCGGGATCGTCCCGTGCAACTGGTCGTCTTCGCAAGGAAGGCCAGATTCCGGCGGTCTATTATGGTAAGGGTCAAGAGTCGGTAAGTATCAGCGTGAAAGCCCAGGATGTCGCGAAGATTCTCGCTCCGGGCAAGCGTTATACCCTTCTGGATCTTGAAATTGACGGCAAGGCGGGCAATCCGGCCGTCGTCTACGCTTACCAGAAGGACTCCATTTCGATGAAAATCGAACACATTGACTTCTTGAAAATTGACGAAAGCACTCCGATTACGGTCCGGGTTCCGGTCGTGTTGAAGGGCCTTCCGGTCGGTGTCAAGAACGAAGGTGGTCTCTTCTCCCAGATTACCCGTTACATCAAGCTCAAGGCTGTTCCCGAAAAGATTCCGGCCAATTTGACGCTTGACATTTCTGCATTCCATGCGGGAACGACGTTCTACGCCAAGGCTTTGAAGCTCGAAGGCATTGAACTGGCTTCTCCGGAACGTACGGTCATCTTCACGATTTCGACCAAGGCGAGAGCCGCAAAAATTGAAGCTGCGGAAGATGCGATTATCGCTGAAGCTGCTCCGGCTGCCGCTCCTGCCGCTGAAGCTGCCGCTCCGGCTGCTGAAGCCAAGTAATCCTTGGAACTTTTCAAAAGGCCCACCTCAATGGTGGGCTTTTTTGTTGTGTAAATTGAAAATCGCCGGCTAAAAAATTGCGCATTGGCGTCGGGAGGCTCTTTACAAGAAATTCGGATTGCATTCCGAATTTCTTGCCTTGAAATGGAAAAATGGCGGAAACGGATTTATCCGTTGTAGCGTTTGAACCATTCGGCAAAACGGGATATTCCCGTTTCCAAGTCAACTGTTGGTTTGTATCCGATGTCTTTTTCCAAGGCATCCGTATCGGCCCATGTGATTTCAACGTCGCCCGGTTGCATTGGCAAGAATATCTTTTCAGCAGTCTTTCCAAAGTTCTTTTCCAAAGTGGCGATGAAATCCATCAGCTTGATGGGTTGTCCGCGTCCGATGTTATACAAGCGGTTGGCTGGTTCACGTTTTTCCACACCGTTGTAAGCGATTCGCCGGATGCCTTCCACAATGTCGTCGATGTAGGTGAAGTCGCGCATCATGTTGCCGTTGTTGAACACGCGCAGGGGCTTTCCCTGGGTGATGGCGTTTGCGAACAGCCAAGGAGACATGTCGGGACGGCCCCAAGGACCATAAACCGTAAAAAAGCGCAAACCGGTTAGATTCAATTGGAACAGGTGGTGGTAGGTTTCCGCCATCAGCTCGTTGGAACGTTTTGTCGCCGCATAAAGGCTCGATGGCTTTTCGACCCGGTCCGTAGTGCGGAATGGCGTTTCCGTATTGCGCCCGTAAACGCTCGAAGACGATGCGTATACCAGATGTTTCGGCGGATTGGCGCGCGCACATTCAAGGATGTTCAAAAATCCGGTAATGTTGGAATCGATGTAACTTTGCGGATTTTCCAGGCTGTAACGGACACCTGCTTGGGCGGCCAAGTTCACCACAATGTCGAATGCGTTTTCTTTGAAAAGTTTGGATAGAACTTCTTTGTCGGTGAGGTTTGCTTGTGTAAAGTGAAAATGTTCGCCAGGAATGCGCTTTAACCGGTCAGTTTTGAGCTTCGGTGAATAGTAATCGTTCAAATTGTCTAAACCGAAAACTTCGTGGCCGTCTTTCAAAAAAGTCAAAACGGTTTCGCATCCAATGAATCCGGCAGCTCCCGTGACTAAAATGTTCATGTTAAAATCCTATACAGAAGGAGACAAACGGTGAAGACATCGTGTCGAAGTCTATCATCAGAGAATGATCGTCGTCTTTCCAATGGTCGTTGTTGTAGGTGTGGAAATAAATGTGAGTCGAACGGAATCCGGCGAGGATGCCGAACTGGTGGATGTTGAACTGCAGCCCGATTCCGCGGACATAGCCAAACAAAGGCGTGTCGTTATAATAGCTGTCGTCTAGGTGAGTAAATCCGACGGTCCCGCCGAAAAATCCCAATGCGCGGAGCTGGTAATTTCTGGCGTGGAGAAAAGAAAATCCCACTTCGACACCCATCTGGATGAATGCGTTGTAGGCGTTGATACGGTCTTCTTTTTCCGACTTGTCCCTCGGTTCGCAATCAAGGGTGAACTTTTGAAATCCCAATAGGCCAAAAAGCGAAATCCATTCGTTCAGGGAATACTGTCCGTTGATTCCCAGCATATTTGAAACATCGACATCGAGATTGTAGCGTTTGCCGTCTTTCGTCATTTCTTCGGATAAATTTTTCGCTTTGAGGTCGGCGAATTCGTAAATAAGACCAATTCCCCAGGGATGTTTTTTGTAAAAAAACTTTGCGGAGTCCGCTTCTTTGTGCGCCGTTGGCTGCTTTTGAGACGTGGAGTCGCTTTGAGCGAAAGAACTCCCGTAAGCGGCCAGAAGGATGGCGGCGAAGAAAAAGGGGAATGAATGGGCGGAAAGAAAACGCATACAGTCCAATTTTATAATTTTTTGCAAACATTGGTTCATAAAAAATTCACTGGCGGAATTTTTTTTGCGAAAATTTGCCCCGAAAGCCATTTTTGTGTATTTTTGGGTGGACTTGTCCTATTTGGAGTTACTAGAATGAAAAATAAAGCTCTTCTTTGTGTTGGCGCTTGCGCCTTGGCCTTGATGTGCACTTCGGCTTGTTCCGAAAAAGTGGACCCGAATGATCCGGCTTCTGTCCGCAAAAGCCTTACGAAGCAAGGCATTCCGCTTACCCCGAATCAATTCATTTCTTATGTCGTCAAAGGGGATACTGCCAATATGTCGCTTTTCCTTTCGGCGGCTTACGACATCAATTCGGCGGATGCCAATGGCAACAGCGCTATGGCAATTGCCGTGAACAAGGGAAAGTTTGACATGGTGAAGTACCTGGCGGATCACGGTGCGGATCTTTCCGGTACAAACAGCAATGGCAAAACCTACTTGGAAGATGCCGTTGAAAAAGGTGGCGACAAGGCTTATTTGGATGTCGTCGCGTATCTCGTGTCCAAGATGAAAGATGCGGGAACTTTGGACAAAACGGCCCCGGCTGTGGCCCTTGCTGCAAAGATCGGCAATGTGGAAGCGTTGAAGTTGCTCGGGGATGCCGGCGCACCTTTGGGCGTTCGCGGAGCGGACACTTATTATCCGATTCATTTGGCAGTGAAAGAAGGCCAATACGATGCGATGGTCTATCTGATTTCCAAAGGCGTGGATGTCAATGTCACTTGTGGACAGGGATATTCTGTGCTTGACTGGGCAAGAAACGAAGGTTACACGCGCCTCATCAAATACTTGAAATCGCACGGGGCGAAAAATACGCCGGCTTACATCAAGGAATTCGGCAGATAGTTTGGATATTTCTCGGTAATCCGTGAAGATTCAAAACAAGTTCAGGCGTGGCGAGAGCTGCGCCTTTTTTGCGAAGAATGACGGCGTGGACAAGGAAACACCCCTCGACAGCCCGCAGTGCTTTCGCACTGAAGAAAATCCCCGCAAATAAACGGTGGTCATGATTATAGATTGTCCGCATATTTGTCGGCAGCAAAGGGCGATTGTTTATGTGTAGGACAAATAAGTTTGTAGCGATTCATTTGCGTGTTTGTTGAAAACCTTACGATTCTATTGATGCGTTGAAAAACGACTCTCATTAAAAGTGAGTTCCAAAACTCAAATTTGACGGCGGGATTGGAGAATGTTCAAAATCGTGGCGTTGAATGACTTCGCTTTGGAAACTCGTATTGTTCGCAAATGTCAATTATTCGAAAAATTCCGCGGGTTGCCGCTGGTTTGCTTGGGTGTTTTTTGTATTTTTATCGCCTATGAAGAAATGGCTCCCTCTGATAATCCCGCTTTGTCTCGGGATGGCGTTCGCGGCAGAAACTGTCGATGGCGTTCGCCGGCAAATTCAAACGGTCAACGACGAAACTGTTCGGGAAAAGAAATTGCATGCGGAAGAAAAGAAGCGGCATGAAGATTTTATCAAGTCCGGGCGTGAAAAGGTCGTTTCGCTGAATAACCAAAAAAAAGCGCTTCGGGCAGAAATCGATTCGATGAAGGCCGAAGTCCAGCGTTTGAACGAAGCGAGGAACAAGTCGGCGGGAATGGCGCGCTGGTATGAAAACCGCAAGCAAAAGTATGCACAGGAATTGGCCGACGTCATCGAAGAACTCGCACCGTATTTCGAAGCGGATTTTCCTTACCGCGAAAATGAAGCAGCGTCAAGTCTTCGGGAGTTGGCCGCAGAATTGCGCAAGGGCATTGTTTCGCCGGATGATGCGCTTGGCCGTACCCTCGAAGTCTTTATGGAGCGCATCCGGATGGGGTATACGACGGAAAGTTGGGACGGTCATTTGACCATTCCGGAATCGAATCGGCAATTGCAGGGGAAGTTCTTCCGTTTTGGGGCTGTGGCTGCTATTTTTGAAAGCGTGGACCAGGCGGAATATTATTGGCTCTCTCGCACGGAAAACGTTTACCGTTGGGAAAAAATTCCGGAATCGCTCGAACTCCGGGCGCAAATAAAGGATGCCATGCGGGTCGCCGAAGGAAAGACTGCTCCGCGGATTGTGAAAATTCCCGTGTCGACCGGAAAATCCGGAACAGGTGAGGTGGCGAAATGATTCGTGCACAAATTCAAAAAGCTCTTTTCGCCGCCGTTTTCGCAATGGGAACGCTCTTTGCGCAGCAGCCTCTGGGCGGAGATGTCGCCGGTGACGCTCTTGTCCGCGAACGGGCGGAATTGAATAAGGCGAAAGCCGACTTGGAAGAAGCGCGCCAAAAACGCGACATGGAAGTGGCCGCCCGTTGGAATGACCGGGAAAAGGCAAATCAGGAACGTGAACTTTTTAACCAGAAATACGACGAAGCGAAAGATGAACTCGACCGCTTGATGGAAGAGCGTGTCCGGTTAGAAGAAAATGTGCGCGTCGCCCGGGAAGATCTGGCGCAAGTCAAGGCGAATACAGAGGGAAAACGCGCCGAGTTCATGGCTCTTGCGCCGGACAAAAGTATTCTGGAACCGCTTTCGCAGGTGAAAGACCGCGGCATTCCGTATAAGATTCCGCAGCGCATTGAAGAGTTCAACCGTACGGAAAGGGGGCTTTCTCTTTACCGCGACAATCCGGTAAAAGGGGCGAAGAGCGTCTTGGATTTGGCAAAAAAGGAACTTGAATTCAGCCGCGAAATGGAATGGAAAACGGGGGAACTTGTATTCGGATCGTCGGTCGCCTTTGGAGAAGAACTGCGGATTGGAGGACTGTTTGCGATGCGCGCTTCTTCCGGTGCAGACAGCTCGGTGGCGATGATGCTTCCCATGGCAGGGGACAAGGGACAAACGTTTTCTTGGCAAGAGATGAACTCTTCGGAATTGCGGGCGGATGTGAACGAAGCGTTCCGCATGGCGCGGGATTCTGCGTTCGCCATGGTCCCTGTCGATGTTCTCCTCAGCACGGCCCTTTCGACAGAGCTGGCTAACGCTGAAGAAAAATCTTTTTGGGATGTTTGCAAACAGACTTTCCATGATGGCGGCATTTTGATGTATCCCATTGTTGCCTTGTTCATTTTTGGTGTGTTCTTGGTCATTGAAAGGTTCTTTGCTTTGCTCATCAAGGGATATTCTCCGCGTTGGCGGCAAGCGGTGCGCCTTGCATCCGAAGGAAAAATGGAAGAAGCCCAAGCGTTGGCAAAAAAATTGCACGGCTCCGTTGGGCGTGTCGTCCGCAAGGGCATTCTCGGAAATTATGCGGACAGGGCTTCTGCGGAAAAGGCCATCGAAGAAGTCTTTGCCGGGGAAACTCCGGCGTTGGAACGCGGGCTTTCGACTATTTCCGTCATAGCAACGACGGCTCCGCTTTTGGGGCTCTTGGGAACGGTCATGGGAATGATTCAGCTTTTCCAGGTGATTACGATGCATGGGACATCGGATCCGAAGTTGCTGGCGGGGGGGATTTCCGTTGCGTTGATTACGACGGAAGTCGGTCTGATTGTCGCTATTCCGATGCAGTTTTTGCTCACATTTCTCACGAACCGTTCGGAAGCCATTCGCGCACGCATGGAAAAGGCCGCTCTGGCCGTTCTGAATTCTCGTTGGATAAAAGGCTAGCATGACGTTCCTCTCCGCCATGGAAGAAATCCGCGCTTTGCTTGTGCAGGGCGGTTGGGTGATGCTCCCGATTTTTTTAGTGGGATTTTTTGCGTGGACGCTTTTGTTTGAACGTTACTTCACTTATTTCCAAGCGAAAGGAAAGGGAAAAGCGGGCTTGATTGCCGTTTATGAAAAATCCATCGAAGCGAATGCTGCCTTGGGCGAAAAGGCTGTCGACAACGGCTTAGAAGAATTGCGACATGCTGCCGAAGTCGATTTTTCCAAAGCGTTCCCCACGATTGCCGTTTGTGCAACGCTTGCCCCGATGCTCGGACTGTTGGGAACCGTGTCGGGAATGGTTCATGTTTTCAGCACGATTCAAGTTTTCGGCTTTGGCAATCCCGTTTTAATTGCTGACGGTATTTCAGAAGCGTTGCTGACGACTCAGGCTGGGCTTTTGGTCGCATTCCCAATCGTTTTGGTCAACAATCACCTGGTTTCCAAAATGGAACGTTTAAAGGCGAAGTGCTGGAAGTCCGCCTTGGAAATCAAAGGGAAAAAATTTTCTCCGGAGGGCGTATGAGTTTTATCCGCAAAAAGCGCCGCCAATTTGCCGGCATTGATATTTCACCGATGATGGACATGACGTTCATCCTCTTGATATTCTTTATCGTGACCTCGACGTTTACCCGGGAAACGGGAATCGATGTCTCCAAGCCGAAGGCCAGTTCGGTCAAGGAGCTTTCCAAGGAGAGCATCTTGATTGGCATTACACGGCAAGGGACGATTCACATCAACGAAACTCAGGTGAACCTTTCTTCTCTCCAAACGATTTTACGGCAAATGATGCACGAAGCGCCAGATAGGCCCGTTATCATTGTTTCGGACAGGGATGCCCCCTCCGGAAAAGTTGTCGATGTTTTGGATGAATGCAATTTGGCGCATGTCCGGAAAGTTTCCATTTCCGCATCGAAGGAGTGATGCTTGAAAAAACTTTCTGGCATTCTTTTTCACTCCCGATGGTTTTTTGCCGTCGTTTTTGCCGTGGTTGTCAATTCGGTGTTTTTTTTGGCGGTCCCCGTATTGAACGTACTCTTTTTCCGTTCCGATGCGCCACCGCGGAAACCGCATTTTGAAGAGTTGACGGAAGTTGAAACGATTGTCCGTGAAAAGAAAAAGGAGCGGCCTCAGAAAGTAATTCACAAGATTGTGCAGCCGAACAAGTTCAAGGTGAACGCCCAAACGGCGAACGGCTCCCGGTCGCAGTCGAATTTTTCCATGGATTTGTCCCTAGCGCGCGGCGATGCTTCTGGGGACGGTGTCGAGGCTCTTGCCGGCGGGGGAATGCAAAATGTCGTTTATGAAGCGGGCGATGTGGACGAAGCGGCTCAGGTTCTCAAAATGGTAAATCCCGTTTACCCAGCGCGGGCGAAAAAATTGGGAATATCTGGATTTGTCAAAGTGTACATGGTCATCGATGTTTATGGAAATGTGACGAATTTAAAAGTCCTGTCTGTGGATCCGGCGGGATACGGCTTTGATACCGAAGCTCTAAAAGCGGTCCGGAGTTGGAAATTTGAACCCGCCAAATTGGGAAATTATCCCGTGGCGCAAAAAGCGACAAAGGAGTTCAAGTTTGTTCCGTAAGATTCGCATTCGTTTTTTGTCTACTTCCGTTTTGGCTTTTTTGATTTTTGCCCAGGCGACGTTTGCCGAGGATTATTTTAAGGCGGCCAATGAACTGTATGACAAAGGGGAATACAAGCAAGCGGTGAAAATGTACCGTGCGGCAATTCAAGATGGCCGTTATGAACCATTTGCGTGGTTCAATTTGGGAAATACGCTGGTCCAGTTGGGAAAAAACAACATAGCAATGGTGGCCTATCGGCGTACGGTCGAGCTGATGCCGGATTTTTCAAAAGCTTGGACTTTACTTGGCGATTTGTATTATCTGGGTGGCGATTATGGGCTTGCCATCGTTTCGTATCGGCGTGCGCTGGACTTGGGTGAAAATTCGGATCACATCCACTATGCGTTGGGAGAATGTTTCATCAAATCGCATGGACTCGCTTTGGCGCAAAAACATTTTGAAGCGGCGACGCGTTTGAATCCCGACAGGATTGATGCGTGGTATGGCCTTGCCGAAGTTTATGAAAAATTGGGAGATTATGAATTTGCAATCAAGACGTTGAAACGCGCCGTCGACAATGCCGTTTCAGCCGGTGCGGACGTCCATTACACGCTTTCACACTATTATTCTCAGATGGACTCCTCGAAAAAAGCCATCCGCGAAATGGAAAGCGGTCTTTTGACCGATCCGCAAAATACATCGGCACGGCGCTATTTGGCGCAAATGTATTTGAAAGACGCCTCTCCGTGGATGGCCATTTTTACGTTGGAAGAAGGTTTGCGCTTTTCAAAAGACCGCGATTTGTTATACGTGGATTTGGGGCAAATCTATTTTTCGCAAAACCGTTACGAAGAAGCTTTGGAAAATTACATGAACGCCTGGAAACTCGGAAACGCCCAGGGGCGAATCGGCGCGGAAAACGTTGGGAACGCTTACTATAACGCTGGCGACGAGTCGAAATCTCAGGAAATCCATCAACGAATCATCGGGAAAAAATAAATGACAAAACGCATCAAAGTCTGGAAGTCCGAATCGCTTGATTCTGTAAACAAAACGGGCGTGGACAAAATCCGCGAAGCGCTTATTCTCGCCGCCAAGGGAGAACATCCGGCGACAAAAAGTTCGGATGAATTGTATGATTTTTTGGCAGACGAATTGGAAAGAATTGAAAAATTGGATTCCGGTCGTGATAAGCTGGAACTGCTTTCGTGGTGGATGAATTGCTGCGCTTATTTCGACATTTCAGAAGAGGATGAAGAATTGTTCGATGCCGAAAAAGACCTCGTATTGGAAATGGTGAATCAGTTTGTGAGTACGGCAAAGATGTTTGATGACCGGCAATTTGTCATGGATTTGATGCATGATTTAGCGGTGAATTCTGTTGGAGAAGATGAGCGGACGGAACTGTTCCTGGCCGTGCCCGAATTCTTATCAAAAGATGAATCCGAAGCTTTTGTAGAAAATGTCCTTGTGACGTTGGACCGGCATGAATTGGAAAATGAAGAAGAAATTTTCGCTGGCATTTTAGATATTGCCGATGTTTCTGGGAATGCAAAGCTATACGAAAAAATTTCCTTGGCGAGAGATCCCGATTGTGAAAATAAAACAAAAATTGATATAGCGAACGCTTATTACATCTCTGATGACCTGGCGAATGCGAAACGCCTAATGGATTCCGTCGATAATCCGGAAGGGAATGACGAAGAGGAATTTTTGGATTTAAAAGTCGGTATCCTTTTTAAGGAGAACAAATCAAAAGAGGCTTTGGCTTTGGCGGAAACTCTTTATGAAAAATATCCCAAGGAATACCATTTGATGAGTCTTTGTCAAGTCGTTTCACCAACGCGCAAAGAGGAGTTGTTGAATGCGCACGAAAAATTCCGATTGGGCGAGTCGGTGAGCGAGAATTACGTCAACATGCTCATTTCCCTTGAAGATTTTGACAGGCTCGCCCTTTATTTGGACAAACATCAAGGAGCGATTCATCGGATGGACGGGGAACTCCGCGAACAACTCGCGGAACGCTTGGATTCTGTGAATCACGGAGAGTTGGCGAAAAAACTCCGGAAAATTTGATCGCTGAGAGAATACCTTCTTCTTTGATGTGACCCTCTATAAAGCGAATCGAGCGCAGGCCTGGCGTATGGACATGCCTCCCGCCAGGAAGACTGCCTCACCATTTTTTGATAGCGCCTCCTGGACGATTTCAGCCTTGAGGCGTTTTTCTCAGCGTACATTTTATTGAGCCGGGTGTTTTCTCCTATCCTCTACTAATGCTCCTTTTATTTTTCAGGGGCTTATGTACAAGAAACACTCAGAAGAATGGGGAAATCCCTTGAACTTTTTAGGACGGGAGATTCTTTAACAAAAAGTGGCAACTTAGGAATTACATAGAGTATTACAACGAACGGATAAAGCAGCGTTTAAAGAAATGAGTCCGGTATAATACCGGACTCATCGCTTAGTCTTTACCCAACTTTCGGAATTCAGTCCAATCAAGTCGGGCTTTTTGCAGATAAAATTTCAACTGTTATTTCAAGAACGAGAGAACGGCGTCGCCCATGCCGACGGTGCCGACTTTTGTGTCGCCTTCTTTCCAAATTTCACCGGTGCGGAATCCGGCGGAAATGGTCTTTTCCACAGCGGATTCAATCGCTTTCGCCGCTTCCTCTTCTTTGAAAGAATAGCGGAGCATCAGTGCGACGGAAAGGATTTGGGCAAGCGGATTGGCGATGCCTTTGCCGGCGATGTCCGGAGCGGATCCGCCAGCGGGTTCGTAAAGTCCAAAAGACCCTTCGGCAATTGAAGCCGACGGCAAAAGTCCCATGGAACCTGTGAGCATAGCGCATTCGTCGGTGAGGATGTCGCCGAACAGATTCGGGCAAAGGAGCACGTCGAATTCGCGCGGGCGGCGGAGAAGCTGCATCGCGGCGTTGTCTACGTAAAGGTGTTCGAGTTCGATTTCCGGAAATTCCTTGGCGTGGATTTCTTTGACGATTTCACGCCAGAATACACTCGTGGTGAGGACGTTCGCCTTGTCGATGCTCGCTACTTTTTTGCTCCGCGTTTTGGCGGCTTCAAAAGCGAAACGGGCAATGCGTTCGACTTCGTAACGGCTGTATTTCATCGTATCAAAACCGATTTCGTCTTTTCCCGAACCTTCTCTGCCTTTCGGCTGGCCAAAGTAAACGTCTCCGGTGAGTTCGCGGACGGTGAGAATGTTGAAACCATCGCCGACAATGTCGGAACGGAGCGGACAGGCTGGGGCAAGTTCCTTGTAAACGCGGGCCGGACGGAGATTGCAGAAAAGTTTGAAGTGCTTGCGCAATGGAAGAAGTGCGCCGCGTTCCGGCTGAAGGTTCGGGGGCAGGGATTCCCACTTGGGACCGCCAACGGAACCGAAAAGAATCGCATCGGCTGCTTCGCCTGTTTTGAGTGTGCTTTCGGGTAGCGGATTTTGGAAATGGTCGTAAGCGATTCCGCCGACATCGGCCCATTCCTTTTCCGTTTGGAATCCGAATTTGTCTGCGACGGCATCGAGGACTCGGACGGCTTCTTTCATGACTTCGGGACCGATTCCATCGCCCGGGAGTACGGCAATCTTGTATGTTTTGCTCATGGTGATTCCTTTATAAAATTTTGACCGCGGAAAATGTAGTTAAAATTGCCGCACATTCCCATTTAGATGGAATTGAAAACGGCGTCAACGGATGGAAATTTTGTGGAGGAGGATTCCGCTTTGTGAAACGGCGCGGATCAGATAAACGCCATTCGTCAAGGGTGAAAGATCGTAAATTCCTTTTTCACTTTGGATTGTCGAAATCTTTTGCCCGCGCAGACTGTAAACATCAACGGTTCGTGGATGGGAATTTTGTACGTGAAGTGATTTCGTATCGGCGTTGAAGAAAATCTTCGGTGACATTTTGGATTCGCTGTGAATTGCGCTAGAATTTTCAGAAGAAGAGCTGCTTGAACGGGAGGACATTTCGCTGCTCGAAGAGAATGAGGAACTGGAATAGGCTGAACTGCTGGAAACAAAAATGATGTCATCGTTACCCTGAATCTTTTTTAATGAACCGGAGTACGCGATTAAAGTTTTTTTCAAAGCGGAATTCACCGCATAAGAGGCATCATCCGAAGCGTTGTCGAAGGTCCATTTGAAATCGCCGCCGTTCATGCGGCCCGCATATTTTTGCACGGTCAATTTGGCTGCTTCCGGGGATTCGGCAGAGTAAGGATACATTTGGTCTTCCGTGTCAAAGTTGCTGTAATAATGCCCGCCTTTTAGGGATTTTATCGATGCGGGAACCGTTTCGTTTGCGTTTTTGACGACATAGGCGTCGAAGTCGGTTGACGTGTTCACGTTCATCGAAGAAGCGGTGACGCTTTTTCCTTTGTTTACATAAGAATCCGCTCCGTAGGGGATGAAAGTGTAATTGCCCTCCATGTGATTGTCATAAGCTTTGATGATCCCGCCGTCTTCGTTTGAAAATGTGCCGTTGGCCGAATTGCCTTTTGACGAACCTGCATAAAGGTCGGAACCTTGCATTGACGTGAGCATTGGGTATTTGCAGTTGCGAAAGAAATTTTTTTCCATGAAAACGGAAGAGCCCAGAGTGCTCCCGGCGCCGTATTTGGAATTGCCGTCGTAATAGTTGTTGTAAACGTGGGCGTTGTAAAATCGGACTCGCGGATGGCGACTGTCAGAATGGTCATACCAGTTGTGATGATAAGTGATGTAATAATCTGTGGCGTTGTAGCTGTAAACATTTTCTTTGAGTCCCAAAAGGTTGCTTTTGCCGTTGTCCCAAAAATGATTGTAGCTGAATGTGACATAGGTGGATTTTTTGGCATCCAAAGCGCCATCCCCTTTCGCCTGGTCCGCATCGGATCCTGCATCGCCGTAGAAAAAATCGTTGTGATGTACCCAGATATAGGCGTTGTTCTGCTGGAGTCCGATGTTGTCGCCTTCGCCGCTGTTGACGTTCATGATTCCCAAATTGCGGATTTCAACGTTTTGGGCGTTCTTCAATCGGATTCCCCAGCCGTTGACAGTCGCGTCTTCGCCGATGCCTTCGATGGTCAGGGAGGCGTTTTCTGAAAAGTTCAAATCGATTAAAATATCTCCGCTGACAAGAGAATCGGAATCGGTGATATTCCCGATGAGGCGAAAATCCATGGGACGGGTTTCGTAGCCTTTTTTGAGGCAATTCAATATGCCCTGAAAACTTTTGCAAGAAGTTTTTCCTCCCTTGTTGTTTGTGGTCACGTCGAGGGAAATGTTTTCTTTTGTGTTTTCTGAAATGTAGAGGACTACGGATCCGTTTTTGAGGGAGCCGTCTGTGTTGTAGGCTCCGGGAACGCGCCCGTGTTGAAAGGCGAAACCCGTGCGGTCGTGGGGGAGCGCTGTTGCGGAAACGGTCGCGCTTTCTTTTGCGCTTTCTTGATTTTGAAGGATGGCCGCAACGCGGATTGCATGGTTGCCCTTTTGGACTCCGGGAATGTCCGCACGAATGTAATCGGGGTAAGTGCGGATTAGCGCATCGTCAATTTTTACCCCATCGCAATAGACGTTGTACCCCGAAGCGCCGGTGACCGGAGACCATTTGACGTAAACGGTTTCGAACCAGCCGCCGGATTCTTCGATGGTTAGGGCGTGGGAAAAGGTTTGCGTCATTCCGAATGCCGCGGCAAGAAGAAATGCAAAATTTTGATTCATAACTCCATCCTAAGATTATTTTGAGAATGTTCTCAAAAATAAATATATACAAATCGGAATTATTTTGTCAATACTTGATTTAAAATCAATATAAATCCCTATATTAAAACAATTTTACTTTGATGTTGTGAATTGTTTTGCTTAAAAATGTTCTCAAAATATGTTGCGAATGTAGAGATGAACGAAAAGTTTTGTTTCGGTTGGATGAGTAGTGGGAATGTACGGCAAAAAACGCCCATGGCAAGGAGGACGTTTTAAATAAAGGGCGTTTGGAAGCGTCGAAGCTAAATGCCGTAACAATTCCGGGTGTTGTTGCGGACGGCAGTCATCAACTCATCAACGGAAACGTTTTTTATTTGGGCGAGGACTTTTCCTATTTCCGGAATCATTCCGGCGTGGCTCGGAGTTCCCCGAAACGGAACC
Source organism: uncultured Fibrobacter sp. (assembly GCA_964587155.1). Lineage (GTDB taxonomy): Bacteria > Fibrobacterota > Fibrobacteria > Fibrobacterales > Fibrobacteraceae > Hallerella. Next base: position 36,232 of record CAZPKF010000019.1, read on the forward strand.
GGTGCGAGGTAAGGAGCATCGGTTTCGAGTAAAAGTTTGTCTAGAGGAACGCGGCTTGCCGCTTCCCTAACGTTTTCTGCATTTTTAAATGTTAGAATCCCCGTAAAGCCAATGTAAACCCGGCAGGGAAGTTTCAAAACGGATTCGACGAAATGGGCACTGGCTGTGCAGCTGTGCACGTGGAGAGTGGCTCCGTCTAGATTGGCATTTTGGAGAACGTCAAGGGATTCTTCTTCGGCTTCGCGCAAGTGCAAAACGAATGTTTTGTGAAAGGGCAATCCCAATTGCAGCTGGCGTTCGAAAACTTCACGCTGTTTTTCGGGAGAGGCCCCTTCGTAATGAAAGTCAAATCCGATTTCGCCGATGCCCACGGTTTTTGGTTGGGCCCAGAGGTTTAACAGTTTTTTTTCTGTGCTGTCGTTGTAAGTATCCGCATTTTGCGGATGCACGCCGAATGCCGCATAAACTTCCGGATGTTCTTGGGAAAGATTCTGTGTGTATTCAAAAGAAGCCTCTTCGCAGGAGACTTGAATGAGGGCGTCCGGTTTTGGCGAAACGGAATTCCACCAAGAGTCAAAAACGATTCCCGTGAGTTCTTCAAAGGAATCCATGTGACAATGCGAATCGACGAAATTCATTTGTATGTTATCTCGATGACCGTGTATTCGACGGTGCCGCGGGGGATGGTGATGGGGACGACGTCGCCTTTCTTTTTGCCGATGAGGGCTGTGCCCACAGGGGAACTGACACTGATTTTTCCCTGCAAAGGGTCTATTTCTTGTACGCCGACAAGGGTGTAAGTGCGGACGCGGCTCGTTTTGCCTTCTTTGAGGGAGACTGTGGCGCCGAAGCGGATAGAGCCATCGGCGGGGGCGCCTGTCGCAACAACTTTGGCGTGATCCAGAATGCGGTCCAATTGCCGCAATCGCCTGTCGATATCGCGCAGGCGCATTTTTCCGTAAGTGTAGGCTGCGTTTTCGGAACGGTCCCCTTCGGCGGCGGCAGCTCCGACTTGTCTTTGCATTTCGGGACGTTCGACGAATTTGAGGCGTTTCCACTCCTCCATCAATTTGTCGAAACCTTCTTTGGAAATAGGATCTGGCATAGCCGCAATATAGAAATTTCTACATTGAAATCGTATGCGGCCCGTTTTCGAATTTTCCGAACTTTCTTATGCCTATCCGAAGTCGGATGCGTTGGCGCTGGATTCGGTGAATTTCGCCCTGTATCCGGGAGAGTCGTTTGCCCTTTTGGGACCGAACGGTTCGGGAAAGACAACGTTGATGCGGATTCTTTGCGGCAGAATTTCACAAGCATCGGGGTGTGTGAATATTTCGGATGATTTTCAAAAGGATGGAAAGTTGGATCTTTCGAAATGCGGAGTCCTGCTAGAAAATCCCGGAATTTATCCGAAGCTTTCCATCGAAGAATATTTGAAGTTTTTCGCCGCTTTTTATGTTGTCCGGGATGCGGAAGCGGCAATTCGGAATTTGGGCAAAAAACTCGAATTGCCATCGCTTTCGACTCCGATGGGGAGCCTCTCGCAAGGGACCCGTCAAAAAGTGCAAATTGCTCGAACACTGCTGCACAGGCCTTCTTTGTTGTTGCTCGATGAACCTGTCGCCAATTTGGATCCCTGCGCACGGGAAGCGGTTTGGGCGATTCTCGATGAATGGAAAAAGGAATGCGGCGGGACGCTTTTGGTGAGTTCGCATATTTTGTCTGAAATGGAATCCGTGGCGACGACATTTGCCATTCTTTATAAAGGAAAAATTCTTTGCGAACAAAAAATGTCAGACCTTCTTTCGGATGAATTTTTGCTCCGCGTCAAGATTCCTGAAGGATATTCTCCCCGGGAACTTTATTCTAAAATCCCGCCGGGGACGAAGGTTTTGCAGGTGGAGGCAGGAAAGAAATCGTTGAACGCTCTTTACCGGGAAGCCGTTGAACGCTTTGAACAAAACCGCTTTAGTCTGCGGAGGAAAAATGAATAAGGCTATTTGGCTCATCGCAAAAAATGAATGCCGGATGATTTTGCGGGAACCGAAATTTCTGTTGCCGTTCCTTTTTCCACCCGTTTTGTTGATTGGGTCGCAATTGCTTTTGTTGCCGGGAGTGCACTCTCCGGAAATCCTTTCGCGGATGATGCTTCTTTGTGCGGTGTTGATAGCTCCGATGATCGTTCCGCTTGCGTCGGACAGTTTTGCCGGGGAACGGGAACGCGGATCTCTTGAATTGTTGATGCTTCTCCCAGTGCGCCCATCGACTATTTTTTATGGAAAACTCATTGCCCTTTTGCCGATTCCTTTTTTATTTGTCGTACTTGCCGAAACGGCTTACGCATGCTGCGCGGACTTTTGGAATTTTGCGGTTTGGTGGAAGTCCGTTTTGGCGGGTGTCGTGTCTGGAGTGCTTTTTTCGGGTATTTCGCTCTTTATTTCGCTCCGCACAAAGACAGCCCGCGCCGCAAATCAAATTTCGATTTTGTTCGTATTCGCCCTCCTTGTCGTGGTGAATGCTCTGGCGGACGTTTATTTTTCAAACGCCTTGGCCCCGGTAGTTTTTCTTCTGTTGTCCGGGTTCCTGTTTGCGACTATTTCCGCAATATCCTTTCGCCGCTTTCGGGAAAATTGAATGCTCTTCCGGGGTGGAAATTCCCTGCGCAATTAAAATTTTTAACTTTGGGCAAAACAAACAACAGGATGTTTTATGAAAAAATTGCCAATCTTTTTGTTCGCCGCGTCCTTTTTTGTCGCCTGTTCTTCTGGTGAATCATCCAAAGAAGCGGGGGACCATTCTCTTGAAAAAGTAAAGCAGGCTGGAGAATTTGTCTTGGGCCTGGACGATTCGTTCCCGCCGATGGGATTCCGCGACAAGGATAATCAGATTGTCGGATTCGACATCGACCTTGCAACGGAAGTGGCTTCCCGCCTGGGCGTGAAACTCCGTACGCAGCCGATTTCGTGGGATGCCAAGGAACAGGAACTGAACACGGGAAAAATCGATTGCATTTGGAACGGTTTGAGCGTGGACAGCTCGCGCGCCAGGGCGATGAACCTTTCTTCTGCCTATCTTGAAAATCGCATGGTTTTTGCTGTAAAAGATTCGGCGCTAGGCGCTCTCTCGGCGCTTGCCGGAAAGAAAATCGCCGTGCAAAACGGATCGACTGCCCAGAAAATACTCGAAGCTTCGGATGCGGGAAAGTCGGCGTCTGGGATATTCCCCTTTGACGACAATCAGACCGCGTTGCTGGATTTGGACAAAGGCGGTGTCGATGCGGTTTTCCTAGATGAAATCGTCGCCAAGTATTGGATCTCTTCGAACGGCAAAAACTTTTTCATCTTGACCGAGGGGCTTTCCAATGAAGTCTATGCGGTCGCTTTCCGCAAAAAAGACGAGAAGCTTCGCAATGCGGTGGACAGCCTTCTCTCCGCGATGAAAACGGACGGCAAGTTCGGTGAAATTTCGGCGAAGTGGTTCGGCAAGTGATTTCCGACTTGGACAAGCTCCTTCCGATTCTTGCCGAAGGATTTGGCACGACGCTTTCCATTTTTGCCCTGACTCTCCTTTTTTCCATTCCGTTGGGGCTTGTCGTCGCCATTTTGAAAATGTCCCGATTCCGCATAATCCGCTATCCGGTGGCGTTTTACGTTTCCGTGATGCGCGGAACGCCGCTTTTGCTGCAAATCGTCGCCATTTACTTCGGTTCGTATTATTTGTCCGAATCCATCGGCCCTTCGATTTCCCTTGACCGGTTTCCGGCGGTGATTGTCGCCTTTTCTGCGAATTACGCGGCTTATTTTGCCGAAATTTTCCGCGGGGGAATCGAATCCATTCCCAAAGGACAATACGAAGCGGCGGCGATGCTCGGCCTCACCAAGTTTCAAACTTTTTTTCGAATTATTTTGCCGCAGGTTGTAAAACGGGTCGTCCCCGCCAGTGCAAACGAAGTCATCACGCTTGTGAAAGATACGTCGCTTGCGCAGGTGATCGCCGTGACGGAACTTTTCGCCCTAGCGAAAAAACAGCAGGCGGCTTACGCAAGTATTTTTCCGCTATTTGTCGCTGGAATTTTCTATTACGTGGCGAACCTGATTCTTTCCGTGTTCTTCAGTTATTTGGAACGCAAATTGAATTATTACCGGTGAATTATGGAACACATTCTTGAAGTCAGCCATTTGAAAAAATCTTTTCGCGATCGCAAAAAAGGTGAATGTGTCGAAGTCTTGAAAGATATTTCCTTTGGTATGGAAACCGGCGATGTCCTTTCGGTGATAGGACCATCCGGTTCTGGGAAATCGACGCTTCTCCGTTGCATCACGCAATTGGAAACGATAGATGGCGGAAATGTGCGCGTGTGCGGCAAAGATCTTGTCGTCCCCGACTCCTTTCCAGTTCGTTATTCGTCGGCGAAAACGCTTCGCGACATTCGGCTTTCGACGGGGCTTGTTTTTCAGAGTTTCAACCTGTTTCCTCATTTGACTGTTTTGCAAAATGTGACACTTGCCCCCGTCCGCGTGTTGGGGAAGGGTCGGGAAGAAGCCCGGGAAACAGGAATGCGCCTTTTGCGTCGCATGGGACTAGAATCAAAGTGCCGCGCTTATCCGTGTGAGCTTTCCGGTGGACAGCAGCAGCGCGTTTCCATCGCCCGTGCCCTCGCGATGAATCCGAGAATCCTCTTTTTCGATGAACCGACCAGCGCACTGGATCCGGAACTGACCGGGGAAATTTTGAAAGTCATCCGTTCGCTTGCCGAAGAAAAAATGACGATGGTGATCGTGACTCACGAAATGGCTTTTGCCCGGGATGTCGCGAGTCAGGTGCTTTTTATGGACGGCGGCGTCATCGTGGAGAAGGGTTCGCCCGAATTTGTCTTCGGCGAATCGGAAAATGAACGCCTGCAAGCCTTTCTTGCGCGGTTTTCGGAATCCGGAGGTTAAAGATGCATGTGACGATGGAACAAGAATTGAATTTTGCCGAATATGAGAAAACGTTCCGTGTAGAACAGATGATGATAGACAGGAACCGCCATTTGAACAATGTCGTTTGTGTGGAATGGATTCAGGAAATAGCCTTGGAGCATTCTGAAGTTACCGGAGGAACGGCTTTGATGGATGCGCTGGGATGCGCTTGGATGATCCGGACGCAGCACGTTGAATACAAGTCGCAGGCATTTCTCGGCGATGAAATTGTTGGAACGACGTGGGTTCCGGAATATTCCAAGGTATCGACGAATCGTCATTCCCGTTTTGTTCGCAAATCCGATGGCCGGGAAATTTTTTCGGCGGTGACGACGTGGGTGTTGGTGGATTTGAAACGCGGCCGGCCCGTGGCGATTCCCGAAAACATCAAGGATTGTTTTAGGAAACAAGCTTGATGCTGCGTTAAAAGGATCGCTCTGCGCATGGAATTCTTTAATCGGAGCGGCTTCTGTTTTTGTATATTTCAATCGTTAAAACTCAACTTCAACAAAAGGTACTAAGATGGCTAAACTTTCCATTGAAGATCTCGACCTCAAGGGCAAACGCGTTTTTATTCGCGTTGATTTCAACGTTCCGCAAGATAAGGTGACGGGAGAAATTACGAACACCAAGCGTATCGAAGCGGCTCTTCCGACGATTCAGTATGCGCTCGACAAGGGTGCTGCCGTGATTCTTGCTTCTCATCTCGGTCGTCCGAACGGAAAGGTGAATCCGAAATTCACGCTTGCTCCCGTTGCCAAAAAGCTCGAAGAGCTGATCAAGAAGCCTGTCAAGTTCCTTTCTGATTGCGTGGGTCCGGAAGTCGAAGCGGAATGCGCCAAGGCTCAGCCGGGTGACATCATTCTTTTGGAAAACCTCCGCTTCCACATTGAAGAAGAAGGCAAGGCGAAGGAAAAGAATGCCGATGGAACAGAAACCAAAATCAAGGCGGATCCGGAAAAGGTGAAAGCGTTCCGCGCGTCTTTGACGAAGCTCGCCGATGTCTATGTGAACGATGCTTTTGGAACGGCACACCGCGCTCATTCTTCGATGGCTGGCGTAGAACTTCCGCAGCGCGCCGCCGGATTCCTGATGAACAAGGAATTGAAGGCGTTTGACCGCGTTTTGAACAATCCGCCGCGTCCGTTCCTTGCGATTCTCGGCGGCTCCAAAGTGGCCGACAAGATTCTCCTCATCAACAACTTGCTCGACAAGGCCGATGAAATCATCATCGGCGGCGGCATGGCGTTCACATTCAAGAAGGTTATTGACGGTATTGAAATCGGCAAGTCCTTGTTTGACGAAGAAGGTGCGAAGCTCGTTCCGGAATTGATGGAAAAGGCGAAGAAAGCGGGCAAGAAAATCATTCTCCCGGTGGATTATGTTGCCGCCGAAAAGTTCGACGCGGATGCGGCGAACAAGGTCGTTTCGGACAAGGATGGCATTCCTGAAGGTTGGATGGGCCTCGATGTCGGTCCGGAATCCACAAAGATTTTCTGCGATGCGATCAAGTCCGCAAAGACGATTGTTTGGAATGGTCCTGCGGGCGTGTTTGAATTTGACGCATTTGCCAAGGCCACCAAGGCGATGGCGGATGCCATTGTCGAAGCGACTGCGGCCGGAGCCATTACGGTGATCGGTGGCGGTGATACGGCGACTGCGGCGAAGAAATTCGGCGCAGACAAGAAAGTGACCCACACGTCCACGGGTGGCGGCGCTTCTCTCGAACTTCTCGAAGGAAAGGAATTGCCGGGTGTCGCGTTCCTCAGCGACAAGTAATTTCTTGCGTTGAAAATTCTGGAACCCCGAAAGAGCGGATGCGGCTTTCGGGGTTTTCTTGTACAAAAAGAATGGGAATGTCTTGTGGAGTTTCCTCTTTTGAAAAGAGAGTTCACGTTTTGCAAAAAAGTCTCGCCGTCTGCGATTGTCATCGAGCAAGCGTCGTCCCAGGGCTACTGTTTTTACGAGGAAAAGCCCCATCAGTATCAATAATCTTTACAGAAAGCTTTTTTCCGTCGTTCGAAAGCCCTTTGATTGAGTTCGGTCTGATTCCGATTTGAATTGTTGCATGTCTTTCAAGGGCTAGAAAAAGGAATATTCGGGCGAGATATCGTTTTGCTGTTTGGTTAAAGTTAACCAAAAAGGTAAAATATTAAACGAAATGTGTTTATTTTTGGCTCTTTTTCTTGTTATATTATGATTGAATTCCTTGCCGAGGTTTTTATGATAACATCATTTGGAAAATTTTTAAGAAACTTGAGAATGGACGAGGGCGAACTTTTGCTCGACATGGCTGCAAAACTCGAAGTGTCTCCGGCTTTTCTTTCCGGAGTCGAAAACGGCAAACGGAAAATTCCGGAAGGATGGCTTTCGAAAATAACTTCGCTTTATGGACTTTCTGAAGAGAAGTTTTTGCAAATGAAGGATTGTTTTTATGATTCCAATAACGAAATAGAAATTGGACTGGACGATTTGCGTAAAAATCAACGAAATTTGGCGATTGCTTTCGCTCGAAAATTGGAATCCATTTCGGATGATGACATTGAAAGAATTCAAAAGGTTTTGAACAAAGGAAAAAAATAGTGTCAAAATTTATGGTATATCGATGTCCACGGAGGATATTCGACTTGTCGTAAAGAAGATTCGGCAAATTTGCGGGCTAAACGGGCGCTTGAAGGTGTCTGTCTGCTTCTTGTTCGAGTTGATTTTGGAAAAAATATTTCAAAAATTTGAAAGGGAAATTGTTCCCGATGCAGAAATGTCCGAAGAAGGAAAAACTTTTACGGGAGAGAAACTGAAGGCGTTTGAAGATCCGGAATGGCAGGCGAATACATTTGCTGCCGAGTTTTTGATGGATTTTGATTTGATTCAAGGGATGGATTATAAGGAAATCTCTAAATCCTGTGGCGTGACTTATGGTGCAGCAAAAACGAGAATAGGCAAAATGCCGGAGGAGGTGAAAAAGTCCATTGAAATCGACATTGAATCGGCCGAACGGGCGGTTTGAAAAAAGAAAGGGGCCATGACAAATTGCAGCGAACAATTTTCTCTCGGTCCCATTCCAGATATGCTGAAGCAAATCCTAGTTAACAACTAACGCAGGCTTTAATTTGTCATATCTTCTCTGAAAAATCAAGATTTTTGAAAGGGATATATGCGAATAAATGCTTTTGACGATGGGTTGCGTCCAATATATCAAATTCCAAATGTCCGTTGGGGAGACGAACGCGCATTCAGCACGAAAGAGTTGCCAGAAGCGGTTGTTTTTGTCGGTATCCCGTGCGATTCCATCGTTTCCGTAGGGACTTATGGTTGTTCTCAAATACGGGATGAAAAAAAGGCTGTTGCATTTGGGTTTTATAGAAATGTTGAATGTTTTGCACCCTCGGATTGTTGTTATTTATGGGCCCTGCCGCGGGATGTGTTTTGCGAATTTCCCTATGAGCCAAAACTTTTGCAATTCGACAATTGGGATAAGGAAATGCGTTTATGCAAAAGACAAAATTTGGTTTAAAGAGAAAATCTTCGATGGGACGATATTTTTAAAATGGATGAGGAGAGTTTCAAAGTGAACGAAATCTAAAGTAAAAGAGCTTCTGATTTTGATTATGTGACATAACCCCTGAAAGTGGTGTCCAACTTTCGGGGGTCACATCAATATCGGCGTTTGACTTTTATCAAAAGGCGTTATCCAAAAAGATCCGGAGAATCGGGATCCTTTTCGTCATCGGGGAGTTCGCCACCGTTTTCCGTTTTAATCCGGGTAAAGCGCTTGACTTTTTTTGCTGTGAATTTGCTGCCCAACGCTTTGTAGGTTTTGACATCCGCCAATTCCGAAAGATCCAATTCTTCCTGTTCCACTCGATGTCCGGATTGATAATCCATGACGACTCGGGTGTCTTCCGTGTTGAAAAATTCAACCATCCTGGTGTCGGGATGATCCGAAAGTAAATTGAATTCCGTTGTGGTCGGGCAATTTTCCAAAGTAAACCGCTTGACCATGTAATTGAAATTGTCGCCTTCGAAGTACAAAACGGTGAACACCTGTTTGGGATCGTATTTTCCGAGGTAAAGAACATCGGTTCCCACCAAAATGGGGTCTTTCATCTCGTGGAGCTTTGCCATGCCATTGTTGCGGACAGAAATCAGCTTTTCACCTTCTTCGAAGGGACCAAGACAGTCGCCTTTCTTTTGCGTGCTGACCATTCCGGAAATGGCGTCAAAGTAAAAGACTTTGGCTCCGAGCGTACTTTCGCCTGTGCTGAGTTTTTTGATGGCGCGGACAGCGTATTTGGTGACAATGTTTCCAAGGGTATTCCTCCCCTTGATTTCCACATCGGCAAAGTTCAATTCAAAATTGAGCTTGATGCGGGGCCGTGGCTTGAGGATGACTTTCACCACTTCAGCTTCGCCGTTGGGATTTGATGAAATGTAAAGAATTTTTGTCCCAGGCTTGCCTTTGCCCATGGGATAATCCTTGTTGCGGGTGACTCCGCCAACGTTGAACCGCTTGATTAACGATGGACCGTCTTTACCGTCTTGATAGATCACGTTGTAAATGCGGCGTTCATCGTCTTTGTTGAATTTTTCGACGAGGAGAATGTCTTTGCCGACGAAATCCTTGTCAGAAACTTTGACAATTTTATACGAGCCGTCCGCTTTGAAAACGATGATGTCGTCGTATTCGGAAACATCGAACAGGTATTCTTCTTTTTTCAATCCCGTCCCGACGAAACCTTCTTTACGATTGACAAAGAATTTTTGATTCGCCATGGCGACATGGACGGCATCGACTTTACCGAATTCCGCAATTTGTGTTTTTCGTTCGCGGCCTTCTCCGTATTTCTTTTCGATGTTTTTGAAATGGGCAATTGTGTATTCGACAATGTGCTCTAGGTGGTTTTTGACTTCGGCGATATGCTCATCAAGTTGTTGGAGCAATTCATCGGCTTTTTTGCGGTTGAACCGTGCAATTTTCGACATGGGAAGCGATGCGAGCTTTTCAATATCGTCTTCGGTGACTTCCCTGCGCAGCTTTTTCGTAAAGGGCTTCAGTCCTTCATCGATTAGGCTTATCATTTCTTCGTGATCTTTCGCCTTCTTGATGACTTCGTAAATTTCCTTTTCGATGAAGATCTTTTCAAGGCTTGTCGAATGCCACTTTTCCTGAGTGTGCTTCAGGTCGTTTTCGAGTTCCCACTTTAAAAGGAGCTTCGTATGATCAACGCTGAGCTTGAGTAGTTCGGAAGTGGTGGTGAAGCAAGGCTTTTTGTTGATGATGACGCATGTACACGGCGAAAGCGATTTTTCGCAATCGGTGAAAGCGTAAAGGGCTTCGATCATCTTTTGCGGATCGGAACCGGGCAGCAGGTGAATGACGATTTCCACATTTTGTGCGGTGTCGTCGTCAACACGCTTGATTTTGATTTTGCCTTTGTCGTTGGCGGCGACAATTGATTCGATGAGGGAACCGGTTGTCGTACCGTAAGGAATTTCCTGAATGACAAGAGTCTTTGCGTCTTGAACTTCGATTTTTGCCCGAACTTTAATGCGGCCACCGCGTGCACCATCGTCATAATGGGATACGTCGATGGTTCCTCCGGTGAAAAAATCTGGGAAAAGGGAAAACTTTTTGCCCTTGAGATAGGCTACGGCCGCTTCGCAAAGTTCGTTGAAATTGTGGGGGAGAATATAAGTGGAAAGGCCTACGGCGATTCCGTCAACACCTTGGGCTAGTAACAGGGGAAATTTGGCGGGGAGGGTTACCGGTTCTTTGCGAGTGCCGTCGTAGTTGGGAACCCACTCGGTTGTTTCCGGGTTAAATAAAATTTCTTGTGCAAATTGCGAAAGTCGCCCTTCGATGTAACGGCCAGCTGCTGCTCCGTCGCCGGTAAGAGGGTTTCCCCAGTTTCCCTGGGTATCGATGAGAAGCCCTTTTTGACCTAAGCCGACAAGTGCCGTATAAATGGAAGCGTCGCCATGAGGATGGTAACGCATCGTCGCTCCGACAACGTTCGCCACTTTGATCAAATGGCCGTTGTTCATTTCGGAAAGGGTGTGTAAAATGCGCCGTTGCACGGGCTTTAAGCCATCTTCGAAATAGGGAACGGCACGGTCAAGAATCACGTAGCTGGCGTAATCCAAGAACCAGCCATCGTAAAGTTTTTCCAAATGATTTGCATTGGAAAGCCCAAGAATCGCCGTGTCACTTTTCACTTCGGCTTCGGGCGCATTGGTGAATTTTTCGATTTCTTCGCCGGGGACGTTTTTTTCCATATCGCTCATTACAGTTCCTCCACCGCTTCGGCTCGCAGGTTTTGCACAATGCGGTTTTGACGTTCAGGCGTGTTTTTTCCCATGTAATATCCGAGCATCTTGCCTAGTGATGCGTCTGGCGGAGAAACAACGCTTTCTAAGCGCATGGTCTCACCGATGAATTGGCGGAATTCTTCCGGATTGATTTCACCAAGTCCTTTGAACCGGCTGATTTCCAAATCTTTCCCAGCCAGTTTTTGGGCCGCTTCGTCGCGTTCCGTTTCGTCGTAGCAGTAAAGGACTTTGTTCTTTTTGGAATTGCGAACGCGGAATAGAGGCGTTTGCAGAATGTAAAGGTGCCGCTGTTCTACCAGTTCTGGGAAAAATTGCAAAAAGAATGTCATCAAGAGCAGGCGGATGTGCATACCGTCAACATCGGCATCGGTTGCGATGATGACTTTGTCGTAGCGGAGGGAATCCAAACCGTTTTCTATGTCGAGCGCATGCTGGAGCAAGTTGAACTCTTCGTTTTCGTACACGACCCGTTTGGTGAGTCCGTAACTGTTGAGCGGTTTACCGCGCAAGCTGAATACGGCTTGATTCTGTACATTGCGGGCTTTTGTGAGGGTCCCTGAGGCGGAATCACCTTCGGTCAGGAAAATCATCGTTTCCTTGTGAACGGGATTTTTGGCGTCCGTCAGGTGAACTTTGCAGTCGCGGAGTTTCTTGTTGTTCAGATTCGCTTTGCGCGCCCTTTCGTTAGCCAATTTGCGGATGCCTGCGATGTCTTTGCGTTCGCGTTCGCTTTGTTGGATGCGGATGAGCAGCGCTTTTTCGGCTTCGGAATTTTTGTGCAGAAAGTTGTCTACTTCTGTGGAAACAAAGTCGACAATCCATGTGCGGAGAGATGGCCCGCCCGGAGCAGTCGTTGTGCTGCCCAGCTTAGTTTTCGTCTGGGATTCAAAAACAGGTTCCTGAATGCGGACTGCGATAGCCGCAATGATGCAGTTTCGGATATCCGAGGGATCCAGATCTTTTTTGAAATGGTCGCGAACACCTTTGACAAATCCTTCGCGGAACGCTTGCTGGTGCGTGCCGCCCTGAGTCGTATTTTGGCCGTTGACAAAGCTGAAATAATGTTCGCCGTATTGATTGCCGTGGGAGAACGCAATTTCGATATCTTTCGTCTTTAAATGGGCGATTGGATAGCGGATGGTATCGTCTACGCGCCCCTTCAACAAGTCTAAAAGTCCGTTTTCGCTGGAATACGTCTTGCCGTTCATCACCAGGGTGAGTCCTGTATTCAGGTAAGCGTAATTCCAAATTTTTTCTTCCAAGTAAGCCGGGAGATAGCGGTAATTTTTGTTGAAAATGGTCGGATCCGGTGAAAAGATGATTTCCGTTCCCGTCTTCTCATCCGTTTTGCATTCGCCGAACTCTTTGACTAGAATGCCTTTGCTGAATTCGGCGCGCTTGCACTTTCCATCGCGGAAACTTTGCACGATGAATTTGTCCGAAAGGGCGTTTACCGCTTTGGTACCGACACCGTTCAGACCAACGGATTTTTGAAAGGCTTCAGAGTCGTATTTTCCGCCCGTATTCATTTTGGAAACGCAATCAATGACTTTTCCCAGGGGAATGCCTCGACCGTAGTCCCGAACGCGGACTTCTCTATCGCGAATTTCAATTTCGATTTTCTTGCCGGAGCCCATGACAAATTCATCAATGGAATTGTCGATGATTTCTTTGACCAAAACGTAAATGCCGTCGTCGGGGCTTTGACCATCGCCCAACTTGCCAATGTACATACCCGGACGCATCCGAATATGTTCGTGCCATTCAAGCGATTTGATGTTGTCTTCCGTATATTTTGCAGCCATAATGGTTAAATCTCTTTTTCATGGGGCGAGAGGAACCGGTTTTCTCCGGATGCGCCCAAAAGGAATAAAATTTTTCCGAATTTGGAAAGCGAACCGGAGGATGCGGTCCAAAATTTTGCTTCAAAGATAGAAATTTTCGAATTACTGCACAAGTGAATAGTTAAAAATGTCTGAGTTTATCCGCCTCTTAGCATTGCAAATTCTACGGCTTTAATTTTGAATTCCGCATTTCCAACAGACGCCTTGCCATCCGCGGTAAAACAGGCGCAAGGTTCGACAAGGTGTTGTGTTTTTCAACGCGACCTATGGAAATCCGAACGGATTCTCTGCATTCCGTTTTGGAAGAATTTTTTTGCGAAAACGGCTTGCCTTTGTCGTCAACAACGTGCAAAATTCAATACCACTACAGAAAAGGGTTTTCTTAAAAATCCCACCAAGGAAGAGCCCTCACGATGCATTCCCAACTTCAAATATATCACCCCAAAACTCCAAATTCCCAGTTCCTAATTTTCTTTCAATCCTATCGTTAAAGCGGCGAAATCGTCATTTATCCGTACAAAAAAAGTCCCAGACAAATTGTCCGGGACTTCGCAAATCTTCAAAAAAGATTAGACGGCGCCTTGCCATTTCATCGCATCGGCAACCTTCTTGAATCCGGCGATGTTCGCGCCCATGACAAGATTGCCTTTGTGACCGTATTCAACGGCGGCTGTCGAAGCTTCTTTGTAAATGCTCTTCATGATGCCTTCGAGCTTGGCGTCGACTTCTTCGAACGACCAGGAAAGACGTTCGGAGTTTTGGCTCATTTCGAGGCCTGATGTAGCGACACCACCCGCATTGGCAGCCTTGGCCGGTCCAAAGAGAACGCCGGCGTTCAAGAATGCTTCAATCGCTTCTGGCGTAGAAGGCATGTTTGCCCCTTCGGCAACGGCCATGACGCCGTTCTTGATGAGAGCTTCCGCTCCTGCCAAATCCAGTTCGTTTTGAGTTGCGCAGGGGAGCGCGATGTCGCACTTGACAGTCCAAACGCCACTAGAACCTTCGTGGTATTCGGCGCCTTTGACGCGTTCGGCGTATTCCTTGATACGGCCGCGGTGAGCTTCCTTGATGTCGCGGACAACGTCGAGCTGGATGCCGTTCGGGTCGTAGACGTAACCGTTGGAGTCGGAAACGGTCACCACTTTAGCCCCAAAGGATTGGGCCTTTTGACAAGCGTAGATGGCGACGTTGCCGGAACCGGAAATCACGACAGTCTTGCCTTCGAATGTTTCGTTCTTCAAATCCTTGAGCATTTCACGGGTGAAGTAGCAAAGGCCGTATCCTGTCGCTTCTGTACGGGCGAGCGATCCGCCGTAAGAAAGTCCCTTGCCGGTGAGGACGCCGACAAATTCGTTGCGGAGGCGTTTGTATTGGCCGAACATGTAACCGATTTCGCGTGCGCCGGTTCCCTGGTCGCCCGCCGGAACGTCGGTATCCGCGCCGATGTGCCGAGAAAGTTCCGTCATGAACGATTGGCAGAAGCGCATCACTTCGTTGTCGGATTTTCCTTTCGGATCAAAGTCGGAACCGCCCTTGCCGCCGCCCATGGGGAGCGTTGTCAGGCTGTTTTTGAAGACCTGTTCAAAGCCCAAGAACTTGAGCATGGAAAGGGTGACGTTTTCGCGGAGACGGATGCCGCCCTTGTAAGGTCCGATAGCGGAGTTGAACTGGACGCGGTAGCCGCGGTTCACCTGCACGTTGCCCTGGTCGTCAAGCCATGGTACGCGGAACATGATGACGCGTTCCGGTTCGACCAAACGGTCGATGATGCCGTTTGTTTCAAAGGATTTTTCTTTCGCTAAAACGGGATCCAGCGATTCGAGAAATTCGCGGACCGCCTGGTGGAAAAGAGCCTGGTCCGGGTCGCGGGCGACAACTCTGTCGTAAACTTTTTTCAGATAAGCATTTGTAATGGCCATTTTTATCTCCAATGGTACGGTTGTTTGGTTGATCGAAATATAACAAAGGGGGATGGAGGAGTTCGGGCTGTTTACAAAATAAAAAGTGACAAAAATGTAGATTTTTAAAGTTGAATCGGTTGAAATTTCGTTTTTTGGGCAAAAAGTCGAAACGAAAGGAATAAAATACGACAAAAATGTAATCTTTTTACCGAAAAATTTTCGCAGCAAAAGGGTGAATTTTTAGGTATTTTGAAAATCGATCCCGTATGCCAAAACAGCGACACAATTCACTTCCCGCCCTCTTTTTAGATCTTTGCCAGTCGAAGGATTTTCCCGGATGGTTTTATCGGGCTGACGGGCGTTTTCGCGAATATACGCCGCAGCGTTTGCGTAAAATGTTTTTTTTCGCCTCGCTGGCCTTGGCGCGGCACGGTGTCGGAGAAAAAAACAGCTTGGGCATCATCGCGAAGACTTCGCCGGATTGGATTATCGCGGATTTGGCGTGTGAAGTTTGCCATGCGCCGACGGTTCCGCTTTTTCCCAATATCAGCGAGGAACATTTTCTCTTCCAGTGCGAAGATTCCGAAATCGCCTTTTTGGCGGTTGACAACGTAGAATCTCTGGATTTGAACATTCAAAAGCATTTGCCGCGATTCCGCTGCGTGATTTGCTTTGATGAGACGGCGAAGCTTCCGCCAAACGGCATCCTTTGGAAAGATCTTTTGGAAGAGGGCGAAAACCTTTCCCGTGACGAGGGGGCCGAGGACTGGTTGACGTACCATGTGAATTCCATCCGGCCAGAAGATCTTTTTTCCGTCATTTATACCAGTGGCTCAACGGGGCTTCCCAAAGGAGTCGAGCTTTCGCACGACAACATGCTGTCGATGGTGGAATCCCTTTCTCCGTTGATTTCTACACTTCCCACAGAAGATTCCGCCATCAGCGTTTTGCCCGTGGCCCATGTGTTTGAACGGATGGTCATCTTTTTTTACATGGCCAAGCATTTGAAAATCTACTTTGCCGATTCACCGAAAAATGTCGGAGTCATTTCGCACGAAGTGCGCCCGACAATAGGAACGTTTGTTCCCCGGA
This sequence comes from uncultured Fibrobacter sp., assembly GCA_964587155.1. Classification (GTDB taxonomy): domain Bacteria; phylum Fibrobacterota; class Fibrobacteria; order Fibrobacterales; family Fibrobacteraceae; genus Hallerella. The sequence continues at coordinate 52,360 of CAZPKF010000019.1, forward strand.
TTTTGGAAAAATTTGCCGAGGCGATTTCTCAACGGGAGTACAAAATGCGGGGTTTCAAGCGGTTTCTCATGCGCCGCGCAATCCTTTTTGCCAAAAAGAATCTTCCCGGCAAAGGCAAATTTCGCCGTTCGATATACGACAGGTTGGTTTACCGTAAAATCCGCGAGGCGCTTGGCGGGCGTTTCAAATGGATTATTTCGGGCAGCAGCGCGCTCAACAAGACGGTTTACCGCTTTTTGGTGAACATGGGATTTCCGATATACGAAGGTTACGGCTTGACGGAATGCTCTCCCGTGGTGAGCGTGAATACGCCGGGGAAAATAAAAGTGGGATCCGTGGGAAAACCTTTGGAATCGTTGGACGTGCGGATTGGTGCACGGAACGAAATTCAAGTGCGGGGCGAGAGTGTTTTCCAGGGATACCGCAACATGCCCGATATGAATCGGGAGGCTTGGACTCCGGACGGTTTTTTCCGGACGGGAGATCAGGGCATCATCGACAGCGAGGGCTATCTTTTCCTTATTGGCCGCATCAAGGAAATTTTCAAAACCAGCACGGGAAAATACGTTTCTCCAGTGCCTATTGAACTGGAACTGGTGCGTCATCCGGTGATAGAATCCGCAATGGTCGAAGCGAACAACCGCAAATTTGTTTCCGCACTTCTTTTTTTGGGCTATGACGAGGCAATGCGGATAATGGGAAAAACGAAAAGGGACTTTGACCCCAAAGAAGCGGTGCAGGACACCCGCGTGCTGGCCGCGGTCAAGGCGCACGTCGATACGGTCAACCGCAAACTGAACCGCTGGGAGCAAATCAAGAAGTGGACCCTGTTAAGCGATGCCGTTTCTGTTGAATCGGGGTTGATGACGCCCACGTTCAAATTGCGTAGAAAGGTCGTACGCGAAAAATTTGCCAGGGAAATCGAAAATCTCTACTTATAACCAGTGGACTGCGTTTGTTCAACTTTGTTGCATTCCGGTGCAGACATTTTTTAGAGTATCTTCTTCCCGTTTTCGGGGCGTGAGTTGTTTGTGCTTATTTATCTGGGCTATCGAGTGCCTCAATTACGGCAAGCGCATTCGACTTTATGCCCTTTTGTGTTAAATTGTTAAATGAAGAAGACTGTGCCGGATAAGGTAACGCTCCAAGGAGCAAATTCGTGTCTGATAATTGAAATTTGCATAGTGCCAATAAGGCAAAAAAAACGAATTCTACACGCAGCTTTCGGATATTTTACCCAAACTATCAATGTTTTGGTTCCGGATTTGCGCTAAAAAAGCCTTTACGGAAAAGCAAACGGCTTGGAAATGGGAATGTTTCGCCTTGTCGCTTGACGCTTTTCCCGCTTTTTTCTAAATTAAAGTTCCCATGAAAATGGAACCCTCCTGCGCCCATGGTGGGTGCGGGCTGAAGTCCAAAGGGATACTATGAAACAATACGAAACCATGGTGGTTCTCGATGCCATGCTCTCCGATGACGTCATTGCGTCCGAAGTGCAGAGCTTCGCGGATAAAATCACCGCTGCCGGCGAAATTGTACGCCGCGACGATTGGGGCAAGCGCAAGCTCGCTTACGAAATCAATCACAAGACTCACGGTTACTACGTGATTTTCTACTACAAGGCGGAATCTTCTGTCGTGACGAACTTGGAAAATATGTTCAAGCTCGACGAAAACGTTCTCCGCTGGATTACTCTTGCGGATTATCCGATGACTGACGTCATCTATGACAAGAACCTGAGCCAGACCGAAGACGTAACTCCGATCGACGCTGAAGAAGGAGATGCTGAATAATGGCTTTCGAAGATAAGAAGAACAATTCCCGCGTTCGCCGCAAAAAGACTTGCTGGTTCACCGAGAACAAGGTCCAGTTTATCGATTATAAAGACGAAAAGGTTCTCCGCCGTTTCATTTCGGAACGTGGAAAAATCATTCCTCGTCGCATTTCCGGCACAAGCGCCAAGTATCAGCGCATGCTCGTCGAAGCGATCAAGCGCGCCCGTCACATGGCTATTTTGCCGTTCGTCGCAGATTCTCTGCGCTAAGGAGCCAAAATGGAAGTTATTCTGAAAGCCAATGTGCCGAATTTGGGCAACATCATGGACGTGGTGAAGGTGAAGACCGGCTACGCCATGAATTACCTCATCCCGAACAAGCTCGCAATTCGCGCCACGGAAGAAGCGAAAAAGAAAATCGTTGAAAACCGTGAAGCGATGGAAGCCTTGTTCAACAAGGAACTGGGCAAGGCTCGCGAAATTGCTGCGAAGCTCGCCGAAGTGACAGTGAACCTTTCCCGCCGCGTCGTGGAAGGCGAACGCCTTTACGGTTCCGTGACTGCTTCTGATATCGCAGACGAAATCACAAAGCAGGGCGTGAAGGTAACTCGCGCGCAAATCGCGCTCGATGAGCCGATCAAGCAGCTCGGCGCTTATCCGGTGACCGTCAAGGTCTTCGGTGATATTGCCGCCGAAGTGAAGGTCTGGGTCGTTAAAGCCGATTGATTTTCCCTTTAAGGAAAAAACGTCCCTTTAAGATGGGGATAATTAGGGATTTTTCTAATTTACATCTTAAAAGGTAAAAAGAACCATACTCAAGAGTCATTAGCTCAAGGGTATGGTTT
>CAZPKF010000020.1:0-39496 GCA_964587155.1 uncultured Fibrobacter sp.
CGTCACACGGGACACGTCCCAATGGCTGATGTCGCCAGTGAACGCGGAACGTTGGAACATCCAACTCATGTCCGTCACATTGGACACGTCGATATGGTTCAAATCGGCGTTATTCCCGTGTTTTTCAATTTCCTGCTTGACAATGTCGCGAATCGTTTTATTCGTAGCGATGATTTGATTTTCCATAATACCACCCTTCCAAAAAAATGGTCGAAATAAACACAAAAAAAAAACAACAAAATGAAACAAATGTTCTGTTTAAAATCAACTAAAAAACGTCAGCTCCGCTCCGAATCGCTTCTGAGTATTCTTCTGCAGAAGTGCCGGAAACCAGGGGCAAAAAATGCCTTTCTTCCTCATTAGACACCCCTGTTGCTAAAATTTGAAATCAGAGCCACCGAACATTCCGTGCATGTCCGTCACCTGAGACACGTCGATACGGTTCTAATCGGCGTTATTCCCGTATTTTTCAATTTCCAGCTTGACAATGCCGCAAATCGTTTCATTCGTAGCGATGATTTTCTGCATAGAACTCTCTCGTTTGAACTCAAGCATACAATACTTCAACCACTTCTTCGCTAAAAATTTTAACATTCTCCTTAAACGCCCCTCTACTTTTCTACTTTTCCCCTACCGCCAGATGTCGTATTTCTGGGGAACCGGGCGAGAACCGCCCACCAAAGGATTTTTATGTCTCAAATCGAACTCACCTTTCCCGATGGCTCCGTACGTTCCGTAGCATCGGGCATCACTGGAATGGAAATCGCCAAGGGAATTTCCGAAGGCCTTGCCCGCAAAGCGCTGGGCGTTAAATTGGGCGACAAAGTTTTGGACCTTTCCCGGCCCCTCACAGAAAGCGGAAGTTTCCGCATCATTACGCCGTCGAACGACGACCCGGATGCGCTCCTGCTTCTCCGCCATTCTTGCTGCCACGTTCTCGCCGAAGCCATCTGCGATTTGTTCCCGGGAACAAAACTCGCCTACGGCCCAGCGATCGAAAAGGGATTTTATTACGATTTGATGACTCCTTCGCCCATCAAAGAAGAGGATTTTCCGCGGATTGAAGCCCGCATGAAGGAAATCATCAAAGAAGACCGCCCCTTCACCCGCATCGAAGTTTCCGCAGAAGAAGGCCTTGCCCGCACAGAAGGCGACAAATACAAGCACGACAATGCCGAACGCGCCATTGAACGCGAGGGCAAGGATTGCAAAATCAGTTTTTACGTCACCGGGGAACCGGGAAAGAACTGGGAAGACCTTTGCGCGGGTCCTCACGTTCCCAGCACGGGAAAGCTCAAATACTTTAAAGTCCTTTCCACTTCTGGCGCATATTGGCACGGCGACCAGCAAAGCGATCAGCTGACCCGCGTTTACGGAACCTGCTTCGCCAACAAAGAGGGCTTAGATCAATACGTCAAGCTCCTCGAAGAAGCCGCCAAACGCGACCACCGCAAAATTGGCAAGGAAATGGACCTTTACCACATCGAAGACCATTCCCCCGGCATGGTTTTCTGGCATCCCAAGGGAACCAAAATGGTGAACGCCCTCAAGGATTACATCCGAGGGAAAATCGACCACCGCGGCTACCAAGAAGTCATCACGCCGGAAATTGTGAACAAAGTTCTTTGGATTAAATCCGGGCATGCGGACAAATACAACGAGAACATGTTCAAAACTCTCGCTGGCGACGTGGAAATGGCGGTCAAGCCGATGAACTGCCCCTGCCACATTTTGATTTTCAATTCGGGACTCCGCAGTTGGCGCGATCTTCCCATGCGCCTTGCCGAATTTGGCAAATGCCACCGTTATGAACCGGCAGGAACCATGCACGGCTTGATGCGTGTCCGCGGCTTTGTCCAAGACGACGCCCACATCTTTTGCACCGAAGATCAAATTGCAAGTGAAGTGGCGGATTTCTGCCACCTGGTGAAGGAAATTTACCACGATTTCGGCTTTGACGATGTGAAAGTGAAGTTCTCCACTCGCCCTGCCAAACGCGTCGGTTCCGACGAGATCTGGGACAAAGCGGAAGCGGCCCTCGCCGAAGCGACAAAGCTCGCCGGCCTAGAATACATTTTGAATCCGGGCGAAGGTGCCTTCTACGGACCAAAGCTCGAATTCACGTTGAAAGACAGCCTTGGCCGCGATTGGCAGTGCGGAACCATCCAAGTGGACTTCAACCTGCCGCAACGCCTGGGTGCGGAATATGTCGGCAAAGACAACCAGAAGCACGTCCCCGTGATGTTGCACCGCGCCGCCGTCGGTTCCATCGAACGTTTCCTCGGCATTTTAATCGAAGAGTTCATGGGGGACTTCCCTCTATGGCTCGCTCCCGTACAAGCCCGCGTGCTCCCGATTTCCGAAAAATTCGTGGAATACGCGAACAAAGTCAAAGGACAACTGGAACAAGCGGGACTCCGCGTCGAAGTCGATGAATCGAATGAAAAGCTCGGCTATAAAATCCGGCAATGCGAACTGCAAAAAGTCCCCTATTTGCTTGTCGTCGGAGAAAAGGAGCAGACAGAAAATGTCGTATCCGTTCGCCGCCGCAAAGAAGGCGACAAGGGCAGCATGACCGTTGAACAGTTCCTTGAAATGACCGCTGACGACCGCAAAGTCGTGAGGTAGTTTTAACGACATTCACGCCCGCTTCCGCGCAATAAAAATCCGGAACGTCGTTGCAAGGCGCGAATAACCCCGAAGCTATCGACAGAAAACTCAAAAGCGCAGACTCGTTCGAGCCTGCGTTTTTGCTGTAAACCGAATTTTTCAAAAACTCCGAATTTTGAAAAATGAACTGTCGCCGGTTGTCAAAGAGAACTTGTTCGTTGTCAAAGGAGCCTACCGTAGAACGAGTTTCAAAGGAACGCCATTCCACGCAACAATCTCGAAAATTGAATTTCAGACCGCACGAGCAAATTTCTTTTAAGCGAAAACGGCACGTCTCTGACAATCAAATCGTGCAAAATTCAATACAATCGCAGAAAAGGCTTTTAGTGCGAACCCCACCCAAGGGAGTTTTCATATCTAAGCTCCAACACCCCGACATCACACTTTTCATTCCGAATTACGAAAAAGTTTCCGCATCAAAACGAGCAGTCCAAATTTTACCCAAACAGCTCGCCGCCACAGTTCTAATTCCCCATTCCTAAAGCCCTAGTTACTTCCCTTCGAAAAAACGCATCCGCAAAAGTTTTGCCGATAAAGCCCATATTCTCGGGAAAGTTCGGTTGAACGCAAAAATCCGCCGCGGCGTTTGAAATTCGACGGCAAATGCCTGACTCCATATTTTTCACCCATCGCGGAACCAATTTCGTTCAACAGCGCGGCATCCTTCATCGGGCTGATGGAAAGCGTCGTCGTAAAATAATCGCATCCAAGTTCGCAGGCCTTTTTGGCGGCCTCTTCGAGGCGCAGTGCAAAGCATTTCGCACAGCGGGCCCCACCTTCCTTTTCCCGTTCAAGTCCCTTGACCGCCGCGTAGAAACGTTCCGGTTCGTAAGCCCCTTCGACGAACTTCACCGGATATTTCGTCGGAAATTCCGCGACAAAACGTTTGAGCTCCGCTACCCGATGCGCATATTCCTCTTGCGGGAAAATGTTCGGATTGTAATAAAACGTCGTGATGTGGAAATAATTCGAGAGATATTCCACGACATAACTGGAACACGGCGCACAGCAACAGTGGAGCAAAAGCGAGGGAACTTCACCGTTTTTTTCAAGCCGGCGAATGATATCGTCGAGCAGCCGCTGGTAATTGACGGACGCGGGCATCAGAACTTGAAAACCATCCCAAAGCGCATCTGCCCATCCCGGACGCCATCGTTATCGCCGACATCCTTGATGGTCGCAATATCGAATTCGAGAACGTCAGAAAGCATCACGCCAAGGCCCAAATCCACTTCGTTCCTCTTTCCCGTTTTGTCGTAAAGATACCCGATGCGAACGGCGACCGTATTGGAGTAAGTGTATTCCGCGCCGACATTGAAAATGCCCTGCAACAGGGAATTTTTGAACCGTTCCGCCCCGTGGCCGCCCAGTTCCGGATGAATCAGGCTTTTCCACATGGCATTGTAAAATGGTTCCGGATCGCCCTTGTCATCATCATAAACTACCGTGCGGTTGTAATCCGCAGCGATCAGCAGACGGTGATCCAGCGTGTTGAAAATTTCGTAGGAAAGCCCTAGCCGCCAAGTCAGAGGAATCGGATCCTGATCGGATTTGTCCGTGTAATAAACGCTCGGGCCGATGTTCGCCAGCACAAGGGCAGCGTTCAAATCCCTGATAAGGAAATCTTTGCGCAAAAGCCCCACGTCAAAAGCATAACTGAATGTTGTCGCTTCATCTCCGCTGGTAGACGCCCCCGAGCTCAAATCCGAGTAGAAAAATTTAATGGAAAGGCCGATAGACGTCTTGGGGGTGAGCTTCGTTCCATAACTGATGGCTCCGACAACTTCCGAACTGTTGGAATTCGTGGAGCTTTCTTCATCTGTCGAAACGATAGTTTCACCGAACGAGACAAAGTTCACCGACACGCCAAGAGTTCCCCATTCCGCAAGGGGAATTGTCATCCCGGCGAACAGGTGATACAGATCGGGAATATTCAAAACCGGAAGCAACTTTTCGTAGAAGAAAGTCAACTGGTAATCGGCGTCCTTGTAGCGTTCGATGCCCGAACTCGTGCTAAACCAAACGTCGTTCGCCTGCGGCAAAACGGCAAAGACACGGTTTGAAGAAAGCCCGTTTCCCGAATGGAAATGTTCCCACTCGTCTTCCGAACGTTGATTTCCGCGCTCTTCCGGTTTGCGTTCCAGCTCAGCCTTTTTCCCCGATGAAGTCGCATAATCGGGCAAATGCCGCCAAACGCCTTTGTCCGTTGCAATCCAAACGGCTCCATCCCGCGCCACGGAAAGGTCATGCACCGTATTGCTTTCGAACTTCACCTGTTCCCATTTGCGCAAGTTGAAATGCGAAAGGCCTCCCTGATGCGCCGCCCAAACGTGCCCCGAAGAATCGACGACAAGAGCCGTTGCGTGCAAATCCATGATGCCGTCTTCTTCATTGAACAGGCTCCACCGGTCTTTGGAACTTGAACCTTTCTTGGGGACAAGGCGGGCGATTCCCGCACCGTCAACCGCCACATAGAGTTCCCCTTTGAACTCCGACCACGCCAGCGCGCTGATTTTCTGACTGGGGAGCACTTTTCCTTTCCGCTCCACGACACCGTTCCTGTATGAATACAAGCCGTCATCCGTTCCAATCCAAAGAGTCGCACCCTGATTCGAAAGCGAAGTGATTCGGAGCGTTCCCAATTCCTGTGCGTAATTTTTCCACGTTTTACCGTCGAAACGGAAAAGGCCCTTTGGCGTTCCCACCCAAAGTTTTTCTGTGCGGACATCGTAAAGCAAAGCGGTCACAGTATCGCCGACGACCAGATTCCACGGGATTTTGACATCGCGAACATACGATTCGTCGATTTCATTTTGCACATCGTTAAACTGTTTGACTTTGCGCGTGTATTCATCAAGTCCAGCTTCTGTTCCGGCAAAGACGCGAACCGCATCCCGGATTTTTTCCTGGCCTTCCAACGTGACCGTTCGATAATCCGACCAATGTTCTCCATCGTAATGCAAAATGCCGCTGTTCGTCCCCGCGCCACGGAAAGGTCATGCACCGTATTGCTTTCGAACTTCACCTGTTCCCATTTGCGCAAGTTGAAATGCGAAAGGCCTCCCTGATGCGCCGCCCAAACGTGCCCCGAAGAATCGACGACAAGAGCCGTTGCGTGCAAATCCATGATGCCGTCTTCTTCATTGAACAGGCTCCACCGGTCTTTGGAACTTGAACCTTTCTTGGGGACAAGGCGGGCGATTCCCGCACCGTCAACCGCCACATAGAGTTCCCCTTTGAACTCCGACCACGCCAGCGCGCTGATTTTCTGACTGGGGAGCACTTTTCCTTTCCGCTCCACGACACCGTTCCTGTATGAATACAAGCCGTCATCCGTTCCAATCCAAAGAGTCGCACCCTGATTCGAAAGCGAAGTGATTCGGAGCGTTCCCAATTCCTGTGCGTAATTTTTCCACGTTTTACCGTCGAAACGGAAAAGGCCCTTTGGCGTTCCCACCCAAAGTTTTTCTGTGCGGACATCGTAAAGCAAAGCGGTCACAGTATCGCCGACGACCAGATTCCACGGGATTTTGACATCGCGAACATACGATTCGTCGATTTCATTTTGCACATCGTTAAACTGTTTGACTTTGCGCGTGTATTCATCAAGTCCAGCTTCTGTTCCGGCAAAGACGCGAACCGCATCCCGGATTTTTTCCTGGCCTTCCAACGTGACCGTTCGATAATCCGACCAATGTTCTCCATCGTAATGCAAAATGCCGCTGTTCGTCCCTGCCCAGATTTCGCTCTTTTCAAAAAAGCCGGCGCGATTCTTCGCCGCGAGCTTTGTAAATGCGGGAACCGTCGAAGATTTCTTTTCAAGTGACAGTTCCCACTCGTTCGCTAAAGGGCCAAATGCGAGCCCTGCCGGGTTGTAATAAAGCGCCGAAGCGTCATCCGCCACCGCGACTCCGGTTTCGCCCATGCCCAACTGCCGGGCGCCGACAGGCATTTCCAGTGTGATGATGGCGGAATTCGCCGCAAAGGCGACCGTCGACAAAAAGAATGCAACAACGAATGTCTTACGCAATGTGTCTCCAATCGGGAACTCGATAAGCTCCATTTTCCGGAATCAAAGCCTTCCAGCCTTCCTTTCCCGGATTTTCCCAGGGAAGTTTCGGCACCAAACGGCAATCGCATCCAAGAACATAAGGCGGCAATATTTCCGCATGATTCCGAATCTGTTCCCGGGTGATGTAATTGTCGTCCGCGATAAAACTACAAAAAGGACGGCTCTTGGGACCGATGACTATCCGATAGGTTACGGTTCCATTTTTGTCGCCCTCATCAATGACTCGAACCACGTCGTCGATGCTTTTTTTCCACAGTTCAACAAGACGTCCCTGTTCTTCCGCATTTTTCCCTGTCGTCGAAAGCCATGCAGCGATTTCTTCTAACGAGGGTTTCACCTTTTCAATAGATTCCCGGGCCGGGCGGATAACGACCGCATATTGTCCGGAAACATCGATCACGGGCGCGTTCGATTCCTTTTCTTTTTCATCCGAATTGTGGATGACCACATACGCGCCCAAGCCGGCTAGGACCAGCGAGAGCAGAACGATGGCCACCAGCATGAATATGATTGTCAAATCCATGTTATTCCACCTGCTTGTGTCCAAAAAAACTAGCATTTTCTAATTTGCAGCGCAGGAGTACCCATGCCCAAAAACAGATTTTTGACAATCCTTTTGTTCCTTCCGATTTACCTCTTCGCCATTCCCTACGAAGTCGTCACCGTCAAAGAGGGCAACGGCGAGCCCATCCAAAACGGCCAGCTTATCCGCGTCCATTATAAAAGCTTTTTGGCTGACTCAGCAAAAACGATGTTTGACAACTCCTACGACCGGGGCGAGCCCCTTGAGTTTTCACTGGGCGCAGGACAAGTCATCGCCGGTTGGGAACGCGGTCTACTGGGAATGAAAGTGGGCGAAATTAGAAAACTTTCCATTCCCTACCAGTTGGGCTACGGAGACCGCGAAATCGGTCCCATCCCCGCAAGGTCCGATCTTTACTTTGAAGTAGAACTAGTCTCCGCAGAGCCGCCGCTCGCCCCGGATTCCTTTGCCGAAAGCAAAAAGGCAAAATGGAAAAAGATTGAAAACGGCGTTTTGGTCTGGGATGAAAAAACGGGATCCGGAAACGCAGCCTCTCAGGGAACGCGGATACAGGTCCATTACACAGGCTGGATTGCTTCCGGAAGAAAATTTTCGAGTTCAAAAGATTACGGCAAACCATTAGAAACCGTTCTCGGCGGCGGGCGCCTCATCAACGGTTGGGAAATCGGTCTTGACGACGTGACTCCGGGAACCGTCCGCTGGCTGAAAATTAGCCCATCCATGGGCTATGGAGCTAAATCTTACAGTGCGATTCCGCCCAATTCCACATTGATTTTCCGCGTAGAAGTTCTCTCCGTGGAGCGTGACGAAGCTCTTGCCGAAACAATGGACTTTTTCCCCGATCTGGAATCGCTTGCCCTGCAAGACGGTCCCGAAGGCTTGAAATACGCCATTCTTCGCGAAGGCGAAGGCGAAGCGGCTCAAGAAGGCGAAAACGTTCGCGTACATTATACAGGCTTTTTGTCCGACGGGAAAAAATTCGACAGCTCCCGTGACCGCGGACAAATCTTCAACTTCCCATTGGGGAAAGGCAACGTTATTCGCGGTTGGGATCTCGGCGTTGTCGGAATGCTCCCCGGCGAAAAGCGCGTCCTCGTCATTCCTCCTGAACTGGGTTACGGAAACCGGGGCGGCGGACCGATTCCCGGCAATGCAACCCTTGTTTTCGTCGTAGAATACATGGGACGGGAATAAGAGTCCGTTTGTAGTTGGAAATGAAGAATTGGCGTTAGGAGTTAAAACTCTCCCCGGTGGATTTCAAACGAAAGCCTTTTCTGTGGCTGTGTTGAATTTTGCACGTTTCGACGGCGAAAGAAAAACCGTTTTGGTGAAATTTGGGCTGTTTGTTTTGAAACGGAAATTCTTTTGCAAAGAGAATATTTGCTTTTGAAATGGAACTTCCTTTGCAAAAAAGAGAACTCCTCCGCAAAGGGCGAAATTCAAAATCGGCAGAAAATTTTCCGTGCACTTGCCCTTTCAAAAAAAGCCATTCTATTCGCAGCCTGAAAATTCTATCTTGAAAGCAAATGCCGTTCAACGATAATTCAAACAACACGTTCACCGTTTCCGCAAATACGCAGCCCATGCCCACTGCAGAGCTCCGCCCGCATTTGATTGTACTGTATCCAAGGCAATCTTTTTGCAAAATTCCCCTCATCCGCGGAAAAAATGTAATCGGCCGCGGCTCCGAAGCGGATATCCGCCTCGACGATGAAATGATATCCCGGAAACATTGCGAAATTTCATGGGACGGAGAAAAAATCACCTTCCGCGATTTGAATTCGACAAATGGAACATTCGTCGACGGTTCTCCCCTTTCCAATCATCCGCGAACAATTTTATCGGAAAATCGGTTGCAAATCGGCAAAATGGTTTTGAAGATTGCCTTTGAAACTCCCGACGACGATACAGTCGACCGAGATTTTTTTGAAGCGGCGACCACCGATTCCTTGACAAAGATTCACAACCGGCGAACCTTCTTGGACCGTTCCATCGGCGAACTCGCTGCAGCGCGGCGCAAGAATCAATCGGTTCACGTAATCCTTTACGATATTGACAATTTCAAACAAATTAACGATTCCTGGGGAAAGCAGGCAGGCGATTTGATATTAAAGGGAATTGCCCGAATTTTTTCGCGCAACAAAAGAGAAAGTGATTTATTCGCCCGTTACGACGGCGGAAAATTCGCCATTTTGCTTCCCGACATGTCTAAATCCGACGCCATCAAAAGTGCGGAACGCCTGCGGAAAGCCGTTGAAGATTACCGTTTTTCTTTCAACGACGCCCCAATCCCCGTCACCATATCCTTAGGCATTTCCAGTTTCAAGGGGAAAGAAATCCCATCGATTGAAACCATCCTTTCCGTTGCAGACCAGTGCCTTTATTACGCAAAGGAAAATGGGAAAAATCAAATTGTAAATTCCGACGAACTCCGCTCTTGACTTTCAAAAGCCAAACAATCTTTTTCCAGATTCCATTCAAGAACGAAAAAAAGATTTCATCAGCGAGCAAATTTCGTCATGGCTTGCCACTGCCGCCATTTCACGGATACTGTGCATGGAAAGGATCGCTTCGCCCAAATCGACCGTCGGAATTCCAAGAGCCGCAGAAAGATGCGGACCAACGGTGCTGCCGCAAGGCATGTCGTTCCGGCAGACAAAAGTTTGCACTGGAATTTCCGATTTCTCGCACAAGCATTTGAAGAACGCGTTTGAAACCGTCTCACTGGCATAACGTTTTTTCGCATTGACCTTCAACACAACGCCTTTGCCGAGAACAGGCGCATGGTTCGGTTCCATTTTTTCTTCGTAAGCAGGATGCGTCGCATGCGCCACATCCAAAGAGAACAGAAAAGAATCCGAAAGTTTCCCCAAAAGTTCACTCCGGCTTCTGTTTGCATTTTCGGCAATCCGTTCAAGTATCGCAGGCGCAAAATTTCCAGCAGCTCCACTTCGGGTTTCCGAACCGATTTCTTCGTTGTCAAAAAAGAACGCCCCGCACAAATGCAACGATGACTCTGGAGCATTCCGTAAACCTTCGACAAGCGCATGACAAGAAAGCAAATTGTCCAAACGGCCTGAATAAATCCATTCACGGGAAAATCCTCCCAAAGCCGCCGGCTGAGCGTCAAAAAATTGCAATTCAAAATCAACGACTCGCCCACCAACTTCTTCTTCGAGAATTTGTCCAAACGTTTTTTCTCCACTTGCCGCAAAACATGCGTTCAAATGGTTTTGTGAATTAAAAGAAAAACCGTTTTCGTTAACGCCCCGATTTAGGTGAATGGCAAGTTCCGGAATGCGGCAAAGCGACTTCATCTTCAAGAGATTCTTTTTCAATTTTCCCGAATCCAGAGTCATCACCAATCCGGCAATTCCCAAATCGCGGTCAAACCACGTATTTTCCAACGCTCCACCATAAACTTCTGGGTGCAGAAGATGAATCCCCGCCGACCTTTTGTCCGGATTCGGAGAAATTTTCAACGCTGGAAAATCCGTATGGGCCGATGCCAAACGGAAGCGCGATTCCGCATTCCAAACATCCGGCATCCGAAACGCAAACAGCGCCGCACCGCGTTTCACAAAATAAGAAGCTCCCCGGCGAAGGTTCCAAATATCCGTTTCACACAGTTCTTCAAAACCATGCAGGGAAAATTCCCGCGCTATCGATTCCACCGTATGAAAGGGAGTCACGGAATCATTTAAAAACGAAATTAGATCCACTACAACCTCACTGCATTTCCCATTTGACATCCGCTTCGAACGGCAAATCTTCTGCCCGCGGCGTCGCTACGAGAACTTGACATTTTTTTTCGCGGATAACCGAAGCGACAGCAGCCCGGCGATTTTTGTCCAATTCGGCAAAAATGTCGTCCAACAGCAAAATGGGTTTCATCAAATGCTCGCCGGCCAAATCCGCAGCCACAAGTCGGAGCGCAACAGCAGCGCTTCGGCATTGTCCCTGAGAACCAGAAGTACGCATATCGTGCCTGTGCAACGCCAAAATCAAATCGTCTTTGTGCGGCCCGGCAAGAGTCACTCCCTGCATCCGTTCTGTCAAATCCAATCCGTCCAACTTGTATGCAAAAGCAATTCGCAATTTTTCTTCGGAAAAATCCGTTTCTTGCGAAAAATCAAAAGCGGAACTTTTGTAAGAAACAGAAATTTCATCTTCTTTCCCGGCGAGCATTTCATAATAATGCGCAAATCCCAAAGAAATTTCCCGCACCAGGGAAATCCGCTCCATCCAAATTTTTGCCGCCAAATCCATCAGCTGTCCCGTAAGGACCGCATACAATTCTTCCCCGCCAATCGCCTTACCCAATTTATTTTGGCGCAGCCACTGATTCCGCTCTGCCAAAATTCGTCGATAGCGGCGAAGTAAATCCGCATTGCGGGAATTTTTGAAACACAGAAGTTCGTCTAAATAACGGCGACGATTTTCTGGGGCTCCCCGCACAATATCGATATCCGCCGGCTGCATGATCACTGCAGGCATTTCTCCAAAAAAAGCGGCAGGACTTTTACAGGGCGCTCCATTTTTCTTAACGCTCATTCCGCGAAAACGGTTCAAAAGCAGCGCATGTTCAAAATTCCGTTTCGATTCCGCAGAAGCGGCAAATTCACCGCGGACAACCATTTCGTCCGCTTTCCAGCCAAGCAAATCCGACAGAGTCCGGGTTCTAAACGAAAATCCTTCACTCAACAGGTGAACGGCTTCCAATAAAGAGGTTTTTCCCGTTCCATTTTTACCGCAAACGACCGTAATGCCGTCACTAAATTCCCAACGGCCCTCATGCAAGTTTCGAAAAGACGAAAGGACAAGTGACCGAATCATCCCAAATCAATCCGCTTTCAAAATTCCGTGGAGAATCAAATGATACAGCCGACTTTTGAATTGTGTCAAAGGGATGCCGTTCTTTTGCGCAATCATAAAGGAATGAGCGTCGATAACGGCACCGTGGAACACGGAAAAAATCAGATACGAGGTGAATTTGATGTCGGATATTTGAAATGCGCCTTTTTGAACGCCGTATTCCAACACTTTTTGGATGTATCGAATTCCCGGATCCAAGATGCATTGTACGTAAAAATTCGCCAATTCCGGAAAATTGGAAACTTCGGCGACTGCCAACTTTGGAATGCCCGAAATTTTACTTTCGCCGCCCACAGCCTGCCACCATTTGTCTATCAATATTTCAACAAGGCCTTCTGCGCTGCCTTGATAAGATTCCAGAATGGCGTCACTTTCATTGAAAATGGGACTCAGCGTTTTCATCACCACTTCTTGAAGAATCGCTTCTTTGTTCTTGTAATAAACATAAAGCGTTCCCGGCGTGACGCCTGCTTTGCGGGCGATTTGACTGACTGTTGTCGCAGCGAAGCCCTGTTCCACAAAAAGTTCAACAGCCGCATCTAAAATTTCTTGCGGACGATCTTCCTTTTTGCGTTTCCAACGCGGGCCGTTTTTTTCTGCCAACGGATTTTCTAATTCTGACATAGCACAAAAAAGATAGCTTTATTTTTCAAAACGCGCTTCCAAATTCCCTGTAAAGACAAAAATTGTCGGAACAAGTCCGACAATTAAAATTTTAGGAATACGGAATCAGTTTATTGAGCCGCAGAATCCATCGCCGGGGCTACAGCCGAATCCACGACAGTCACCGTTGCAGAAGAATCCACAGCAACAGCACTGTCAATAGCCGGAGTCACCGTTTCAACAGGCGACGAGACTACCTTTTCATCCGCAGCCGGAGCAGCGGGTTTCGCATCGCCAAAGAAATGAACCTGCGCCAAAACGAACATCATCAAATAAACCAGGGCGAGACCAAAAACACCCAGGAAAATTCCAGATTTTGCCATTCCGTTGGTATCCACGTATCCCGTTGCATGGGCAAGCGCATTCGGCGGAGTCGAAATAGGCATGCTCATTCCCAGCGAGCTGGCAAACGCCACAGCCACGAGCAATGCGGTTACGCCACCAAGAGGAGCCAAATTGTCAGCACAGTTGACTCCGACCACAATCAGAATGGGAACGAGCAACGCAGCCGTCGCCGAATGGCTCATGAAGTTTGCCATGAAAAGGCAAATCACGCCGCAACCGACCAACAGCGGGAACGCAGGCCAAGTATCAAACGGAATCGCCCCAATCAAATGCGCGGCAAGACCCGTTTTTTGCAAACCGATACCCAACGCAAATCCCCCGGCGACAAGCCAAAGAACATCCCAGCTCATTTCTTTCAAATCCTTTTTGTTGATAACGCCCGTGATGGCGAAAACAGCAATGGGAATCATCGCAATCGCATAATCGTTTACACCGTGAACATTCTTTCCAATCAACCACATGGCAACGCACAAAGCGAATGTGACATAAACGATAATCGCGCGGGGACTTTTATCAAAACCGTTCGCCCCTTCAATTTTCAAATCAATGTGTTTTGCAGAAATCGGGTAAATCTTCAAAACGACAAACCAGGCAACCAGCATCATGATAATCACATAAGGCACACCAAAAGCCATCCACTGACCAAACGTGATGTTGTAACCGGCTTCGTTCAAGGCTCCCAATGCAATCGTATTCGGAGGAGTTCCAATTGGAGTTCCCATTCCGCCGATATTCGCTCCGATGGGAACCGCAAGCGCAAACGCACCACGTCCACGGTCCTTTTCATCGAACAATTTCAATACCGGAGTCAAAATGGCAAGCATCATCGCCGCTGTCGCCGTGTTGCTCATGAACATGGAGAAAACGGCCGTAATGAGCATCAAACCGAGCAGCACAAATTTCGGGTTATGACCGAAAGGTTTTAAAAGGACACTGGCTAAATTCAAATCCAACTTGTATTTGGTCGCCGCCGATGCCAAGAAGAACCCGCCCAAAAAGAGCATGATAGTCTTATCTGCCCAAGTGTTCATCAAATCCGTATATTTGATCATTTCCACGCCTTCGACGCGGAACGGGGTCAGAGCGGAATTCGATACGGTAAAAATCATGAGGACAATGACCAAGACAGACGTTGTCCAAATGGGGAACGGTTGCAAAATCCAGAACAGAGCCGCCATAACAAAAATCGAGATGACGCGGATTTCTACCGGATTGAGAGTATTCGGGCCGTCAATGCCCAAAGCCTCATAAGGAACAAATAGTGCGGCAATTGCGAGAATTACCGCGATCAGAAGTTTGATGAATTTAGCTTTTGTCATAATGTGTCCAAGGTTTGAGGACCGACTAAACAGCACAGTCCTAGGAACGCAAGCAATTTAATTTTTTTGTTCACAGTAAGAAAGGGTATTCCTACAAAATACAGCCAATCCGTTCGAATCGCAAAAGCGGCATTCCCGCCTCCCTTGAATCGGCCAAGGGTATTGAAAAATCGACTTCCCAATCGTTTAAGTCTTCATCATCTTGCAAAATTTGCTGAATTTGCAAATTTTCCGCATTCCAAACGGCAAGCGTGTGCTTCGCCGAACGGCCTTCGGCATCCAACCTAAAATTCCCATGTTCCGCACGATAAGCGGAGAAAAGTTCTTCCAGGCGTTTTTCCGTCCAGGGTACCCCGTTCGCATCGGCGAGAAGTTTCCCTTCCGGCAAATCTTCGGCCAAAACATCCAAGGCTTCTCCCAGACGGCTCTGGCGCAACAACGCCAAAAACTGGAAAATGCGCGAACGCGCGGCAGAAAGGAATTTCTTGCGGTCGAGAGTCACGTCGGCAGCCGCTTCATCGGCGTGGAACGCTTTTTCCGGAACCGCTTCTTTCGCCACGTATTCCGGATTCTTCAAACGTTCCCACTCTTCCAACAAGCTTGAATCTGTCCGGCGAATCATTTCACCCAAATAATCTTGAATTTCAAAAATTTCATCCGTTTTAATCGCATCGGGAACCGTTTGGGTCAACACTTTGTAAACGTAATTGATGTGCCTCAAAAGAACCGCTTCCATCCGGGAGAGTCCATATTTTTTCACATATCCGCTGAACGTTTCAAAGCTTTCGATCATTTCGCGGACAATGGATTTAGGCTCTACGTTCAAATCGCCAACCCACGGATGCGCGTCCGCAAATTCATCAAAGGTCGTATAAATGAAATCGCGGAGCGGCTTCGGGTATTCCACTTTGTCCAGTTCTTCTTGAATTTTATTGTATTCCGCATGTTCCGCCTTGAGTTCCGCATACCGCGCGTCACGGGCTTTTTTCAGCTGCACACGCAAGATGGGTTCCGGATTTTCAACAATGGATTCCACCAAGGAAAGAACGTCCACGGCAAATTCCGGACTTTCCCTGTCCAACATGGGCAACGTGTCCAAAAGGTACAGAGAAAGAGGTTCATTCATCGCAAAATCATTTTGCAAATCAAGGTTTACGCGGACATGCGCCATTCCAGGTTGCGGATTTTCAACGAATTCAACAATTTTCTTTTCGACCAAAGAGCGGAAAAGTTGAAACGCGCGATGCATCAATTCTTTTTTTCTCTTGGCGCTTTCATGACAATCCCGAATGAGCTTTCGCATGGCAAAGCAGCCGTCCGTTTTGCGGGACAGCACATTGACAAGCATTCCGTGAGAAACTTCAAAACGGGAAACCAACGGTTCGGGAGGAGATGCTATCAAACGTTTATAAGTACTTTTATCCCAAGGGACAAACCCCCGTTCCGGCGGTTTGCGTTTGACAAACTTCTTGCCCGTTTGCGCTGACTTTGCCGCCAGTTTTGCATTTTCAATCACATGCGCCGGCGCACAGGCGACAACATAACCGATGTCATCAAAACCTTTACGACCGGCCCTGCCGGCGATTTGATGAAAATCCCTGGCCGTTAAAATCGCCGTTTTATCACCGGAATATTTGCAAAGTTGCGTGAACAAAACAGTCCGAATGGGAACATTGACTCCAACGCCAAGCGTATCCGTTCCGCAAATCACTTTCAACAAACCCTTTTGCGAAAGCTTTTCAACCAAGATGCGGTATTTGGGGAGAAGCCCGGCATGGTGCAAGCCAATACCCGCTTTCAAGAATCTTTTGAATTCTGGCCCATAAGGGCTCGAAAAACGGAAATTTCCTATCGCCTTTGCTATCTCCGCTTTATCCTCTTTCGAGGTGAGGTTCAAACTCATGAAATTCTGCGCATTTTCCGCAGCGAAACTCTGAGTAAAATGCACCACGTAAACCGGGGCTTTCCCTTCGTTGACAAGGCCTTGCACCGTTGTGGAAATTTCATTCATCGAATACTTGAAATCCAGAGGAACCGGGCGGGTCGCATTCGAAACGGTAACACTCGGTTTTCCATTCAGTTTCGAAAGTTGCTGTTCAAAAAAATCCGTTTTGCCAATCGTCGCCGACATCAGCAAGAAGCGCGTTTGCGGAAGCGTCAACAAGGGTACTTGCCAAGCAACACCGCGTTCCCTGTCCGAATAATAATGGAATTCATCCATCACGACATCTTGCATGTCCAATTCTGACCCTTCTCCCAAAGCCTGGTTTTCCAAAATTTCCGCTGTACAACAGAGAATCGGAGCGTTTGCATTCACAGTCGCATCGCCCGTTGAAAGCCCGACATTTTCTGCGCCAAACTCTTTGCAAAGGGACATCCATTTTTCATTGACCAACGCTTTGATTGGGCAAGTATAGGCAGATTTGCGCCCAAGGGACAAGCTCATAAAATGCATCGCCAAGGCGACCATCGATTTTCCACTGCCTGTCGGTGTGTTCAATATGACATTTTTTCCATCGAACAATTCCAGAATCGCAGTTTCCTGAGCTTCATACAAATTCACTTGGCGGTTTTCCGCCCACGAAAGGAAACGCCCGAGCAAATCTTCGGAATCGAGACGTTCTCCTTTTTTCGGCAAATAATCTTGAAGTTTTTGGGACATCGAAAAGAATTTAGCAAAGTCTATGAAGAATGAGAAATGTGGAATGTGATGTCGGGTGTTGGAACTTAAATATGACTACTCTCTTGGGTGGGGTTCGCACTAAAAGCCTTTTCTGCAGATGGAGCGAGTTTTGCACGGTGTCGACTGCGCAGATAATGCCGTTTTCGCAAAATGGAGATTTATCCAAAGTAAAATCGCACCGGAGAATAGCTCCGGAACGTTTTTTTTGCTGCGACAAAATTTGTCAAACTAAACTCCTATCTTTACAATAAACGGATTTTCAATTCAAAGGAGCCAAGAATGGAACATATTTACATCCATATTTCCAGGGAAAATCGTTCGGACACATACGATTTTACATTCAGCGAATCGGGCACATTGGACTTTGCCGGAAAAGTAACGAACCCAAACCTTTCTGATTGCGAAAAATTGGAAAGCAGCTCTTATTTTTCTCCAGCAAAATACACTTACCTTCCGCCGGATTTGAACGCCAATATTGACATTTTTTACAAAGACCCATCCCCATTTGAAAATGTAAATTTGTTCGCATACATCACCCATATCGGCGCCGTTCTGCTAGCCGTTGAAGAAAAAGACGGTCTCCTTGTCGCAGAACTTTTGAACCAGCGACGAAAAACTTTTTTCCAGTTTTTATCATTGACGATTCACATCGTCAAGCCCATCGCGCCTTTGGCACTTTTTGCCTGGATTCACGGAAGATTTTTCAATGACGAAGAATTTCTTCAAATGTACGCCTCGGGCAGTCATCTTCCCCAATCCGACTCCGTCGCCGGACTGCTTTTAGCCGCTGCAGAAAAAGAACTGAAGCCGAATCCAGAATCGGAAACGCCAACCCAAATGTTTATCCGTTATTTCAAATCTCATCCGGATTGTAATTTCACCATCGGGATCGTCGGGAGCCATTTTCACGACTGGGACGACGACATCGATAAATTCGACAATAATTTGAAAAATTCCTTTGAAAAGGATTTCATTGAAGGAATCAACGCCGTTCAGCGGAAAAAGATGCAATTCTTTTCTACTTTGTCCATTTCTGTCCAGGCAGAACCTTACAATTCTCACGATCCAAACGCAATCGGAGTTTCTATTGAAAACGTTTCCGCCAAGTTTTTCGGCAACGGAGGAAAGAGCAAAGCCGGTTACTTACGAGCCACTGGCGCGTTCATTTTGCGAAAATCCTTTCCTAAAAAATTTTCTTATAAAGCTACCCTAGCCCGTTTGAGAAAAGATGTCGACGAATACGGAGGACTTTCCAAAATCGTCTTGCGCATCCAATGCTAGATTCTTTCTCCTGCAAAAAAGCACAGGTTCTCTTCGGTGAACCTGTGCTTTCTATTTGCTATTGGACTTGTATTTTGTGCGTTCCCAATCCTGTCACATGTACAAAATAAACGCCTTGTGGAATCTGTTCCAAATTGATTTCCGTAACAGCCGCGTCCAAACGTTTTTCCAATATTTTTTGCCCATTCAATTTCACAACGGACAAGAATTTTCCGGTTGCATTTTGTTGGAGATTCACAGTCAAATTCCGATTCTGAAATTGTACAGAAAAATGAGGAAGATTCCGCGTTTGCAAAATGGATGCTTCTGGATTTAACGCTTTGGTCACTTCATCATAACGGGCGACAATGGCCATCAAATACCATGTCGCATGAGGGAGCCATTGTTCAATCCAACGCCAATTTTGCCACGATTCAGAGAATCCCGCCGCTGACGGATCATTCCAAACAATGCCACTGCCATCATCATTCAATCCAGAAATGCCATTTGCAATGCCACCGTTCAACGTGTGCGCATAAGATGATTGCCCCGAATACAGCGGAGGATTTTTCTTTCCTTTGCCCTGCATCATGCAAACGCTGTAGGGATTTTTTCCCAAAATCCAATCCAGCTGGTTTTGCGCATATTTTTGAACCATTTCATTTTCTGCGCCCAACGCTTTCGCCGCATACATCGCCGCTGCTGACAAACTGGCAATCCGAGCGCTTTCTCCCTGCCACCAATATCCGCTTTCGTTGTCATGCGGAATAAAAAATCCATTTTTAATCTTATTTTGCGTTTTATACGTTTGCCGGGCATATCCAAAAGGATTTGCCACTTCTTCGGTTACCGTCAAAAGCCAATTCAAATGTTTTTTCGCCGCTTGAGTCACTTGTGTCACAAGCGCACTGCCTGATGTTCCCTGCTTCGCTTCCACTTCCAAGTAACGAACAAGGGCAATCAACGGCAAACCGGCATCACTCGCATGCCAAAAGGGACGTGTTTTTTCGTCGTCGCTCCAAAAATAACCGTCATCAGCCAGGCGTCCAGCCAAATGTTCTGCTCGGGCACGAGCCGCATTCAAATAAGTTTCTTCTCCGGATGCGGCGTAAAGTTCCGTCGCCGCGAGCAATGCGGTATAATCATCAATGATATTTTCCTTTTTATCATCACAATAAGCGCAAGAACTTCCGATCGTTTGCTGATTTTGCAGATGTTCAAATGCTCGTTTTGCGCCAGCCAAATATTGCGCACTCGTTGATTCGCCATTCTTTTTTAACGTAGAAGCCTTGGCCAGCGCGGCAATCGCCATACCGCCACCTTCCCGGAAAGCCGCTTGGTAATTGGCACTTTTTACACCGTCTTGCCCAGAAAAAGCGCAGAGGTAACGGGAGCCGCTTCCCCAGTTGTCAAAAACGGTCATGTAAAAAAAGCCATCTTCACTGAGCATCCGCAACAGAAAATCTGCACCGTACAACGCTTCTGATTCCGGATCCGTTTTGGAAGAAACGGTCGAAAGTGTTGCAGGGATATGTTCCGCCGTAAAAACCAACGCCCATACAGTCATCGGAATCTGCTGCGGATTGAGGTAATTGGCGTAAGAAAGATGTGAAAGATATTTGCTCACATCGCCACTGGCATCATACCAACCGCCGCGTACATCTCGGGAAACTCCCGAAGAGCCGAAAACAGAAACAGAGGCATCCCACGATAAAATTTGCGAATCATCGGCGCGGTCATCTTGAAAATAATTCAAAACAGAAGCCAACGTCTGCACAGCCAACGCATTGCTTTCTACGGAAAATGCATCGGAAGTCGAACCGTCCGGCAATCGCAACGTATAACTTCCCGCAGGCAACGAATTTCCCAGATTGATGGAGTAAAAATTTCCCGAAGAAAGCCAACCATCCGGATTTTCTCCGGCCCCAAACGTTCCAGTCGATGTCACAGTTCCATTTTGTAACAGAGAGTAAGAAGTTCCCTGCAAATTCGTGGTACTTTGTACGACAACATAAGCTGATTTTCCAAGATCATAACCAACTTGATTGATGTGAAAAGACGTCGCTCCTGCAGAAAATACCGCAACGAAAATAGACACGAAGAAAATTTTTGATTTTACCATAATTTTAAATATATCTTCCTACACAAAGAAAAAATTTTTTTCATCCAGTTTTTTTTCGCCTTCAAACCGGTAAGCGGCCAAAACTCCCGTTCCCCGACAAGAGGCTACGCTGTAATCCAAGCAACAGATGTTTGAACGGAAAAGCTTCGGAATTCCTTCCAACCAATAATGTCCAAAAAAATCAGGGCGTTCCTCTTCTCCATAACAATGCCGATTTTGAATTTCGGAAGGCAATTCTTGTGCCGGAATTTTTGCTCCGGGCTGAAACGACAGATCCCGCAGCGATTTTCCTTTTGGATCTACCCACCATTTAATCCGCGCACGAGTGCGGCGAACATTTTCACTGTCAAAAAAATACGTTCCCGCGTCCAAATTAACTTCTGGACCCTGAACCGTTTCTTTGACGACTCGAAACAGGTTTTCATTTTTCCAAATACGGAAAAGATTTTCCCGCGAACCGATTTTTTCCAACCCTTCGCTTCGGAGTATGCGGATATTTTCAGCATCAAAACAGGCATGCTGAGCGCGGAAGTCGTCCGTTTCCAAAAACAGAGGAAGCGAACAAAACCAGTCCAGCGTTTCAAAAAATTCTTTTTGATGATGCCGAAACGATTCAAGCGTTTTCGTGTGAATGAGAATTTTATTGACAGAATGTTCGCGGAGATAGCCGCCCTCAGGCGACTTTTCCCAAAAGAACAAGGCGTTCAATTCATGATTTCCCAAAATTGCCGTAGCGGAACCGCTTTCAACCATTTTCCGAACGATTCGAATGGTGCCCAAAACATCCGGTCCGCGGTCAATGTAATCTCCCAAAAAGACAGCCGTATTCACCGGGTGGCGATAAACGCCATTCTTTTGAACATAACCCAGTTTTTTTAAAAGGGCTTCCAAGCGTTCACGATGGCCATGAATGTCTCCGATGAAATCGATCATCCAAGCCTCAAAGAGAACCTTCCTTAAACCGTTTTATCATCGTGCCAGAAATGCTCAGCCGCCCCGTATATTCGCCAATGTCTTCGCGTTTTACCCATTTGGCGTAAGACAGTTCGGATTTTTGCACGGCAATTTCCGATGAGCCGTCCAGATTTGCCGTAAATCCGGCGATGAGGGAATTCGAAAAAGGCCAGGGCTCACTGCCGATGTAACGAATGTTTTTGACTGAAATTCCCGTTTCTTCTTTGACTTCCCGTTCTACGGCTTGTTCAAGGCTTTCTCCCATCTCGACAAATCCAGAAATCAGATACGGCTTCGGATCCGGATTGTTCAAATTGTGTGCCATCAAAAGGCAGTCATTCCATGTGACAGCGACAATGACTACCGGACAAATTTTCCCATACACCGTATTGCCGCATTTTTCGCAAATAAAAGCCCGTTCGTCGATTTTTCGCTGCATCGGATTTCCGCAATGCCCACAGAATCGATTGGAACTTTCCCAACGGGCAATGTGCGCCGCAAGTGCTCCTCCGAAAGCAACTGGCAAATCGGGCATATTGCGGAAAAAACGGTCTTTGACCAATTCAAAATCCGGGATGTGCTCAGCAAAATTTTCTTCGGCGGAAAAAAACGCAACTTCATCGATGGAAAAAAGATAATGCAATTCAGCGGAAACGCCCGGTGAAAGTTTTTCTGCATCGGACACGTTGGGAATTCGGAATTCGCCGTTTTCTTTTTTCAAAAGAACAAGATTTCTTTGTGCGTAAACGACAAAATCAGAAGGCCGCGCCTGTTGAGTGCGAAATTCAATGTGCAACTTATGCGGAGCAATTTCAAACATCATACGCGTCGATTTTCCCTTTTGTGTTCACGAACAAATGCCAACGCTCGACTTTTCCTACGCGCGTGTTCCTGCAAATCCACTGCGACGTCAAATTCATCGACGATTTCCCGCCCCAAAATTTCTTCTAAAACATCTTCCAACGAGACTAAACCGGCAATGGAACCGTATTCATCGACAACGGCAACAATATGGCCGCGCTGTTTCAAAAATCGGATAAGCAATTTATCAAGCGGAAGGCTGTCCGGAATAAATTGAATGGGGCGCATCAATTTTTTGATGGGAATATCGCGCTTTCCTTCGGCGACAAGGTTGTAAACATCGCGGCGCAAAATGATTCCCACCCATTTTTCCCTGTCGTCTGCCGCATAAACGGGAATGCGGGAAAACGGCCAATTCGGATTTTTTTCAAGTTCACGGTCAATCGTGCTGTCTTCGGGCAGAGCGAATACGACTTGCCGGGGAGTCATCACCTTGCGAACGGGGATAGATTTTGCCGCCAAAATATTCTTAATGACCACCGCCTGTTGCCTATCCAAAACTTCATCACGGAGGCCGATATTCACTAAACTGTTAATGTCTTCCACGCTGACTTCCGGAGTTTCTTCGTCGCTTTTCGTCCATTTCTTGGTAATCGCTAGACACAGCTGGATAAGACCCGTCCACGAAAAAAAAATTGTGATATAATACATAGGAACAGCGCAAATCGCCCCAACTTGACGCGCTTTTTTGACTCCAATGGTTTTAGGCGTAATTTCACCAAACAAAAGAATGGCAATAGACAACAGAATCGGAAATACAACCTGACCCGTTGTTCCACAATGCGCAATCACCAAAGAAGTTCCCAGGGAAACGCCCAGCGTATTTGACAGCGTATTGAAAATCAAGACCGAAGCGATATAACGGTCGATATTGTTTTTCACATGTTCAATATAGCGCGCTGTGAAAGCTCCCCGTTTTTTTAAAATTTCAATTTCAGAAGCGGGAAAGCTGTAAAATGCGGCTTCGGTAAAAGAGCAATACGCCGAGCAAGCAAGGCAAAAAACAATGGCGAGAATGGTCAGAAACATAGCTTGAAAGATACGAATTTTTCTACTTCCGTCAAAACTTGCTCGGCATGAAGTTCCAAATTTGAAAAAGAAACTTTCACAAATTCCGGAATCAACGGTTTTTGGCCACAAAAATCCGCTTCAATGTTAGGCATACAAAGATACCGGGTGCGGAGAAACGCCTTTCCCAAAAAATACGTCAACGGTTCTATGCGCGATGCGGCGACACAAGGCGTGTTCGCCAAATGCGCTTCGGCAGTCACGCTTCCCGGTCCGCAGATAATGCACGCAGCCGTGCGCATCAGGGAAAACCTTTCTTCGGCAGTTCGTGGAGAAAGTAAAACCGAAAATTCTCCGCAAAGTTTTTCATTTAAAAAAGACTGAATTATTTTTCGCGAAGCGACAAATCGCACTTCGACTTTTTTTTGCTTTAATTTACGCGCAATCTTTTTATACAGACAAAAATTACGTTTCATCTGAGATTCACGACTGCCAGGATACAACAATACGATTCCCGAAACATTTTGTTCGGTCGCAATTTGTCCGCACCGGAATTTTTCAAAAGGGTGTTCTATTTTCTGCACGGAAATTCCATACTTTTTGTACGCTTCAATTTCCACATCGTAACAAGAATAAAGTTCCACCGTTTTTTTGGCCCGTGGCGAGAGAAAATATTTCACCCGATGCGGTTTCCACGCCCAAATTTGCGGCGGCTCCACATAAACAACCCGTTTTCCCAAATCCAAAGCCCTCTGCATCAGTTTCAAATTGAATCCCGGATAATCCACAGCGACAAGGCCTTTGCAATTTTCCCTTAACAAAAGGCTTTCCAATGTTTTCAAATGCCGCGACAAGCGGAATGAATGTTTGAATACATCGCCAAAACCATTTACGGGCAAATCGTCAAACGGGACAACGGAAACCAATCCCGCTTTTTGCATCCGATGTCCACCGACTCCCACAGCGTCAAACTCTTTGCAAAAATTCCGGACAAATTTTTCTCCCAAAATATCCCCGGAATCTTCTCCTGCGCAAAAGAGAATGAACGGACGCATTTGAAACGCTAACCTTTGTTCTTTGCAGAAACCCAGACATTTGCCGCACCAAATTCCCGCTGCAGCCATTCAAAAAAGTCCGGCATATAAGCGACTTTGAAAACTTGGGAACGGAGCAGGTGTACATGGCCAGAAAGAGTTTCAACGTGAAATACAATTTCTGCCGGATGTTCCCCCGGAAGAGCTTTCGCCATTTCCATCCTGTCGAGAATTTTATCCATCCGTTCTTTGAGCAATTCCATCGAAGAAATTCCCACATGGATGAAATTGATCATCTTTGTGCGGACTTCATCAATTGAATGCGCCCGTTCCACGATGATTTGCAAAGCCGACGGGTCCTGATTTTGCGTGGTGAGCTTTCCCCGGACAATCACACGGTCATCTTCGCCAAAACGGTCCCGGCAAGCTTCCCATGAATCCGGCGGGAAAAACACAGAAATTTCCCCTTGGAAATCTTGCAAAATTCCAGAACCCATCGTTTTCGTTTCGTCTTTTTTGCTTTGGAAGGAACGGAGCTTGGTGATGATTCCGCCGACACAGACTGTCGACTTTGCATTTTTCGACATGATATCGTTCAGTTCACTTTCCGCTAAGCTGTTCGTGGTGAACCCCCGTAATTCCGGGCGGCATTCATCTAACGGATGCGCCGAAAGATATAATCCCAAGACATCGCGTTCTTTATTCAACAGTTCCAAAAGCCCCCACGGTTGAGCTTCTTCGTATGTTTCTTCCATCCGATGCGACGTATCGTCGCTTTCCAACGTGTCAAAAAGGAACGTTTGACATGCATCCTTTTCCATGCGGTGACGGTTAGCCACGTCAAGGGCCTTTTCAACACTGGCCATCAAAGTGGGACGATTCGGAGTCGTCGAAGACATCTTGTCAAAAGCACCTGCCATGACCAAACTTTCCAACGTTTTCCGATTCAACGGAGCGCGTTTTTCCGTTTTCGAAGCCTGATAATCCGCAATTCGATTGCAGAAATCGAAAAGCGTTTTATATGGGCCGTGAGCTTCCCGTTCTGCGACAAGATCTTCACAAACAAAAGTTCCCACATTGCGAATTCCGGCAAGGCCGTAAACGATTTGACCTTTTTCGT
Source organism: uncultured Fibrobacter sp. (assembly GCA_964587155.1). GTDB lineage: Bacteria > Fibrobacterota > Fibrobacteria > Fibrobacterales > Fibrobacteraceae > Hallerella. The sequence continues at coordinate 25,531 of CAZPKF010000020.1, forward strand.
TTGCCGAAAAAGTCCCCAGGGAAACGTTGATATCGGGCGGCAAAACTTCGATTCCCATGCGCTTGCATTCTTGGATAATCGTCACAATGTCTTCCGTCTTACCCATTTTGGAAGTCATGGAAGCCGCCATATACTCTGGACCGAAATGCGTTTTTAAATAAGCCGTTTGGTAAGCGACATAAGCGTAAGCAGCCGCGTGGCTCTTGTTGAACGCATATCCGCAAAACGGAAGCACAGCATTCCAGACTTTTTGAATCATTGCCTTGTCATAACCTTTGGATAGGCATTTTTCAAAAAATTCCGGTTCGAGCTTTGCCATTTTATCCGGCATTTTTTTCGCCATGATACGGCGGATATTATCTGCTCCTCCGAGCGTATAGCCGCCTAAAATTTGCGCAAGCTGCATCACCTGTTCTTGGTAAACGATAACGCCGTAAGTTTCCCCCAAAACGGAATCCAAATCTTCATGGTAACAGTCGATCGATTCCTTTCCGATTTTGCGCGCAATAAAATGCGGAATTTGTTCAATCGGTCCTGGGCGGTAAAGTGCGTTCATCGCTATCAAATCACTGATTCGCGATGGTTTCAATTCACGCAAATACTTTTGCATTCCCGGCGATTCAAACTGGAACACCGCAGTCGTCATGCCCTTGCTCAACAGTTCAAAAGTTTCTTTGTCATCTGTCGGGATTTTGTCCATGTCCAGTTCAATCCGACGGATTTTTTTGACCAAATTCACCGTATCTTGGATGATGGACAAGTTGATGAGTCCCAAGAAGTCCATTTTCAACAAGCCGATTGTTTCGGAATAATGCTTGTCGTACATGACCACCGGAGAATCTGCCGGAGCAGCCCTGTATAAAGGAGCCAAATTGTAAATCGGCGTCGGCGTAATGACGACTCCGCAGGCATGAACGCCCGTTTGCCGCGGAAGATCTTCTAATTTTTGGGCGATATCCCACAGTTCCCGATACGCTTCGCGGCTATTGATCAACTTTTGTAAATCTTCTGGATTATAATCCGCGATGGGCTTTCCTTTGTTTTTTCCAGTCCAAGCATCATTTAAACTGAAATCCAGAAGACGGCGTGGAAAAAGCTTGATGATCGATTCCGCTTCACGGTGATCGATTCCAAGAACCCTAGCAACGTCTTTGATAACCGCTTTGGATTTGAGCATTCCATAAGTGATAATTTGCCCAACGCAATCCGAGCCGTATTTACGCGTCACATAATCGATGACTCGTCCCCGGTCGCGGTCAGCAATGTCCGTATCGATATCCGGCATGGAAACGCGTTCTGGGTTCAAGAACCGTTCAAAAAGCAATCCGAACTTTAAAGGGTCGATATTCGTAATGCCCACGATGTAAGTCACAATGGACCCCGCAGCAGAACCGCGCCCCGGCCCTACGGGAATCCCATGTTCACGCGCCCAGTTGATGAAATCCCAAACAATCAGAAGATATCCGGCGACATTCATGTTGCGGATACAGTTCAGTTCCTTGTAAATCCGGTCGCTGACTTCCGTTCCATGCTGCGGATATTTGAACTGTTCTTCGGGGTAACGCTGTTGAAGTCGTTCATTTGTCAGATGAATCAGGTAAGCATCCGCATCACTGCCGTGGCGGCTTGTTTTATTGCGCTCCATGATTTTTTCAATGGCTTGCCTGTCTTCTTCCGTTAAAGTCTCTTCTGTTTTTCCGGCATTCTTTCGGCAATATTCTTTTGCCGCATTCGCAAACGCTTCTGGATAAGCCTTGTTGAATTCATCTTCCATGACGCGGTAAATTTCTTTGCACTCTTCGGATTCCAAAAAATCATTCGGTATCGCATAACGCGGCCAGAAGTCGTCACCGATTCCCGTTTTGACTTCAAAATGACACCGTTCGGCTATTTTGACCGTATTTTCAATGGCTTCCGGATGCTCGGGGAACAGATCCCGCATTTCCGCATTCGTCCGAAAATAAAATTGATCCGTTGGAAAGCGCTTGTCATCAAATTCCTTATACTTTTCAACAAGCGAAATACACCGCAGCGCTTTGTGCGCATTTCTGTCTTCACGATGAATGTAATGCACATCACCCACAGCGACTAATTCACGCCCAAGTTCCTTTGCAAGTGAAATAGTGAACAAATTCAGCGTTTTTTGCGCAGCGATGCCGTTGTCCGCAATCGACAGGTATAAATGTTCATGGTCAAAAATTTTGTCCAAGGATTCGATATAAGCTTTTCCCAGCGCATCGCGGCCTGCAGTCACATTGGCACCGTATCGGCTGAAAAAATCCCCGGCGATAGCAATCAATCCTTCGTTATGTTCCTCGACAACGCTGAGCGGAACCGATGGAATTTCTTCCCAACGGCTAGATTCTTCGTACCGGTAACTTACAATCCGGAGCAAGTTGTAATATCCCGTTTCGTTTTCGACAAGGAGTGTTAACCGTTCGTAAGTAGAAGGATCCTTGAAATTCGCACCGGCGGTGTCCATGTAAATGTGACAGCCCAGCAACGTTTTAATCGGCGGAAGTCCCTTTTCTTTGCGCTTTTTATTGAAAGACTTTCCGCGTTCTTGGAATTCTAGGATTCCAAACATTGTTCCGTGATCTGTCAAGGCGACCGCAGGCGCGTTGTCGGCAGCTGCCGCTTCGAAGATGTCATCTAACCGCGCTGCCGATTGTAAAACGGAAAATTCAGAATGAAGTTGGAGATGAACGAAACCTTCCTGACTCATTTTGTTTTCCATTTTAAGCTCCTTTGAATTGAATATCCGTTTTCTATAAAGATAAGATCAAAACTCGACAGCTTTTGTCTTTATAGATTTTTTCCTTAAATCGATCGCTGTGTAAAAAATCATTCCGAATTGCATAACTATTCTTCTTTCCGCGCCATCCGAAGTTCCGAAATGGATTCCAGAGGAAGTTCAATCGAAGTTCCGCTGGGTTCCACGGTGATTTTCGCCATAAAAGGAACCCGTGAAAAATGAAGTTCTTCCACTTTGAATCGGATTTCGGCGGGCAATTTCGGCAATTTCGAATTTTTATCCGGCTTCCGGGAAAGGCGCGCCTCCAAAGAACCGTTTGTCGAACGGGCGTACCGAAGTACTTTGAACAGATCCGCCATGGCGAATTTCTGGAAATCGCCTCCGTATTTAGTCGCTCCTAAAGCGGAAGACACCGAAGAACTATCGCTTTCCGGTTTTAACAAAAAGTCAGGTGAACCTTCTGCCGGGAACCGCAGCCAGAACGCTTTACTCCAATCCGTATTGCGGAACGCTTCTACAGGAGCTTCATTTGTGGGATTCGCTGGTTCAAGTCCGTAATGTTTCAAAAGATCGCGAATTTTATCTTCAAATTGCGGCTTGATGATGAATCCATATCCAGGAATCGCTTCATCCACCATTTCCATAAATTGCGGAAACGCTGTCAAGGCTTCCCGAACTTCCGCATTGTCCATTTTCAACAAACGAACAGACAAAAAAGAAGAGTCATAATAGCAGGCTGCCCATTCTTTCATGGCTTCGCGCACATTCGCAGGAGCATTAATCCAACCGTCAAAGCTTTCTGCGATTTCCTTGGAGAATCCCGTCTTCAACCCATTCAAGAAAGATTCCCTGGATATAGAAAAGCGCAAATACGGCTCATCGTTTTGAACTTCGGCAAGACATGCAGAGAGGAAGAGTACACGGGGAGCACTCTTTACCGAAATGATCAGTTCAAAATTCGGCAAAGCCGAAATTTGCGCACCGAGCATCGGCGCCGCAGAAGCCGCCAGCCAGTCCTTAGCCCACGAAGTCAAACGGACCGCCGAAATCATTCCCGCCTGAGCAGAAAATTCAACCAAGCCCAAAAGCCAGAGTTCTTCCAATGGTTTCGAAAGCGACGACCAAGAAATTTCTCCCTCCGAAAGGGGCATCCGGAAGCTTGGATCCAACGTCCAGAGGATTCGCATGGCATTCTCGGCAGAAGCGTCCCTTTTGATGGAAAACAGAACGTGGCGGAAAAAGTCCATATCGCCGCGGAATCTGCGTTTGATCCACCATTCGAGAAGTTCATTTTTAAGACGGAATCCATTGTGTTTCAAGAATTCAAAAGCGTCTTCTGTCACAAGCAAATCCGTTCCGCGCTGTTCAATCCAATGCTGAGAAGACAAAAATTCGAGCAAGAGCGTCACTTCTTCGCGGAACGCATCCGGAGAAAGTTGCCTTGAATAACGGAATGACTCTTCGCAAATTTGAAAGGAACGGCGATTCAAAATGCCTGCACCGTTCATTTTCATTTTTCCCAAGCGCGCAAAGGCTAGCATCTGACAGAGATGCCAGACCAACATGTCTTCGTAATTCAAAAAACGGGCTTTTTCATTTGCCGGATTTTCTGGAGAAAGCAAAATTTCCTTTAAAAAATCGCTGAATCCAAAATATGCGCAAGCACCTTTTTCCGGGCGAGAACGCCAAATGTAAAGGGACTTTGCCGCTTCGATTAAAAAAGGCTCCACGGCATCGCGTTTGTCAGACGGGGCTGCCAAGCGCAATTCTCCCAATTCGAGTCCGCGGGATTCGCTGCGGTAAATCAGAAAAATGCAAAGTTTTTTCCAAGGTTCCAGGGATTCATAAAACGCATGGAACCGTTCCTTCGCCGTAAAAAAGGCGATCGTTTCCGAAAGAATCTTGGCATTGTTCAAGAGGCCTTTCGATTCAAACGCTTTTGCGTGCAACTCCTTCAGTTGCGGTTTTGTCATTTCATTTAAAAAATCTTGGACAGCGAGCATAAAATCTCCAAAAACAGCGCCTAAAAATAGAAATTTTAACCGTTAAATGCCTAGCAGGGACTTCAACTCTTCAAGAGAGTGCGCCACTTCGTGCTTCGAATTCCACAAACGGGTGAAACTCTTGCCGTAGGCTTCGCGGATAAGCCGATTATCCAAAAATAAAACGGTTCCCGAATCGGATTCGCCGCGGATTAAACGTCCCAATCCCTGACGCAATTCCAAGACCGCTTCCGGAATGTAGAGATTCCTGAACGCATTCTCGTTTTTTTCTTTCATCTTGTCAGCTAAACTGGAAATCAAAGGATTCGACGGATTGGGAAACGGAAGTTTGGGAATGACCAACAATTCCAAGGCATTTTCCGGCAAATCGATTCCTTCCCAAAATACTTGACAGCCCAATAGGCAAGCTTCTTTTTTGCGACGGAACATTTCCACCAAACTGTCCATGCCGCCATCTAAATGTTGACACAACAACAATTTATCTTTTGCCGCAAAAAGCGGGGCAAGAGCGTCGTGAACCTTAGTCATGCTAGAAAGACTGGTGAACAGCGCAAGTGCATTTTTGGAATTCACAGGGAGAATTTCCGAAAGGACGTTTTCAAGCGCCGACTGGTATTCCGGATCATTCGGCTTCGGCAAGAAATCCGCAATAACAATCCGCCGTTTTGCGTTGACATCAAAAGACGAAGGATAGGTGCGCACAAAAGGACGTTTGGATTTTTCCATTTCCGGATTCCGCATTCCCATCCGATCTTCGAAATAGTCAAAAGACCCTTGTACAGAAAGCGTTGCCGATGTGAATGTTGCGCTCTTTATCCATGGAAAAAATTTCTTGGACCAATTATTCCCGGGGAAAAGTGGAATGGCCCGCAAAACAGCCGTATGCGGATTTCCCGGTTCTTCCATGTAAAAAGTCCAATCGTCCCGATTCGCCTGCGTGATGAATGCAAAATCTTCAGCAAAACGCCCGATTTCCATGGCGGCACCTTCTAAATTTCTGGCCATCAAAGAAAATTCCGAGCCGTTCCGCAACCTTGCGCAAATATCTTCCGCAATTACCTTGACCGTTGTACAGGCTTCTAAAACGGGCTTCGGGTCCGTATCGTATTCAGCAAAAATGCCTTTGGCAAAACGGAATCCGTCTTGTTTGCGTTTAAAGACTTTCTTTCCCAATTTCAAGAAAAAGCGGTGTAAATTCCGTTCGCACTCTATCGTACCGTTCCTCAATTTTTCACAGACTTCCAAAATTTGGGAGTCGGCACTGGCTTTGCGCAGGCGCTCTTCCAATTCGGCGACAAGTCCTTTTCCCGGTTCTTTGGGGTGCACGAGAATCTTGGTGATGTTGCGCAACCGGAAAAAACGTACCATTTTCCCAAAAGCCTGATGACTCATCGAAGGCAATCGATGCGCTTCGTCAAACACAATGTGATCATAAGCGGGGAGAAGCGCAAAATCAAGGGAAAGATCTGAAAGGAACAGCGCATGATTGATGAACAGAAGATTTGATTTGGAAGCTTGCCGCCGTGCATTCAGTCCAAAACATTTGTCATAGTAAGGGCATTTTTCTCCTAAACTCGTCGAAGCGTCGCTCGAAAATTTATTCCAAAGGAGCCTGTTTCGCGAAAGGTTGAATCCCGAATTTTCGTTGCCGTCTCCCGTTGTCGTCTGTTCAATCCACGGCAAAAGCGTCATGAACGATTCCCGTTCATCCGGGGTCAACAAAACATCGGGCGAATTCAAATGCTCTTCGAATTTGCGAAGGCAAATGTAATTGCTGCGGCCTTTAAGAACAAGCGGCGAAACTTTTTTCCCAAAAACCGGAGCAATCGCCGGGTAGTCACGCTGGGAAAGCTGTTCTTCGAGAGTTCGCGTTGCCGTGCTGATAACCACACGTTCTCCAGAAGCCGCCTTGAGAGCAGCCGGGACAAGATAAGCGAACGTTTTCCCCATTCCCGTTCCCGCTTCCAGCAGGGAAATTCCCCCTTTATACATATTGCGTTCTACGACTTCGGCAAAATCCGTTTGAGAATTGCGCACAACGTAATTGGGAATCGCTTTCGAAAGTTCTCCGTCTTTAGCAAAAACTTCCCGAACTCGCGGCAATCGAGAATCCTTTTCTAAAACAGGCGCATCAATACTTTCGGGAGTACGCGGAGAAAGTTTTTCGTGCGAAGGATCGCAATCTTCAAAGATGGATTCCCAAACAGTTCCTTTCGCCAAACGCGCCAGATGATGTCTTACAAACGAATCCATCTTTTCAATTTCACCCAAAGCCATCCAAAAAAGCTTTCCGCAGGCATCCGCATCCGGGAGCGCCCGGTGAGCGCGTTCCCGTTTGATATCCAAATAAGAGACCAGCGTTTCCAATTTATGGTTGGGAACATCCCGGTAAGCAATCCGCGAAAGAATCAGCGTGTCCAAAATCAAATTGGAATCAATGGAAATGCCCACCTTGGCAAAAGAATTCCGGAGGAACTTGGAATCGAACTGTGCATTATGCGCCACCAATGGATAGTCGCCCAAAAATTGCCGAATTTTCCCCGCGACATCCGCAAATTCCGGCGCATCTGCCAAATCCGTTTCAGAAATTCCCGTTAGCGACATGATAAACGGTCGCAAAGCCTGTTTCGGCTTGACAAGAAAATCCGCACTTTCTACGGGGATTCCGTTTTCAAAACGTTCCAAAGCGACTTCAATGATTTCATCGTGTTCAAAATCAAGACCAGTCGTTTCCAAATCTAAGGCAACATATACATTCGGTTTCATCGGATTTTCCTTTATTTCGCCGGGAGAGCCGGCAGGCGTTTTTCCAGTGCGCCCAAAATATTTGCCCCACGTTCTACGACAAGCGTATCTGCCAAAGAACGCCAGGACATTCCATATTGAAAGTCAAACAAACTTCCCGCATCGGGAGTATTCTGAGATCCCTTGGTGCGGAAATATTCCATCAAGTATTTTCCTTCCGTCAAATCATTCATTTGGAAAGTTCCTTCGGCAGAGCAGGGAACCGTTGTCCATTGCTCGGAATCCGCTTTGCGGATGCGGACCCGCGTATCTGTGCCACCGCCCGGAATTTTTCCAGAAAGACTGGAAAGTTGCAATTTGGGAACCGTTTCAAACTTTGTCCAAACACGTGTTTTTTGCGTCACAAGGGTGTCGCGTTTTCCCGTCACACTGTCTGGCGAAGAGAGCGTTGAATCCGCATAACGTTCCAAAAGTTCCACTTTGGCATCGGTCAAAAAATGTTCTTCGATAAGAACTGTCACCCGGACCGGATCCTTCCGAAATACACGAACAGGAAGTGTGTCACCATTTTGTACAACCATCAAAATATTTCGCAACGAATCCAACAAAGAATCTTTTACCGGTTTGTCGTAAACGATTTCAATGGAATCTTTCGGGAGAATATTTTTCGCCCCGGTCGACGGCCGCGTTAAAATTCGTTTCGCAGGGAGAGTGTCCCCGGTTTGCTTTATCCAGTCCAAAGAAAGCATCGCAAGTCTGGAGTCTAGACGCCTTCCCAACGAATCCCTTCCCCATTTGCAGGCGAACGTATAAGAAGAATCCCGATTTGCCAAGGAATCAAAGTAAAATTCAATGTCGTCACTCTGCGGAGAACGGTAGACAAACGCAGGCTCGATGCGGGACGAATCCGCAGAAATCAAAGCGCAATTCCCCGGCAAAAGAAAAAGACTGTCGATATACAGATTTTTGGAAAACTTTGCCGACAAAGCGGACTTTCCCTTTTGAACAACCGATTCCAGCGAAACGGGCGTCGTATCTTGATCGGCCAGGGGAATCCAAAGAGAATCCGCAAATCCGGGAGAAAGCTCTAAATCAAATTCTCCCACGCCGGCCCATTCTGCAGACGGTTCAATCTTTTGGTTTCCATTCACATCGAGGAATGCAACAACTCGATAACGGCCCGCTTTCAAACCCTCCAAGCGAAATCTTCCCAAGCTATCCGTTTGCGTAGAAAACAGCGGAGGCTCTTTCACCAGTTGCGGCAAAGAATCCGCTGTAGCAGAAAGTGTCGAATCCCTGTATTTTTCAAGGTAATGATGCGATGCGCGCTCCTTTGCACCCAAAAGGAAAAGTCCCACCGTTGGATATTGCTTTTTTTTAATCATGGAGGCCGTCACCATCGCCCGCCCTGAAATTTCAAGAGAATCGATGACGTTTCCCGTCGAAAAAGTCAGCCGGAACGGTTCGGCGACAGCGTTCCCCCGCAAATCCTTGAGCCCGCTCGCAATCGTCAGCGTATACGTTGTATTTGAATCCAAACGCGCCTTTGAAGTGATGAACAGTTCATCTCCGTCCACTTCGAATTTGAGTTTCTTTTCTAGTGGCGGCGAAATAATCACGGCGCTGCGAGGCACACTAGACGCAATCCATTCGTCAAATTGCAAATGGACATTCAATTCTAACGGCATGTTCACCGACTTCGGTGCCGGATAAACTCCGGCGACCCGCGGAGGGTATTTGTCTTCCGGACCGCCACCAGGTGCTACCGAAGTGGCGCAATCCGAAAGGAATGCGGCCAAAACGGAAATCGCCAAAACAAACCGTCGCATCGGAAAGATCACTCTCCAATCATGTGAATGATTTTGCCAATACGCGACCAGCGAATTTTAAACGGAATCTTTACCCACGACAAGGGGTTTCCAAACGAAAATTCGCCATCGGAGTTTTCAAATGAGAAGTAGACGACGAAAGCCTTCGCCTTCACATTTCTTTTAGAAACAAAACCCCAGTAGCGGCTGTCTGCCGACTGATCCCGATTGTCACCCATCATAAAATAAACCGGATACTTGACCGTATAATGAGAAACCGGTTCGCCGTTCACAAGCAGGCGCGCTTTGAGCGACAAAGAAGAATCTTCCGCTACATAGCGTTCCAAATCTTCAAGCTGCGCGCCTTCGAAATACGTGTAACTAACAGGCCGCGTCCACCCGGAATAAACACTGTCCGGATTCAAACGGGGAATAAATCCAGTCCGAGCCTTTTCTGCAAAAAAGGAAAAATCAACAACTCCGCGCACCACGTCTTTCGGATAAATCCGCGAATTTTCAAGCGTTGGAAGCGCGACAAACTTTTCTCCGGGACGACTGACCAAAACGCTTTGCATTCGGAAATCGAAGTCCAGCGTATCCTCGCCGCGGAATACAGTCATCTTGTCGTGCGAAAAAAGCTCTTGCAACAAGTCGCCACGGTCATTTTCCGCCGGAACCCGAAAGTCTTGGAACGTGTAATGGGGAACTTCAACAGAATCCTTGAACAGCTTCAATTCCAATTCCACTTTATCTTCCGGAGTCTCTTGAACCATCAAGGAACGAATCCACCAAAGCATCGAAAGATTCCATTTCGAAAGTTCAATGACATCCCCTGGAGCAGGAATCCGCACAGCATCCAGGGAATCGCGCGCAATAGCCGTCCGGGAATAAGCGGAATATTTTCCCTTGCCGGGAATTTCCCGCAATTCTTTCCCGTTTTTGTACAAAATTCCCTTCCGCACTTCCACCGTATCGCCAGAAACGGCAACGCACCTTTTGATGTAATCTTTGGGACCATCCGCATAATGGACAAGATGCGGATTTCCATCCAACGGATTGCTATCCCAATAAAAATTTCCAAACATCAACGCATCTGCCAGATGCGTGTAACGTTCATAATCGTAATCCGGATAAGCGGGGTCTCCCGGATAGCGGAAAATGACAATATCCCCGGATTTCGGCTCTGTAAGCCCCGGAAACTTGGATCGGGAAAACGGAACCGGTGAACCGTAGGTGAACTTTAACCCCAAAATAAAATCGCCCGTTTTCAACGTGTCTTCCATTGATCCACTCGGAATTTGAAACGCTTGAATCACATATTGAATGACGATCAAGGCGCAAAAAATGGGGATCACGATTTCTTTCAGCAACATTTTGAACCACTTCGGAAGTGGAACTTTTGAACTAAGCCTGTGCCACGAATTTTTAACGCGGTTTAAAAAAGGAACATTCTTGAAATCCATATATGGAAGCAAGATAGAAATTCTCTGACCGTTTTTTGTTTACAATCTCAAAAGCCCATTCCGAACGAACGGTAAAACAGTTCCGCATTTATTTTTTACTTTGAAATCATGCTTGAATTGTTGGAAAAATACCGTTATCTGTTTTTTATTTTCCTTGTAGCCGCAGCCGCCCTGTACATCTCCCGCTACCTGTTTCTGCCGATATTCAAACGGCTTGCAAAAAAGACAAAGGGCAAATTCGACGATATGCTTGTCGCCCACAAAGCGGTAGAGCGTTTCACCCACATTGTCCCGGCTATAATCCTTTACACCGGTTTGCCTCGTGCCCTTTCGCACTCTCCCGAACTTCTCCAATTGTTGATGACTTTCAACAACATTTACCTGGTCATCATCAGCTATTTCGTTTACGACTCCATTCTCCGCGCCGTCGCCGACACGATTCTTCTCAATTCAAAAAAACAGGGAATTCCCATTCAAGGCGTTCGCCAAGCGGCTCTTCTCGTGGGATTCCTCATCAGTGCCATCCTTGTCGTTTCCCAAATTGTCGGCAAAAGCCCCATCATTTTACTTTCCGGATTAGGCGCACTGGCCGCTGTATTCATGTTGGTTTTTAAAGATTCCATTTTAGGATTTGTCGCCGGAATCCAAATTGCCGCTTTGGATTTAGTCCGCACTGGAGATTGGATTGAAATTCCCAAAGAAGGCATCAACGGCAACGTCGAAGCCGTTTCCCTCACCCATATTCGCATTCGAAACTGGGACAACACAAACAGTGTATTCCCCACATACGCCCTCGTTTCAACAACCTACAAGAACTGGCGCCTGATGCGGGATTCCGGAAGACGGCGGATACAGCGGACGATACTCATCGACGGGAGAACCCTTGAACATCTTTCCAAAGAAAAACAAAATGCCATTTTAAACGATCCCGAAGTCAAAAGAATCTGCAGCGAAAAGGACCTTTTTGATTCCGAAAGGCCTGTCAACATTCAAGCGTTCCGCCGTTACGCTTCGAAATACCTCAGTTCCTTAGACAACGCCGATTCCCAAATGACGCTTTTCGCCAGGGAACTCCCTTCCAACGGGCAAGGCATTCCCCTTGAAGTTTATCTGTTTTCCAAAATCACGGACTGGGCGCGTTACGAGACTTTCGCCTCCGACATCGTCGACCATCTGATGGGTATGCTTTCCATTTTCGGATTGCGCGTTTACCAAAAAGATTGAACATACTCCCCCTCCAAAAAAAACGGACAGCAAATCGCTGCCCGTCTTTTTATTCAACTCGAAAGTTATTCTTCAGAAAGGTCTTCCGAAGTGTCTTCTTCAAGGGTCTCTTCGACAAGGGCCGGGCCTTTGCCCAAAAGCGCATTCACATCGATTCCCGTCAAGCGATTATCCGAATCAAAGCTCGCGACAATGTAATAATCATTGTTCCACGAAACCGTTCGGAGTTTTCCCTTTCCATCGGGAGTGCCAGAAACTTTCGCCGAAATCGAAGTTCCCTGGGAAATTTTCTTTTCAATCGTTGCAAAATCCTTGGAATTCTTAGCTTGTTGATTTGCTGTTACAGCCAAATTCCAAAGAATCGCATTGTTTTCAATGACAGCGTTTTGCCCTTGAACCGCATTTTTCCCATCGGAATAATACTTATCCGTCATTTTCCGATAAGCTTCTTCCGCTTGAGAGGCGTAATTGCCCTTTTGCATCAGCACAAGCCCGGTTAAAGCCACATTCAAAGCGAGGGAAGCAATCATGCAATGTTTAATCTTCATCGTTCCTCCTTATTTTGCATTGAATTCAAATGGAGCGGGAGCGGCAACCTGGAATTTTTCCGAAGCGGACACTGACGATAGCGCCTTGGTGTCTACAGAAACAAATTTGCCGTTTTTAAAAGTGAAAGGAACACTGCATCCTTCTCCACAAGAAAGCGAAATCACATCGCCATTCTCTTGCGGATTCAATATTTTTGCCGAATCCAAAGCGGCGACACGGGCATTGAAATCTTTTTGGGAAAGATTTTTAGCCGATGTTTCAAAGGCGATTTGCCAAATGGCATTGCTCCCTTGAATAAACGCATTTTGCGCATTCAAGACATTTTTTACGGATTTCGTGTACGCAGTTGTCGCCGTTTTATAAGAATCCTGCGCCTGGGTATTGTAACCATCCTTACAAACGAGCATGATTACCACAAGCAGAGCATTCAATAAAACAGAGACCGCCAGAATCAACTTCATCTTTTTGGGGTTCATTGTCATCATTCTCCTTGAGAAAAACGGGGACAACTTTTAAAATGAATTTTTAAAAATTGTCGTGGCTATAAATGTATATTTTCCACAAAAAGAAAAGGTAAAAAAATGCAAAAAAGGCTTTCCGAAGCGGTTTTCAAAAATCTGAAAGAACTGATCAAGGCGAAAAATGCGGCGCACGAGTCCATGTTCAAATTCAGTTGGAAAAAAATCCCGCCTTTCAGCCTTATTTTTCCCCAAGTGGATTTTGTCCGTATCGTGCGATTCATGGGAGAAGTCAAACAGAACGCCCTTTCTCAAAAAAAATTCATCTGCGATAACCGAGCAGCGGCAACAGACGATGAAAAAACATTTCTCGAAGCCGTTCCCGCTTATGTTGACGCACTGGCCGAATCTTGCGACAAGCTGGCAAAAGTCGCCGAATTCAAACAGGGAATTTTAGAAAAAACACAAAAGCGCGATGTTTTCGCCTTCAACAGAATCTTAAAAGATTACGAAGAAGCCCAAGCCAAATTGGTGCGCTCCGGAGCCTTTGTCCAAATGGCCTGGGGAAATATCACCGCCCAGAAATCTCATGCCGGAAATTAGCGTCATTGTTCCGATATTCAACACGGAACCTTATCTCGCCTCTTGTCTTGAAAGTATTCAACGGCAGACTTTCCGCGATTTCGAAGCCCTTCTTATCAACGACGGCAGCACCGATCAAAGCTTGGCAATTGCACAAAATTTCGCAAATCAGGATTCCCGATTCAACGTATTTTCCCAAGAAAATTCCGGACTTTCCGCAGCCCGGAACTTCGGTTTAAAAGTTTCAAAAGGAAATGGGCTTACGTGTGTCGACAGCGACGAGGTCGTTTCACCTATTTTTTTAAAATCTCTGCCTTTGACCGCTGAACATTTTGGCGTTTCCATAGCCGTTTCAGGGAAACAAACATTCCAGGATTTG
>CAZPKF010000021.1:0-36825 GCA_964587155.1 uncultured Fibrobacter sp.
CAATTGAAGGCGTAGAAATCAATTTGGATCAACTGGAAAAAACTATCACGAAAATTTCGAACGTATCGAAAGAATTGCGCGCCAGCATGCCCGGACTGGAAAAAGGTCGTTCCGATGTCATTATTTGCGGATTATTTTGGCTAAAAAGCCTGCTAACGCGATTGCACGCGGAATCATTCCGCATCAGCACTGCCGGTTTGCGATTCGGATTACTTTATCCGCCAAAACCAGATGTCCCTAAAGAAGAAAAGGCCAAGGCAAAAAAGCTTCCTCCCTGGCTGCAAAAGAAAAAGGATTCAGAAAATGCGGATTAACAAATTTCTCTCATTATGCGGCATCGCAAGCCGTCGCGCCGCCGACTCGCTGATAAAGCAAGGCCTTGTCACCGTCAACGGCGAAGTTTTACAGGAACTCGGCAGGGATGTTTCCGAAAAAGACGACGTCCGCGTTGGCGGCAAAGGCGTCCGTCCACCCCAAAAGACAAAAGTGATTCTTTTCCACAAGCCCGCAGGATGTGTCTGTTCCGCAGACGATCCCCAAGGCCGTCCAACAGTCTACGATTACCTTCCACCCGCTTATCGTCAAATGAAATATGTCGGCAGGTTGGACTTGCAAAGCCGCGGACTTTTATTATTCACCAACGACGGAGACCTTCTTTACCGGCTCACGCATCCAAAATTTGAAATTCCCCGCAGCTACTATGTGTGGACAACCAGACCGCTTTCCCGTTCCGACGCAAACCGCCTTGTCGATGGTGTCGAAATCGGAGAAAACGAAAAAGGCAAAATGGAAGAAGCTCACGCCGAAGAAATCTTTTTCGATGAAGGATTCTTTGAAATGGTTCTGTGTGAAGGCAAAAACCGTGAAATTCGACGGATGCTCGAAGCGGTCGGTTACACCATCCGCGACTTGAAACGGGTTTCTTATGCGGGCATCGTATTGGGGAACCTTTCGCCCGGAGACTTCCGGGAACTTTCCGCCGCCGAAGAAAAAAATCTTCGGAAAGCAGTTGAAGAGGACAACCGATGAAACGCACTCTCTTCATCGGCGATGTACATGGCTGCTACGAAGAAATGATACAAATCATTGAACAGTTCCATTACTCACCGGGTGAAGATTCCATTTATTTTACGGGAGACTTGATAAATAAGGGTCCCAACTCCCTGAAAGCCGTTGAAACAGTTCAAAAGAACGCATTCAAAAGCGTCTTGGGGAATCACGAAGATTGGTTGCTCAAATGGATACAGACTCCGCAAGAACTTTGGACTGACAAACAGAAGCGTTCTGCTGAACTTCTCGAAGATCCCGTTCGAATCGCCGAAATCGTCAAAGAATGGCCTCTTTGGATTGACACCTCCCAAGCACTTCTCGTCCATGCGGGAATTGAACCGGGCAAAAAAAATCTCGGCGACATGAACAAAAATACGATTCTCACCATTCGTACATGGGATGGCAAAGGCGAAAACATGAACAACCCCGAAGACCCGGCCTGGTTTGAATGCGTTTCATGGCCCAAAACGATTATTTTCGGACATTGGGCAAAAATGGGACTCGTTCACAAGCCCGGATTTTGCGGACTCGATTCCGGATGTGTCTATGGGAAATTCCTTTCGGCTTTTTGCCCAGAAGAAAACAAGCTTTATACAATCCCAGCGAAAAAAGTCTATTCCCCCATTAAAAAGAAATAAATCCATCCTCATTTCAATTTCTAAATTAAGTCTACTATGACAGCTCAAGAACTTTTCAACCGTCTTCAAAACGTCCAGCCGGGAACCGTCCTTTGCAATTACACAATGGAACACTGCGAAAAGATGCTTCCCCTCATCAACGAAATCAATGAACTCAAAAAAGAACGCCACGCAGTAATTCTCGCTCACAGTTACGTAGCGCCAGAAATCGTTCTCGGCGTCGCCGATTATGATGGGGACAGTTTCAAATTGAGCCAAGACGCGACAAAAGTCGAAGCCGATATGATTGTCTTTGCCGCAGTCCGTTTCATGGGAGAAACCGCTAAAATTTTGAACCCGACAAAGGATGTTTTAATTCCAGGACCACTTTCCGGATGCAGTCTAGCCGACAGCATCACCGGGGAAGAAGTCGCCGCTCTCAGAAAAAAATATCCGGACCACACATTCGCTTGTTACATCAACACAACCGCCGACGTCAAAGCGGAATGCGATGTTTGCGTCACCAGCTCCAATGTGTATAAGATCATTTCGAGCCTGCCGAACGACAAAATCGTCTTTGTCCCAGACAGACTCATGGGAAAAAATTTACAAGAAGCCTTGGACAAAAATGGAATTCACAAAGAAATCGTACTTTACTCCGGTTGCTGTTACGTTCACGAAAAATACGATCCAGAACTCATCCGCTTTTTCCGCAGCGAAAATCCCGGTTTGCGCGTTGTCAGCCACCCGGAATGTCACCCAGGAGTCGCCCTGCTGAGCGATTACGTCGGCAGCACTGGGCAAATGGTCAAATACATCCGTGAACAGCCGAAAAACACTCCCATTTTATTGCTCACGGAATGCGGACTCAA
Organism: uncultured Fibrobacter sp.; assembly: GCA_964587155.1. Classification (GTDB taxonomy): domain Bacteria; phylum Fibrobacterota; class Fibrobacteria; order Fibrobacterales; family Fibrobacteraceae; genus Hallerella. The sequence continues at coordinate 2,540 of CAZPKF010000021.1, forward strand.
CGCCCGAATGCAATACGAATTTCCAGACAAGCACTTTATCGGCAGCTGCAGCATGTGCAAATACATGAAGTCCAATTCGCTAGAAAACATTTTGGAAACATTGCGGCATCCAGAAAAAGCTTCTAAAGTGGAATTGCCCGAAGACACGATGAAACGCGCCAAACATTGCATTGACGAAATGTTCCGTTACGCCGCCATGTAAATTCAGGAGTCCCATGCGCCGCCTATTTCCCCTTCTCGTCCTTTCTCTTTTCACCTCTTTCTGCTTTGCCAGAAACAGCGAAAAAGTTATTTGGCACCGAAGTTATTTCGTTTCACTCGGGCTCGATGTCGTTTTTTCGGCAGCCGGAGACCTAGACGGAAAGCGCTTTTACAAAGCAGACGGAGATGATGGCAACGCAGAAGAACGCGTTTACGTACCTTCCATCGGCACATTCCCCCTCCCTCTAATTGAAGCGGGCGTAAACTTCAATCAACACACCATTGCCATCGCCTTTGGAATTTGGAATCCTGACGTAAGTTACGCCAAAGGAACCGAAGACGAAACCGGCAACGACGCCAATTTCTGGCGATTTTCCGCAGAATACCGTTACTACTTCTTTTGGCCAGAAGACTTTCAAGTTGGCCCAGGGATAGGCTACTCCTTTTCCCGTTTGTCCATCAAAGACGCCGCTTTCGGCAGCGACAAATACGGCAGCGGATTCCGCGAAGATGCCATTTACGCAGGCAACGCTTTTGCCGTTTCCGCCAACATGCGTTACAAAATGCGACCGTTCGGTATGGACATTGCCTTGCGTTACCGCCCCATGTTCATTCGCAGTGTCTCCACAGACAGCGGCGGTTACAGCGACCTTTCCGAAACACTATGGCATCATAGCCTCGAATTTTCAGGAAAAGTTTTCGTTGAATTTTAAAATGGGAATTGACAGATTCTAGCCCGTGAAATAAGGCGTTAAATTGGTCGGGATTTCACAGGAAAATCCTTTTCTACAAAAGGGCAAATTTCGCACGATGTGAATGGCGAAGACTAATGCCGTTTTTGTGGAATGAAAATTTCGCGGCAATCATCCTTTTTGTCAAAGAAGAATGCCTCTTCTGCGAAAAAGGAACCCGTCAGAAAAACAGCGGATTTCCAATAAAAATCACCAATCTTTTTCGGGACGGGCCATGCCTTTCTTCGGTTTCCACGGTTTGCGTTCACCGTTATTTTCATCAAAATCTTTGAGCAATTGCGAAGCCTCTTGCGGAGTCATCTGCCCGGACTGTTCTTGTTCCGCATTTTCCTGCTCGTTTGAACTGCTAGAATTCCCTGCGGAATTTTCTGAAGGATTATCCTTCTGCGAATCAGAGGCATCTTCCCCAGAAGAACTCGACTGTTCGTTTCCGGAATTTTCCGCAGCACTCGAATTTCCTTCCCTTGAATCACTGGAATTTCCAGAATCCGGATTCTGATTTTGTCCTTCTGAATTTTGATTGTCCGAATTCTGTTTTTCCTGTTCTTGATTTTCGCCATTCGGATTGTTCTGCTGATTTTGTTTTTTCTGTTCATCCTTGGATTCTTCAATTCTATCCCGCAGCATTTGCAGTTTGATATCATCCGGATAATATTGCAAACCTTCTGCGCACGTAATTTCCGCAGTCGGAAGCCGGTTTTCAATATACTGGAACGAAGCATCCGAATAATATTGAGCCGCCGACTTGGGAGCCTTCGCCAAAGCGCAAATCGCACCCGTCAAAACAACATACAACGTAATCTTTAGAATATTCATCAAATGACCCCCAAGTCGTTGTCGGCATTGGACTGATCTATTTTGCTTTTGGGTTTTCTCCCCGCTTTGATGTCTATGACATCTTCAATTCTTTGAATATACGGTCCAAAACTAGCTGCAGTTGAATCTACCGACATCGTATTTTCCAAAAGTTCTTTCGCCGGAGTATGTTGTCCATCTTTGCACATTTGAAGTGCGCGTGCCAAAACCTGTTTTGCAGATTCCGATAGAGGCGGCTGTTTCTGGTCATTTTGATTCTGCTGATTTTGCTCTTTTTGTTTGTCAATTTCCTCTTTCAATTTCCGCTGGACAATTTCCACATTGCGCTTTGCGTTTTCATAATCCGGATTCAAGTCAACCGCTTTTTTCAAATATGCGACAGACTCCCGCCACTTGGAAATTCTCTCCGAAGGCTCCGAAGCTTTCTCGCCCATCCGAAAATACGTATTCGCCAAATTGAATGCCGCTTTTGACGCAAGCAAAGAATCCGGCATCCGAACGGCACTTCCCAATTCCTTTTCCGCTTCTTCAAAATTTCCGAGCTTGTATTGACACGTTCCCACATTGTAAAACAAAAGCGGATTCGAAGGATCCCCTTCGCGCGCCTCTTTGTATTTTTCTAACGCCTCCGCAAACATTCCCGCCCGGAAAAGTTCATTGCCATCGTTAATCGGATTTGCCCAAGCGGCAAGTGCAAAAAGCAGATTCCACATGAAAAATTTTTTCATCAAAAACCTCGTCAGCTGAAACGCCCTGCAGCCTGAGTCCTCTTTTTTCCACGTTCAGAAATGAGCGCTTCCGCAAGGAACAAAAGGGCGGCTATCGAAAGGAAAATCTGATATCTGTCTTGATAATTTTCAATCTGATTCGAAGACGTGTCGCGTTTTTCAAGACCCGCAATTTCCGAAAGTACTTTTTGCAGCTGGAATTCCCCCGGACTAGCGTAAAAATAACGCGCCCCGGTGATGCTAGCCACTTCTTGCAAAGTCCTTTCTTCCAAACGCGTTGTCACAATTCCGCCAAAACGGTCCTTGTGATAAGACACTTCGCCGTTTTTGGTTTGCTCCGGAATAGGAACGCCTTCCTTGGAGCCAATGCCAACCGTATAAATGCGAATTCCTTCTTCCGCCGCTTCTTTCGCCTTTTCGACCGCTTTCGGATCTTGCTCCTCCCCATCACTCATCAAAACCATTACCGCGTATTTTGACGGAACTCGAGATCGACGGAACATTTGCAAGCCCTTCTCTATCGCCGAAGAAAGGTCTGTCCCCGGATAAAGCCATCCCGGTTCCAAATCCCGTAGAATCAACTGCACAGTCCCATAATCAAGAGTCAACGGCACAAGGGTTTGTGCTTCGCCAGAAAAGGCGACAAGTCCTACCCTATCTCCTGAAAGCGTATCAAGAAATGCAGAGATTTCGTGCCGCGAACGCACCAAACGATTCGGCTTCACATCTTGCGCAAGCATTGAAAGGGAAACGTCTTGAAGCAGCACAATATCCAAACCTTTGCGTTCAATATGCTCCATTTGCCGTCCCCATTGCGGTCTAGCGAGGGCGACTATCAAAAAGGCAATTCCCAAAAGCAAAAGAGACGCTTTGACTGCCCTGCGCCAAGGCGATAACGACGAAGCTATCTTCGGGAACATCGAAAGCGAGGCGAACCGCGCCGACAGTTTTTTCCGGCGACGGTTGGCATACAAAAAAAGCATCGCAAAAAGTGGCAATAAAAACAAGCACCACAAAAAACTCGGTTCGGCAAATCTCATGGGATCCTCACAAAACGCGTATTCGCAAGCACCAGTTCAAGTAAAATCAAAAGAGCTCCAGCCAAAAGCCACGGATAAAATTTTTCCCGGTAACGCGCATAGGCAATCGTCTGAATTTCCGTTTTTTCAAGTTGATCGATTTCCCCGTAGATTTTTTCCAAATCATCCCGACTTTCCGCCCGGTAATACCTTCCCCCTGTACTCGAAGCGATAAGTCCCAGCATTTTTTCATCCAACGCATTTTCTGCGGGAATCGGAACATCCGCCCACGAAATATCTCCGGTCCATGGATTTTGTTGAAAACCGAGGAACGAACCATCCCTTTTTCCAACGCCCACAGTATAAACTTTGACACCCAACGCCTTGGCGACTTCCGCAGCATGTGCAGGCGGAACTAGACTTGCATTGTCCACGCCATCCGTCAAAAGAATCACCACTTTTGATTTTGCATCCGACTTTTCAAGCCTTGCAAGCGAAGTCATCAACCCATCTCCAATCGCCGTCCCATTTCCAGATGCAGACGAATCATTTACCGATTCCAAAATTTCAAGCAGCGCACCATAATCGAGTGTCAACGGCACAAGGGTGTAAGAACGTCCGGCAAAAACAGAAAGTCCAATTCGGTCACTTTCCCTTTTTCCAACAAATTCTTCCATCACCGTTTTTGCGTATCCCAGCCGGGAATATTGCCAGAATCGACCACTTTTCAAAGTCTTTTCCGCATTCATCGTTTTCAGTTTGATCTGATCGGCACGGGTCAACATATCCAAAGTTGCCATTGAACCGGAAACATCCAGAGCGAGCATTATATCAACGCCTTCTGTTGACGTGTATTCCACTTCCGTCGCATTTTGCGGTCGCGAAAGTGCCACGACAAAGCAACAAAGGGCCGCCACACGGAGCGCGGGAACCAAATAGCGCAAACGCACGCGGGAACCTTTTGCCGCTTTTTTCGCAATCGAAAGCGCAGGAAACTTAATCGTACTTTTCCGCTTATGGGAATGCCACCACCAATCCGCAATCAAAAGCGGAACAAACAGCAGCAACAAGAAGGCTTCTGGATTTTGAAAATGCAAATTACCGAGATCCATTTGCAGCGCCCTCCGTGCCCAATTTTTTCTTTTCGGGAACAGGCTTCGTGTCTTCGACAAGGCGGTTTGCCCAATCTTCCCAGAAAACGACCCTGTCTTCGCCAATTTTCATTTTTGCAAATTTGACGGGATAAGTTTCCTTTTCCAATTCCACTAGCGACTGTTTATAAGCTTCCGGCAAACCGGGAATGTGCGCAATTCGGGATTTCAATTGCGAAAGAGTCGCATCGAGGATTCCCTCTGCCGAGCATCCATCCAAGAATCGGCGTTCTAGATAACGGCGCACGATAAAGCTCAAAGACGTGAAATATTCCGCTTGATTTCCGGATGCGAGCAACTGACTTTCTCGGAGTTTTTTCAAAGCCAAAACCGCTTCTTCATAAGGGGGCAACATCCGGAATGATTTCTCCGAGCGCAACTTCCGATGTAAAAACCATCCAAGCGCAACGAATAGGAGCGCCCCCAAAATTCCAAGAAGAATCCGAGTCCACAACGGCATTTGCGAATCATCGATCGGTTCTTCCACTTCAAGAATATCTTCTTCCGAACCATCCGTCCGCGACACCACTTTGATGGCGACAGGATCCGTTTTTACAATCACAGTATCACTTCCCAAAACCGCTTGCACTTCTTGCGGCGCAATGAGAAAATCCCCGGCGACAAATGTGTTCAAAGTCGCTTTCCAAATCGATTTTTTTTGCCCGGGTAAAGACTTTTCACCATCTTCATCACGCAGCAGGTCCTTGACTTCAAAATTGCCCAGATTTCCGACAAAAGCGGGGAGTTCCACCAAGGCACTTTCCGGAGCATTCACTTCGATTTGATATTCAAAACGGTCCCCGATAAAAACCTGCGAAGCTGTCGTCGAAGACTTGACCGAAACCGGAAAAGCGAACGTCTGCGATGCAAATAAAAGCACCCCAAGCCATTTCCATCTTGAAAAAAATCGCATGATCAACTCCGACGTCTTTGCAGCATTCTAAAGTGTTCCACCAAAGGCTCTACCGTATTCCGGAATTCGTCGCGGATTTTGCATTCCACATAATCCACATTCATCTTCTGAAAGCCGTTCCGAATAACCTTCTGCGCTTTTTTCGCTTCATGCGCAAAAGCTTCCCTGAATGCGGCATCCCCCGTATCCACCAAAAATGTTTCTCCCGTTTCCGGATCTTCAAATTCAACAAGTCCAACCGGCGGAAGGTCCGATTCCCGCGGATCTGTCACCGAAACCGCCAACAGATCGTGACGTCTGTTCAAGATTTTAAAAGCCTTTTCATAACCGGAATCTAAAAAATCCGACATGACGACCACCATCGAACGACGGTTCAATACTTCTCCGGCATATTCAAGAGCCTTTTGCAGATTTGTCCCATGGCGTTCCGGTTTGAAGTAGAGAATTTCACGGATCAAACGCAAAACATGTTTACGTCCTTTGGCCGGTGGAATGAAAAGTTCCACGTCGTCCGTAAAAATCAACAGGCCGACTTTATCGCCGTTTCTGACAGCGGCAAACGCCAAAAGAGCTGCTATCGCCGCCATCACTTCGCCCTTCATCTCTTTTCCAGAGCCAAATTCCGAACTGGAACTGGCATCGACCATCAACATCAACGTCAGCTCGCGCTCTTCCACGAACTTTTTGATGTAAGGGGTCCCCATCCGGGCGGTCACGTTCCAATCAATCGATCGGACATCGTCTCCCGGCACGTATTCCCGGACTTCGTTGAATTCAACGCCATTGCCTTTGAAGGAACTGTGATAAGCTCCGGCCATCATCGAATCCAAGGGACCGCGCACCGAAAGTTCAATGCGCCGGACCGTTTTGAGAATATCCTTCGAAAGCATATTACGGAACTTCGACAGAATCCAGGATTTTTTGCACTACTATTTCCGGAGAAACTTCTTCGGCCTCCGCTTCATAACTCAAAATGACACGGTGACGTAGGACTTCCATCGCCACAGCCTTCACGTCTTCGGGGGTCACATAACCGCGAAGTTCGATGAACGCATGCGCTTTCGCCGCACAGGCAAGCCCGATAGATGCGCGCGGAGATGCTCCCACCGAGATGAAATTCGCCAGTTCCGCTTTTTTGATGGTTGCCGGGTCCCGAGTCGCAAGCACCAGGTTCACAATGTATTCCCGAATCCGTTCATCGACATAAATATCCCGAACCAATTCACGGGATTTTAAAATATCTTCCTTATTCGCCACGGTCTGTGGAGTTTTCAACCCGTTTCCACTCACCGCATCCAAAATTTTCATTTCATCTTCTTTGCCAGGATAACCGACTTTCACCTTGAGCAGAAAACGGTCCACTTGCGCTTCTGGAAGCGGATACGTTCCTTCCTGTTCAATCGGGTTTTGCGTCGCCAGCACCAAGAAAGGCTCGTCAAGGTTATAGGTTTCGTCGCCAATGGTAATTTTACGTTCTTGCATCGCTTCGAGAAGGGCGCTCTGAACCTTTGACGGAGCACGGTTAATTTCATCGGCAAGCACCAGATTTGTGAAAAGCGGGCCTTTTCGCGTTTCAAAACGGGATTCTTTCGCATTGTAAATCGTCGTGCCCACCAAATCCGCCGGGAGCAAATCTGGCGTAAACTGAATCCGTTTGAAGTCCAATGAAACGGCATTTGCAAATGCCTGAACCGCCGTTGTCTTCGCAAGTCCCGGAAGTCCTTCCAGCAGAATATGTCCATCCGCCAAGATCCCGGTGAGAATGCTCTTCACCATGGCGGTTTGCCCAATCACAGTTCCTTCCACTTCGCGCAAAAGATTCGCGCAGAAAAGGCCCTGATCCTTGATTTTTTCTGTTAATTCCTGAACGTTTGTCATCGTGACCTCACACATCTTCTTGAATGTTCAAAAGTTTTGCAGCCAATTTCCAAGTTTCCTTGATTTCAAAAGCATCATACCCACCACCGCCATAACGAGCGTGCGCAAAATCTTCAATTAAGGAATCCCAACCCTTGATTTTTCCGGCTTTCGCCAAAGATTCCAGGTTATCGTTTCCAAACTGATTCTTGGCCCAAGATTTACAAATTTTTTCCAAATCCAGCAACCACGAACGGCTGTCCGACTTGGCAATTCTTTTCCCCAGCGAATAAAATTCTTTCGAAATGGTTCTCTCTTCCAAACGTTTCTTTGCCAAGAACTCCTTCGTCAGTTTCATCCGCCGGCGCATCATCCAAAATCCACCCAAAGCAATAACAGCAAGTAAAACGCCTAATGCACCAGCTATTCCCACATGTGAAGATTCTTTAATCTGAAACACTACTCTTTCCGTTTGAAATTCAAAAGGTCCATTCGCCGAAGGAACTTGAAAACGCAATGCGGGAATCGCCACGTCTCCCGCTTCATCGGCAGTCAACGTGTAAATGAATTGCGTATTTGAAATCGAAGATTCCCCTTGCATTTGACGAAAATGTTCTTCGCGAACTCCGATTTGAGTCACACCTTTTGCATTAGCCGAACCCATCGGCAATATCAAAATTGCATTGGCATGCGCATCTGCCCGCCAAGAGACATTCACCTTGAATTCAAAAGTATCCCCTTTGACCACATCCAAAAGGGAATCCGTACGAACAGAAATCCCTATTTGAACCGGTTCCACAGCAGAGGAGTCCATTCCAAGAGAATCCGGAAATGCTACAGAATTGATGCTATCGTTTTCCATCTATCCGAAAATAAAAAAGCTTCATCGGAGCAAAGTCATATTTCATTCATAGAAACGTAAAATTTCACGTTTTCACCATGCAAAAATAAACTTCATTCTATGGCAAACTCGCTTTCCTACTTTCTTGCCCATCTGCTATTTGCCTTGCAAACATTTCCTGCCCCATTATCGGGGTTCAACAAAAAACCTTCCCGGAATTGGGAAGGTCTTAAAAAATATTTTTCAAAGATCAAATTATTTTTTCTTCGCTTTGTAATTGATATTCGGGCGAAGTTCAAGACCAATCGTTACAAGCAGGGACACAAGCGGTTCCCCATGATCTTGGGAAAGGTCATACGCAGCAACACCGGCATAGCCTTCGGACTTGACTAGTTCCGCCAACGCTTTTACAGAAGGAATCCCCATAAAAACGATAGCTTCCATTTCGCTGACCGCAATTTCCGATTTTGAAGATTCGTCGAAAGAAACCTTGTAATCCGGAGTGTCAAACTTGGTCATCAATTCCTTGTACGCCAAGACGCCTTCGTTTCCACTGCCTACCCCCGTCGGAGCGTCACCGAAGTTTTTGGCTCCGAGAAAACTTTTGCCGTAAAGGGAAAACGAAGGAAGAAGTTTATCCTTATCGACGCCCTTTGAAGAGAGAACATTTAAAGCTTCTTCAATCACAGCGACGCTCTGATTCGGTTTCAATTCCGAATTCTCTTCCGTCATCTGATCGGGAACGAGAACTGTCACATATTCCGCATTGTTCAAAACCGCTCCATCGTAAGCATCTGCCGATGTCAGCGGATAAGTGGAAATAGAAAGAGTCTTATCGCCCAAAACGTCTTTGAGTGCTGATACAAGAGCAGCGAATCCCTCTGCGTCTTCGGCTGTCAGATTTTGCCAATCCAAATCCACACCTGCAGCTCCGTATTCATCTAAGAAAGAAACCACATTGCGAGCAAAAGTTCCCCGCAATTCTTCCGAAGCGCCAATTTCCGCCAAAGTACCTTCCTGTTCCAAGCCGCCGACAGAAACAATCACTTTCACGTTGTTTTCTGCCGCGAGCTTCGACAGTTCCTTGAAATTTTCAATGTCACTTTCGTCTGCAAAAGCGAGAGAGCCATCCGATGCAGGAGCTATCGAAACATAGTGAATGTGAGTCACCATGTTGAAACGGACATCCTTTGGGGCGAATTGGGCGTATTGGCTCCAATAGGGGAAATAGCCAACAACCTTATCCGCAGCGGCATTCGCCATTGTAGCAAGGCCCAAAGCAAGAGAAAATGCGATCAGTTTTAAGTTCATAAGAATCCTCACTCCGCAATTTCGCGGATGACATCACCATCTGCGCAATACAACTTGGTCATCGGATAAACTTCCGACTGAATCGGGTTCAACTTTTCGTCATCCCGACAAACGCGATAAGCCCAACCGTGCGCCTGTCCATATATCAGATACTGACTCGAAATAGCGAAAGTATCCGTTGGAACATTTTGTAAAATCGCCAAATCATCTCTTGAATTTTCAAAATTGAATTTCAAAAGATGTTTTTTCTTGTCACTGGGAATTCCTCCAGCAGTTGAATCCACAGCCGTAACACAACTCGAAGAATCAACTTCGGTCTTGGTGCTGCCGCGCTGATTTACAACACTGTAATTCGTTCCATCAATATCAAACGAAACCGGTGTTGTTTTTAACGAATCCGAAAAGCCCGTTACCGAAAGAATCGTCACACCATCTTCGGCATAAGTCAACGATCCCAAATAAACGGTCACTGGTGTCGCATCCGCCGGTTTGACGCGAATGTAAATCGTATCTAATCCGCAAGTCGTCACAGGAGTCGTAGAAACCGCCCAATCTTCTGCCCAAAGGGCTTCGGAATAACCCGCATAAAATGGATTTACATAAATCTGGTGGAGCACAGCCGTATCTGCCAGGTAGGCGTCGGCATCGGCGGTCACAGAATCAGCCTCCAAAGAGAGACTTGAATTAAAGTCATTCACAAAATCCTGGATTTGCAAACTGCGAAGTCCCGGATGCAAAGTCATATATTCCGCAGCAACAAAATCCTTTGGGAAATTGCCTTCAAGCGCTTCTGAAGAGCTGACATCCATCGAAGAACAAGCCGTCAGCGCTACAGTTCCAAGAGCAAACAAACAGGAAAGAGATTTTTTCATAATGCACACCTCTTAGAATGTCACCGTCACGTCGGCCATGATTACGTTCTTATCAATAGAAAACTCGTCCGGAGTAACAACGAGAGTTACACCGTCTTCTGCAAGGCCTATCCGTTCGAAGGAAACCTTATCCGTCAGCAAACCATATTGCACAGACAGGTAAGAAGCCGGAGCAATCTTGATACGCGGACCGACTCGGAGCAACATTTCTTCGGTTTTCTTGATTGCAGCCGATTCGCTTACTTGCAAATGATTGCCGTATTCCATGGAGAATGTTTCAACGCCGAACTGGAGACCGATCGGGCCAATGATATTATCCGAAGTCACCCCTGCCATGATGCGGTCAGACTTACGTTTGAAGTAATTGTCTTCTTCTGCATGAGCGAAAGATGCTTGAATCAAAGTGCGGTTTTCGTTATTAGCATTTCCCAAGACCTGGTCAAGAACCGGGAAAAGTTCATCAAGGCGAATGCCTACACCAACCGCATATTCCATAAAGACATCATCCACAGCATCCCAATTATAACGAGCAAAGCGCCCATTCAAAGTCACGATGCTAGACCAATCACCGTCAAACGAAACGGCAAAACCTTTGCGATCCGGAGTAGCAAGACCGTAAGGCAATGCCATATCCATTGATCCGTCCATCAAATTCAAAATTTCACTTGCTTCTAGACGTTTTTTTGTATCGGCAGAATAAGCATTGCGATAAAAATGGGCGTTCTTATAGTTGTTATACACACGCGCATACATATAAGGCGATTCATTATTTTCCGCAGTCAAAATGTTTGCCGTGGCAGAAGTGAGCAAGTTTGTCACATTCAACGGATTTGAATTGTAGACTTGATAATAAAGGTTTTCAAGGCTCGACATTCCAAACGCCGAAACGAGGTTCGTGTAAACGGAATCAGAATAGAGACCATTTGCATTCAAGATGACCGTATTGCCGTCAAAATTCGAAGCTGAGGCCATTTCAGACCAGAACTTTTTATCATTCTGCAAATAACGACCGCGCAATTGGAGGTTCAAGTCACCAAAGTTCGCCTTGACATACGGTTCCACATAGAACGCCATTCCATTGTCGTCCATGAAATTTTCCGAAACAGTTTCGTTGGAATTTCTCTGGATTTCTTTCACATAAGCGATTGAATCCAGAACACCATCTTCGTTTGGAACCAAACCCTTTTGAATCACATAATCCGAATACGATTTTTTCGCAGAATGGTAAAGATTTGCATCCCACCACGACAGAGCCAATTCTGCGTCAAATCCTAAAACAACGGGAAGATCCGGCAAGATTTCCTTTGTGTTGAATCCCAATTCGCCCGTAAACACTTTGTTGTCATCGAGAACGACCGAATCACTCAAATCCAAATCATGCGCAAGGAAGCTGAGTTCTCGATCAAAGACATTCACGAAGTTCACGCCAAGACGCGCGCCATAAGCTTCGACACCCAAGCGTCCACCATACATATAACGATCAGACCAATCAAAGTCAAAGAAAACCTGGTCGTTTTTCTTAGCGATGTTGCGAAGACGAGCCCCCGTTGCTTGAACATGAATATCATCCAACACACCAATACTACCACTGTGGAAGTCTGCGTTAAGACCTTGGAGTAAACGACGGGAAGTCGTATCCAAATTTCTCTTGCTCATTGCCTCTGCGCGAGCAGCCGCAAAAACCTCCGGTTCTTGCAGCAAATTCGGCTGCGGGGTATAAAGAGTATACGGTGTGTAACCGACACGCATGTAACCCAAGTTGAAAGCTAGGCGCTTGTCAAAAATCAATCCGTCGTAAGAGAACCAATGTCCAATAATCGGATTATTGTTCTCTTCATAAGCGCTCTGCCAATCCTTATGCAGGCGGGCTTCTACGCGGACTTGCGTTTCGGAACTCGGACGAGCGGTAAGAATCAAGTTCACGTCCGTAAAGGCTTGAGTTTCCTGAGTCGGAGACTGCGAGCTAAACTGATCAGACGAGGCCATTGATGTCAAAACTCCCGCTTTTGCAGAACCGTTCACCCGAAGACCGAGAACAGCGTCATTGAGGGAATCCAACTTTTCAAGCAAAGACTTCTGTTGTTGTCCAACACTTTCGTTTGCGACAGAATCTTGTTCTGGCGCAGCAAAAGCCGTTGCCGCAGAAAAAAGCAGCACCGAAGAGAAACCGAGCAAATGCATTTTCATATTCGAGTTCATTCCTTAGTCCCTCCCATTAAAATTCCACGTTAATGGAAGCTTCCACAATCGTTTGACTGAATTCATGTTTGAACTTACCCGCCACATCGGTCGATACATCGTAGTAAGAAGGAAGATTATAGGCTCCATCAGCTGATCCGCTGGCAACCACTGCCGCCGTGTTATATTCGTTTTCAACAGAAACAATGCCGAAATTCAACGACAACCAAGCATTATGCGCTAACGAGTAATCCAATCCTACCATCCACTGCATTTGCTTGGAATTTTTTAACGGAGCCATCATCCCGCTTTCCATTCCCTGGTAAAGATTGTAATCCGTTTTAATGTATTGCAATCCGGCGGTAAAGCCCAAACGCGGAAGGTATTGCACATAAAGACCGGCGTTGATGAAATCACTCTTGAGTTCAGCCGTACCATCGGCAAGCCCGAGAGCCGCCCAGTTGTCCGTATCCACACTTCTTTCCGAGTGCTTGTAAGAACCTGAAATTTCAAGCGGTTTTTGGAATCCGAGGATTTTGAACACATCCACTTTGGCGCCTCCACCAAATTCGGTGTAAGAAGCTTCTTTAAAGCCGACTAGCGGAGAAACCTGCGAGAACGTGCTGAAAAGTCCCTGCACTTCGGCATAGTCTTTCCAATTCAACACCAAGTTTGCACGAGCACCTTGACGGTTCGAAGTCGCAAGGCCATTCGGCAGCGAAAGTTGCACAGCCGGATCCGTCAACGATTCAATCAACGCCAACTGAGAACGGGAATAAACATTCGACTTCCAAGAACTCTTGTTGAACGGCGCTATGTTGTAACTTTCTGATTGACCTCCGCTAATACCGTTATCATCCGTCACCAACGTTGTTGTTGCCGGAGAATATTTTGGTGCGTAGTTGTAAAGAGCGTCAAACGTTGAGTATAGTGGAGAATTTACACCATATTTAATCGTATTGCCATCCTTATCCGTATTCAGGATTCGGCGAGCGAAAAATTTGGGGGACTGAGCAACGTTATTATACCAGTTACTGTCATTACGGAGTACATCCACTCCGAGAAGAGCACCCCAAGTATACGCAGTTTTATAACCGAGATTCAGATTCACCAAAAGGGCAGAACCATTGAGTTTTTCTGAACTAGAAACGTCTGTGTAAAGAGCCTCGCCCGTTGTTTCATCGATCAAAGGGAGCCCCGTCGTCGCATCAAGAACGGGAACATCCGAATGCGAAAAAACTTTATCCGAAGAATAAGCGTATTCCGCAACGAGATCCAAAATCAAATTTTTGTTTCCAATGAATCCGGCAACATCACCACCGATACGACCACTTACGATCATCGTACTCTGCGGATCAACATCGTAAGGATTGATGGACGCAAGTTCATAATCGGCACTCAAATCGTTTTCTGGATGACGGTAGGTGTAGCTGTAAGAATCTTCATTGTCGAAGATGAACATCGGAGTCACACCGATAAGAAGATTTTTATTCAGCGGAAGAAGTTCAATGTTCGCAGCGATAAGCCACTTGTCCATGTTAGAAGCAAGAGAGGCTCCGGCGATCGTATCATTCGGCAAAATATTGCCTTCTGCACCAGTCAGATCAAGGACCGAAGTCCGGTTCAAACGGGCAACAAGAGCTTCTGCGCGAAGTTCGCCTAGCGAGCTACCAAAAGAATGCCGGAACTGGATGTTCGCACCCTGCAAATTACGCTGGTTTCCTTCCAAAAGTTCCTGAGATTCTGCCATGTGACGCTTGCGAGCGAAAATGGTCGGTTCATAGAGAATTTCCACACTCGGATTGAACAAGGTGAGCGGTGTGTATTGTTGCCGGAAATCACCGACGACCCAATAGAAGAAATCTCCAATGTTGCCTTCTACGTTGATCCAGCCGACAGACATCGTCTTGGATGCAGAAGAGAAATATTCCTGCATGCCTGCGCCAAAACGGAGCATCACGTTTGCGCGGACAAATTCATAGGGACGGAAGTGGAAGTCAATGTCGGCATTCGCCATTTCATTGCGTTCCACACTCGGCATTTTGTTAATGCCCGTCGGATCATTATCCGTGTCAAAATAAGATGCCTGCGCAATGGCGCGAATTTTACCACCGATTTCAACACCGCGTTTGGCGTTGATAGAATCGACTTTCGCATCCAATTTTTCCTGTGTCTGCCATTCTGTCGCAGCGGGAAGTGTTGCCGCGCAAGCGAGGAAAGCGATCAAAAATTTTTTCATATTCATCTTCATTTTTCACGCCCTCCTTAGAACCAAACCTTGGTTTCTGCCGCAATGTAATGCGAGTGCCAATCGTTGACAGAAAGAGTTTCGTCGGAATGCGTCATCCATTTGTAGCGAACGTGCAATCCTGCGCGATCCGCAAAATCCCAATCGAATCCCAGACCAATTGCCGTTTCAAGGTAATTAATCGGAGCGTAAGAGTAGTAATCCGTAGAGACTTCTGAATAAAGATCAGATGTTTTCGAAAGATTGTTTGTCATCGAAGAGGAAACATAAGCATACTTCGAACGGAATGTTTCAAGGCCCAAAATGCCGACCAAATGGAATTTCGGATGAATCGCTATCGCCGGTTCAAATTGTCCAAAGAAACTCCAAAGCAACATATCAGACTGATCTTCGCTGTAAGCAATCGGAGCGATCGTCGTCGAGATTCCGGAAATAGAAGCGTATCCCGTCATCATGATATTGCGGTCGGTCCCAAACCAGTGACCGATATCGTACCCACCCATGAACGACAGGAAAGAAGACCACTTTGCATGGCTCGGAATTTTTTTCTTCGCAATTTGATTGGTATTTTCGTAAGCAACGAAAGATTCCCACATTTCCCAAGTGCCGCCATAAAGACCGCCTTTTTGACGACGTAGCTTGATGCCGGTACCCGGTTCAAGAACACCCGTACGGGCAACATAGCCACTCGCTTTGGGATCCGCATTACCCGAATCCGCCCAGAAAATCGGTTTGTGCTTTGTCCAAGAATTGGTGCTTTCCCACATATTGCGACCGTTCAAACGATAATTGAAAACAAGAACGTCCGTACCTTCTTCCACCTGGCGATGCAAACCGTATTGCAAATCAAAGTAGCCGCGGTTGAATGTCGGTTCCAATTTAAAGTTCAATCCCATCATGTTGGGCGTATAACGGAGAGAGCCTCCATTCAAATACATTTCGTCTTTACGCCAACTGGTAAAACGAGACGGGTTGCTCAAAGAATACGGTGAGTAGAAGTCTTTCGGGAGATAGATGCCTTCCACCGTGATCGGCCAACCTTCGATGTATTTGCTCTGCGCCTTGATGTAAACGCCAACTTGAGGCGTCGCAATCGCAGATTCATAAGCATCTTCAGCATAACCATGAGTTTGAGCGGCAGCTTCAGACTTGTAGAAGTTTACAGAATCCGTAATGCTCACCGCCACGTCCGCCATCAAATACAGTTTCGGAGTAATGTTTCCTTTGATGTCAACAGATGCAACATGGGTATTCAAAATCGAGGGATCCATTCCCGCCGTAAGATATTGGTTGCGGAATTCATTTTCGTAAATCATGCCCTTGTCAAAGACAACGCCCATATAGTTGACGCCCAACGTCATGGATTCCAAAAGTTTGTCCTTGGCAATTCGCGCATGATAAACGGAACCGCGCATGTCGTGCAAGCCATAGGTTTCCAATTCACCGGGCTGTCCCGCATAAAGACGGAGACCGTCACGAGTTCCCACATCCATATCCATCGGTTGGGAAACCATCAATTGCGCTTTCATATTGAACGGCAATTGATAAACATTGGCAAAAACGCCACCAAAAGAACGGTTTGTCCAGAATGCGCGACCGCCTTCTTTCACCGGTTTGAAAACCTTTTCCTTGTAATAAGTACTGACGGTTTTTTCATCCTCGAAAAGTTCGTATTGCCACGCAAAACGCGGAGCCGTTTCGCGTTCCCACATCGTCAACGGAGATGAATTCGCCCAAATGACACCGCCCGCCGTAATGTAAGCGCCAAAGACACCGGCACGGATATCGGCTCCGACATTGAATTCTTCATCGATAGTCGTTGAATAATAGTCGGTCGAATGGTCGTAAAGAACGCGTTCATCATAAGTCGGCACTTCTGTCGGCTGAGTCGCATACTTATTGCCAAATGTTCCCGAAAGGTCAAACGGGAAGGCGAAGTTCGACCACAACGTCATATAGGAATTCGGCATGGCGACGATATTCGCCTTGAAAATGGCATCAACCGCAGTACGAGCTTTGTCACTTGCAAAAGCAGGTGACGTATTGGAATAATGGAAATTCTTGACGCGGAACGCCATAAAACCGGAGACCGCCATCGGCAGATCGTCCTTGCCGAGAAGCGTTGATTCCATATTATTCGCCAACGTATCAATCGAAGCGTGGATGGAATCCAACTTGACCTGCGTCGGAGTAGCCCAGACTGCAGCCGCGCACGATGCGATTAAAAAAGAAGAAACTAGTTTACGCATAAAACCCTCTTAAATCGCGTTGCGGAACGGATAATTGGCCGGGCCTTCGTACGGCTTGCCATGTTTTTTGATAACCACATCGTCGATCCAAACCTTAAACGATTCGTTTTCATCTTTACGGACTTCCAAACGGAACCCTTTGAATTTGTCCCAAGCAAATGGAAGCATCACATCCCGCGTATTCTTGGCATCCCAATAAAGACCTGTCATGCCGAAAAGTTTGAGCGGAATGCTGAAATGAGTCCATTCCGTTGTAATTTCACCAAGGCTCTTGGATCGGAGCTTTACCTGGAGAGATTCTCCACCGCTTTTAACGCCGTCATCCACAAGTACGAACAAAGCGTTTTCTCCGCCCTTTTCCCCCTTCAACCAAAATTCAAGAACGCCTTCTTCCAAATAAGGAGTCAAGTCAACGGAACCCGCAATACAGATTGCAACACCGGAATAATCGCTTGCAATCAGTTCAATTTCCATGGAAAGAGCGCCCTCTTTCGCATATTTATCCGTCATCACCGGTTCCGGATTTTCACGCGGGTATTGGTAAGTGTATCCACCGCCACGGGGAATCGCCTCGCGCATGACCACGGTCACAACGTCTTTATCGGGGCGGAAAGGCTTTCCCGGTTTCATCACAAATCGCCCAGCATCGCGGTCTCGGTATTCGCCAAATCCCGTACCGGCAAAAGAGAACGACACAAAAAGAAGCGATAGGAATAAGCACTTCAAAAAGGGTTTCTGAATCTTTGCGTTCATAGAATTCAATTTCTCCAAAATCCGATGAGCCATAATATAGTTTGTTTTTGGGCATTTCAAATTTTGATTTTTGCAAAAAACCGTTAGCGAAAGACCTTTTTCATTGTTTTTTTTCCGTCTCTTCGCCTTTTTCAGCGGTTTCTACCGTAAACACTATTTAAAAACGCCCAGAAAGCATTCCCTACCATAAAAATTTTAATTTAAGGATGGTTCCCTGCTTTTGAGGATTTTATGCATAAATTTTTTCTTTTGCCTTTATCCGCACTCCTTTTTGTCGCCTGTTTAGACGATTCGGGAAAACTTTCTGCCGCAGAACAAGAAACCTCCAGCTCTTCAGCAACAGTCGCCGCCGTTCCCGTCGATTATTCCCAGGGGCGGGCGATGAATGTAAGGCTAGGACGAGGAATCAACTTGGGAAATTCTTGGGATTCCAAATCCTATGGTGGAGACGTTCCCGATGAGCCTTACAACTTCGGATACAATGACGGCCTTGACAATGCGTGGGGAAATGCGATTCAAAACGACGACTTCGCCCTTATCAAAAAATCCGGATTCCAGTCCGTGCGGATTCCTGTCCGCTGGCAACACAATTCCAATCCTATCACCCACGAAGTCAACCCCGAACGCTTAGCCGGAGTCATTGAAGATGTGGAGCAGGCTATCGCTGCCGGACTAGCCGTAATCGTTGATTTCCACCATTATCAAGAGTTGATGATCGCCGGAAACAATTTTTCTAGCAATCCCGTAGAAGCCGGAGCGGCTTACGAAGCGGAAAAAACGCACTTCCTCTCCATTTGGGCGCAAGTGGCAACCGCATTGAACGTTTTTCCGGATTCCATGCTGGCTCTTGAAATTTTGAACGAACCATTGTTCAACAATCCAGATGTACTGAACGACATCATGCTCAGCGCTTATAATGTGATTCGCAGCGCGGCTCCAGGAAAAACCATCCTGTTTGAATCTTACCATGCGGCAAAATTCGGAGACCTGACCGTCCTCAAACTTCCCCAAGACGGAAACATCATTTATTCCGGACATTATTACGAGCCTTATACATTCTCTCACGAAGGGCACGGTTACAACTGCAAAGGCGACGAGACCTATTCCATATCCATATCTTCGGACATGGCTCAATATGTCGCCTTGGCAAGGTCCCTTTACCCAGACGTGAACGGCGGCCACATTCCCATGAACATGGGCGAATTCGGAGTCGCCGCCGGGAGCCGAAGCAGTTGCGGAGCAAACGGTCCCAGCGACAAGTACTTCGCCCTGTGGTCCAAGAAAGTCGTCGCCGCGGCAGAAAAATACGATTTGAGCTGGCACTACTGGGGATTCACCAAAGTCGGCGGTTTCGAAGCTTACGACAGAAACGGCAAACGCTACTATCCCGGCATTCTAGAAGCCCTGATGCAGCAATAATCAACCGATGATGGGACGGGAAATTTCCGAAAAGAAATCACAAAAGGCGGAATCTCCGGATTCTGCCATTTTTTTAGCCCTCTCTTCGATAGGCCGCTTGGAATGATAATATTCCCGATAAAGGCGCTCTATTTCAACAATACGGTCTTCGGAAAAACGTTCCGGGAATTTGCGGAGAAGATGAAGGTTCACTCCGGCAAAGCGCAGCGGATTTCCCAAAGCCTTGACATATGGTGGGACATCCCTGTCGACTTTAAGCGAAGCTCCGACAAAGCTGAATGCACCGATACGGCAATTTTGGGCGACACCTGCCGTGCCGCCTAAATTCGCATGTTCCCCGATTTGCACTCCTCCGGCCAATTGTACCGCATTCGAAATGACAACACCATTTCCGAGGCGGCAATCATGAGCCACATGGGCGTAAGCCATCACTAGGACATCGTTTCCGACAACCGTTTTCCCCGTAGAAGCCGTTCCCCGGTGAAGCGTCGCATATTCGCGGATAACACAACGATCACCGATTTCCAAAAAAGTCCGTTCTCCGGCAAATTTGAGGTCCTGAGGCTCGCTCCCGAGAATGGCTCCGTCAAAAATTCGAGTGTCTTTGCCGATTTTTACCTCTGGAAACACGTGTACTCGAGATTCCAAAACGGCATTTTCGCCAACAACGGCAAAATCCTCCACAATGCACCAAGGACCGATGCTTGCGCTGTCGTCTACAAGAGCTTTTGGACTTACATAAGCAGAAGGATGAATCGTCATGGGAACAGAATAATAAATATATTTTGCACGTGATGCCAAGCATTTGCATTCTCGGAGTCCTGACCGCGCTATACGCAGCCCTATTCCTGTTTTTTTCCATAGGACTTTTGCGCGCCAAAAGGAACCGCAGCGTCCCCGAAAAGAACTGGACTGTTTCCGTAATCGTCCCTCTTCGGAACGAAGAAGAGCACGCCCAACGGACGCTCGAAGCCTTGGCGGCGCAAGATTACACCGGGACATGGGAAGTCGTTTGCGTCAATGACCGCTCCACAGACGGCACGGCGCGGATTCTCGAAGCGTTCGCCGCAGCACATCCCCAATTTTCCGTTGTGCACGTTCCCATGGATGCTCCTTTTTTGGAAAGCCCCAAAAAGCGCGCCTTGGAAACAGGATTCAAAGCCGCCAAATACGAAATTCTGATGACGATGGATGCGGATTGCATTCCGCCCAAAGGCTGGATTCGCTCCATGGCAAGCCGATTCCGAGGAAATATTGCCATTGTCCAAGGCCCCAAGAAAAATTACGGCTCCCCGGGAATTGTCCACGCTTACCAAAAGCTTGAAACATTGGGTTACACATCCATCGAAGCCGGCGGATTCAGCATGGGCGTGCCCATGGTCGCCAGCGCTGCGGCTTTAGCTTATAAAAAAGAGCTGTTTTTCCAAGTGGGCGGCTTTGGCGATTTAGTGCATCTTTCTTCCGGCGACGACGACATGCTCGTCCACAAGATGATCCACGAGCCCAATGTTGAATTTTGCTACAATCTGGATCCGGACGCTGTCGTAGAAACGGCCCCCGTCGATACATTCAAAGGCCTTTTGAATCAACGCGCCCGATGGTCTAGCAACGGCACTCGCTACGCCAATCATTTTTACACGCTTTTCTTGACGCTGATTTACACATTTTACGTTTGGCTGTTTGTCGCCCCGTGGCTTGCGCTGTTTGCCGAGTTCCCGTGGAGCTGGTTTTATGTTCCGCTAGCGGTCAAAATCGCCGTCGACGCCATCTTCTTGACCATAGGAGCGATCCGCCTTCGCGAAGAAAAAATTCTTTTGACATTGCCGATGGTGGAGCTTTTGCAAATTCCCATCATCACTGCAGCCGTTCCCCTCGGCATTTTCAAACTATTCCGTTGGAAATAGCGGATTTTCCA
Organism: uncultured Fibrobacter sp.; assembly: GCA_964587155.1. Classification (GTDB taxonomy): domain Bacteria; phylum Fibrobacterota; class Fibrobacteria; order Fibrobacterales; family Fibrobacteraceae; genus Hallerella. The sequence continues at coordinate 23,763 of CAZPKF010000021.1, forward strand.
AAATCCAGAGCAGCTTCACGAGACAGAATTTTTCCCTGCAGCTGAAGATCAAATTCAGCATGAATGATTTCCCCGATGCGTTTGCCGGGCTTTAAACCCATCTGAATCAAATCCGCCCCTCGCAGCCACGGCTCAGGCGGAGCCTCAAAGACATTTAGTTCTTCTGCCGTTGCCCGGAATGTTTCTGCGACAGAGCTCTTCACTCCGTTTTCGAAGAAAGGTGCTGCCGATTTCAGATATAGATACGAAAGGAACAAACCGCCTTGCGCCACTGAAGAACGGCGCATAAATTCCGCTTCGAACGCCTTTTGGATTTTCGCCCGAGAGAGCAGTTCCGGAATGAATGCGCAAAACACAGGAACGCGTTTGAGCAACTGAACTTCGTTCGTCATCCGCGCCAAAAAAGTTTTCGCCGAATCCGAATTGCCCGCGCCCGAAAGCAAAGCCGAAAACGCAAGAACTTCTTTTGAAATCAAATCCGGAACACGGTCTAGTTCTTCTGAAACATGATCCAAAAGTATTCCCAAATTTTCCAAAGAGCCGTTCCATGGGCTGATTTCAGGAAAAAATCGGAAAAGATCCATTTCACAAAAAGCGGCCAGTCCAAAACTGGGTCTTCCGGGTTTGAGAAGCCATTTTTTGAATTCTTCAAACAAACGTTCCGGCGAAAGATCCGCCAAAGAAAGACTGCGGCAAAGTTTCGCAGTTTCTGGAGAAAGGGCTAACGAAAACCGCGATGCGAACTGGACGCCTCGCAACACGCGCAGAGAGTCTTCTGAAAACGCCGGGGAAACGTGGCGCAAAATTTTCCGTTCCAAATCACCCTTGCCGTCATAAGGGTCAGACAGTTCTAAATCCGGCAGCGAAAGTCCCATAGCGTTGACCGTAAAATCCCGCCGCCGAGCCGCTTCTTCGAACGTCAAGTTCAAGTGCGTTTCAACCAAAAAACCCCGATGCCCCTCGCCGATTTTACTTTCTGTCCGGGGAAAAGAAAAATCCAATTCCAGCCCGCGGGTCACAAGATGAACGACTCCAAAAGCCCTGCCGACTAAATTGGGCCGACCAAAATTTTTCAATATGTCGAGTAACGTCTTCTGTTCAATGCCGTAAACTTCTACATCGAAATCTCTAGAGGGAATGCCCAACAACGCATCGCGGACAAACCCTCCAACGAGATAAGATCTCCCCCCTGCAGCGCAAATTCGTTCTGCGATTTGCAGCAAGCTTTTGGGAATTTCGGCAAGAATCCGTTCCCTGTTCATTGCGGAGAAGCTCCTGTCGAATCTACCGCAGAAGAATCCTTTTTGGAATCTGCATACATTTCATAAATGCTTTTTTTGAAACGGTTCGTGAGAGAATCCGATTTGGCGTATTCTTCTTGCTCCGCTTGGCATTGTTTCAATTCTTCACGCGTCCATTCCCGCTGATCAGGAGACATCGACATGTGATTCAAACGGTATTCGATTTCTGCACACACGGGCTTTTGCCGCTGAGAAGCGCATCCCAAAAGCAAGAACGCCGCCAATAGGAACAACAAAAAATTTTTCACGAAACGACCTCCGCTGTCCATCAGTGGATGACTAAGATTTTGCCCCGCTTCGTCTTGGAGCCTTTTTTTACCAGATAATGATAAACGCCCGGAGCGACCAGAACGCCGTTCCTATCGCGCCCATCCCAAACCAGACGTCCTCCAGAGACTTCACTTCCGCGGAATGAACGGACTAAATGCGCACCCGCATTGTAAATGGAGATAACCGCTGATTCTGAAAAATAGTCAAACGTCAGAACCTGACCCAAATCAAAGCGCACCGGATTCGGATACACTTTGAATTCCGGTCCGTCAGAAGTCATAAACGAAGAAGTCTCCCGCAGATCTGCCCGGAAATAACGGGACGCTCCGTTTTTGTGAATGAACCAGACTTCGCCTTTTTTAGAATCTACGGCTACGTCATAAACAATGTCGTTCAAGAGCCCATTCCGGCTGACGTATTTCTTTGCAGCAAGCGTATCGGGGCTTTTTCCCGTTTTCTGAATCCTGTAAGCACCATCTCCGACGGTTCCCACCCAAAGCCTATCCTTCGGGTCTAAGGCGATGGAAGAAAGGCTCGCTTGCTCCAAAGCGGCAATTTTATGCGGAGCCTGTACTGAATCCATGCCGGATTCAAAATAAGCGACAGTCGAATTGGTAACCGTCCACAGGCGTCCCGCTTTGTCAAAATCCATATCGACCAAAACATAATTGTCAGGCGTCGGAATCTTCGATTTCCCAGAAAGGACTAGTTCTCCTCCCGTTTCCGAAACCGGTTTGAACCGGAATATATCCAAAGAGCCTTGTCCGGCAGCACCTTCTGTCAATCCGGCGGCAGAATAGACAATCCATTCTGAGCCATCTTCAGAAAGCTTCGCCCGTAACGGTCCCGTGTAATTGCCGCTTCCAATGCCATTGGCACAGCTGATATTTCCAGATTCATCGACATAAGCAATTCCATAACCGGACTTTCCCCAATAGTTGACAAGCCATCCGATGCTATCTGGCGCAACGTCTATTCCCGTAGGAACAAGAAAATGAGGCGAGAACCTGTCCATACAGACGTCTTCGGCATCGGTCAAATCCATCACCCATTCTGCACCATGGGACGCATACATGCGCAGTCCCAACCCCCAAACGCTGACCAACGCCATTCCATCGGGCAAAATCGCCAAATTTTTCAAAAAACGGGCATGAGGAGCTTCATCCGCATAAAAAGGCGACTCATCTACAGCGGCGGCAAAGTTCCACCCTTCGCCATCACTGAATCCAAATTCCCCATTCGATGTGTGAACCGTGACACCGCCTTCCGCAAATCCAGGATACACAACATACGCACCCGAAATAGGGAACTTTGTCCAAGAGGAAACGTTTCTCAATTCCCCATCATAAATCCATGCAGAATCCTTTCCGACAAGGTAGGCGAAATCTTCCGCTTCCAGAATTTGCCGCACACGGGAAGAATCTCCCCTCCAAAGAGAAGGAAATCTTTTACTTGACAGCGTATCGCCCAATGCGACAATCGGAAATTCAAAATCGTCAAAACCGACCGAAATGGATTTTCCATCCACATTGATTTTCCGGATGGCCGTTTTCGTAGAATCCGGAGTTTTAAACGTTTTCAACAACGTCCATGAATTCGGATCCGCGAGCAAGACATCCCTTTCCAAGGCGTTCCAGTCCATGTGACGGAAAAAGACTTCGTTTCCCACGGCAACGAACAAGGAATCGCCTGCAATTCGCATCGCTGACGGGGAGACGGACTTGAGGGAAACATCCCCGACACGCGTCAACGTCATCAACGATTTTTGCCGCTCCGTGTCAAAGAAAGCGATTCTATCCCGAAATCCCAACACAAGAATCGACGACGCGTTTTGAAGTAGGCCGGGAACCAGCTCCACCCCCGCCGAAGCAAAAGAACGGTTCACTACCAAGAACTTCCCGTTTGCAATGAGTTTCGAAAGGATTCCCTTTGACGAAACGGCGAACAATTCTCCGTTTTCCATTCGGGAAACGCCGAATATTTCGGACGCTTCCAAACCATCTTCCGAAGAGAACACGTCCGATTCTCCGCCAGGCATGATGATCCGCACTCCACCATCCGTTCCCAGAACAAGGGCTTGTTCTGTCCGGGCCGCACTGTAAAAAATGTCTGTCCGGGAAAAATCATTCCACGCATCGATGGCAAACGCCAACGACACACCGAACAAAAGAAATGCTCGCAATAAAAAACTCACATTTCAATATTACCAAAAAAATCACGACATTTTGACAGACTCCAGTGCATTTTTTCGCATTTTTTCCATCGACAAGATTAAACGTTTGGCTACAGTCGTATGTTTACATCCCGATACTTCCGCCAAATCCCCGATAGAGATTCCTTTTAAAAAGTGCAAATCGACAAGCGCTTCCCGTTGAGGGGGAAGTTTTCCAAGGCACGCCTTGACTTCTAGAGTATCCCACGGCAAACGGGCATTTTTGGCATTGCGCTGCGATTCATAACGAAAATATTTTTCGGAAACTTTCCGAAAACGCATCAAGCGGCGCAATTCGTCATTGCAAACATTTTCCGCCACCCGTACAAGCCATCCCACAGGACTGTAAAGGCTCCGAACGTTTTCAAAATGGAGGTGAAGCCGGATGTAAACATTTTGCATAATGTCCTGGATAGGAACACCTCGCGGCATTTTACGCTTGCACAATTTGTAAATTGTGTGCCGATGCAAATTCCAGAATTTCAAAATATCCTGATTGCGAACAGGCCCTTGAATCGAGGCCATAAGACTCCTGACCTAATCCGGGAGTTTCCAAAAAGCGACAAATCGAAAAATAGTTTTGCCGAGGAGATCTTCTTTTGAAAACATCTGTAAAAACAAATTTAGTCACTTGTTGGTTGCAATGGATTTTGCCCATACTTCTCGTTTGCGCATCTGCAAAAGCTCAAGATTTTGAATCCGTCAACCTAAACAACATGGCGCCGCCCAAAGTGGAAATCATCTTCCCGGAAGAAGCGACTCAAGTCGGAAATTTAGTGGAAATTCGCATCACGATTCCCGAAAACTGGCATGTAAACGCAAACATCGCCGCCGATGAATTTTTAAAACCGTCCACGCTCGAAATTGAAGCGCGGGGCATTGAATTCGGCGACCCGATTTGGCCCGCCCCCATCAAAGAATACAGCGAAGCTTTGGATTTGGAAAATTTGGTGTTCAAGGGAACGTTTTCCGTTGGAGTTCCCATTCAAAAATTGGATGCCGATTACGATACCAGCACGACAAACGTCAATTTCGGTTACCAGGCCTGCAGCCACATTTGTCTTGCGCCGCAAACAGTTCACGCCTCCCTTGAATTGAAAGCTCTTGGACGGACTCCTTCCGTTTCTCCCATTTCCGCAGAACCGTCAAAAAAAAAATCCACTGAGCCCTGGGCGTGGTTTTTACTCCTCGCCTTTGCCGGCGGGCTCCTTTTGAATTTGATGCCTTGCGTACTTCCCGTCTTGTTCTTAAAACTGTTCAACCTGGTGAAACACCGCGGAGAATCCCGGGCAAGCCTATTCCGTTCCACCGCCGCTTTGGTCTTTGGCATTTTAATTTCTTTTTGGATTTTAGCCGGAATCATTACACTAATCAAGGCGGGCAGCGGACACGCCGGCTGGGGATTCCAATTTCAAAATCTGGGATTCATCACCTTTATGGTCGTTCTGCTTTCCGCATTCGCCATGAACCTTTTAGGCGCATTTGAACTTTTCTTGCCCGGATCGACCATTACCAAAATGGACGCAGCGACTCACCGGGAAGGGTTGTCCGGAGCCTTTTTCAGCGGAATTCTGATGGTCCTTTTGAGCACGCCTTGTTCTGCCCCATTTCTCGGTTCTGCCATGGGATTCGCCTTTACCCAAAGCATCCCCATCCTCTTTTTGTTTTTTACCGCTGCCGCGCTGGGTCTCGCGTTCCCCTACATCCTCGTCGCCTGTTTTCCCCATGTTCTAAAAATTTTCCCCAAACCGGGAAACTGGATGGTTAAACTTCAAAAAATTTTGGGACTATTCCTATTTGGAACGGCGATTTGGCTTGTTTGGGTGGCCTTTTGCACTAGCGGAAAAACGGGAGCGGGAATCATCGGAGCTTTTGGCATCACCGCCATCATCTGCTCAGCCATATTTGGAAAAGTGGCACGCCCCGACAAGCCTTTTGTCCGCGAACCGATTTTACTCATCCTTTTCTCGGGATTCTTCTTTGCTGCATGGTTCTTCGCCGGGAGCCCCGCACTGAAATCAGAGACCGAAAAAAGAGCCCTGGCCGCCGCAGAACAGACGCTAGGCGAAGACGGCTGGTACCGTTACTCGGAACAAACATTCCAAGCACTCGCTCTCGAAGAAAAACCGATTTTTGTCGATGTGACTGCGAACTGGTGCCTCACCTGCAAAACCAACGAAGCCGTCCTCCTGTCCAGCGAAACCGTCCGAGAAATTTTCAACAAGGCGAACGCCCTTTTGATACGCGCCGATTATACTCTTGAAAGCGAAGAAGTCTCTGCCCTGTTGAAATCTCTTGGACGCAGTGGAGTTCCCGCCTACGCAGTGTATCTGCCGAAATCCCAAACGTGGAATGTCCTTCCAGAAATCCCGACGGCAGACGCTATTCAAAAAGCGTTGTCAGAATAACTGGCGGCATTTGATTTTCAAGATTTGGACTTCACCCGAAACAAGCCACTTCTTCGGCAGTCAAAAACCGCCATTCTCCGGGTTTTAAAATCGGATCGAGCTTTAGCGGTCCAATGGAAATGCGTTCCAAATCTTCGACATGGTTGGAAACGGCGGCAAACATTCGCCGGACTTCATGATAAACGCCTTCCCCGATGGAAATGCGCACTTCTGTATCGGAAACGGATAAAAGTTCCCTTGCGACAAAAGGCTTTTTTTCGCCTTTCAGCTGGACGCCCTCTTTTAAAAGACGCGCTTGAGCTTCGGTCATTGGGCGCGCCAATTTCGCCACATAAGTTTTCAACAAGCCTTTTTTGGGACTTTCCACCCGATGAATAAACTGTCCCTGATTGGAAAGCAGCAAAAGTCCATGAGAATCCGCATCCAAGCGACCCACACATTGCAATCCCATTTCCAACATCCGTGCGGGAAACGCGTCAAATACCGAAGCATTGTCCCGTGGACGGTGGCTGCATTCCTGTCCACAGGGCTTATTCATCATCATGAACAGTTCTTCTGCTGTTGAAACGACTTCACCGTTGACCTCGATTTCTTCCGGTTTTGCCTCCAATTCTTCGAACGGATCTTTGACTTCCCGCCCATAAAGCGAAACAAATCCGCTCCGGACTAAGGCTCGACACTCTTTGCGCGTTCCAAAGCCCAAACGCGACAGCAATCTTTCCACAGTCCATTTTTGCATACAGCTCTCCTAATTCGAAGTCATGAAACGCACCACTTGACGGCGCCAAAAAGACAACCGGATATTTTTGGGATTTTTCCGGTAAAGCCAACGATTTTTAAAATACAGAAAAACAATGCCGACAATAGACGATACCGAGACGATAAAAAAGCCCAAAAGTCTGGCCAGCGAAAACGAGACGATACACACTCCTTCAATCCGAAACGGCGTGTTTCCCATCCAATCCATCGCCAGTTCCCAGTTTTTGAAAACCGGAAACGTTCCCTTCAAAAAGCTAAATGCTCCGGACATGTATCCCATTTGTTCAAAATTTTCCAGCCGAATGCCCTCGACAACTGTCGTTTCAAATCGGCAATGGAACAAGCGAAAAAAGGATTTCCCCAATTGAAAAAATTTGCCCAATACTTTTTTGTCAAATTGCGGTTCCAACATCAATGTGAAAAATTCCAAATCCGATGCAGGCTTCGCTTCGCCCTTGGGCGGCGGGCTGTTTTTTTCCAAAGATGGATTCTCGGACGGTTTAAGTGAAACCGAACGGACGGGTTCTTCCGAAGATTTTTCCTCGCGGATTTTAGGCTGTTCCGAAAGTGGCGAAGAGTTTTTGGGGAAAGTTTCCGTGACTGCAGCCCCTTCCGAATTTTCTTTGGAAAGTCCTTTGTTAAAGCAGAAAAGTTTCTTTCGAAAAATCCGAATTTCCAAAAAACTTCCCTGGCGACTTCCACAAAAAAGGATTCGAACCGGAACCGGGAAAAGCAGAATGATCGCCACCAAAACAGCGACGACGATGACCGCCAAATCCAAAATCATCCTTCTGTTTCGTCAGCCTTTTTCTTGATAATTTCCAATAATTCGGCAAACGACTTTGTTTTCAAAATAGTTGAAAACTGTTCTTTGTAGTTGCGAGCCGTAGAAAGATCGTCAATGACCAAATCCCAAGCCATCCAGTTTCCATCGACAAGAGTCATTTTGTAAACGAGAACGGACTCTTTCCCTTTATACCAAAGATGCGCAGTGACATTCGCTTCTGTATTGTTCTTTTTCATTTTCGGCGCATCATAAATGGTGCTGTCCGTGCGATACATTTCCAATCGCTTGGCGCTGGAATTGCGGACCATCCGTTGAAATTCCGCAGCAAAACTTTGCTTAGACGCTTCGTCAAGACCGGCCCACGTTTCTTTGGGCAACGATTTTTCAGCGAGAAGTTTAAAATTGAACACATCGCTCAACAACCCTTTGACACGCTCGTTGTCCTGTTTTGTCAGGCTTTTCTTTTTTAAGAGCGTTTGCAATTCCTTGTCGTTTTGAGAAATGGCTGAAACTGGATCCGCAGCAAAAGCGAACGTCAGAGACAATGCGAGAATGGAAAAGAAAAAAGGTGCTTTCATCATTTATTTTCCTGGATAAAGTTGATGGTATTCAGAAAGGGAAACCCCCATCCGGTTGATTAGTTCCGCCAAAGCAATGTTGTACTTGCACACAGCGTAATAGTACGATTTTTGCAGCAAAAGATTGTCTTTATAAACGGCGACCAATTCGTTCGTATTTTTTGCAGAAGGTTCCAAGTCGTATTTCATCGCGGCCCCTTTTAATAAGGATTCACTGGCCCGGAGACTTGCCTGCAAGCTTTCCAATTTTTCTTTTGCGCCTTTTGTCTGGATATATTGTTCTTCCATTTTGAGAACGATTCCTTCCGACGCATAATTTTCCTTGAGTTTGAGTCCCCGCAACTCTGTCCGTGCCGAAACGTAAGAACTCCAGCTTTTCCAAAAATTCAAATTGTAGCGGACACCAAATCCCAGCGCGCCAGAAATCTTGTTGACCGCATCTTGGGCAAAGGCATTTTTTTGCACCGCGGTACGATTCCCCGCCCACGATTTGACATAAGTGAATTCGCCCATCACAAAAAATTGCGGTCCGAGTTTCGCTTCGGCCAATTCCAGCTGATATTGCCGCGCTTCTAAGCCTGCATTCAAACGTTTTAAATCGGGATGATGCAAAATGGCGATGTCTTTCGCTTCATCTAATGTCGGAAAATATTCCGTCCGAGCCGCAAGTACGGTGTCCAACGGGACAAATGTTTCCCCAGAATCCAGTCCGAGCGAAAACTTGACTGCCAATTTGACCCTTTCAAGACCGCTCCGCGCTTCTATCAGCGCATCGTCCAATGTATGCCGCCCCGCTTTGAGTTTCAACAAATCCGTTTGGGAAACATTCGGATCGTCATCGTCTAACGCCTCTTCCAATTTTTCTTCCGCACGGTCCATTTGTTTTTTTGCCCCATCGACAAGGCGATTCATTTCCAAAGCCAACAAGTAGTTGTAATAATACGTTTGCAATTCAACGCTTTTGGAATGTTCTTTTCCAATGACGTTCATTTCCTGTTGACGCAAATCCGCTTCGGCCGCTTTTTTGCCGACTTTGTACTGTCCATAGTTCAGCGGTTGGATGGCCTTGACTTCCGTTCCAAAAAAAGGTCCCATTTTGGTAAAATCCCAAGTGTCAACCGTATCGCCCCAATCATCAATGTCTTCCTTCAGTCCGGGAGCTGGTCCCACCATCATCGTCACTTGAAAAGTCGAAAGTATCGCCGAAGATTTTATTTCGGAGATGCGGTTCCGTTTTGCCTCTGTCGAGAACCTTTCTTCTGCTAACAGCGGATCCATCGAAAGGCCGCGTTCCACAAAGCCGACGCAATCATAGCGAACTTCCGCGGCAAATGCGAAAACGACTAACAATAATGGAAGAGCCTTGAAAATCATTGGGGAGAATTTAGAAATCCTTGGAGATTTCACCAATCCGTTCACCGACTAGCTGTTGTAATTTCCGATATTTGGCAAGAACGCCTTCGTAATAGAACGTCGGAATGGGGGCATTCTCCCGAATTTTCGCATCGACTCCGCCCTGTCCCATATTGTAAGCGATGATGGCCCGTTTTAAATCTCCGTAGCGTCCGATGAGACGCATCAAATAGGCGCTACCAACGACAACGTTCACTTCAGGGCGCATCAAATCTTCCGGAGTCTCCACCCGGATTCCAAAGCGTTTGCCAATCCGCTGGGCCGTTACGACTTTCAGCTGCATCAGACCATAAGCTCCCGATTCCACACCACTGCGGAACCGCCCTTTCGCATTTGGATTTCCACGGCTTTCCTGAAAAACAATCGAAGGAACCAACAGCGGATCAAAACCGTAATTGCGGGAAATTTTCCAAACTTCTTCTGTCAATGCGACTTTTTGTTCTTCAGAAATCTTTTTCTGCGACACGATGTCCAATGCGACGTAAATCCGGCAATAATCTTCTGTCCATTTTCGAAATTTTGAAAGCTCGTCCAGCTCCTTTTGCAAGCGAACCTGTTGCATGGAGAGTCGCTTCATAGAATAAAAATGATAAATCCATTCGCCCGTAAAAATTCCCAACGCCAAAAACGCAAGGAAAAACAACACTGCAGAAGAAATTACCGATAGGCGAATTCTACTTTTCACGTCGGCTGTCCTCTAAACGTTCCAAATATTTCGTCCAATTTCGAATTCTCGCCTTGGATTTTTTTGAAGTTGTCGAATCGATGACCAGTCCCAAATTTTTCAATGGACCAATGATGGACTCTAAATAGTCCAATTCACTTTGCATCCGCTCGGCATCTTGATTCATTTGCACCAAATAGGCTTCTTTTTCTCGAATTTCTTCGCTTTGTTCCCGAATAATTCCGTAAAAAGCCACAAACCACCCCAATAAAATCAAAATAAGAAGCAATGCGATCAGCGGACTCATCCGGATGCCCGTCTGACGACTGTAAGAAACACCTGCCTTGCGAAGCGCTTTCAGCAAACCTTTTTTCCGATAACTATTCAAATCGGGAACAACTGTAAAAAGATGTATGTACGGACTAAAAAATTCACGATGGGCTTCATCATCAAAAACCAGAATTAAATTTGCCCCATTCCCTTTGGCTTTGGAAAGAAAATCCAAAAACATCGACAGATATTCGTGGATGGTGAATCGCGCCTGCCGAACATCCAAAAACCACAGTTTTCCGGGGCCATCCAAAAGCCCCATCACCTTTTCCCGCAAAGAGGCCATTTGTGTAAAACCGAAGACACCCGCAATTCGAATATGGATTTCAGTTCCAGATTCTTCCACAAACAAGTCGATTTGTTCTGAATTCACCGGAAAATTCCCCGCTTTGAAAATTCCATCCGAATATTCATCGTTTGCATTTCACGCCCGCGCATTTTCAAATTCCAAAAAAGGAACAGGCGAATTCCTTGGATTTCCGTCGGGGCCGCAGTCCGGTTCGATCCCAAAATCCAATCGACAGAAACTTTTACCGGAGAATCCGTTTGCAGTCGAAACGCATACGAAAGCAGTCCATCTTTCAAAAAAATGCTCGATGCCGATGGATGAAGAATCGGCAGGGAACTGCTAAACGGGATTTTTTTCCCGTCAATCAAAAGGAGATAGGCGCGGTTGGCATGAGCTTTTCGAATCCCCAAATTCAACTCCGTCCCAAAATATCCGTCAAAATCCACAAAGGTTCCATTGGAGATCGTGTAAGAAATATCCAATGCAGAATTTTTCGGCTGCAAAGCGTATTTTTTTTCAAGATGCAACACATGAGGAACTCCGTCTAGTTCTGTCATTTGTTCTGAACGAAGTAAAATCCCAAGAATTTCACCATCCCTTTCGATTTGATAGTCATACGGAGCGTTCAAAATTCCCAAGCCATCGTTCAACGCCGAATTGAACTGTTTGACACTTTGTGTTGAAGGCGGCAACAGAAAATCGACAAAAGCTCGGGGAACGTCTCCATTTTGCAAAGAAGATGTAATCAAATTGACTTTGGATGGTTTATAAAACAGCGAGCGTAAAGAAGCGCCGACTTGCTGTTCCATCAAAAATTGAATATTCGAATTGTTCACCAAAATTTGACGATTGCCATTCCGCAAAAAATCGGAAATTTCCACTCGACGGCCATCTTGATTGGCAAGTTTTTCTATTTCGCGTTCGACAGAAACAAATTGACGGTTGGCCATCCAGCGAATTTCTGGGCTCCGGACACCTTGCCCTCCATAAAGGTCCGCGTAATAGACTGGCGACATTAACGGCAAGAGCTTAGTTTGTATGGAACGTAATTCTTTTCCCCGCAACAAAGACATCGCATGAGAATTTGCCATCAAAAGGGATTTATGAGTTAAATCCGCTTCTGGTCTGCGGAGCAAAAGTTCTCGGCAACTACGCGTGCCAGTCGGAAGTCCCGTATCTTTTCCTAAACCACTCATCAAATTGACTTTGCCTTGCGACGGTTCTTCAAACGAATGCGACAAAGTCCAAAATTGCAAGGGAGCCGCTTCCAAATTTCTGTGCAACCGATCAAAAAAAGATTCCATCGTTTGAATATCAGTCATGGGCACAGAAAGCACCGCTGTCCACGTGTTGGATGAATGATTAAACGGTTCCCATTTTTTCAAATCTTCCGGGTCAGACAAAAGGGCTTCGGATAAATCTTCGGCAACAGGCAAAAGACGCATCACAGAATCGCGATCTTCTACAGTAAACCATCCGGTCACACGCGTGGCAATTCCCAAAGATTCTTGAAGATTCTTTTCTGGCACTAATGTATAGCGAAATCCATTTTTCGCCAATGTTTCAGTTAATCCGATTTCCCACGCCATCGACGTGTTGAAGTAACCGGCAGGCTCCGTTTGGAAAATTTTTTCAACTAAGGCGTAATGTTGCTGTAGTTGAAGATCTTGGAGCGAAGTTGGAAAAAGTGGAAGCATCGCATCGTGAAGACCTCCTCCGAGAATTTCCAATTTTCCTTCGCGAATCGCCTTGCGCAATTCAACGATATCGGCAATATTCCGTTGAATCCAAGCTTCCATTATGCCTCCAGGAACATACAGAGACAAACGGATTTTTGGATTGTTCAAGAGTTTCCCAAGGCATGCGGGGATCGCAAGAGCGGGAGCGGGATAGCCGGCAGCGTCAAGCGGCGCAGGCTTCGCACAAAGCAAAATGGCGGAATCTCGTCTCATACGGAGAAAGATAGCAGATGTGCGCCACGAGCGGGCCGGGGTTTAAAAAAAGGAGGGCCCCCGGCGCACGAGCGTCGGGGGCCCTTGGATCCGGCGGCGA
>CAZPKF010000022.1:0-32357 GCA_964587155.1 uncultured Fibrobacter sp.
TTATCCAGTTCAAGTCATCGCAGAGATTTCCGGTCTCTCGGAAGAGGATATTCAAAACCTTTGAATTCCAGGCGAATACGTTCTCCAAATTCATTTTAACGCAAAGTGCGGAGAACGGTCAATCTTTGACTAATAGGAAAAGTAATCCTTTTGCGGTATCGCCCGCCGCCAGATTACTTTTCCCTTTTACTGCAAACGGATTCCATTTTGAATATATCTAGGCCGTTTTTCCAATATCGACAGCTCAACCGACTCGACCAAAACTCATTTCTTTTTTGACTGTTCCCATTCAGCCCGCATTTCTCGGCGGTGCTCCCAAATAAAGACGCCGATTCCGGTGAGAATCATCAAAACGCAAAGAGTTTGTCCACGGCTCATCCCGAAAAAATCATTTCTTCCAAGGAAGTTGTCCGGGTGACGGAAAAATTCAATGAAAAAACGGAACGTTCCATACCCAATGAGATACAAGGGGAACATTTGATTTTTAAAACATTTGTAGCGATGCAGCCAGAACAAGATGCCGAAAAGGAGCAAGCCTTCAAAGCAAAGCTCATAAAGTTGGGAGGGGTGACGGAGCTGTAAATCATGCGCAGCCGGAAAGAGCATTCCGATCGGACTTGTCGTCACTTCGCCGAACAATTCCCCATTCACAAAATTACCCCAACGTCCCCAGCTGTATCCAAGGGGGACCGCCAAAAATCCCAAATTCAACGTTCCCCAAACCGGTAATTGATTCCGCTTCATTCCCAAAATGCCAAAGAGGATAGCTCCGATAAGCCCTCCATGATAGGACATTCCGGAGATTCCAACAAAATAAAGTCCTTGAACCGAATCGTAACGGAACGGCGCTATGATTTCCAATGGATGGGAAAGATAATACGCCGGATTGTAAAAGAGGATGTATCCCAATCGCGCACCGATTAAAATTCCCACCACGACCCAAGTCACAAAACTGTCCATTTGCTCTTTTTTGATGCCAAGCCCATTTTTGATGTTCATCTTCCAAATGACCGCATAGCAGGTAGCGAATGCAAACAGATACATGAGACCATACCAATGTACGGGAAAACTGCCCAAATGGACGGCCACGCCGTCAAAATGAGTCGGTATCAGATTCCACCAAGAATAATTTGGAATTTCAGTCATGGAAATTTTCCTTTGCCCAATAATTAATGAGAAGGGCGGCAACTTGCGATGCCACCTGAGTACGCATTTCGCCGTGAATCTGCATAATGACTAGAACCAAGGTCTTGTCCGGATTAGAACGGCTTTGGGCAAAGCCCATGAACCAATCGTAACGGCCCTTGGGATTTTGCCCATCCAAAGAGCCCGTTTTTCCGCCGATCTTCAAATCGTCAAAAACTTTTCGGGAAATATAGCGGGTTGTCATATACCGGCGAGAAGTCCCTTTTTTAGCCGTGGCGACCATCGCATTTTGAAGGCCCCAATAAACTCCGGCAGAAAACGGTTCTAGTCCAAGAGAAAACGGTTTCGATGGCGCATAACCCGAAGCACCGTTTCTTTCCCAGGGAATTTCCAACGGCTTTTGTGTGACAATGGAACGAACCATTGCTGCAGCCTGAAGCGGCGAAAGGGTCGTATTTTCTGTAAACCCACAAGCCACTTCGGCAAGGCCGTAACCTGAATCCGGCGGTATGTAAAGCCCTCGTTCAGGAAGTCCCTGAGGGAACGTTCGATTGAATCCAAATTTTTCAGCGGCGCGTTCCAGGCTTTTCGCACCGACGCGCATTCCGATGAGCGCTACCGGCGGATTGAAAGATTTCGCATAAGCGTCTTCCACCGAAACCTCGGGACCCCGATAATTTTCGGGAACGCTGAGCTGCCTTTTATACAACGTATGCGCCCTACCAATAAGGGGCACTGTAGAATGAGAAGAATAAACATTGGATTCGAACGCAGCGGCAACGGTCACCGTTTTTGCAAGACTCGCCGCAGGAAAGGTCGCCCGCGACAGGAAATCGGGTTCTGCACGAATAATACTGTCTTTCCGCTCACCCCAAGCAATGATTTCATTCGTTTTCGCATCGACTGCCAAATACAGAGCGTTATCCGGATGATAACGGCGCAAATAAGTGTCCATGAGACGGGCAAGGCCCGTATCTTTCTGTGCGTAAACGTGATCTAAGTTTAAAGCTCGGGACGTCTGTTTTTCTATTCGCTCCGGAATGGCTGAATCCGGAACGACCCGTTGCGGAAGAGAATCTTCTCTTTTCAGAGTTTTTTCATCATCCAACTCTACATCTCCGCTTTCGAAAACACAGCGGGAACATTGCATCACACCCAAAAGGCAAGCAATGATAAGCAATGCCCGATTAAATAGTCGCCATTTGCGGGGAAGCTTTTGAGGGAATCGGAATGTCATCGAACTAAATGGAAAATGGTCTTTTTGTAATACACCAATTCAGCGATGCTTTCGCGGATATCGTCAAGCGCCTGATGGCGTTCCTGTTTTTCAAAAGCGGGAAGTTCCGGGAACCAGCGGAAAGCGAGTTCTTTGATGGAAGACACGTCAACATTGCGATAACTGAGCCAATTTGAAATTTTCGGCATGTACTTGTACAGGAACCGGCGATCCTGCGTGATGGAATTTCCACACAAAAGATTTCCACTGTGCACCCTGTCGTGCTCCACCGTGAACGGGCGAATGAAGTCTAACGTAGCCTTTTCCGCCGCGGCGCAATCATACCTCGAATGCCGGACCCGCTCCACCAGTCCACTTTGAGTGTGGTGACGTCGATTCCAATCGTCCATTCCGACAAGGACGTTTTCCGGCTGATGAATGGCTATGACAGGACCTTCTTTCAAGATGTTCAAATCCGGATCGGTGACAATGGTCGCAATTTCCAGGATAACATCGTGTTCCGGATCCAGTCCGGACATTTCCAAATCCATCCAGACCAAATTGGGGGCGGTCTTATTTTGAATAGTCATTTAATATCAAATTTATAAATTTATGGAGTAGAATCAAAAACTGCCGTCCTTTGGACGGCTCCACACCTTAACCAAAGGATTGAATATGGAAGAAGTCGTCATCACCGGCATGGGCTGTGTCACATCGCTCGGAAACTCTCCGGAAGAACTCTGGGCAAACTTGCTCGCTGGGAAATCCGGCATTTCAACCATCGAAAATATGGACACGTCCGCATACGAAGTCCACTTCGCCTCAGAAGTGAAACATTTCGATGATTCCGAAAACTTCAACGCCCGTGACCAAAAGCGTTACTCCAGAAACATCCGCTATGCAGTTTATGCCGCATTGAATGCTGTAAAAAATTCCGGTTTGGATTTGGAAAAAGTCGACAAATCCCGCGCCGGCGTCATTGTCGCTTCTGGCATGGGCGGCATGGACATTTACTACGACGGTTCCGCAACTCTTGCGACAAAAGGACCGCGCCGCGTATCGCCGTTTTTCATTCCCATGTCCATCACCAATATGGCGACAGGAGAAATTTCCATTCGCCTGGGATTCATGGGTCCAAATTTCGTGACCACATCCGCATGCGCCTCTTCAAATCACGCTCTAATCGCCGCCGCAGACCAAATCCGCCTCGGACGTGCCGATGTCATGATAGCCGGCGGTTCTGAAGAAGCAGTCACCCCCGTTGCCCTCGCCGGATTTGCGAACATGCACGCCCTCTCCCGCAGGAACGACGCTCCGGAAAAAGCCTCTCGCCCCTTTGACAAGGACCGCGACGGATTCGTCATCGGAGAAGGCTCCGCCGTAATGGTCCTCGAAAGTCGTTCCCACGCCGAAAAGCGTGGCGCAAAAATTTTAGCGACCATCGCAGGAGTCGGTCTTTCTGCCGACGCGCACCACATCACCGCGCCCCGTGAAGACGGCGCCGGCGTGAAACTGGCCATCGAATCGGCCCTCCGCGATGCGAACCTTGAACCGCAACAAGTCGGCTACATCAACACGCATGGGACCTCGACACCGTTGGGAGATGTCGCCGAATGCAAAGCCATTTACGACATTTACAAAGGGGACGTTTCCGGATTGAAAATCAACTCGTCCAAATGCATGATCGGCCACATGCTGGGTGCGGCATCCGCCGTCGAAGGAATCGTTTCCATCTGCTCTCTCATGGACCAGAAAATCCATGGAACAATTAACGTTGACGAACAAGATCCGAGAATTCAATTGGACGTTTGCAAAAACGGTTCTGTAGAACATAAGTTCGACTATGCGATGTCCAACAGTTTCGGTTTTGGCGGACACAACAGCGTCGTCATTTTCGGTCGCGCCAAGTAATCCGTTTTCTGAAAAGGTCCCCCGGCAACCGGGGGATTTTTTGTGGCATTCAAAATTTCTATCGTTTAACCGTGCCTTGGAAATCGTGGACATTTTCCATTTTATTAATCGCTTCCATCTCTTTTGCAGAAAGCGTTCCGCTTCCTTTGGAATCGTCTACGCCAGATTCTACCAGTGGAAAGCAAAACGTTTCCGAAGAAATAGAATTTGATTGTTGGTCTGAAGACCCCGGTTCTGACAGCGGACAAGTATTTTCACCCCTTAAATTCAGCGGGATGGCTGTCCTCACCGCAGCGACTTATGGCGTTGCTTACGGACTTGTCTTCGCCAAAGGCTGGTGGGACGATGAAGGCTCTCATTTCCATTTTGAAAATGATTTTGAATACGCCAAAAACGTTGACAAACTCGGCCATTTTTCAGCAGGCGTACTCTTTGCCGAAGTTTTTTATCAAGGATACCATTGGTCCGGACTCACTGAATTTGGCTCTTACACAGCGGCTGCCGTTTCAGCGATGCTCACCCATGTGGCAATTGACGTCAAAGACGGTTTTTCTCCGGAATGGGGATTCAGCATTTTTGATGTGCTGTCAGGAACTTTGGGTGGACTGTATCCCATGGCAAAGCGTTACATTCCCGCATTCAAATACTTTGATTTAAAATGGAGTTATTGGATAAATACCAAAGCGTATTACCGGCAAAGCGATACGGGCATTTTCACCGATGATTATTGTAACCAGACATATTGGGTGTCCCTCAAAATTTACCGGATGCTTCCCAAATCGGCAAAACGCTACTATCCATCATGGTTAGCGCTTGCCGCAGGACTCAGCATTGACGAGGGCGTATTCCAGCACGAAAAGGGGCATTACGAAATTTACATTGCTCTGGATTATGATCTCGAAGCCGTTTTCAAACCGCAAAAACGGTGGTCAAAAAGCCTTGTCCGGGCGTTGAATTACATCAAGTTTCCCGCCCCGACAATCCAAGTTTATCCCGATGTCAAATTTCATTTGCTGTATCCCATTAAATTCTAGCATGGCGGAGTTTCTATTTTATGGACATGAAAAGAGCACTCATCACAGGCATCACCGGACAAGACGGTTCTTATCTCGCAGAGTTTTTGCTTGAAAAAGGCTACACGGTTTTTGGATTAGTCCGCCGCAAAAGCAAGCTGGATTTCAACAATGCGGAGCATTTGAAAGGAAAAGTAACTTTCATTTTTGGCGACATGACCGATCTCGCTTCGCTCCTCCGCGCCATGGAAATTGCAAAGCCCGATGAGATTTACAATCTAGCAGCTCAATCCTTTGTCACAACCTCGTGGGAAACGCCCCTCAGCACAGCAGACATCAACGCCATCGGCGTCACGAACCTGCTCGAAGCCATCCGGCTTTCCAAACCGGACACCCGGTTTTACCAGGCGAGCACAAGCGAAATGTTCGGCAAAGTACAAGCCGTTCCGCAAAATGAATCCACGCCTTTTTATCCGCGGAGCCCTTACGGGGTTTCAAAACTTTACGGCCATTGGATTGTCAAGAATTACCGAGAAAGTTACGGAATGTTCGCCTGTTCCGGGATTCTGTTCAACCATGAATCGGAACGCCGCGGCGCGGAATTCGTGACTCGGAAAATCACGATTGCCGTGGCGAAAATTTTGGCGGGAAAACAGGAATTCGTGGAACTTGGCAATTTGGACGCGAGCCGCGATTGGGGACATTCAGAGGATTACGTCCGCGCGATGTGGCTGATGCTGCAGCGGGAAAAAGCCGACGATTATGTCGTTGCAACGGGCAAAACGCATTCGGTCCGCGAATTTGTGAAGCTTGCGTTCGAAGCCGCCGGCATGGAACTCGATTTTCACGGCGAGGGTGTCGGCGAATGTGCGACGCTCCGGGGAACGGACCGCGTTTTGGTGAAAGTGAATCCGCATTTCTTCCGCCCGGCGGAAGTCGATATGTTGATTGGCGATGCGACTAAAGCCAAAACGGTTTTGGGCTGGGAACCGAAAATTTCGTACGAGGAACTGGTGCGCCGGATGGTGAAAAGCGATATCGCCCTTCTCGCCGAGGGGAAAATTTAATGCCCGTGACGCTTGTCGTCGGCGCGTCGGGGTTTGTCGGAGCGTATCTTGTCCGCGAACTCGAAAATGCCGGGCATCGCGTTTTACAGGCGAATTTTCCCGAATTCGATTTGCGGGACAATGTTCTCGTCGAAAATTTTGTACAAAAGACTTCGCCCGATTTCGTTGTGAATTTGGCCGCGGTGAGTTCCGTCGGGGAAAGTTGGAAAAATCCAGAAAAAACGGTGGACGTGAATGTTTTAGGAACTCTCCACTTGCTCGACGCCGTACAAAAATACGCGTCCCATGCGAAGACACTTCTCGTCGGCAGCGCCGAGGAATACGCACCCAAAAATTCTCCGCTGGCGGAAACGGATCCGCTCGAAGCGAGCAACCCTTATGGCATTTCGAAAATCGCGCAGGAAAATTTCGCCGCGCTTTATCGCAAAAAATATGGAATGAAAATCGTTTGTACGCGGTCTTTCAACCATACGGGCGTGGGACAGTCGCCGACATTCGCCTTGCCGAGCTTTTGCAGGCAGGTTGCGGAAATCGATAGGAATGGACACTCGGGGAAAATTTTTGTAGGGAATCTCTCCGCGGTCCGCGATTTTTCGGATGTGGAGGATGTCGTCCATGTTTATCGGATGCTTCTCGAAAATGAAAACGATTTTCCGGTTTACAATGTGGGGTCGGGCATCGCATATTCCATGAAGGAACTTTTGATGGAAATCGTCGGCTTTGCGAAGGTTCCCGTTGAAATCGTTCAAGATTCCGCCAAAATGCGCCCGGTCGATGTCCCCTATCTTTGCGCGGACAATTCCCGGATTCGGAAGTTTTGGCGCGGAACGCCCATTTGCGAGACGATTCGGAAGATGTTTGAATTTTATAGGGGTTAGAGGCTGGGGGCAGGGGTTAGTGGTTAGGAATTAGGAGTTGGGAGTTAGGGATCAGTGATTAGCGGTCAGTGATCAGGAATTAGAAGTTAGAAGGTTGAAGAGTGAAGCGTGGAGTTGCAAACGTTTGAAGTTCGGTTCACTGTTCTAACAACTAATAACTAATCTCCGACAACCAACAACTGACAACCGAAAACTAACCACTGCTCCCCAATCCCTAGTCCCATCCCGCTGAAAAATTTTTTTCTACGTTTTTCCGCCAAATATGTTCCTCTTCCCGGAGATTGGCTTGAAAAAAACGAATGTTTTCCGTGCTTGCGCCTTGTTGTGCGCTGCCGTACTTGTTTCCTGTTCCGATAGTGGAACGAGCGCCAAAGGCTTTGACATATCGGACATCTGTTGGGATGGCGGGTTGCCGTCCAATTGCGGATTGCCGGATTCATCGTCGAATTTTGACGCGGGCGCGGTTTGCCCGGAGAGCGGGCGGGGGACGTTCGTCGACGAGCGGGACGGGCAGGAATACAAATACACGACCATCGGGAACCAGGTATGGATGGCGCGGAACCTGAACTACGCCATGCCGGACACAAAACTTCCGAATCCCGTGACAGGCGACTTGAGGGAGGCCTCCGCAAGTTGCCTGTATGACGATGACTGCAAGGAAAAGGGGCGGCTTTACACCTGGACGGCGGCTTATCACGGATGCCCTGCCGGTTGGCGCTTGCCTAGTGATGAAGACTGGAAAACACTTTTAGACAAAATGGGCGGAAAGGACAAGGCGGGGTTCCGACTGAAAGCTTCCCTCGGATGGGTAGTGCT
Source organism: uncultured Fibrobacter sp. (assembly GCA_964587155.1). Classification (GTDB taxonomy): domain Bacteria; phylum Fibrobacterota; class Fibrobacteria; order Fibrobacterales; family Fibrobacteraceae; genus Hallerella. The sequence goes on from CAZPKF010000022.1 coordinate 8,048, forward strand.
GAATCCGGGCGATGACCAAAAATGGTTGGACGAATGCGGATTTTCCGCATTGCCGACAAAGACTTCGGATGATCCCCAAAACGACAGTGCGTATGCCCGATGGTGGTCGTCCGACTATGTTGTGGGCATTGGTTCCGTGGACAATCCGCCCTATTATTTCAGCCGTTTTGTATCTGATGGGTATTACTTGTTTTATTCGTTTTCAATGTACAACTCCAGTCTATATTCCGTTCGCTGTGTAAAAGATTGAAATATTGGACTGCTGCGTGAAAAACAAACTGGTCCTTGCGAGCGTAGTCGCCCTGTTTGTCTCCCGGGTTTTCGGATTTGTGGAGCCAAGTCGGAACATAGTTTTCATTTTTCTTTCGGATTGGACAAATGTTGCCGACCCATACAAAAGTTCCGGGATTCTCGACTACATTTCCACCCAAGTCGCCCCCGATGCCGGGCATGTCTATGCATATCCCTTGGACGTGTCGTCCCGAAGCGCCGCCGACCTGTCGGCAATTTTGGCGGATCACGGGGAAAATTCCCCGTATGCGAAAGCTATCGAAAATTGGTTCGCAAACAGTTCTGACAAACTTCTCGCCGTTTGGAAAGAAAATTGCGGGGGAAAATGCGGCTTGAAAAATTTAAAGAAATTCCGACCGGACATTTTGCCTAGTCGCTTTGTCGTTCTGGCGGAAGGCGTTAGCGGTCTTGTCGCCCGCGAATACATCCAAGGAAAGGACTACGCCGGGGATTATTCCAAGGTTCTGTTTTTCGACACGCCCCATGAAGGGACAGGTTTTGCCGATCAGGCGCTGTTTCAAGGCTACAAAGACCATTTTTTCAAAAAGCCCGATGCCAAAGCACTTGCCGCCGTAGTCCCGTTGGCCCTTTCCGCGTATGTCTTCGGAGGATCGGGTGCTTTGCAGGACATTGTCATATCCATCGCGAAAAGCGTCGTTCTCGGAATGGCGCAAAATGCGGGCGACATATCGGAATCTTTTTCAAATGCGGATTTTTTTGGCAAATATTCGACGGGTTCCGATGCATTGTGGTATTTGGCTCAAGATGCCAGCTTTGACGACAAAAAGTATGGGAATCTTATTTCCGCGGCGGGCGCGGACGTGAAAAACGATATCGGGGCGGTCCAGTGGCTCAATGCCACAGGCTTGCAAACGGGGTTTGATAATCCATCCTACGGCATCGTCTATTCCTATGGACTTCCGACGATTGGAAACGGTAGGCGGACTTTCGGGGATTTTGTCGAACAATCGAAAAATCACATTTCGCAAGAAAGGTTGAAACGCGTTTTGACGGATTCCTTGACGAACGCCTTGTCCGCTGTCGGTGTCAACGCAAACGAAGTGAAAGGAAACATTTCCCAAATGGCCGAGGAGCTGTTGACGGGAAACCTTACGGAAGAGTGCCGAAAAATCGCGGGGGAACTTGTCGAAAAATACGGTGCGTTGGCGACTGTTTTAAGCGACTCCAAATTGGGAACTTACATTCACGGGCTTTCCGAATTGAGGTCGTTGAAAATCAATATGGACGACTTGCCGGGGACGGCTTTCAAAATCCTTCGCGTTTTGGACAAGTTCATTCCCGAAACATACAAGTCGGAGCTGTATTCCGCATTCATCGAAAACTTTTCGCCGGAGGTCGTGGAAATATTGGCGGATGCAACCAAGTGTTCCATTTCGGGAGGTGCCGCTAGAAACTGCGTCGTTGCGGGACTTGCCGCCAGCGCAAAGAACCTTTCCAATTACGGTCTGAATTTCTTTGATGAGGGAACGTTCGACGTTCCCGTTTACAGCGCGTTCGGGGCGAATGTCTTCGCATTCAGGAACGCAAATGTCTCGCGGATGGGCTACGATTTGGGCGATTACATCGAAAATGATGATCGACTGAAAGATTACAGGGAACTTCTTTCCGGAGTCGGGAAACTCGAGAAGGTGCGCCACGAATTGGATGCGAGTCTTAGAATCGGTTGCAATGTCTTGATAACCCCTTACGACGAGATTTGCAAAGCTGCGGCGTTTGCCGCCAACGTTGTCCTTATCGCCGATATATCCGGAAAGACGGCCAAACTCGCCAAAAATATGTCCGTTCTTAAGGATGGCAAGTATTTGTCGCTCAAAGCGTCCGTTAAACACTCGAGAACATTTACCTACGAGGGGTTGACCGGTTCGAGCGAGTTCCGCTACCCCGACTTGGAGCGGCTTCTTTTCGACGCCCCAAAAATTTCCATTGCGTCGGTTTACAAAAAAGGAAATGGCGCGGAAATCCTCGATTCCATTGTTCCCCTGGTCCTCTATGGAACTTGCAATTCCGACGTTTATGACGCAAATTCCCTAAACGACGCGAACAACTGCAAGGTGAAAATGGATTCTGTCGCCGCGGCGGACTCGTTACGGGATGAGGTCTTATACGAATCCGGATTTGCGGAACGAAATGCGATGAAATCGCGCAACGGAGAGAAAATCCTTTCCGTCAAGGATATTTGATACAATATGGATTCCCGGAAATCGACAATCCTTGGCGCATTGAACTATTGGAAATGGAAAGTGCCCACCGTTAGAAAATTCATTTACGAATACCGTTTCGCGATAGACGATTTGCAACCGGACAGTCTCCGTCAAATCAGGCTCGATTTCAATACCGAAATACAAATGGCGTATGAGCGCGATGGACAAAAATGGAATGCCCGTTTACGCATAGGCGGTGGGGAGTGGAACGAACCCGGGGAAGTTCCAAATCCTGTCCGAGATGACGGGCTGTTCGTTTGTACGGAACTCGTCGCGGCGGATTCGGCGATCGTTTTGGATTTGAACGGCAATTTGTTGTGGGGACACGCGCCCCAGCCGAAATTCGGCGAGGAATACAAAACGAAGGATGTTTACGAAAACTTGATAGACGTCGAGAACGGCGCGGTTTACGTGAATGTCGCCGAAAGGGGAACGTATACGCTGGAAACCGTGAATGCCGCGGGCATGCCCCTTGTCTCCCTGTTCAACGGAATATGGGGTGAGGGCGTACATTCCGTTTCCCTGGCAAACCACACGTTTGCGCCGGGCAGCTATCTTGTACTCCGGCGCGGGAACGAAATTTTGTCCTGGAGAATTTTCAAATAGGAGCCATTATGGAAATGAAGATAAAAACGATTTTTGGCTTGGTGTCGGTCTTGAGCCTTTTCGCCTTGTGCGCCTGCGCGACCGATGCCGATGGCGACGACGGCTTTGATGCGGGAACGGTCTGCCCCGCGGAGGGGACGAACGCCTACGGGATGCCGAACCGGGGAACGTTCGTCGACGAACGGGACGGACAGGAATACAAATACACGACCATCGGGAACCAGGTATGGATGGCGCAAAACTTGAATTATGAAACCTATTATTCAATGCTTCATGAGAAAGAATATAAAGACTGCGCCGAATGCGGGCATTGGTACAATTTGGAAATAAATCTCCCGAACCGTGATGTTATGGATTCCGTTTGCCCTGCGGGGTGGAAAGTCCCTACAATCGAGGACTGGAATATTTTGTTTACGACCATCGGAAATGTTTCGACAGCGTTGAGAGTTCTGCTTTCCGAATCTTGGGAATTCGTTCAAAGCACAAATGCGTGTGGTTTTAACGGAATAGAAGCGAGCGCTATTAGAAAAAATAAGGATGAATTCGTTTTTCTAAACGGAAGTGCCGGATGGTGTACGCAAACGGTAATCAGCCCGGAAAACGTACTGAAAGTTTTTTTCCGGCCAGGAAGCAAGAACGAAAAAAGTAATGGAATTGAAATAGATCGAGCTAAAAATTACTACGTCTCTCTCCGCTGCATAAAGGATTTGTGATGCGGATCTTCCTGTCGCTCGTTTTCCTCTCCGTTTCCTTCAGCTGCGCCCTTACTTTGGAGGAGGTCCGCTCCGATTTAAGGGAAAGCGTCTTGGCGTCCGATTCCATCGAATTGGGAATCAGGACGACGGTGTCCTCCCCGTCGATATCCGCTCCCCAGGTCATCGGCGTCCATCTTGTCAGGAAAGGCCCGGGCAAAGTTTTTGCCGAAATCAAAATGCCCATGTCCCGTCAAAGAATGATAGTCAACGGCAATCGGATGAAAACGATAGACTTGGACACGCGCAAGTCCCGGGTTGTCCCATACGACGGGAAATCCTTGGACGCGTCGGCGTTCGCGGATTTCAACCCGCTCGATTCCGGGGAATGGGCCGAACCGGAATACGTCTCGGAAAACCTTTATTCCATAAGGGGCACTGCGGGAACGCTTTATTACGACCCGAGGAAAAAACGCATCGAAAGAATGGAAACGTTCGATGCGGAAAAGTCCGTCGTGACCGAATTCGCCTACGATGCCGCGAACAATCCCCAAAAAATGACCGTCCGAGTCTCTGTTCAAAGCGTGGAAACGACCATGGTCACGGAAATCCTGAAACTGGGACATTCCAAGGATTTTCCCGACAAGTTGTTCGAATTTTGAAGTCGGCGGTTGTCAGTTGTCAGAACTTAGAAATTAGAAGTTAGGAATTAGTTTTTAGAGTCGGTGAAACGAAATTCAAACGTTCGCAACTTCAAATTCTAAACCTTACAATCTAATTTCTAACCACTAATCTCCTCGATAACGTGGCGCATTTTTTCCGCCATCGCGTCCCAGCTCATTTCGAGAGCGCGTTTTCGCGCATTTTCCTCGAGCGTTCGCAAACGTTCCCCGTCGTGCAGAATTTCCGCCGCCTTTTTGCAAAATCCTTCCGGGTCGTCGTTTTCGTATAGGATGCCGGTGACGCCGTCGACAACGGAATCCTTCAATCCGGCAACGTTGTTCGAAATGGAAATCGTTCCGCAGAGATTCGCTTCGATATTGTTGATGCCCCACCCCTCCTTGAAGGACGGGTTGACAAAGAGGGAAGAACGGCTGAGCAAGTCGCGTTTTTCCGATTCGGAGATTCGTCCGAGGAACTTGACCGATTCGCTTACCCCCAAATCATTTGCGAGCTTTTCGAGTTCCCCGCGGTAGTCGCCGCTTCCCGCAATTTCGAGGGAAATGCCCGGAACTAATTCCTTGAGCCGCGGCAATGCGCGGATGGCGAACTGGGCGTTTTTGTATTTCATCAGCCGTCCGATGTAAGAGATGACGGGCGGAGTCGCCTTGGGCATTGTCGGGTGAAAATATTCCGTGTCGATGCCCGGCTCCACGATGGAAATTTTTCCGTAGCGAATTTTCATGTCGTCGATTTCGTCCTTGGTGCTTTCGGAAATCGCGAGAAAATTTTCTCCCTTGTAAAAAAGCGCGACCGCGCGTTCCATCAGATAGACATACAGGGCGAACGGAAACGCCGTTTCGCGGAATATGGATTTTCGGAAAAAGTGCATCACCATGTGAAGCCGTTTCGTTTTTGTGCAAAGCGGCGTGAAAAACGGAATTTTGTTCAGATCCTCTATGATGAGGTCGTATTCCTTTTGATGTTTGTGTGCATAGAGGAATGCGGAATAGTTGAACAGGAACTTGTTTCCGATGCGGACCGTGCGCATACCGTCGACGATTTCCTCGTCGGGGAGGCCTTTGACACGGTGGGCAAGAACCGTTACCTCGTATCCGTTTCCGTTTAGGCGCTTAAAAATTTCGTGAAAATAAAGCTCCGCGCCACCCGCTTCCGGGTTCTTGATATCGCGCCAATTGATGATTAAAATTTTTGTATTCACCATGAAAACCCCAGAGGTTCGAAACAATGACAAAAATAGAAAATTGCCACAAAACAAAGCTAGCGGTTAATAATTGTTAGTTAAGAGTTCGGACTGTGAAATGGAACGGGGTGAGTTGAAAATTCATAATTAGTAATGCGGAATTTGAACTGTGAACTAAAAACTGGGAATAAAGAAACGATGGGGGTTCAAACGAAAAGCTTTTCTTCTATTTAGTGAATTTTGCACGATTCCTACTTCAACGTCAAAACCGTTTTTGCAAAATGGAGCGTTATTCGAAATTGGCTGTGGCGAGGAATTTCCGTTTTCAAAAAAGATGAAACTTGCCAAGTCCCAATTCGAATAACTTCTTAAAGTGAAATTCAGATATTTTTTGTAATGGCGGCGACAAGCGTGTTCTTGGGAACTGCGCCCACAATGTTCCCCACTTCAACGCCTTTTTTGAAGAGCTTCATGTTCGGAATGTTCGTGATGCCAAAACGGGCGCAAAGAGATTCGTTTTCATCTACGTTGACTTTCGCCACGACAAGTTTCCCATCGTATTCTTTCGCCAAATCTTCCATCACCGGTCCCATCATTTGGCAAGGTCTGCACCAAACAGCCCAAAAATCAACCAGAACAAGATTTCCCGAATTGATGACTTGATCGAAATCCTTTTCACTTACATTAAGAACAGACATGGAACACCTCTTTTCATTTTTTTCTTAAAATAGCTATTTTTTGCTTTTGTGAAAACACCAATGTCCATCCTTGCGATATTCATCACTTTGGCGATAGCCTTTTCGCCCGTTTTAGCAGTCGAAGAACTGAGTACGGCGCGAAAAGGTGCGGAATTTTCCGGAATCGCGGAAAGGACTTATGATTTGGAAGGACAAAAGGCGGAATGGGTTCTGGGCACATCCATTTTGGGAAATCCCGATTTGGACTTTCGCTCCGCAGGAATCGCGAATCCTTCGCAGCGATTGCCGTCAAAATTAGCGGGAATATTCACATTTCCCCTTTCTTACGATGCAACACAACTTTCCCTGTTTGGCGAAAACGGCATCATGAAAGAGAATTTCGCCCGGGGAATTCCCGTCGATACTCCCGTCACCCGAATTCTTTGGGAACGTTACTCGTTCAACGGAAACGCTTTCGGATTAGATTTCCGGCGTTTGCTCTTAGACAGCATTGAATTGGACATTGGAATGGCCAGCTATTCTAACGATAGCTCCAAAACATTCCGTTATCAAGATGTGACTCACCAGCCCTTTTTCGCACTCGGTCGCGACTCTTCCCAAATTCCATTTTCCGGGCGTAACATTCAAATGAACACGACGCACTTCAAACCGGCCATCGCCTGGTATTTTTCAAAAGGCGAAGTCGTCGCCAGCATGAATTATCTAATCGTAGAAAATGACGACGTTCCCCCATATGCCTACATTCAAGACACAACGGATTATTCGAGCATCACTTACCTTCAAAATCCATTCAACACCGAATTGCGTTCGTTTTCATACGGAATCCGCGGAGCTTTTCGTCCCACCGATCTTTTAAAAATCGAAGCGAGCATTTACAGCGGCGAACATGAAATTCATTTCGACAGTTTGCCAAACCTAGTCAAAAGCGTCAAAGATTCCGTTACGGCAACCGGAAAGATTGTCCCGGATACAACATGGTATGGAATTGCCGACAATCTAAAATACGAAACGGTCAACGGTGACGGAGAACTTTCTTTCAATCTGCCGCTCCATCCGGCATTGCGAATGGAATACGAATTTACCGAAGCCAATTCCCGATACAAACAGGACCGGGAACTTTATTATCTGGAATTATCCGAAAAGCTTTCCCTGTTGGATTTTCGCATTCAGACAGGCGCCCTCCGCAATTCGAACATTTTCGATTCCGTAGAAGTGGCCCACATGATTTCCGCAGACGCCGTCTTCCATCTGCCGTGGCAAATCAATTTGAAAGGTTCCTTAAAGCACGACACCAAATTTCCGGATGTAGATGAATTGAAAATTTTCAACCGCGGGCGATATGCGTATCCAAATCCAAACCTTTTACCCGAAGAAAGAACCCGCATGACAGCCGGAATGGAATGGAATCCGGGCGGAATTTTTTACGGTGTGGGAATGCGTTACGAATATGCAGAAAATCCGATACGGCAACGCTGGGTGACAGGGAGCGGTCTTGAATCCATTGAATCCGCTTACCAATGGATCAATTTGCATCACGCCGAAGCGTTGGATTGGTATGTTGCTGCGGGAATCGCCATCGGAAATTGGCAATTTTACTTAGAACGGGAAGAAGCGTTGGCAAAACAAAGTCGCCCAATCGACGTGGCAGGCCTTTTTTACAAAGGATACATCCGCTGGAGCGATAAATTTGTCAAGGACAGGCTGGGCGTGAGCATCGCTTTCCATTTTACCTGGTTCGGAAACAGGAGCGATTTACAAATCGGCGAAGATGACGAATTGGAAATCGTGGAACTCAAACATTATCTGGCGTTGAATTTCGAAGCCCGGATGCGCATTTTGAGTTTTTCCCTTTATTCCCGCATCGATAATTTAAATCACAGCCTTTACGAACCTGCGGCAGGATACCGTCCGGAAGGAGTCCGGTTCCTTTACGGCATTACGTGGAACTTCGACAACTGACGTGATTTTCAACGTTTCCTAATCATATTCTTTCGCAACACCCCATTAGAACATCTATTTTGGAAAAATGCAGCTGGCTTTTTCTACATTAAAACGCCATGAATCGAAATGAATTAAAAATCAAATACGGAAAAAAGAGCATTCCCGGAGAGTGGCGTCAAACAGGATTCTTGACGCGGATGATTTGTACTTTTTTCGGAGCAGGAACTCTTCCCAAAATGCCGGGAACCTTTGGCAGTTTGGCAGCCGCTCTCGTCGCCTATCCAATGCTCATTTGCAATCACCACGTTTTCCACATTCCTGTCTTATTTGGAATCGCCGCCCTCGCCGTTTTTTTCTTTTCCATTCCCTTTGTAAACAAAGCGATGCGGGACTCAAAAACGAAAGATCCCGGCTGGATCGTCATCGATGAAGTCTGCGGTGTTTGGGCTGCCTTAGCATTCGTCCCCACAGAAGCCCTCTTTTGCCATCCATGGCTTTTGTTCATCGCCTTTGCCCTATTCCGTTTTTTTGATATTTTAAAACCGCTGGGCATCCATAAACTGGAAAAAATGCCCGGAGCAGCAGGCGTCATGGCAGACGATTTACTCGGCGGCATTTATGCGGGGCTTCTCCTTTTTGCCACTGTTAAAATTTTCAATCTGCCGTAGGCCCTCTGTGATTCGTGCCCTTCTCCATTTCAAAACCATTTCAAAACACCGACACGAAGTCATCCGTCTATGTTTCAAAGCCGGCATCGGTTTTCAAGGACTTTTCCACGACCTTTCCAAATACTCCCCCACAGAATTTTTCCCTGGCGTCACCTACTGTACCGGGAAAGAATCCCCCAATAACGGCGAACGCAAAGCTTACGGATACAGTTTAGCTTGGATGCATCACAAGGGCAGGAACAAGCATCATTTTGAATACTGGTATGATTACGACCCCGTGACAAAAGAAATCGTCCCCGTTCCCATGCCAGACCGCTATATCAAAGAGATGTTCTGCGACCGCATCGCCGCTTCTAAAATTTACAATGGAAGCTCCTATACAAAAGAAGCTCCGCTTCTTTATTTGGAAAAGAGCGGAGCCAAAAATAAAATGGCAAAGTCCACCTACAAAAAATTACGTTATCTTTTGCAAATGCTTGCGCAACAAGGCGAAGAAGAAACTTTCCGTTTCTTGAAGAAAACGGAAAATCTCCCTGAATGCGATTAGAACCAGCGCCAAGTGATTCCCAAATTGATAGCATCGCGGTATTGGGAATCTTCGTCGATATCCTTATCGTAAGCGATGTCCACCCCAACACTCAAAACGAGCAGCGGAGCAATGGTAATGTCGAGAGTATTTTCCCACTTGCCGTCAATTTCATCGACTCCTTCAAAATTGACAAACGCCCAAAGACGCGTTTTAAAAGAAGCGAGGGAAGAAAGGGAGGCTTTGTATTCCGTCACACTTTCAAGACCGGGTTCATCTTTGAATTTCTCAAATTTGTCCGTATCGGCATCATCGGCGAATCCATATCCCCGAGAAATCGTCATGCGGTTTGCAAAAGCGAGACTCTGCCGGAAATTGTCATTCGGAGCATAGGAAACGCCCAACATCTGCGTGAAATATCCCGGATCCATAAAGCAGGAAACAGGTGTTTTCACATCATCGTCCGAATAAGTGTAACTCTTTGTGAATTGGGATTCAAATCGCAATCCGGCATAAGGTTCGAACGGTTTCAAATCGTTTTCAGAAACAGTTGTTTCCAAAAAGATTTTGTCGTTCGTCTTCCGCGTGCCGGAACCTTTCGTATAAGTTTGTCCCCACTCCAAATCGACGATGTTTCTCCAATCAAAGTGGGAGAAGTGTCCAATGACATCCGCATCGTATTTGAGAAGCCAAACGTTCGTATTTACGCCATCCGAACCTTTATTCCAATTGCTGTAATGATGCCTGGAAAATTGGAACGATGCCAACACATCCGCATTCCAATTTTTAGGAAGCGCATCCGAGAACATACCATCTTTCGCAAATCCGAAAGCTGCCAGAGAAAATATAGCCAAAGGCAAAAGTTTCATCGTTTTCATAGTTTCCTTAAAATAGTTCCGTTGTCAAAATCCGTAAAGTCTTTAGAAATCACCATGTGACGAATTTCAAATTCGGGACCTTCAACGCTTTTTCTTTTTTTTCTTTTTGGGCGGCGTATAATTCGATCCTATGGGAGCGCCGCCATTTTGCTTTTGAGCAAAAGCGCCGATTTTTTTGAACATGGACTTCATCTCTTCGAATTGGCGAAGAACCTGGTTTACGCGAGGAACATCCGTACCGGAACCTTGTGCAATGCGGTTTTTGCGACTTCCATTGATGAGTTCCGGATGCCTGCGTTCCTTGCCCGTCATCGAACTCAGCACCGCTTCGACGTAAACCATTTCTTTTTCGTTGATTTTATCGAGAGGAAGCTTGTTCAACCCCGGAATGAGTCCGAGAATGTCTTTCAAACGACCGAGCTTTTTAATGGTGCGGAGCTGTCGCAAGAAATCGTCTAGATCAAACGTGTTGTTCAGAATTTTCTTTTTCAAATCCTTTGCATCGCGTTCATCAATGACTTGCTGCGCCTTTTCCACCAAAGAAACTACGTCGCCCATACCCAAAATGCGGCTAGCCATTCGATCCGGGTGGAACAAATCCAATTCATTCGGCTTTTCCCCAACACCGATGAAGCAAATGGGAACACCTGTAATTTTCTTAATGGAAAGCGCCGCACCGCCGCGGGCATCGCCGTCCATTTTCGAAAGGCAAACGCCAGTGAAGTTCAACCGGTTGAAGAAAGTTTCCGCAACATTCACCGCTTCTTGCCCAATCATGGCGTCAGCGACAAAAAGAATTTCTTCCGGATGAACAGCCTCACGGGCATCTTCCAATTCCCGCATCAATTTTTCATCGATTTGCAAACGTCCCGCCGTGTCGTAGATGACTACGTCGAAACCGTTCTTTTCCGCATATTCGCGGCCATGCCGAATGATTTCAACGGGATTTCCTTCTCCCTCATCGTAAACGGGAATTCCTATGGATTTGCCGAGGACTTGCAATTGTTTGATAGCCGCCGGCCGGTAAACGTCCGCCGCAACTAAGAGCGGTTTCTTTTTGCGCTTGCTCCGCAAATACAATGAAATTTTCGCGGCAAATGTCGTTTTTCCCGATCCCTGAAGCCCGACCATCATGATGCCCACCGGCGGTTTTCCAGAAAGAGCGAGTTCTCGCGTTTCTCCACCCATCACCTGAACAAGTTCGTCGTGAATGATTTTCACGATTTGCTGGCCGGGCGAAACAGACGTGAGCACTTCCGCACCCAAGGCCTTTTCCTTGACCGCTTTTACAAAGTCACGGGTCACATTGAAGCTGACGTCCGCTTCAAGAAACGCCCGGCGAACTTCGCGAAGCGAATCTGCAACGTTTTCTTCGGTCAGGGTGCCTTGCCCACGCAATTTTTTGAGCGTAGATTCTAGAGAGTCGGTTAATTGGGAAAACATCATAGTGGCGAAAAATATAGAAATTGGAATAAATCCCTTTGCCGATTTCTGTTTATTTTATTCGGATTCCTCCGCTTTGCCGCTTGCGTAAAACGCCCTTTCAAAAACGGCAGACCCAATCAGACTCCAAACATCCAAGCAGTTTGCCGCAACCACTTTCAATCCTCATTTTTCGCTTTAAATTTCAACGCCCTTGGTGCAACAAGTCCGCGGTTTCTATTTTTTCCAAAACGATTGGGTAAAAGATGGTAGACAACGTTAAAGACCGCAGCATTTTAGGACTTTCATGGCCTCTCATCATCACATTTGGAATCGGCGTATTCCAACCGATGATGGATAGCTGGTTCCTTTCGAGAACTAGCGAAGAGGCGGCAGCAGGCGTGGGCGCGCTGATGCCCATACTCGGCACCATTTTCATGGCCATCCAGGCTTTTTCCCAAGCGGGAGCAAGCATCGCATCCCAATTCATGGGCGCAGGCGCAAATAGCCGCACCCGGGCGACGATTTCCATGGTTTTAATCGGAAGCCTCCTGTTGGGAATTTCCATGACTCTTCTTGTGTGGCCGCTTTCCGAATGGATTGTTCACGCCATGGGACTTTCCGGCGACACGGCCCGTTACGGCATCCAATTTTTGCAAATCGTCTGCATCGGCTTTGTATTCAGGGCTTTGCAAACAACCCTCACTGCAATGATAGCCACTCACGGCCTAACCATTTGGAACTTGATTGGAAATTCTTTAACCATCCTGTTCAACTTGGGATTGAACGTTGTGCTGTTGAACGGAATGTTCGGATTTCCGAAAATGCACGTCGAAGGCGTCGCCATCGCCACAGCCCTTTCGTGGGCCTTTTCAAGCGGAATCCTCTGGTGCGTTTTGCGTTACAAAATTCGCCATAAAACGCGCATTCTCGACATCAAGCGCTCCCGGATCGTTCTTGGCGACTGGATTCGTATCGGACTTCCCGCAGCAGCTGAACCCGTCAGTTTTCAGCTGTTCCAAGTATTCATCACCGCAATGGTCGTCCACTTGGGAACTCTTGCCGTCACAGCAAGAGTTTTCAGCGCGAACTTCGCCATGTTCGCCGTAATTTTGGGAGTGGGCCTTGGAAACGGAAACCAGATTCTCGTCGCCCATCTTGTCGGCGCACACGATTACGGCAAAGCGAATCGGCGCACAATGCAATCCTTGATAGCGAGCAGCAGCGCCGGATTCATCATCGCCTTGATTGTCGCTTTGCTCGGTCCGCACCTGTTACGCCTTTATACAGACAATCCCGACGTCATCCAACTCGGCTCCGCATGCCTCTGGTGTGATGTTTTACTGCAGCCGTTCAAATCGGCAAACGTAATTTTGACTGGCTCCCTACGCGCTGCCGGAGATTCCAAATTCCCAGCCATTTGCGGCAGCCTGATGATGTGGACGTTAGGAGCGGGGAGCGCCCTGTTCTTGGCTTTTGTCTTGAACCTTGGAATTGTCGGACTTTGGCTGGGAATGGCCTGCGACGAAATTTACCGTTCCATGGCCAATTTCTGGCGTTGGAAAAGTGGACGTTGGAAAGCGGCGACTGTCGTCTGAATTCAACGGGACAATTCTTTTTTCAAACCTTTGCGGACAGACTCCAAAAAGTTGATGTATTCTTCACTTTGATAATCTCGATACGTCCACGGAAACGCGTGGTAATGTCCATCTTGAAAATAGAGCGTCGGTTCCACGTAAATACCGTCGCGCAGATAAACTCGTTGCCGCTGATCTTTTGTCGTCGCCAAGAAAAACTGGCCAAGGGTGACATAACCAGGATCCAAATTCACAGGGCGAAAGCCTTCCCTTCCGCATTCCCGCGCAAAATCCAATTCCATTTCATTGGTGCGCAATTTGATGTCAACAATCGTTTCCCGTTCAATCAAGCGCCGGTACGTGACAAAGGCTCGGACAGGAGTTTCGCCAAGTTCCTCTTGATAATAGTTCGTAAAACGAAACGGAAATGCGGTGAGGACTTCGCACTCTTCTCCAAAAAATTCCACAAGCCGGGGACGAAGCTCTTCGACAAGTGCCGCATCTTTCGCCAAAAATCCCATAACGAGTCTCGCCGGGAGAGGTGTCTTTGCTATTCCCATACGCCAAAAATACTAATTTGAATCCATGCAACAGTATTTGAATCTTCTCCGCGACATCATGGACAACGGCGTAGACCGTTCGGACCGCACAGGAACAGGAACCCGCTCCATTTTCGGCAGACAGGTGCGTTACGACCTTTCTCAGGGATTTCCTTGCCTAACAACCAAAAAGCTTCATTTGCGCAGCATCATCCATGAGTTGCTTTGGTTCTTAAAAGGCGACACAAACATCCAATATTTACACGACAACAAAGTGACCATTTGGGATGAATGGGCCGATTCAAACGGCGACCTCGGTCCCGTTTACGGTCACCAATGGCGCAGCTGGCCAACTCCAGACGGCGGACACATTGACCAAATTCAAAATTTACTTTCCGGATTAAAAAATAACCCGGACTCCCGAAGACATTTGGTTTGCGCATGGAACGTTGCCGATGTGGACAAAATGGCTCTTCCGCCCTGCCATTGCCTATTCCAGTTTTACGTGGGAGGCATCGGAAAAAGCGGCAAGCGCAAACTCAGCTGCCAACTGTATCAGCGCAGCGCCGATATGTTCCTAGGAGTTCCCTTCAACATCGCCTCTTATGCGCTTCTCACTCTGATGATCGCCCAAGTCCTCGATTTTGAACCAGCAGAATTCATCCATACCTTCGGCGATCTGCATTTGTATCTCAATCATTTTGAACAAGCGAAAGAACAACTTTCCCGTTCTCCGCGCCCGCTGCCCACGATGCGCATCCGCCCGGATGTTCAAAACCTTTTCGATTTCAAATTTGAAGATTTCGAATTGGTGGATTACAATCCGTGGCCAGCGATCAAAGCTCCCATCGCCGTGTAGAAAGTTTCATTAAAAATGAAGCGTTAGAAAGTGGAAATTCGTAACCAAATAAGAAGTTTGGAATGCGAACAGAGCGCTTAGAACTGAAACGCGGCAATCAAGATCTAAGTTTTGAAAGCAAAGAGCTCTCCTTGGTGGGGCTCAGAGAAAATCCTTTTCTGTAACTGGGCGAATTTTGCACGGGGTTAAGGGCGAAGACAATTGCCGTTTTCGCAAAAAGAAGCCTTTTCCGAAGTCTCCCGTAAACAGCGAATTTTTTGGCGAAGAGGCGCCATTTTTGCAAAACGAACGCTCATCTGCAAAATGGAATTTCCATCAACAAAAAAAGTCCCGGCAAATGCCGGGACTTTTTACACGTTTAGCCTTTCGAATTATTCAATCGAAATCAACGTGAGCGAACGCTTGCCCACCGTAATCGGCTTCGACAAATCAACTGTCTTGGCCTTCTTCGACGGATCATTGGCCCAGCCTTCTTTCAACTTTTCAGCAGCCTTGTCCAAAGTCTGGACCTTGGCCTTGCCCGAGAATCCCGGAATATTCAAAGTCATCTTGAAGTCGCTGTAAGGGCTCTTGTTCACGACCAGCAAGGACTTCTTGCCGCCATTCACCGTGTAATATGCGGTCAACAACGCCTCTTCGTCGCCGGTAATGGTCGTTTTGAAGAGCTTGCCGCGGAGAGCATCAGAAGCCATCTGGAACGCCCAGTAACTCGGACGCGGGCAGTTCATGCATTCTTCACCCGAACGGGTCAAGTAACCGTAGTCACCGCCTTCCGGAGTGATATCGTTGTGAATATCCCAGTATTGAGCGTTGTCCACATTTTCTGTAGCCAACATACCCAGATAATCGGCAACGAAAAGACCGTTTTCAACAGCCAGAGTCTGCGGACCCGGGTTGAAGTCTACCGAGTTCCATTCGGTGAGCCAAAGTTCAATCTTGTTTTTCTTGTTGTACTTGGAAGTCCATTTATCGACCGTCTTGTGGAGACGTTCATAAATCGTCGGCAACGTTTGCGGAGAAGAGAGCAACGCAAAGTCGTTTTCTTCACCAAAATGCTGCGGATAATGGTGGACGATAAGACCGTCGGCAATGTCTCCCGTTTCTTCCAGCACCTTATCGTTCCAATCGCCTTCCAGAACGCCAAGGACAGCAACTTTAATCGTCGGATCGACTTTCTTCATCGCTTCGATGAATGTACGGGCGCGCTTGCCGTAAATGGTTCCGCCATCCTTGCCATACTTTTCATAATACGGATGCCAGTTACCGTAGATTTCGTTTCCGATTTCCCAGTACTTGATTCCAGCCTTCTTGTCGACATTGGTGTGCTTGACCCAAGCCGCAGCTTCTTCTGCAGTGCCCGAACCAAAGTTCACAGTGAACATCGCATTCGCACCTGTATTTTTCAGCCAAGCGAGGAATTCATCCGTGTCAACCATCCAGTCCTTATTGTCGAGAATTTCTTTCCAGTGGTCATCATCTGCACGGAGTCCACCCGGATAACGGATGATGCCGTGATTGATGCGCTTCACATATTGCGAAGTATTCACTTTGAACTTGCTGTTGTCGAGGAGGTCGCCATCCCAAAGGGCTGCATTGATGCCGAACAGACCGTCCGAAATTTTCTGGTTCAAGACATCGCTTTCACCCTTCACGACAACGGGGATCACCGCCGGACGCGCTTTTTCCTTCACCTTGCGGAGATTTGTCAATTTGATGTTGTCCACTTCAAAGTGACCTTCTGTACCTTCTCCACCCGGTTTGAAGTCGAGTGCGACGACACCTTTCAAATCAAACACGCCATTCTGTTTGGCATCTTCCGGCTGATAGTAGGGGAACTTGCCAAAATCCTTGAACGGAACAATGACCGTGGTGCGGCCCTTGGGAACGCCCGTGTTGGCAACAAAGATTTCGTTTCCAGCATCGGAAATTTGCACCGTAATGGACTGCCACGCCTTTTCGGAGTACACGTCGAACATAATGCCCCAATGCTTCGTCCAATCGCGATCCGTAGCCGGACGGTTGTTCTTTCTGAAATCAAGGACCACGTCAACCCAGTCGGCCATGAGGAAGTGCTTGATGTTCAAGCTGTGACCGTCGAGATGAGACGTTTTGAACGGAACTTCGACATCCACCTTGGATTTCGGACCCTTAGACGGTTCCCACTTGTCGCTGTTGAACATTCCTTCGAAATCGGAAATCACCAGATCAGGAGCCTTCGAATTGAAGTTGTTCCACTTGAGATCCGGATCCACCCAGTCAATGGTTTCCGTAAATGTAATCTGGTCCACGAAAACAGTCACAGGAGCCGGTTTTCCCGGTTCACCTTGGTTTTCGCCCTTGCCCACAGAGAAACGGATTTCTTGAATCTTGTTCCACTGGACATCTTTAGCGACTTCGGCCTGTTTGTTCGCATCCCAAGCCTTGCCCTTGTCAAAGAATTTCTTCAGCGGAATCTTGACCAGCTTCCATTCCGAATTCGAAATTTTGCCGCCATCAATCCAGTCGCCGAGAGAAAGCTTCGTTTGGCTCTTGATGTCATTGCCCTGGTTGTCCAAAATGCCCACATAGAGCTTTTCGCCGCCGAGCTTGCCCTTAATCCAGAAATAGAGGCCGCCCTGGTTGCGAATCTTGGACAAATCAAAGAATTTGCCTTCGCCGAGAGAATAGGTGACACCGGACCAGTCATTGTTGTCGATGTACATGGCGAGTACGCCCGAGTTGCCCGGCGTTTTGGACTCCGCTTCACGTTGAGCGGTGAGGCCGCCGTAAACGTAGCTGAATCCCGGGATCCGGTCTTCGTAGAACGTCTTGTAAACCTTGGCGTTCTTGCCCAAATTCTTCGGGTCCTTCGGTCCGTCGATGACATCGTTGTTTTCATCCCAATAGACAACCTTCGGCTTGGGTTTAGCCTTCTTGTTGCCCTTCACAATTTCGATATTGTCAATGTAAACTTCGAAACTGGGATTGATGCCCTTGTCAATCGAAAAGCGGATTTCAGCAATCTTATCCCAATCGATACGGGCCGGGAATTCGGACTTGCGGGTGTTGTCCCAATAAAGTCCGCGGTCGGGGAAATCGACAAGCGGAATGGAAACTTTTTTCCAATCCGTGGTAACCGTTCCACCTTGGATGTATTTATTCAACGGAAGAGTCACCTGCGTTTTCTTGCCGTCAGAAACTTCTTCGTCAAGAAATCCAATCTTGAGCTGTTCTCCGCCATTCTTACCCTTGATCATAAATTCAAGCTTGGAATCGAGCAGATACTTTTCCAGGTCGAAAACTTCATTGTAAAGGCAAACGGACGCACCGGAATAATCCTTGGGATCCAGCTTGATTTCAAGAGCGGACTTAGACTTGTAACCGCCCTCTTTGGTGATGGTAACAGTTCCACCCTTACCACCGTACGTATAGTCGAAACCGCCTTGGCGATACTGGTCGTCAAACATCTTGTAAACAACGATTCGGGGCGGTCTTTGCGCCATCGCCGTTGTCGAGAAGAATCCGAGCGCAAGCACGGACGCAACTTTCAAAATGGAATGGTTCATATTTATCCTTTGGTTTTTGTTGGAATTACTTTTTAGCCTTGGCTTCGCGGGCTTCTTTCAGCAGCTTTTCGACAAGCGCTTCGCTAAAGCGGTCTTGACGTTTGCCATTGATGTAGAAGTTCGGAGTTCCTTGAACGCCGACCTTGACCCCAAGCTGGAAGTCTTCGTTGATGCGGGACTGTTTTGTCGAATCGAGCACCATGGCCTTTTCAAATTTCGCCATGTCAAGTCCGATGTCCTTGGCAACTTTTTTGAATGTTTCCGGAGTAAGCTCCCGGCTGTGATCCGCAAGCGCATAGCGGAATTCCCAGAACTTTCCCTGTTCCTGTGCCGCAATAGAAGCCGCAGCGGCGGCCGGAGCGTCTTTGTGGAAAGAAAGCGGGAAATGCTTAAACACAAACTTGATTTCGCCTTTATACTTGTCCATCAGCCCATGAATGACCGGTGCGATGCGTGCGCAATAGGGGCACTGGAATTCAGAAAATTCAACAATCGTGAGAAGAGGATCCTTCGTGTTGCCAAAAACCGGACTCGATGCATCCGGGATTTCCCAGACTTTGTTGTCCGCTTCCATTTCGGCGCGGAGCTGTTCAATGGACAAGCCACGCTTGTCAAGACCGTACTTGAGCACTTCGAACTCTTCGTGCATCGCCTTGACTTCTTGCGAAAGGCTATCCAGTTTCGCTCCGGTGGAACCATCCGTTTTACCACTGGCCGAAGCCTCATTGCAAGCAGAAAGGGAGATGAGCAAAGCGGCGCTAAGCGCCAGGGAAAATGATTTCATGAATCGATCCTTTGTGAAATTTCGTTTTGAAAATATATAAAATCAAACTTTTCGTACCGGGGGCTGCAGAGTTTTCGGTTTCCAAAGAAACCGAAAACGTTAAAATTTGTTTACAAGAAGAAGAGGCGACCCTAACCTTTATCCGATATAAAAGGATGTGGTCAAAAGCGCGAGGACCTGCTGAGATAGAAGCTTACGGCGGAGAAATGGGAGCCGCCGTCCGAAATTCGTGCCGTAAAAAAAGCCCCGTGGACTTTTCTCCGCGGGGCGTTCGCACGGAAATGTTCGTTTATGCGCTCTTGACGTACGCCTTGATGGCGTCGCGGATTTTGGTGAACACCAACCGGAGTTCATCCTCGTCCTCTTCGAGGAGCGTGATGCGGAATCCCTGGAGTTCGCTGCAAAAACTGCTGATAGGAACGACGCAGACTCCCGTTGCGGCGAGCAAATAATAGACGAATCGGTAGTCGAGGCTCGACACGTTTTCCGTCCACTTTTCCACGAGGCTGCGGATTTCCGGATTTTCGACGGGGAGCTTTTGACGGTCGTTCAAGACGCCCGGCTTGAAGACGATCGTATTGTAGAACGCTCCGTAGGTCGGGTTGAAGTAAAGTTCGGGAACTTCCGAGAGAATCTCGTTGATGAGCGCACTGCGCCGTCCGATTTTCTCATTGAGCGCATCGCGATGGATTTTGTAGCGCGGATCGCCGAGGACCTTGGGAATCGTGAGCTGCGGAATGGTCGTGGAGCAGACCTCGATCATTTTCGCATTGTCTATTGCGCGGCAGAACGCATTGAATTCAGGATCCTTGTCGCGGTTGTAGTATTCCACCCAGCCGCAACGCGCGCCCGGCCACGGATACTGCTTGGAAATACCGTTCATCGAGATGCCCGGAACGTCGCCGATATAAGTGGCGAGCGGGTGCGCATGCGCACCGTTGTAAGTGATCTTGTTGTAAATTTCGTCGCAGATGATGCAAAGGTGGTAATCCTTCGCAATTTTCACCATGTTTTGCAAATATTCAAGCGGATAAACCATTCCCGTCGGATTGTCCGGATTCAAAATCAGAATCCCGGCGACGTTCGGGTTGTATTTGACCTTATTTTCGAGCTCCTCAAGATCCGGAAGCCAATGGTTTTCCGGGCGCAGATGATAGACTAGCGGCGAGGAATGCGCATGGGAGGCCTCGGCGGAGCTGTGCGTGCTGTAAGCAGGAGACGGTCCGATGATGCGGGTCGTCATCGAAAGTAAGCTGTAAATGGTGGAAATGGCGTCGCCGAGTCCGTTGAAGAAGAGAATATCGTCTGCGGTGATTTGGACGCCGCCGAGCTTGTTCGTTTCATTTGCAAGAAATTCCCGCGTGTCGAGAAGTCCCTTGGACGGACAGTAACCGTAGCTTTTGTTCTCTTTGACGATATCGCCGACGATTTCCTTGATCCATGCAGGAAGTTGGCAATGCTTTTCAATCGGGTCGCCGATGTTTTCCCAATGTATCTTCAAGCCGAGAGCTTTTAACTGATTCGCCTTTTTAACAATTTCGCGGATTTCGTAAGAAAGTTCCTTGGCACCTTCAGTCAAAAGTCGTTTACGCATTTTTCATCTCCAATCAAAACGTTGCGTTTTTTGTGAATTTAGAAAAATTCCTATTCCTCGCAATCAAGACATATCCATTCGACGCTTCCCGAACCGTAATTGTGGAACCGCGCACGAGTGTTCTCTTCAATGTCTATCAAAAAATTCAACGCGCCCGCGTTTTGGGTGCAGCAGCCATCGCAATCCGAATCCGCGCATTTGTCGTAGACCACGGCATCGATTTCCGCACCGTTTTTCCGCAGCCGGAACGTTTTCAACTTATACCGTTCAAAGTCCTTTTCGTGAACGGCGATGATATTGTTCTCCCTGACCCATTCTTCGGTCTGCTGTTCGTCAAGAGCTGCAAAGTAGCCTGCCCACAAGCACCCATTGTATTCAATGCATTCTTCGCTGCCCGGATCCGGATAGGATTCATACCACGTGAGATTTGCCTTGTTCCAAACGGTGTCCGGCAAAGCTTCCGCAGACGCACTGGAAACCTCTAGCGAAGCGCTGGATGTTTCCTCAAATGCACTCGAAACTTCAGTAAAAGACAGATCCGTCGAAGAAAGCGGTTCCATTTCTGCCTTTGTAGACGAGTCGGAGCTTTCTGAACAAGCGAGAAAAAGGACTGCGAACAGGGGAAAGATTTTATGCATTATGTCAAAACTCCTCAAATTGGATTACGGATTTTGTCTTCATTGAATTTTCAACTAGCCATTAGACGGATACCGCGGAAGTTTCTGGATGCGAGCATAGCCTTTTCCATCCGACTTTCGTTCCAAGAACAGGGAACTTTCGCCAAGGGCGAGCATCACATATTTCGGCGAAAGCGTTTTCAAATAACGGTTCACCTGCAACAAGAGGGCTTCGGGCGCCGAAACGCCAGGCCGTTTACATTCCACCAAAAGCCACGGTTCACCAATGCCCTTGCCTTCGCGGAAATCGTGCACAAGAATGTCTACCCGACCGGAAACATTCGAATCAATGTGACAGAGGGCGAATTCCGTTTCAATCAAATGCGCAGGGACTTGAATGACATTTTTCAAAAAAGCGACGACATCCTGACGCACCGATTC
Organism: uncultured Fibrobacter sp.; assembly: GCA_964587155.1. GTDB lineage: Bacteria > Fibrobacterota > Fibrobacteria > Fibrobacterales > Fibrobacteraceae > Hallerella. Next base: position 29,812 of record CAZPKF010000022.1, read on the forward strand.
TTCGGGAGTCGCCGCGATATTTTTTTGTCTGGACGAATCAAAAAAGGACGTTCGCTTCAACATTTCCGATTACTTCAGTTCACGGCGTTCCTGCTTGCCGCCCACACTCCATTCATAAATTCCAGGAAATCCGCGGAAGGAGATTTTCCCCTCTTTGTCCGCGACAAAAACACCTTCTGTCGTCCAGACTTTGTGCCACAGATCATAGACGCGCTTGGCAGCGGGCTTTTCCGAGCCGTCCGCAGCAATGATTCCTCCACCGGGAATCCAGTGCCGATTGTCCCAGAACCCCCAAAGGAGTATTCCCTCTACAGCCGGATGGCTGAACACGGTGCGGAGGAACATTTCATATTGATTCGCGCGTTCCTCTTCCGAAAAAGCGATGCCGCGTTCATAAGTTCCCATATCAAACTCTGTCACTTTAATGGGAAGTCCGAGTTCCGCTAAACGGTCCAAACGTTCCCGAATCAGAGCCGGAACGATTTTTGCCCCGTTAAAATGGCACTGCACTCCGATTCCCGTAACGGGAACTTTCCTGTCGAGCATTCCGCGAATCAATTCATAATAACGTTCCGTTTCTCCGAGAGCGACGACGTTGTAATCATTGATGTAAAGCGCGGCTGAGGGGTCCGCACGATGCGCCCAAACAAAGGCGCTGTCTAGAAGTTCCCATCCGCATTTGTCGAACAGGAACGTTTCGTGCAGAGGTTCGTTCCAAACATCGTATTCCGATATTTTCCCCTTGTATTCTTTCAAATCGCGTTCTATCCGCATCCGGATATTCTTGGAAATGTCTTTGCAAGAGCCCTGAATGCTCCAGTGTTTGTCAAAATCATATTTTTGAATTCCCCAAATCAGCGTATGCGCCCGGAATTCCCAACCGGACTTTTGGACAAAATCCAAATACCGTTGCATTTCCTTTTTGCGGAGCGTTCCTTTTTTCGGTTCGTAATCCGGCCACTTGAATTGATTTTCGGGGACTCCGTACCAAAAATATCGATTGGCGACTTTGGCATACCACTGCTCCAGGCTGTCGTTCAGATCACCGTAAAAGGCAATTGCCGTGCCAAATGGGAACGCGTGCTTTTTCAAAGAAAGACGCACCGTGTCGCCAGGACGGAATCCGCCAACGGAAAACTCCTTTTTGCGGAGGGAATCTATCCGGGCTTCCGCATTTTTATACCAGTTTTCGTCAAACGCATTATCAACCGCCACAACGGAGACGTCGTCGAAATAAACATTCCCTGTCAAAAATCCCAATTGGAAAACGACGTTGTTCAATCCATACCCTTTTTCATCGGCGAAAAATTTCATCCGATAGGTTTTCCATTCCGGAGAAAGCGTAAACGATGCCGAAGTCTTTTGGCGGTAATCGGGGCGTCCCCCCTGCACAACAGCATTGATGAAGCCGCCCTTGTCTGCCCGCGCTTTGAAAGAAAGTTCATAAAATCCCGTATCGGCAAGAAACTGAGGCGGCTGAAGTTGAAGTCCCCACCAATCCTTCGGTTTTTTCTTGATCGAAACCACAGCACCTTCAGAAGAATCAAATCCCACGCCCACTTTGGCAATTTGCGAAGAAACCTCTGCCGGTCCATCGGGATTATTCCACAGATACCAGCCACCATCACCAAATTCCATTCCACCATTGGACACCAGGTTTTTGGCAAAACAGATTCCGGTCAAAACAGACAATGCGCAAACAAGAAATTGTTTTACTTGGGGCATGAAGACTCCTAAAATGGGATTTTCTCCCAATATAAACAAGCTTTTTGAGGATAATTCTAACTTTTTTGAAAAATTTTCATTTTTTTCAAGAAAAACCCTTGACAAGCCCCGCAGACTTAAATATATTTGGGCTACCCTATTGGTGATAACACTAAGCAAGGTTTCAAAAGTCATGAAAAAGAACATTCTTTTAGTTGCGATTGGTGCCTTGTTGATAGTGATCGGATTCATCTGCCTCGCTCAAGGGCCTGCAGAAAACCCTGTATCACTGACGGTCGCACCGATTGTTTTGATTTTTGCTTATCTCGTTGTGATTCCAATCGGAATTCTTTGGAAAGGCAAAGAACAGAAGAAATAAGGGCGATTAGCTCAGTTGGTTCAGAGCAGCTGCCTTACAAGCAGCGGGTCAGCGGTTCGAATCCGTTATCGCCCAGATTGGGGTGGTAGCTCAATTTTGGTTAGAGCACCGGCCTGTCACGCCGGAGGTTACGAGTTCAAGCCTCGTCCATCCCGCTAAAACCTCTCCGAAACGGAGAGGTTTTTTGTTTGCATTGATAAAATCGCCCTTTTTTCAGAGTTTAAGATTTGTCCCCTTTCAAAAAGAGCAGCACTCACTTTGCAAAAAAAAGGCTCATCGCCTACGGAACCTCTGTTTTACCAAAACAGTTCCACCGTTAACGTAAAAATTGTGCTAAGTTCACTTCTTTAGCCGAAATAAAATCCACCAATTTCACATCCTCCACCCCAAGCGAACCCCCGCCGGGAGAGCCGAAAAAGCGTAAAAATGCGCACATCTTTCGCCTAGCGTTTTTGCCGAAGGC
>CAZPKF010000023.1:0-29691 GCA_964587155.1 uncultured Fibrobacter sp.
GTATAATTCGGAATTAGAGTTGTAGCGGCGAGCCTTTTTGGCGAAATTTGTGCAGCTCGTTTTGATGCGGAAACTTTTCGTCATTCGGAATAGAAGTTTGAAGTCGGGTGTTGGAACTTAGATATGAAAACTTTCGTTGATGGGGTTTTTACGGAAAGCCTTTTCTGCGGGCGGAGAGAATCTTGTACGGTATCGAATGTAGACGCGGGACTTTTTCGTGGAAAGAAACAGCTCGGTTCCAACGTCAAAGGAAAAGACGTTTCCGCAGAAAGTCAAGTGCAAACGGTAAGTTTTTTTGAAAAGTTGATCTCTGTTTGCAAATGGCGAAATTTTCCCCGAATGCTCCGAAAACAATATGGGCGAAATGCTCTTTGCCGCGGATTCGGAAACTTGAAAGATTGAATTCGAATTATTAAAAGGAAGGCTTCCCGTTGAAGGGAAGCCTTTTACTGACTGATTCGATTCAATCGAGGCGTAGCCCCTTTTTGATGAGAGGAACGCAGAACAGAAAATTTCTTTGCCTTTACACGGACGGCAAAACCGTCAGTAGGCGCCGTCGCTTTTGAATACCGCTTTGAACGTTTTCGCGACCAGTTGCAAATCGGTTGTAAAGTTGCCGTGGCGGACATACTTGTTGTCAAGGCGCATCCAATCTTCAAATTCAATGTCGCTTCTTCCGCTGACTTGCCAAAAACAGGTGAGTCCCGGATTGACGGACAAGCGCATCTTGTGCCAAGGCAAATATTCGGCGACTTCCGATGGGAGGGGCGGCCTTGGTCCGACGACGGACATGTCTCCCCGGAGGATGTTGAACAGCTGGGGAAGCTCGTCTAGGCTGAATTTGCGGAGAATGCGCCCCATCGGGTAAATGCGCGGATCGTTTTTCATTTTGAAAGTGGGTCCGCTGGTCTCGTTGAATTTTTCGAGTTCTTTTTTGCGCTCTTCTGCATCGGCATACATGCTGCGGAATTTGTACATGGTGAACAGCTTGCCGTTCTTTCCGACACGCGTTTGCTTGAAGATGACCGGCCCCTGAGGATCGCTGATTTTGACAATCAGGGCGCAAGCGGCGAGAACTGGGGACAGGATAACGATTCCACAAAAAGATGAAACGATGTCGAACGTGCGCTTGATGAAGGATTTGATGCGGAGAGAGGTTCGTCCGGACTGCGCCAAAATGTCGGAATAAAACAGCCGGTTCAACGAAAAGAATTCGTTGTTTCGCTTGTTGAAATTTTCGATAGACGAATCGAGCTTTTGGTCTTTCTTTTCTTGGAGTCCTGTATAAATGCTGACCTGGAAAATCGGCTGCCGGAATTTTTTGTGGAGAATTTCGACCAAACCCGCATTTTTGATGTTGATAATCATTTTACGGCGCAGGCGTTCTAACGCATGTATTCCAGAATCGATTAAAATGACTCCCAAACCGTTGGGATCTTCTTGATAACCGACGACATCTGTAAATTTTGTTTCGGTCAAGACGGTCAAAACAGCAATTTTCCAGGCGCGGACGTAAGATGAGTCGAATTTGCTGAAACCGACTAGGTCAAATTGCCTGGTGACAATCTTGAAATAAAGGAACGGATGCTGGTTGCGGTTTGTACGCAGAAATTCTTCGCGTAGCCGTGCTTTGAAAAACTTGGCAGGGTAAACGGTGTTACCGATGTCATTCGGAGAAAGCAGGTCCCCGATGTTTGTCTGTGTAAAATTGTTGCTCACGTTTCAAATATAGATAATGATTTTCTAATTTTACGGGCGAAAAATTTCTCATGGAGATGATTATGCGCATTGGACTCATTGGAACCGGAACGATTGGCGGCGGTGTCGTTGAAATTCTCGAAGCTAAAATTCCGCAATACCGTGAAAAATTAGGACTGGAGCTGGAACTAGCTTGCATTTGCGCCAAGAGCGACGAAGAAATTGCGCCTTATAAGGCGAAAGGCTACCGGACGACGACAGATGCGCAAACGATGATTACCGATCCCTCCATTGATGTGATTGTCGAATTGGCGGGCGGCTATGAAATGCCCCGAAAGTGGATTACTGCCGCCCTCGAAAACAAAAAGCATGTGGTGACAGCCAACAAGGCAATGCTCGCCAAATACGGGCACGAAATTTTCCCGCTTGCAGAAGCGAACGGCTGTCACGTCTTGTTCGAAGCGGCTGTCGGCGGAGGCATTCCCATTATCCGCAGCCTCCAGGAAGGTTTTGTCGGGAGCGAAGTGGAACATTTGAGCTGCATCATCAATGGAACATGCAATTACATCCTCACCCGGATGGGCGAAAGCGGGCTTTCTTTTGATGCCGCTTTGAAAGAAGCTCAGGCGAATGGCTTTGCAGAACGCAATCCGACGTTCGATATCGAAGGAGTGGACTCCGCCCACAAAACGGCCATCCTCGCTAGCCTTTGCTCTGGAAAATATGTCGATTTTGAAAAGATCCATGTGACTGGAGTTTCGAAGATTACGGCGGAAGACATTGCAAACGCCAAGGAACTCGGTTACAAAATCAAGCTCTTGGGACTTTTTGGTCGCGGAAAGGACGGCGCGGTCGATGCCCGGGTTCACCCCTGCTTGGTTCCCAAGGACCATCTTTTGGCTAGCGTGGACGGCGTTCTGAATGCCGTTTATCTCCAGTGTGACAATCTGGGCGACACTCTGCAAACGGGAGCCGGAGCTGGCAGATTGCCGACGGCTAGCGCGGTTGTCGCAGATCTCGTTTCTTTGGCGCGGTCCACGGGGGCGGGAAACCGCAAACCTCTGCCGATGGGTTGGTTCCGCAAGGACAATGCGGCGGACCTTGTCCCTATCGACGAGACGGATTCCCGTTATTATTTGCGATTCACGACAAAGGATTCTTGTGGCGTGCTGGCTGCGATCACGGGCATTTTCAGCCAAAACAATATTTCTATCGAATCCATTATCCAGAAAGATGTGAAGGATCCCGGCAAGGTGAGCATAGTCGTCATTTCCGAGCGTTCCCGCGAAAGTAAGATTTTGGCGGCACTCGAAGCGATCGATTCCCTCTCTTCGGTTGCAGAAAAGAGCCAAATGATTCGCTTCCTTGTGTAGGCCGTCATGCTTCGAGGATACAGGCTGGAATTTTTGCTGCACTTGCTGGGCGATTGCCTCGCTGTCATGCTTTGTTTTTTGGCGGCGTTTTGGGTGCAATTTCACAGCGGGTGGATTCCCGACAAATTCGCCGCCGACAAGATGCTGTCGGAATATACGCGGACTGGATTTTCTTTGTGCGCCGGTTGGATTTTCCTTTTTGCGGTGACGGGACTTTACCGGTCTTGGATTCTTCTTTCGCGGACGTTGCAGGTTTTGCACGTGTTCCGTTCGGCAATTCTCGGAACATGCGCCATTTTGCTTGGCGTGTTCGGCTCGGAATTCATCGGACGCTTGATTTCCGGGGCTCCGCTGTGGGGCAATTATGTTTACAGCTCCCGGTTCCCTTGGATACTCCTTTATGGCTTTGGTGTGTTTTTCCTTGTCGCCGCATTCCGGATGGGGACTTCTTCGTGGCTTCGCGCGCTGTTGCGCCGGGGTTACGGAGTGAACAATTTGCTTGTTCTTGGTGCAACGGACGCAGGGAACCGCGTGGCGGAAGCCTTTCGGATGGCTCCGGAACGCGGACAGCGGGTTGTCGGTTTTTTAGATGAACGTTATCAGGTCATGCCGCATGAATTTGCCGGACTTCCTGTTCTCGGAAAATATTCCGACTTGCCGGAAATTGTCAAAAAGCAAAAAATCGGCGGAATCGTTATTTCCCATGGGAGCTCTTCGATTCAAGAAATTACGCGGGTCCTTGCCTGGGTAGCCGATTTGCCTATCCGCATTTATGTGATTCCCGGACTTTACAATGTCATCAGTGGACATTATAAAATGAATCTTGTGCACGGTTTCGAATTGCAAGAATTGCTGGCGTTCAACATGCCGCCGTGGCAAGTGCGGGTCAAACGCCTGTCGGACATTGTCGTTGCCGCATTGCTCTTGATTTGCACGCTGCCTGTTTCGCTGTTGGCTGCGTTGGCCATCAAATTGGATTCCAAGGGACCCGTCTTTTATTCGCAGGAACGCGTGGGACTTTATGGAAAACGCTTCACCGTCTACAAGTTCCGCACGATGCGGACAGATGCAGAAAAGAACGGTGCGCAGTGGGCGACGAAGGGAGACCCTCGGATTACGCGGGTCGGGCATTTGTTGCGCAAAATGCGCATTGACGAATTGCCGCAGCTTTTGTGTGTGCTCAAAGGCGATATGAGCATGGTCGGTCCGCGGCCGGAACGGGCGGTGTTTATTGAAACGTTGCGGGAACAAATTCCTTTTTATATTGGACGGCTCAAAATGAAACCGGGTTTGACCGGATGGGCGCAGGTCCGTTACCATTACGATACGAGTATCGAAGACGTGCAAAAAAAACTGGAATACGATATGTATTACTATGAAAACATGTCTTTGCTTCTCGATTTCCAAATTTTGCTGAGGACAATTTACGTCGTGTTGACGGGAAAAGGAGCTCAATAATGTACGGAGACAATTCAACGCCGGTGTTCCCGGCAGAAGATGCTTTGACAATGATCCGGATTGCGCTTGCCGAGGATGTGCGGACAGGGGACGTGACAAGCCTTTGGACGATTCCTGAAAACCAGCGAGAAACGGCAAGGCTCATTGCCAAGGAAGAGGGCGTCCTCGCCGGACTTCCGGTTATCGATATGGTCTTTGATGAACTCCGGGCAGATGTGGATGTGAAGCTTTTCAAAAAAGACGGCGACACAGTGCAAAAGGGCGATTTGATTGCCGAACTCGAAGGACCTACCCGCGATTTATTGACGGGCGAGCGCACGTTGTTGAACTTTATTCAGCAGCTTTCCGGCGTAGCGACTGTGGCGCACCGTTTTCAGGAAGCGTTGAAACAGGGAAAAACGAAAGTCCTCGATACCCGCAAGACGATTCCCGGCTTCCGTACGTTGCAAAAATACGCTGTTCGCGTCGGCGGGGGGAGCAATCACCGTATGGGACTTTTTGACATGGTCCTGGTGAAGGACAACCACATTGCAGCTTGTGGCGGCGTATTGGAAGCCTTGGCAGTCGTCAAAAAGAATAACGCCCAAAATTTGATGGTTGAAATGGAAGTCGAAAACCTCGAAGACCTTCAAAAACTGTTGCATCAGGGAGTCGATGTCATCATGTTGGACAATATGTCGAATGCGATGATGGCGGAGGCGTTAAAAATGATTCGGGAAAGCGGCGAAAAAATCTTAGTGGAAGGTTCGGGCAATATGACGCTTGAACGCGCAAAGGAAATTGCGACGCTTGGATTGGATTATATTTCTGTCGGCGCGTTGACGCACAGTGTAAAGGCGCTTGACATCTCGATGCGGATTTGATATCGCCAAATGCCGATGTTGAAATCGGGAGCGAGGGAGACTCCGCGAAACGGAAAAAGTTGAATTCGTATTTTATTTACGCCGTCATCGTGACGGCGTTTTCCTTAATTTGTATTAAACGGAATGGGGACGCAGCCAGTTACTTTCTGGTTTTTTTTCGCAAAAAAAGAAAAATGCAGAAAATTTTCGGAAGCACTTGACTAGCTTTTTTTTTCTTATTTTATGATAAAACAATAGGAGCTTTTCAATGTGCCCAGAACAACAGAAAAAACATAAACGTATTTTCGATTGGTTTGAAGAAAAACGAAAAAATGACGGTCTCTACTATTCGGTAAGGTCTAGGGGCGGAGAGAAACTTCGAGGTGGGTATATATTCTTGGGGGCTGACGATTATGTCATGGTGCCGTTAGTTGCTCATCGTGATTCGGTGAATTTTACTCCGTCGATTTCGGTTGTTTTTAAGGAGGGGAATTGGAAAGGGAGCGACGTACCTCATTGTTATTTAGAATTTGTCAGCAGGAATTTGGCTTACGGGAGAGGTGATGCCGAAAAGGAGCGAAAATTTTACGAAAAAATGATGGAATTTGACAAGATTGTTGAAAAATACGTCAAAGAAGACGAAAATGCGATATTTGAGGAAGATAAGAGGAATACAGACAGAAAAGAATATTTGACATGGCTGTTTTTTAAGGCGGAAGGTGAAAAAGACTTTTTGGAAAAAGCGATCGCCTTTTGGGAAAAATACGGGGTTCCGTTTTGGAAAGACTATTTCAAAAGTCCGGAAGACGCTCGATGCGATATAAACAAAAGTCTTCGAAAAATAAATCCCGACGTGAGGAAGGAGTACGGTTGGCCGGAAAGCGTTTGATTTCTCCGCTTTTGCCCACAAGGAATCTTTTTCGCCGGTCAAAAGCGCCTGAAATTTCCCCGATATTTCTATCTTTGCCGGCATGAAAAGGACTTTGAAGGAACCGTTCAGTTTTGTCGTCGACGTGGGAAACTCCCAAACTTTGCTAGGCATATTCAAAGGGGACAAGGTTGTAGAGCATTGGCGTTTGACGACACGCAAGGAGACGACTTCCGACGAGGTGATGAACCGTGTCAGCGGGCTCATCCGATTTTCGAAAATCCCGATAGAATCGATTACCCACGTTGGGCTTTCGACTGTCGTTCCTGTTTTGGAAAGAACTTGGGTAAAGGCGTTGCAAAAATTTATCAAGCGCCCGGTGCAAGTTGTCAGTTCCAAAAATTGCTTGGGCTGTCCCATCGCTTATCCGAATCCGCGAACTCTCGGGGCAGATCGCTTGTGCAACATCATTGCGCTCAAGGAATGCGGCTATTCTGATGCCATCGTCATTGACATGGGGACGGCGACGACTTTTGACGTTCTCAAGGATGGGGGCTTTGAAGGCGGTCTTATCATTCCGGGCATCAGCGCCAGCATGGACGTGTTGACTGAAAAGGCTGCCCGTTTGACTCCGGTGAGCATCGAATGGCCGGACAAGGTGATTGCTAACGATACGGACGACGCGATCCGTGCGGGGCTTTTGTATGGTTTCATGGCGGAGCTCGAAGCCCTTGTCGGAAAAATCAAAGCGGAAATGGGCAAAGAAAACGTTCCTGTTTTTGCCACGGGCGGTTGGGGAAAGACTATCGTGGGGCGTACGGAAGTCATCGACAAATACGATCCTTATTTGACTCTCCGCGGAATCCGTTTGGTTGCGCTTCGGGGAAACGCCGCCGCCGAAGATGCCGACAGGGAACCGGATGAAATTTTTTAAGGGCTGATTTTCATTTTACCGCTGAATTTGCGGTGGAATTTTTGCACAGGAATGGGAGCGGATGGACAAAAATTTTGTGCGTTGGAATAGAAACCTTTCGCATGGCATCTGTGAAGATGCGCTGTGAAAATAGCTATCTTTTGTGCGTTCATTTCAAGAGGTTTTTATGTCTCGCTTGCGCGTTTTGGTTTTGATGGGCGGATATTCTACGGAACATGATGTTTCGGTTTCCAGCGGTGTCGGCGTTGTCCGCGCGATGGATGCGTCCCGTTACAATGTTCACCCTGTGCTCATTCAGAAAGACGGCACCTGGATTTGGTCTTCGAGGGAACTTTCTCCTTATCAGAAAGACAATTTTTCTGAAAACTATTTTTACGGGTTGGAAGGTTCTTCGGCGCGTTCCGAAAAGAATCCTTCCCTCTCGGAACTTCCCAGCGCCGACATCGCCTTTCTGGCGTTGCACGGCAAATGGGGCGAAGACGGTCATGTTCAGGCTCTGTTGGAAAATTGGGGCATTCCCTACACGGGGTGCGGACTGTTGGCTAGCGCTTTGGCGATGGACAAGGTCCTTTGCAAAGCGGCTTATACGGCCGTCGGGATTGCGACTCCGCCTTACCGCGTTCTTTTCAAAGATGGATTTTCGGGAGACAGCCTGGTCGAAGCGGCTGATTCTTTGGGATTTCCACTGGTGATTAAAGATCCGGTTGGCGGTTCGAGCATTGGCATGGGCATTGCAAAGAATCTAGACGAAGCGGGTGAAATCGTGAACTGCCTTTTTGAAAATTCGCCAAGGCTCCTTTGCGAAAAGTTCATTCAGGGCGGCGAGGCCAGTTGCGGATACATGGAAGGCCTAGAAAAGCCTCTCCCGCCGACAGAAATGCGCATGACGACTCGGGAGTATTTTGATTACGAGGCGAAGTACAACGGCGAATGCCGCGAAGTGACCCCGGCGGAATTTCCCCAAGAACTTTCGGAGCGGATTCAAGCTCTCGCGAAGAAAGCGCACTTGGCGATTGGCGGTGCCGGCTACAGCCGTACGGACGTTCGCATTGATGCGGACGGAAACCTTTGGGCGCTCGAAACGAATACGCTTCCGGGTATGACTCCGACATCCATTCTCCCAGCCGAAGCTGCTGCGGTGGGCATCGACTACTCGCATTTGATCGACCGCATCATTGAAACGAGCATCAACATAAAGCGTTGATATGAAACTGGACTTGATTTTGGACACTTCGCGCAAAGGCGTCGCCTTGGGAATTTACGGTGGCGAAGAAGTTCTTTGCGAAAATTTCAATCCCGATTGCCGGGGTGAAAACCTGGGAAAAATCTTTGACGAATCCATGGAACGCATGGGGGCTACTGTCGAAGAAATCGGCCGTGTTCTGGTGACTCTTGGACCGGGTTCTTTTACCGGCCTGCGTACGGGAATCGCGTTTTGCGAAGGCCTTTGCCTTTCTGGGGAACGATCGCTTTATGGCGTCTCCACGCTGCGGGCGTTGTTGTCCCTTTCGGCGGATCCCCGGACGGCTTCGATCCTTTTTGCGCGAAACGGTTTTTGGTACGTGGGAACGGAATCCGGAGAATGGTTCCTTCCGGTAGAAGAGGCGTTTCACCATCTGGATTCCTTGGGCATTCGCTCTTTTGTCGTCGACAGGCGTGTTGCCGAAGATCCCGTTTCCCGTGAATTTTTCAATCGCGACGGCGTGTCTTTTGTCCTTTCAGAAGGGAATGAAATCGCCCCATTCCGACGTTTTTTTGAAGAGATCGCTCCAAGTCCAATTCAACGGGCGAATTACATCCAGCCATCTTATTACGAACGCCGCGGGGCGATGGGAGTTGTCCGTCAATGAATGAATTTGCTGTAGCTGTCCGGGAAATGGACGAAAAGGATATCCCCCAGGCGATTCTTGTCCAAGGGGCGACAGGCTTTGAAGATTGGGACGAAAAGACTTTTGTCAAGCTTCTCGACAAGCCTTACACATACGCGTTTGTTGCCGAAGCGCCGAATGCTTCCGGTGAATGGAAGTTTGCCGGTTACGCCATTTTTTCTGTGGCGGCAGACGAGGCGGAACTGTTGGCGATTGCGACTTTGCCGGAATTTCTCCGCAAGGGCGTGGCAACGGAAATTTTTGCCGAAGGCGTGTCGGCACTTTTGGATGCCGGGGCAAGGAATCTTTTTTTGGAAGTTCGAGAAGACAATTCGTCTGCAGTTTCGTTTTATTACAGCCTGGGATTTGAAAAAACGGGCGAAAGGAAGAATTATTACCGCGATGGGGAAGACGCCGTCTTGATGTCCCGTCCCCTTTAATTAGATTTGAAAATCATGAGTCGAATTTTTAAACCAGTAGCCGACCTCCGCAAAGAACGCAGCAAGCGTCGCCGGATGCGTTGGACAAAAGCGGGAGTTGCGGGCGTCATCCTTGTCGCTTTGCTTTACCTGTTTATTTCTGACAGCGGAAACTGGCTTGTCCGGGACGATTCCTTTGGACGCGTGCGCTGGGTTGTCGTTTTGGATGGGCAAAGCGGAGATTTGGAACGTTCGGATTATGCCGCGGAGCTTGTCCGCGAAGGCCGTGCGGATTCCATTCTGGTTTTGGGCCGCCGGGTTTTCCGGGACAAAAGCAATGCAGATTTTTACGCAGAAGATCTCGTTGAATACGGTGGAGTGGATGCCGGGCGGATTTACATCTTCCGCCACGATGATCCGAGTACGCTCGAAGAAGCGGTGACGACGATTCCTTGGTTCAAAAAACGCTCTCCGCAGGATACTGTGCTGCTTTTGACTTCGGCCCCGGCGACACGTCGCGCGGCTTATATTTTCAACAAACTTTCGGGTGGGCATCCGCATTTCGTGACAGTTGATTTGCACAATTGGCGTTACAATGCGGACGGTTGGATTTTCGAAAGGGAATCTCGCAAAAATTGGCTGCGGGAATGGGCTGCGCTTTTCAATGCCAAGTGGGAACTTTGGGGAAAAGATACGTTAGCCGAAAACGTCCGCCGTGTGCGCTCGCCGATTCCGTGGACATCTGCACAGGAAACACCCCGGGTGGAATCGACTCCCGTGAAAGCGGAAAAACTCCTTTCCATTCGGGATGCCATCGCCAAGCAGGACTCCGTTATCGAAGCTTCCCGCTCAGCGGGGGATTCTCTTTCTGTTGACTCGACTTTATCAAAGGAATGATTGCCAATGAAAAAAATTTGGATTTTATGGGGACTTTTTTGCTTAGTAGCTTGTTACAGTCCGGAACAATATGAAGCCACTTCAACCGGTTCGAAATTGACTGCGCAATCGGAGTTCGGTACTCTTTATGAAATCAATGGCGGCAAGCAAATTTGTAATCCGTCCGTGACCATGGACGAAAAGAATTTTCCCGCCTCCATGCTTTGGCTGAATTTTTCGGGAACATTGAATGTTTCGGATGCGCCCAAGGGATTTGCGACTTCGAAAGTGGGCGAACATGACCGCTTGACGATTTCCGATACGGCAGGCAAGGTCCTTTGGTTTTTGATGAAGGATTCCGTCCCCGGTGTGACTTGTGAATTCCAGGATCCGGAATGGACGACTTCGGGCGATTTCGTGGTGGCCCTTGCAGGCTTTAATGCCGAGGGTTCTAAAGGCTGTGATAACGTTGAATACGGAATTTTGGCGGTCCGCCTCTCCGACAGCGAAACTTTTTTCTTGGTGGACAGCGGATTGAACGAATCGGCTAGTCCGCATCTTTGGGTGGACAGCGAAAACGATGACGACGGCGAAGATTCACTTTCGGAATTTTTCGGTACGGATAAGGTGAAACTGGTTTACGTCGATACGCAGGGAAATCTCGTTTACGTCGATTATGCGAAAGGCGCGAAGCCCGTAAAGCTAGTCGCTCCGGAACAGGCGAAAGGAAAACTCTTGGACGGTCCGATGATTTCTCCCGACGGTCGCTTTGTCGCTTACGATTTGTTGGAATCCTCTTTTTCGTGGAGCTCTTATGTGCAAGAACTCGCTTCTGAATCGCGCCCGCTCGAAGTGGAAAAAACGGCAGGAATGCTTTCGAATCCGGTGTTTCCCCATTGGTGGAAATTCGAAGACAGGCTCTTTTTGGTTTGGACGGAGTTCGGTGCAGGAAATTCTTATCTGAACAAAAACGATTTGACGCACAGTGGAACGTGGGATGCTTCTATCGGGCGCACGGCGATGCGTGAAGTTTCCGTGACTGCGGGTGCGCCCTCCGATGTCGCCGTCGAATGGATTGGCGAAGTTCGCCAGATTGCGCCGGTTCCTTTGATTGGCGGACGTTCTCCGAGCGGACATTTTGTCGCAACGGGAACAAACAACGGTTACATGCTTTACATTCCTTGAGGACTTCACCATGAAAAAAATTTGGACTTTAGCTTTGGCTGCTCTTGGTGGATTTTCCCTTTCGATGCTTGTCCCCAATGCTCCGGCAACGCCGTGGGAATCGATTGGCGGTTGCGGTGCGGGCGGCAGTGGCGGCGGTGCGTCCGACGGAATCAAATGGATTGGTCAAGGGGTCAACGGAGGCCTTGTCGAAGCGGAAGTTTTCACCAAGGCGACTGTCGGTGAAAACTATTCCGGTTTTACGTTTACTCCGCGTTTTTCCTTTAAACCGACATGGTCCACTTCGGTCGGCGTGACGCTCCCCTTTACAACGCATCAGGGAGAAGTTCAATACCGCACCAATCAGGCTCCGACTGACCGCACCACGGGCGGTTTTGGCGACCTTTCCATCGACGTTTCGCAAATTGTCGGAGGCAGCGGTGCGGCGAACATTTCCCTTGCGCTCACAATTCCGACGGGGCAATACGACATCAAGCGTGGCACGGATGCGGCACAAGAATTTTTGCCGACGGGATTTCAAAAAGGTTCGGGCGTTTATTCGGCGGCATTGGGCTGGAATTATACCCGCGACACGGAAAACGGAATGTGGCTTTATTCGCTGACTTATACGCATCCGTTCAACGTGCGGTTTGGCGGAGAAAACGAATTCAACGATTCGTACTTCAAAGATTACGATACGGATGGGGACGACAGATTTGAATACCATTTCAAATGGTATGGCGAAAATGACTTGGGCGGATTCACGCCGCCGAGCCTTTCGGCCAGTGTCGCATATGCTTATCGTGGGCAAGAAAATTTTGTACACTCGTTCGGTGTCACATTTTCTGCGCCCTTTGGCGTCGCCTGGATCCCGTCAGAAAAAGTGGGGACTTACGATCCGCGGCCAGACCCAGATCACAAAGCTTGGTCCGCAGCGTTTGTCTACGGACTAGAATTCTCGCGGATGGATTATCCGATATTCCTCGCGTTCTCCCTTCCTCTGCACGACAAGGCGAACGCCGCAGATCCCGATGACGAATACGATGAAAGCCCGATGCGTGAATGGAACGCTCCCGACTTTGGCGCATTCCTCGAAGAATGGACTTTGGCGATTGGCATCAAGGCTAGCTTCCTTTAATTTTTTATTAGACTAGGAGAAATCATGAAAAAAATTTTCCCACTTTCCATTTCCCTTTTGAGCGGATTTTTTCTCGCAGCCTGCTCATCGAGTTCTTCGAGTTCGGCTGGCGAAGCGGATTCTGATGAATGCACTTTGACAGAAGAAGGCGTCAAAATTTTGCAGCCCGCCGGCGGTGAATCGTTCAAAATCGGCGATTCCCTTGTGATCAAGTTCGTGGCGAACTATGCGAATGCGGGAAGCTTCGAAGTCCTTTACCGCACAAACCCGGATGACGAAGGAACATCTTTGTTTGACAAATCGATTGGGGATGAGGCACCGGATGGCACCAAGTGCACAACGGTGAAGGCTTATCTTTCTGAAAGCCTGAATGCTTCGGACGAAGCCTTTATCCGCGTGCGCGCTTACAATGCGCGTAAAGTCCGTGCCGATTCGGAAACATTCTCGGTGAAGGAATAAAACATTCCGATGATAGCGCTTGTCGGTGCGGGCGGCTTTGTCGGCTCCCATTTGTTGCGCGCCATTTTGCGGCGCACAGAGTGGAACGTCTTGGCAGTCGATGTCGATTTTCACCGCCTCCGGGATTTGATGGCGGATGCGAATTCCCGCGTGGAATTTTTGGAGTCGGACATGTCGATTCCGGAGGTCATCCGGAAAATATCCCAATGTGAAACGGTGGTGAATCTCGCTGCCATTTGTACGCCCAGCCGTTACATGGACGAGGCGCAAGCAGTCATCGAAAGCAATTTCACGCATCCGGCGGCGTTAGCTAGAGCCTGTGCGGAATCCGGTTCGTGGCTCATTTATTTTTCGACATCGGAAGTTTATGGGAAAACATCCGAAAGTGCGCAGCTTTTGGATGAAGACTCTTCGGATTTTGTCGTTGGACCGATAGCCGCTTCGCGTTGGTCTTATGCCGTGGCGAAGCAGCTTTCCGAACGCTATTTGGCGGCGATTCCGAATTTGCGCTATTCTGTCGTGCGGCCGTTCAATTTTATCGGTCCGTGGATGGATTTTATGCCCGGAGTCGATGGGGAAGGCATTCCCCGCGTTCTTGCGAATTTTTCAAGCGCGCTTGTTCGCCGAGAGCCGATGGTTCTAGTCAACGGCGGCGCATCCCGTCGGACATTTACTGCGATAGAAGATGCAGTCGAATTTATGTTTCGCTTGTTTGAAAATGCGTCTGCGGCTTTTGGCGAAGCGTTCAATGTGGGCAATCCGCAAAACGAAATTTCCATCCGCGAATTGGCCGTCTTGATGCGAAAGATTTATGCCGGAATGAAGGGTGTCCGCGAAGAGGATTTTCCGCCAATGCGAGAACTTTCCGGCGAAGATTATTACGGCAAGGGATACGAGGATTCCCTGCGCCGCATTCCTTCGGTGGAAAAGGCGAAACGCCTGTTGAAATTCAATGCGAAAATCCCACTTGATCAGGCTCTGCAGAGCTCGCTTTCTTGGTTTGATTCCCATTATTCTTCGGCGGGGAAGCTTTGACGCGCGACCTTTTTGTATTCGTTCCCGCATATAATGTCGAAAAGGAACTTTCGGAACTTTTGAATTCGCTGCCCGGAGAGCTTTTGATGCGTACGGCAGAAATCTTGATTTTGGACGACGGCAGCTCGGATGCGACTCTTGCCATTGCCCAAAAATTTGCGGCATCGGAAATGCGGACCTGTGTCCGGGTTGAATCGTTCGCAGAAAATTCCGGATACGGCGTTGTGGTCAAACGCGGAATTCTTCGGGCTCGGGAACTTTCGCGGGCGCTGAATGTCCGTTTTGCCGTTTGCCTGCATGGCGATGGGCAATATCCGGCAAAATCCATTTTAAATATGATTTCCGCATTGCAAAATTCGGATGCCGCCATTTGCCAAGGCTCCCGGATGGCAATTCGTGGTAGCGCCCGTGCCGGGCGGATGCCGCTTTACAAATTCATCGGGGGAAAATTTCTCACGGCGGTGGAAAACGCAGTCTTTGGAAACAGGCTTTCGGATAGGCACAGCGGATTTCTCGCCTACCGAACGTCTTTTTTGAAAACATTGGATTTGCAAAAGCTCAGCGGCTCATTCGACGTCGATTTGGAAATGCTGGCGATGGCCGATTCAAAGAAAGAAAAAATTGTAGAAGTTCCCATTGAAACGCGATATGCAGGTGAAAAATCCCACTTGAAAGTGATTCCGTATGGAATGCGCGTTTTGCGCATCGTCTTTCGGCGATGGAAGGGATACTATGGCTGAAATTTTGATTACGGGTGGCGCTGGCGTTGTCGGCGCTAAGCTTTGCCGTGAATTTTTGGCGATGGGGCATTCTGTCCGCGTGCTCACCCTCCCCGGTCAAGGAGAAACGAAACGCCTTCCCCGCGAAGTGGAAATTTTTTACGGCGATGTCACACGCCCGGAATCGCTGCGGGAGGCGTTTAGCGGAGTCCACACGGTTTGCCATTTGGCGGCGGTCATTTTGGCAAAGCGCCCGGCGACGTTTGAAGAAGTCAATGTGCGCGGTACTCGAAACGTTTTGCAAATGGCGAAGACTTCGGGAGTCGGACGTATTCTGTTTGTTTCCAGCATCTCGGTGACATACCCGGATTTGACTGATTACGGGAAAAGTAAATTGCGCTCCGAAGAAATGGTTCGGCAGGCGGGAATTCCCTATACGATTGTCCGTCCGACTCTTGTCGTCGAAAAGAATGGCGGTGCGGAATTCAAACTTTTTTTGAATTATTTGCAAAAGGCCCCATTCGTCTTTTTGCCTGGCGGTGGAAAATGTTTAAAGCGTCCGGTGCGGACAGAAGATCTTGTCCGCGGAATCGCTTTGGCGGCAACTTCGCCGAATGCCGTTTGCAAAACATACGCCCTGGCCGGTTCCCGAATCTTATCCCTTGCGGAAATGGCGAGAATTTCTTTGGAACGTAAAGGCTTGCGAAAGAAAATTCACAATTTGCCGCTGTTCCTTTGCCATTTTCTTGCGACAGCCAAGCAAATTTTTATTCCGGGAAGCGTTTCGGCAAGGCAGGCCCTCTCCGGCTTCCGTTACGATGCCGCCCCCGAAATAGCCGATGCCCAAAGGGATTTGGGCTATAATCCCACATCTCCTTTTGGATAGTGTTGCGCTTTTCCACCGAAAAGAATAAATTAGGGGGAAAAAGAGGTTTTTATGCAAATAAAAAAAACGGTGAAAGCTTTGGCTGTTTCCGCTTCCGTGCTAGCGATTTTCGCTTGTGGCAGTGATTCTTCTAGCAGTGCTGCCCGCGAAACGGATTCTTCGTCTTCTATCGAGGCGGTCTCGTCATCTTCGGCAGAAACAGACGATTCGTTCGACAAGGCGAACTTGATGAAGAACATGAATCTGGGAACGCGCTTTGGAACGCAGCTGTGGCTTTCCGCTGGCGACGACAGTTTGTATTCGCTTTGGTTCTTGGATTCGGCAAGCGCAGAAACGTCTTATGGGACGGCGGTTGTCAAAGCTGATATTTCTACGGGAAAAATTGTTTTTGATACGCAATCGGGATACCTTTTTGCGACAAACAATGCCAAGGGAGATTCTGTTTTGGCGTGGCTGAAAAAGGGAATCCATTTTGAATTCGCCATGGAAGATTCCACGCTGATGGTTTCCATCGACGGAGAAGACCCTGTCGAAGTGAAAAAGGCGACTCGGGTCATCGATGACGAATATGTTTCGAAAGCGGACGAATTAAAGGAAAAACGCCTGGAATGGAGCAACGGCGATTCTTCTTCTGTTTATCTTTTTTACAAAGGTGGGGAATACGTCCGTTTGGCAAAAAATGATTCCGCCGAAGTCTTTGAAGCGGGTTATTACGATGTGCACCGTCAGCACCTGTTGACGGTTCCCGTTTATTTTTCAGGCCAGGTCTCCATCTTGACTTCTTATACGCTCAAAAAGCAGGGCGACGGTTACGTTTTTGACAACCAAATTTCTGTCAAAGATTATGAAGTCTCCGCATTGACCGTGGATTATCCGTCAAAAGACGATTTGGCAGCATCCATTTGGACTTCAAAGAGCAATGACACGCTCAAATGGACTTTGCAATTCGACGGCGATTCTTACAGTGCGCTCGCACGGACGGGAATGGGCGATGAAACTCTCAAATTCCGCCGGATAGGGGATTGGGACGTGTTCGGGGATTACCTCGTCCTCGCTTTGGATTCCTGCAATGCCGATTCTCAAGTGCGCTGCGCTTCTGTGGAAAAGGGACGTGTCGACGAAATGAACTCGGATTCGTTTGAATTTGACAACATGGATGAAAAAAGCAAATACGCTTTGCCGAAATCTTGGAAAGCGGTTGTTGAAGAATAATTAAACGACGGTTTCTGGCCACGGGTGCTTCGGGTATCTTCCCCGAAGCTCTTTTCGTATTTGCGGATACGTGTTTTCCCAAAAAGAGGTCAGGTCCCACGTTTTTTGCGCAGTGCGGAAATTGGGCGCTAAAATATCATAGCGGACTTTAATTTTTCCCTGTGCGATGAAATGCTCTCCGCGGAGAGACATCAAGTCTTCGATCCGCGCGGAAATTTCGACGGGGGAACCTTCGACATAGTGGTATTTGGCTCGTTTGCCGTTGGGGAGTAACAGCGAGTCTGGAAACATTTTTTCTAGCCATCCCATCATGTTTTCGCCAAAGTATTCCTTCATCTTTTGTCGGAAGCGTTCGGCGGAAAGATCACGCAACAGGAAATGTCCATCAAAAAAATCTTCGGTGACGATATCTGTGTCTTCTTCGTCCCAGGCGGGCAAAGAATATTCGGGGAAATGTTCGGCGGCAAGCTTCATTTTGCATAAGAGAATTTTATTCGCATCGTCCATCCAAAGATGAGAAAGGTCTTCGCGCTTGTGCCGCTCCATCCAGGTTTTTCCCGTCAGCGATTTCAGCGTGGCGAGAATTTGTGGGGAAGCTTCGACGGGGAGAATTTCTTTTCGGGAAATTTCCACTTCGCCGCTTTGCCGGATTTCTAAGCCGATGTAACGCTCGCTTCCGGAACGCCAAAGAAGTTCGTAACGGGATTCGGCTTTTTCATTTGACAAAAGGGAGTCGGGAACTTCGATGTAAAAGCTTGCGCGCATTTCGGACTTTTTGACAGATCCCGTTCGCAAAAGGCGAAAGACGAGGATGGCGTTTGCGTTGTGGAGTGCCGCCGGAGAAATTGGGAACGTGTCTTTGAGCGTTTTATAAGCGTTGCCGCTGCGGATGGCTA
Organism: uncultured Fibrobacter sp.; assembly: GCA_964587155.1. Lineage (GTDB taxonomy): Bacteria > Fibrobacterota > Fibrobacteria > Fibrobacterales > Fibrobacteraceae > Hallerella. The sequence continues at coordinate 17,846 of CAZPKF010000023.1, forward strand.
AGGCTTCGGGGAAAGCCCTGAAAAAAATCTCGGCAGTTTTCAGGGGAGCATCCGTTTCGTGGGGGATCCCTTTTTCTCGGGCATATTCCTGCAGGCGCTTTAGGGACAGTCGAGTTTCGCGGGATAATCTTTTTGCGCCTTGGGAAAGTTCTTGTGCAAGCTCAAGGGCGTTTTGCGGTGTGGAATCTTTGCTCGAAATTTCTTCGTTGTCCAACACGGCGAACGCGGCTAAAGTCAGCTGGGAAAGGTTTTCTGCTTCGATACAGGTTTTCGCTAAGGACAAATCGTTCAGGGGAACGTCGAGAACTTTTTCGCCTAAAGGAGAAATGCTGCCATCAGAGAGCAAAAATCCACTTTGGGAAATTTCGCTCAGGGCCTGTTTTGCAAATTGGGCTTCTGGTTCTGTCAAGAGCTTTAGCGCATCTGGCGGCACGTCCGCTTTTTTGGCTAAGGCGGCTTTTTCGAGCAGGATTTTCCGGAGATCGCTCTTGAGGACTTCGGGAATGATGCCTTTGGGAAAAAGGGATTCTTCGCGCGCGCTCCACAGCCTAATGCAGACTCCGCTTTGCGTACGTCCCGCCCGTCCTGTCCGCTGTACGGCGTTTTGCAAACTGATGCGCCCTAGTTTAAGGTGGTTCCGTCCCTGATTGACGTTGAATTCCGTGGAGCGTTCGAGTCCGGAATCGATGACTCCTGAAACATCGGGAACGGTGAGGCTTGTTTCGGCGATATTCGTTGTCAGGATAACGCGCGGATTTTCCGAGTGCGCAAAAATGGCGCGTTCGATGGATTTTTCTTGTCCGCTGTACAAGTCGTAAATGGTCAATTTTCCGTAGCCGAACGTTTCGTCTAAATGACGGTGGACTGCCGAAATTTCACCTTTACCGGGCAAAAAGACGAGTGTCGTTTTCCATACACCGTTCCTTTCAAGTGTTCGCAGGGCCTTTTCGACGTTTTGAGAAAGGGGAGATCCCGTCAACGATTCTTGATTTAAAATCTGGACGGGAAATCCGGGGCGGCCAACTTTCAAACAGCGGATTTGCAACTTCTTTTCAAGTTCTTCGCGGTTGAGTTCTGCAGAAAGGACGGCGATTTTGGGCGAGGCTTTTTTTGACTGGGACTGGAGCGCCAAAAAATAGGCGAGGAGCAAATCCATTTCCGCTTTCCGTTCGTGGAATTCGTCAAAAACAATCCAGTCGAAAGATTCTTGTCCGTGTAAAATGGAATTGAGAAAATGACCGTAAGTCGTAAAGAGGATTTGTGTCGATTCGCTCGCGTTGTTTTCAAAGCGGATGCGGAATCCTACGGTTTCGCCTTCCCGCGTTCCTGAAAGTTTTGCAAGATACCCGGAAAGGCTTGTCGCAGCCAAACGGCGTGGTTCCAAAACGGCAACGCGTGATTTTCCGCCATTTTCTGAAGCGAGCAGCCACGGCACCAAGGTGGATTTCCCGGAGCCGGTGGGAGCCGTCAACAACAAGTTTCCCCCTTTTGAAATTTCGGCGAGAATCTCTGGGGAACTTTCGTATAACGGCAATTGCCGGAATGCGGAATCGTCCATCCGGTTAAACTTTAGGGAAGCGCAACCGTTCTCCTGTCGCGCGGTCCGAGTAAGGCCAGTGGGTATTTTTCTTTTGCTTGTCGAGCATCAGGTTGCCGATGCGGCGCTGCAAACCCTGTTCTGTCCGGCAGAAAAAGTAGGCGACTTTGTTTTCTTTTTCGACAAGGAACATGGCGACTTTGTAACGGCTTTTGATGGCGGCGCGGAAAATGGGAATGTCTTCGCGTTTGGGAATGACGCGCGTCCCGCTGACTTCGCACACCATGTCGGCGTCTTTGAGCATGGCTTGGGCTTTCTGTTTGACATATTCGCGGTTTGGCGCGGTGTTTTTGCGGATTGTTTCCAAATTAAAGGCGCCACCGCCTTCTTTGAGCGCTTTACGGACTCCGCGGATGACGGCGAAAAGGAGAACGACTAGGAGCAGGATAAGAAGGATCCACCAATAGTTGGCGAAGAAATCTCCGATTTGTGATAACATGGGACCTCAAAGGATGAAAGTTCAATGCGAAGATAGAAAATGCGCGGCGCGGTAAAAAAAAGGCCGCCAAAATTTCTATCGTTTTGTGAAATTTTAAAACTGAAGAGGTATTAGGACGAAATGAAAAACTGGCGCATCGACGATTCCCGCGATCTTTACAATGTACGCGGCTGGGGAATCAACTATTTCGGCATCAATGAAGAAGGCCATGCGACGGCGATGCCTCTTCGTGAAAGAGGGCCGGAAATAGACCTGTACAAGTTGGTGCAGGAATTGGATTTGCGAGACATGCCGACACCAATTCTTGTCCGCTTCCCGGACATTCTCGATATGCGCATTGAAAAAATCAACGAATGTTTCAACAAATCCATTGAAGAATATGGGTTCAAAGGTTCGTTCTACGATGTTTTTCCCATCAAGGTGAATCAGCAGCGCGCGGTCCTCGAAGAAGTTGTGCGTCATGGAAAAAAGTTCAACATTGGATTGGAAGCCGGTTCAAAGCCGGAATTGCACGCCGTCCTTGCAAACATGGATAATCCGAATTCGCTTATCATCTGCAACGGTTACAAAGACGAAGATTTTATTGAACTGGCCCTGTTGGCGCAAAAAATGGGAAAAAACATTTTCGTCGTTGTCGAAAAGATGAACGAACTTCCGATGATTATTGAAATTTCCCGTCGGATAGGAGTCAAACCGAATATCGGTCTCCGCATAAAGCTCGCATCCAGCGGTCAGGGCAAGTGGGAAGAATCCGGAGGATATCACAGCAAATTCGGGCTCAGCAGTTCGGATCTTCTGTGCGCCATGGAACTTATCCGCCAAGAGGACATGTGCGATTGCGTGAAGCTTATCCATTGCCATTTGGGCAGCCAAATTACGAACATCCGCAAAATCAAGTCTGGTCTTCGGGAAATTTCAGAGTTTTACGCACAGCTGAAACAATTGGGCATGGGCGTTGAATTTGTCGATGTCGGCGGAGGCTTGGGAGTTGATTATGACGGCAGCCGCAGCGCGGGTTCTGGGTCGGTGAACTATTCCATTCAGGAATACGCAAATGATATTGTTTACGCCATTTACGAAACGTGCGAAAAATTTTCATTGCCGCATCCGAATGTGATTGCAGAAACGGGAAGGGCGCTTTCTGCGCACCATTCCGTTCTCATTTTTAACGTTCTCGAAGCGGCCGGTCCTGCGTTCTTTGAAGATGGCGAAAAGGAAATTCCGGAACGCGCAGCCGACAGCATCAAGGATCTTTACGGCATTTTGAAAAGTTTGAATGTTCGCAATTTGCTCGAAAATTGGCACGATGCGGTTCAAATCAACGATGACGTCCTTTCCGGGTTCCGAGTGGGAACAGTCGATTTGCCCACGCGTGCATTGGCGGAACGCTTGTTCTGGAGCATTGCCCGCCGAGTGAACGAACTTTCCCATGAACTTCGCCATTCTCCGCAGGAACTTTCCGAATTGCCCCGTTTGCTCGCCCGCAAATACTTTTGCAATTTTTCCCTTTTTCAAAGTCTTCCGGACAGCTGGGCAATCGACCAGATTTTTCCTATCATGCCGATTCAGCGTTTGAACGAAGCGCCGACAGTCGATGCGACGTTGCAGGACATCACTTGCGATTCCGATGGAAAAATCGATATGTTCGTCAACGGAGACGGTGTTTCCCGGACTCTTCCCGTTCATCCTTTGAAAGAGGGGGAGCCTTATTATTTGGCTGTGTATCTTGTGGGCGCTTACCAGGAAATTCTGGGTGATTTGCACAATCTTTTCGGCGATACGAATGCGGTTCACGTGGTCTGCGAAGGGGATTCTTACCGGATAGATCAGATGATTGACGGAGAATCCGTGGAAGATGTGCTCGATTACGTCAACTTCAGCGACAAGGCTCTTGTCCGCACCATGGAAAACTGGGTGTCGAATTCCGTAAAGGAAAAGAAAATCACTTTGCAGGAGGGCAAGGAATTTTTGAACATTTACCGTTCGGGACTTTACGGTTACACTTACCTGGAAGAATAATCGCCGCCGAATGCAACGGAAAATAAAACCTGTGTTGAACGAAATTTCAAACGGGGAACGTGGGGAAAAGAGTGTGAAAAGTCCGGACAGGTGCCGGACTTTTTCATGAACACTTCCTTTTTGCAAAAACGGTTTGACTTTGCAGACAAAATCGTGCAAAATTCCTGCCACCGCAGAAAAGGCTTTACGTGAGAAATCCCACCCAAGAGAGTTCTCTATTCGCGACTCTAATTATAAATTAAGAATGGCTCAAGTCTTCGTGTATTTTGGCAGCGATTTCGCGGCCCGAACGCATGGCCAACACGGCTGTTTTGGGACCGTAAAGGGCGTCTCCGCCGACGTAGACTTTGCTTTTGTCTTCTTCCCTTACAGAATCGAGAATTTCGGAAGAAATTTTGCTGCCGAATGCCAAAATGACTGTGTCGCAATCGAGAAGTTCGGTTTGCCCTTCGACTTTGACGGGCGTTGGCCGTCCCTGGGCATCGGGTTCTCCCAGCGTGTAAATATCGAGCTTCGCCTGTTTTACGTGCCCGGATTCATCGGCGATAAATTCGCCCGGGCTGCGGAGTTCGAGAATTTTCACGCCTTCGGAAAGGGCTTCTTCAATTTCGGCTGAACAAGCGGGCATTTCGCGCTTCGTGCGCCGGTAAACGATTTGGACTGTTTCGGCGCCCTTGCGGAAAGCCATCCGGGCGGCATCCATGGCGACGTTTCCGCCGCCGACGACGATGACGTTCTTGCGCGAATCCAAAGGTTCGTTCCGGTTGGCTTTTTGCAGGTAATCTTTTGCGTTGCAAACGCCTTCGAAATGGACGCCGGGAAGTTCAGGGACAACGGGAATGTCGGCTCCATTGCCCACGAAAACGGCATCGAATCCACGGCTGAAAATTTCGGAAACGGGAAAATCCTTTCCCACGTGGACACCTGTGTGTGCCGTGATGCCCATTTTCGGCAAAATGGAAAGTTCATAGTCCAAAATGGCTTTGGGAAGTCGAAATTCCGGGATGCCGTAACGCAAGACTCCGCCCAATTGATCGTAAGAGTCAAAAATTTCAACGTGATGTCCGCGGACGCGCAGATCGATGGCGGCACCCAGGCTTGCGGGGCCGGATCCGATGACGGCAACCCGTTTCCCAGTGTCGGGGGCGACTGGCAACGGTTTTTTTCCGCCTAAGTGTTCGCGTTCGTAATCGGCGCAAAAGCGCTCCATGCTTCCCATTTGAATTCCATTTGCCGGATTTTTCAGAACTTTGCCCATGGTGCAATTGGATTGGCACTGGCGTTCATGCGGGCACACGCGGCTGCAGATTGACGGAATGAGCGAGGTTCCCCGGATGAGGTCTATCGCTCCTTGAAAATCTCCGGCGGCGACGCGTTCTAAATACTGGGGAATGGGCATTCCGATGGGGCAGGCGGCGGAACAGGCGGGCTTTTTGCATTTGAGGCAACGGTTCGCTTCGAGTCGCGCTTGGGCTTCGGTCAGTCCCAGGTTGGTTTCGTCCATGGTCGTTTTGCGGGCGAGCGGATCGAGCTCGGCGGCGTGCTGTGCCGGGATGCATTTCTTTTCTTGCATTGTGATGGCGGGGAGCGCCGCGATGCGCGCAAGTTCTGCTTTCGCTGCTTGATCGAGAGCGACAATGTTTTCCATAGACGACCTTTAAAATCCGGATGGCGCAAAAACGCCTTATTTTGAATTGAGTAGAATATAGGCTTTTTTTTTGAAAAATGGCCGTTTTTTTTCAAAATTCGCCTTTTTTCCCGATAAAATGAATTTTTCACGCCGCATTTCGGGGAATATTTTCTCCCGATGGCGTTCTTTTCTTCTTTTGTAAAATCGGTGTAAAGTTTGAGAAAAGCTTCCGAAAAAATGCGGATTCCGGGGTTTCCGTTTGAAAGGGAATCTCTTAGTTTTGTGGCATGGATATTTATGTTATCATTGTCGGTTTACTCCTTTTTCTAGCCGTTTTCGATTTGGTGAACGGCGTTTCGAACGATGCATCAAACTTCATGAATTCGGCAATCGGATCGCGGGCTTTCGGAGTTCGCTTCTTGATCTGGATTGCCGCAGCGGGAATCATCATCGGCGCTTCATTTTCGAGTGGCATGATGGATGTGGCTCGGCATGGAATTTTTCAACCGCAATATTTCACCTTTGCGGAAATCATCGCCATTTGCGTGGGAGTGATGATTACGGACGTTGTCCTTTTGGATGTTTTCAATACGCTGGGACTTCCGACTTCGACTACGGTTTCCATGGTCTTTGAACTTTTGGGAGGAACGTTCTCCCTTTCACTCATCAAGTTGCACCGCGGGGCGAATGGACTTTCCCTAGGCGATTTGATCAATACGGAGAAGGCACTTTCTGTCATTATCGCCATTTTTGTTTCCGTGGCCATTGCTTTTGCCTTTGGTTGGCTTGTGCAGTGGATTGCCCGCACGCTTTTCACGTTCCGTTACAAACCCAGGGAAAAATATTTCATCGCCATTTTTGGCGGACTTTCCCTGTCTGCGATTTTCTACTTCGTCGTGTTCAAAGGTCTGCATGGTTCCGTGCTCCAGATTCCCGATTGGCTTTTGAATAATCGGGCGGCGGTCTTCGGAGTCGCTTTTGTCGCATTCGCCATTCTCTCGGAAATCCTTTTCCTGCTGAAGTTCAACGTGCTCCGGCTGATTGTCGCCTGCGGAACATTTTCGCTTGCGCTTTCGTTTGCCGGTAACGATTTGGTGAATTTCATCGGCGTTCCGCTGACGGCGCTTTCGGCATACAACACATATTCGAACAGCGGTGTTCCCGCCGACAGTTTTTTGATGTCCGCTTTGTGCGAATCCGAAAAAAGCCTTTGGTGGATTCTCTGCCTTTCTGGCATCATCATGGCGTTGGCGTTGACCTTTTCGCGCAAGGCGCGCAAAGTCATCCAAACGTCTGTCTCGCTTTCGAGTCAAACGTCTTCGGAAGAACTTTTCGGAACAAGTCCAGTTGCCCGGGCGATTGTCCGTTATGCGGATTCGGTTTCTTCTGCTGTGTCTAGTGTTTTGCCGCCGCGATTCCGCGTGAATTTGCGGAACCGGTTTGATGTGCAGAATTTGCACTTGGAAAAAAGCGATGCTGCATTCGACTTGTTGCGTGCCGCTATCAACTTGATGCTCGCGAGTGTCCTTATTTCGGTGGGAACCTCTCTCAAACTTCCTCTTTCGACGACTTATGTTACGTTCATGGTCGCCATGGGTTCTTCGTTAGCGGATAAGGCTTGGGGGCGCGAAACCGCAGTTTACCGCATCACGGGCGTGCTTTCTGTCGTCGGCGGTTGGTTCTTCACCGCGTTTGCCGCGTTCATCGCTTCGTTCCTCGTGGCAGGAATCGTTTTCTTGGGCGGCATCCCGATGATTTTCCTCCTTTTTGCCGTGGTCATTGGATTCGTCATTCATTCCTCCATCCGTTTCAACAAAAAGGGAAAATCCGACAATTCTTCGGCAGAGCGTTTCCGTGCGATCGTAAACGAAAAAAATCCGGAAAAAACGCTTTCCTTGGTGCGGAATCATTTCACTGAAGAATGGGGCTGGTATCTCATCTTTGTCGAAGATTCGGTTCACGCAACGCTGAAAGCTTTGGCGGATGAAGATTTGGATGCGCTTCGCTTTATGCGCCAAAAGATGAAAGAGGAGTTCAAAACGGTCCATCGGATTCGGCACGAAGGCTTCAGTTGTTCCCAGAAAATGACACAGAGCGACTCCCTGGCAAAACGGTTCTTCCTTTACCAGGCGAATGATTTCGCATCATCGCTCTACTTCAATTTGGAACGCATTTACAAGCCTTGCCTGAATCATGTCGATAATCATCTGACTCCGCTATCTCCAAAGCAAAAAGATTCCATTTTGAATGTCGCCGAAGAAATGCGGGATGTGATCGAAGATTCTGCCCGGATGATTCTAGGAAGGGATTATTCCGGATTTGAAGAATTGAAAAGTAGAATCCGGACTGTGGGCAACAAAATTGTCACGGTGCGTAAACAATCGATGCAAAAACGCGGAACTCCGGCGGATCCGGATGTGGCTAGTGTCAATTTGCTCTTCCTCACCGTACTTTACGAATGCCGCGCTTTGCTCGATGCGACGGTTTACTTGACGAAGTCTTCGAAAAAGCTGATGACGGATTTGGATAATTCCGCAAAGTAAGTTGAAATTCTTCCCGCAGGCTGTTTGCTTGCGGGATTTTTCATTTCAAAGGTTTCCTGACAATTTTCTAAATTGGACGTGTCGAGGATGATTTATGGATTCACGCATCATACAGTTGGCGGATTCTCTTGTCCGCAATTCCCTGGCCCTTCAAAAGGGCGAAAACATCTTGATTGAAACAGTCGACACGCCGCCGGAACTTTCTATCGCCCTGATTCGGGCCGTTTCCTCTGCCGGTGGGCGACCGTTTCTTTCGAACAGGCAAAGTGTTGTAGACCGCGCCCTTTTGCAAAATGCGACCGATGAACAGCTCCGGATTTCTGCGGAACACGATTTGGCTCTGATGAAGCGGATGGACGCTTATCTTTCTATCCGCGGCAGCGGAAACGCCGTAGAACTTTCCGATATCCCCGAAGAACGCTCGTTTGCAAATCGGAAAATCCGCAATGAACTTTTGAATTGGCGAATCAACAAAACCCGTTGGTGTGTTCTCCGGTATCCAGGCCCCAGCATGGCGCAAAGTGCGGGGATGAGCACGGAAGCCTTTGAAGATTTCTACTTCAAGGCGTGTCTCGCGGATTATCCGAAAATGCGTCTAGCGGCACAAGGTCTCATCGATTACATGAATCGGACGGACAAGGTGCGGCTTGTTGCTCCGGGAACGGATCTGACATTCAGCATCCGCGGAATCCCGGCGGTTCCCTGCTGCGGCAAGTTGAACATCCCGGACGGGGAAGTTTACACGGCTCCGGTCCGCGACAGTGTGAATGGCGTCATCACATACAATACGCCGACTCTTTATGACGGCAAAAGATTTGAAAATACGCGCCTTGTGTTTGAAAACGGAAAAATTGTCGAAGCGACTTCGTCGGATACCCGGGCGATGAACGCCATTTTGGATACGGACGAAGGTGCGCGTTACGTTGGCGAATTTTCGTTCGGATTCAATCCGTTCATCCACTTTCCCATGGGCGATATCCTGTTCGACGAAAAAATCGCGGGCAGCATCCACTTCACTCCGGGCAGATGTTATGAAGATGCTCCCAACGGCAACGTTTCTGCCATCCATTGGGATTTGGTGCTGGTCATGACGCCGGAATTTGGCGGTGGGGATGTTTACCTCGATGACCGCTTGGTGCGCCATGATGGGTTGTTCGTTGTGCCTGAACTCGAAGCGTTGAATCCCGGAAGCCTTGGGGCGTTAGCGTGATAAATCGACACTTTTGCTATATTTGCACTGCAAAATGGACAAAACGGTCACTTTTCGCAGCTGGACTTCTGTTAAAATCGTCAATAACGCCAAAATCTCCTTGGCACGGTTTTTGCAAAAGCTAGAGTGCAAACCATAAGGAGTACACTGTGAGTATCCAAGAAGAATTCGGAAGTCTCGTTTTCAACCAGAAGACGATGAGCAAGTATCTCTCGCACAAGACTTATGAAAGCCTTCTCGAGACGATGGAAAATGGAACCGCTTTGGATGCGACGATTGCAGACGAAGTCGCATCCGGCATGAAAACGTGGGCGATGGAACATGGGGCGACGCATTTCACGCATTGGTTCCAGCCGTTGACGGGAACGACTGCTGAAAAGCACGATGCGTTCTACAATCCGGATTTTAAAGGTGGCATCGTGGCATCGTTCAGCGGAAAGGAACTGATCCAAGGCGAACCGGATGCATCGAGTTTTCCGTCTGGTGGACTCCGCGCTACGTTTGAAGCCCGTGGGTACACCGCTTGGGATCCGTCTAGCCCGGCATTCATCAAAGTAAACAACGAAGGTGTTGCCGTCCTTTGTATTCCGACTGTTTTTTACGGTTATCACGGCGAAGCTCTCGACAAGAAAATTCCCCTTCTCCGTTCACAGGCGGCTTTGGCGAAGCAAGTCAACCGCGTCGCGAAACTGTTTGGCGTGGAAGGGAACAAGCGTCCTTTCGCCACGTTGGGCCCGGAACAAGAATATTTTTTGGTCGATGCGGATCTTTACCGCGAACGCCCGGATTTGATGGAAACCGGTCGGACTCTTTTTGGTGTTCGCCCAGCCCGCCATCAGCAACTCGAAGATCATTATTTTGGCAAAATCAAGAACCGCGTGCTCTCGTTCATGGCCGAAGTCGACAAGGAACTTTGGAAGCTCGGCGTTCCCGCCAAGACGCGCCATAATGAAGTCAGCCCTGCTCAATTTGAACTTGCGCCTGTTTTCGAAGAACAGAATCTTTCTTCGGACCACAACATGCTTGTCATGGAAGTTCTCCAAAACGTGGCGGAGCGTTATGGGCTTGTCTGTTTGCTGCACGAAAAGCCTTTTGACGGGGTGAACGGTTCTGGCAAGCATAACAACTGGTCCATTACAGGGCCGGATGGAAAGAACTGGCTTTCGCCGGGAAAGACTCCGCATGAAAATGCGAAGTTCCTTATGGTTCTCGTATCCATTATCAAAGGCGTTGACACGTATGCGCCCCTTCTTCGGGCGAGCGTAGCCAGTGCGGAGAATGATCATCGTTTGGGCGCAAACGAAGCGCCTCCCGCCATCATTTCCATTTTCCTCGGCGAGCAGCTCACCGATATCATCAAGCAGCTGGAAAAGGGCGTTCCGACGTCGACCAAAAAGGGTTCTGAAATGGAAATCGGCGTTTCCATGTTGCCTCCGCTTCCGAAAGATGCAACGGACCGCAACCGTACGAGTCCTTTTGCGTTCACGGGAAACAAGTTCGAATTCCGCGCCGTGGGCAGCGAACAAAGTTGCGCCACGCCGAATACCGTGTTGAATACGATTGTGGCGTGGGCGTTGGACGACGTGATGAATCAGGTGGAAGCTCAAACGGCGAAAGGTGTTGAATTCAACTCTGCCGTACAAAGCGTTCTCCAAAAAGAGATTAAAGAGCACAAACGCGTCCTTTTTGATGGAAACGGTTACAGTGACGATTGGACTTTGGAAGCTGCCCGTCGCGGTTTGCCTAATCTCAAGACGACTCCGGAAGCGATAGAAGCTTACCGCGATCCGAAGGTGATTGAACTGTATCAAAAGTACAGCGTCCTTTCGAAAGTGGAACTCGAAAGCCGTTACGTGATCGAAAAGGAAAAGTACGACACCGTCATCACGTTGGAAGCGAATTGCGCACTGACGATGGCGAAGACGATGTATCTTCCGGTGGCTATCGCTTATGCGGCATCCCTTGCGGATTCTTGCGCATCGCTCACGGATTACGGGCATTCGGGTGTCGCTTCGTTGGCGAAAACCACTGCGGAAAATGTCGAAAGCCTGATTCAGGAAATCGGAAAGCTCGAAAAGGCGGTGGACGAAGGAAACGTGACTGCGGAACTTGACGGCATTTCCGGTGTTCGGAAGTTCGTCGACGCTTTGGAGCGGATTGTGCCAAGTTCACAATGGCCCGTTCCCAGTTACGGAGAAATGTTCTTCGTTGGATGATTCCGATTCGATAATGCAAAAGAGTCCGGGTTTCCGGACTCTTTCTGTATAAGCCGAAAAGCATCAACGGGCTGGTGGTTCTGCAGGTTGTTTTTCATAAGTAGATTTTTTTTTGAAAAAATCTTGACAAAGGGGTGTATAGTGGTTTGAAAATTTGAGACAAAAATTTCGGATTCCTTAGTTGATGAATCA
>CAZPKF010000024.1:0-29236 GCA_964587155.1 uncultured Fibrobacter sp.
GCGAGAACGGCTTTCGTCTTCGCCCTCGGCGTTCGCGGCATCTACGGGAAAGCGTATGGCCTCAGGCCCTCAAGGCTGCTCGTGGAGACAGACGTCCGACATTCTGAATAGCCTGCCTAGCCGCGCCCCGCCTCACTGCTTGAATCGGTAATCAACTGCGGCCTTTCCGCTTTCCCTCTGGCCCCTCCCAGCCTCATCTCGTTCGAGTTTTCCTATTCCCAAAAATCCTTATAGAACAGGGACTGTTTTTCCGCAAAGAGTTCCAGCCAAATTTTGGAAAGAATGTAGAAGCTTGAAAGGGTAAATAGAACTAGGCTGATAACTTGGGATATGGACAGCCCGCAGGAAAAGATCCCACGGACGGAATCGCCACGGAAAAATTCCAAGACGAAGCGGATTAGCGAATAGAGGAAAAGGTAGATGAAAAACGGATTGATGATCTTTGCCGCGGAATTCGCCTGGCGCCTCTGCCGCGATTTCGACGTGAAAAAATAGATGAATGCGGAAATGGCGAAAAGCGATACGGCTTCGGCCAGCTGGATGGGAAAATAAGAAATGTCTTCAGGGCGCCCGAACGCTACTTTTTCAGAAGGAATCGCGAGGAAACCGCGGTAAGGTTTTCCGTAGCAGCAACCGGCAAGATAGCACCCGATCCGTCCGAATGCATGGCAAAACGGAATCAGGACAGCATAAATTCTGATATAGTCCGCATTCCGCTGGCGGGATATTTTGAGCCCGATCAAATAACCCAGCGCACCTCCCAAAAGTCCTCCGTAGAAGACGAAGCCCCCGGGTGCGTTAAAAGAGGAGAGGAATGCTTGAACAGAAAAAGGAAAGGTGATGAGGACAAAAGCGATTTTTGCCCCTAAAAAGCCTGTGCCAAAAATGCAGGCAGAAATCAGGATAAAGAAATCAAAGTCAATGCTGTTCCAATGCGGGTCGAATTTTGCCCAGAGGAACGCCAGAAAAATGCCGAAAATGATGCACATCCCGTAGGAAGGGATGTTTAAACCGGCAATGGAAAGGAAGGGAAACATAAATTGCCTGTTTTTAGAGGATGGGGAATAAAAACGAAAAGCCAGTTAAGGCTATTAACTGGCTAAAGGAATAAGAAACTGTTCTAGAAGATGGATCCTAAGCTGCTGGCGGCGGCTCCTGCGCCGGCGGTACATATTACACAGTATACCCATGTGACGCCGGCAATAGCGGTTGCGATGATTCCCATCACAAGACCAGCGGTGGCGACACCCGTAGATTTTTCCTTTGCTAATAACGATTTCTTGCCCATGATGGCAAAAATAATCGCTAGAATGCCCAAAATTAAGCCGATTAGTCCATAGACGCCGCTCACGGCGAAGATAAGGGCTAGGATGCTAAGTACAAGAGAGGCTACAGCCATATTTTACTCCTTATGGTTATTGTTTTTAGAAATGGAAAGTTCTTTTTTTGATTTGAACCAATACCGCATGAAAAGTGCTGCGAAGGTTAAAATCAGAGTTGAGAAGATAAATTTCTTCATCCAACAACCCTCTTGCTAAAAGTTGAGTGCCTTTTTTAAGGACTCTGCGGTATCAGAGCCTTTTTCAATTAAAACTTTAGCACAGCGGTCTAATTCGCCTTTTCGGCATCTTTCTTCATCCGATTTACTACACGCAATGAAAAAATTGGAGAGGAATAGGGCGAAGAGTAGGGTGGGGATTATTTTCATTTGAACTCCTTTGAAAGATTTCTTTGTTGTTGTTATAAAATAAGAAAAAAAAAAGTTTGCAAGGGTAAATCGTGCTTTTAAAATCCAGTATCGTTTTTTTTGTAAGGAACGCCCTCGCCGCAAGGTGGGTTACGCTCGGAAAAATTGCCCGAGCGCCCTCCTTTTTTTAAACCGAAACGGCGGCAGCCCCCGGGGAACGCTCCCTTGCGAGAACGGCTTTCGTCTTCGCCCTCGACGTTCGCGGCATCTACGGGAAAGCGTTTTTCCTGGACCCCCAAACAATCCGGGACCTTTTATTTCGCATTTTAATTTTTCGCTAAACTTAGAAATGCACAGCGCCCCTTTAATTTTAAAGAACTTTTGGGATTAGAATGGTTACGCTTTGAATTTTGCTTCTACAATCAATTTTTCTTGTGCGCCAACACGGTTTCAATTTTCTCGTATCCCCAAAAAAGAACACGCAAGCCGAAAAGCTTGCGTGTTAAAAACTTTTTGGAAAAATTATTTGGCCGATTGCGCTTGAATGGAAGTTAACGCTATTGTGTAAACAATATCTTCGACCAGCGCCCCGCGGGACAAGTCGTTTACGGGTTTTGCTAACCCCTGCAGCATCGGACCGACAGCGATGACTCCCGGAGCGGATCGCTGAATGGCTTTGTAACAAATGTTGCCTGCGGAAAGGTCGGGGAAAATGCAAACAGTTGCTTTGCCGGCAACGGTGCTTTCTGGCGCTTTTAAGCGTGCAACGCTGGCTGTCGTTGCGGCATCATATTGCAGAGGGCCATCAACGGGAATTTCAGGACGCATTGTACGTACAATCTGCGTGGCGTTTACAACCAATTCGACATCATCCCCTTTGCCGCTTTTGCCTGTGCCATAAGTCAGCATGGCGACTCGAGCTGGGAGATTGAACGCTTTCGCCGTGTCATAACTTTGCATGGCGATGCCGGCAAGTTCTTCGGCGGTTGGATTTAAGTTAATTGCGCAATCGCCAAAAACGTAAACTTGGGAGGGCAAGCAGACAAAGAAAACGGAACTGATGGATTTGACTCCCGGAGCGCATTTGACGACTTGGAGTGCCGGGCGGACGGTGTCTGCCGTTGAGTGGACTGCACCAGAAACAAGGCCATCCACTTCGCCTTTTTTGAGCATCATGGTTCCCAAGAACACGGGATCCTTTAGGGTTTCTCTCGCTTTTTCTTCGGTCATGCCTTTTGCTTTTCGAAGTTCTACGAGCAATTGCACGTAATTTTCGGCAAGTTCTGCGGAAGGTTCAATGATTTCTAACTCTGCGGGAATTTCCAAATTTTGACGGGCGGCTTCTGCTTCGATTTCCGCTTTGGTGGCGATCAAAACGGGAATGGCGATTTTCCGGTTGCAAACTTCAATTGCTGCCTTGAGAGTACGCGGTTCCGCACCTTCTGGCAAAACAATGCGTTTGAGTTCTTTTGAAGCGAGCCGAATCAGATTCCGGCGAAATTCCGCTTGGGAAATTCGGTGCTCGGTTTCGTCCGAGAGGATGTTTTTCACGGCGTCTTCGTTGATAAAATCTCCTTCGGAGAGGACGAACGCTACTTTGGCCTTTTCTGCGATAAAATCCGATGCCACGGAATTTCCGACTTCTTCGGCGGTTGCGACGACAATGACTTCGGCATCGAGAGCGGCGGCAATCCGGATGTTCAACGTTTCGCTGCGAACGGATTTTTGGGCGGAAACGCCGGCGATGACGAATGCATCGGAGGAAGAATCTTGAACAATTCCGACAAGAGCTTCTAGCGAAGCGTCCGCTCCATCAGAAGTTAGAAGCGAGGGAACTTTTTCGGTTGCGGAAAAAGTTTCTGCGTTGGGAACGCTTTTTTTGACGGCTTCGAAAACAGATTCGGTTGTTTGGGAGAGGGAAATTTCGGCAGATGCCGGAACAATGAGAAATACGTGTTTCATAATGATTCCAATAAGTTTGCTGTTTCTTTGAAAATTAGAAATGCCTAGATTAAAAAGGGGAATGTTTTCTTAAAAAGTAAAAAAGAAATACAGAGAAAAGTTTCCATTTGTGGGTTGTTGAAACGGTTTGGAGCGTTCTTCAATATTTGAGACCTTTCTCAAGGGGTTGCGAAAGTTTTCACTCGTCGAAAAATCAGGGAGAATGGTTTTCAAATTGATATTTTTTGACTTGATAACAGAGTGAGCCTCGGCTGATTCCCAGCCATTTGGCCGCCCGCGTTTTATTGTTGCCGCATTCCGCAAGAGCTTCTTGAATACTTTTCCATGAAGGCGTATTGCCGTAGCGGTATGGACGCCGAGCCTCCATGACGCTAGAGCTTCGCAAGCTGTGCAAATCCCAAGGTTCTCCGGCGAGAACTTCTTGGAGGGTTTGTCCTAAATTTCGCAACAGATAAAATCTTTCTAGGACGTTTTTTAATTGGCGGACATTGCCCGGCCATGGGAAATCGCACAAAGACTTGATTTCTTCTGCGAGCAGGGGTGCGCTTGACAGTTCTCCCCAAATTTCTGCGGCGATCGTTTTCAAGTCGTCTAAACGTTCCCGCAGTGGAAGGAGTCGGATGGGAAAAACGTTCAGCCGGAAAAAGAGGTCTTCGCGGAATCGTCCCGCTTTGACCGCGGCTTGTAAATTTCGATGCGTTGCGCATACCAGGCGAAAGTCGACGGAAATGCTTTGTTGGGAGCCTACGGGAGTGACTGCACGTTCCTGCAAAATGCGTAAAAGTCTGGTTTGGCTTTCTAACGGCAGTTCTCCGATTTCGTCTAAAAAAAGTGTTCCGTGATTGGCTGCCCTGACAAATCCCAGTTGATTGGAAACGGCGCCGGTAAAGGCTCCGCGGCACGAACCTTCGAACAAGCTTTCGACTAATCCCGAACTGATGGCTCCGCAGTTTACAGCGATGAATGGACCACTAGAACGATTTCCTGTTTGATGCAATCGGCGAGCCATGACTTCTTTTCCTGTTCCCGATTCGCCGTAAAAAAGAACGGGGACGTTTGCGTTCGCAGCTATCGCCAAAAGATTTTTTGTCTGATTCATATTTTCTCCCAAATCGCAGAAAATGAAGTATTCTCCCCTAACAACGCTTTTCTCAAAGAAAAAGTCCTTTGCCGATTGTTATTTTTTGGAAAATTTTACAAAGGAATTCACATGGATCGCATCGTTTGCAAATTTGGCGGAAGTTCCGTAGCCGAAGCCGGTCAATTTCGAAAAGTCAAATCTATCGTGGAAGCGGATTCCCGTCGCAAAGTAGTCGTCGTCTCTGCGCCCGGAAAGCGGAATCCCAAAGAGACCAAATTGACGGATCTCTTGTATACGACTTATGATTTGGCATCGAAAGGTTTGGATTTTTCGGCTCCGTGGAAAATGATTTGTGACCGTTATCTAGACATTGCGAAAGAATTGGGACTTGCTACGAAAATTGGCGAAGATCTAAATGCCTTGGAAGCGAAACTGAAAACCGAAATGGATTCCGTGACAACGGATTTTCTCGTTTCCCGTGGAGAATTTCTGTGTGCCCGTTTGATGGCAGAATATTTAGGGGCGAAATTTGTCGATGCGTATGACTTGATCGCTTTTGACGAGCGTTACCGCATTACGCCCAAAAGCTATGAAACGATTGCACAGACGCTTGCAGATGAAGATGTCCTTTATGTCGTTCCGGGATTTTATGGTGAAGGTCCGCACAGGCAGGTGAAAACGTTTTCCCGTGGAGGCTCGGATATTTCGGGTGCCGTTTTGGCAAACGGAATCAATGCGCTTGTCTATGAAAACTGGACGGATGTTTCGGGAATGCTCATGACGGATCCGCGGATAGTTGAAAACCCTCGTCCGATAAGCTATGTCAGTTACCGTGAAATTCGGGAACTGTCCTATTCGGGGGCGAGCGTTCTGCATGATGAATCCATTGCGCCGTGCCGTGCCAAGAACATTCCCATCAATATTCGCAATACGAACCGTCCAAGTGATGCAGGAACTGTCATTGGACCGACTCCGGAAAAAACGGATTATCCGATTACGGGTATTGCCGGGCGCAAAGGCTTTTCAATGATTTACATTGAAAAGAGCATGATGAACAAGGAAGTGGGCTTTGGACGTCGAGTGCTTGCCATTCTCGAAAGCGAAGGCCTTTCTTATGAGCTCAGTCCGAGTGGAATTGACTCCATGTCCATTGTTGTGGATTCTAAATCATTGGAAGCGGTTCAAGACGCCGTGTTGGAAGACATTTTGCTGCAAATGCATCCGGACAGGGTCAAAGTTTTTCCGGGAATCAGCCTAGTGGCGACGGTAGGACACGGCATGACGAATAAAGTAGGCATTGCTGCGAAACTCTTCGATGCATTGGCGGCGCAAGAAATCAACATTCGAATCATTGATCAGGGATCTTCGCAGATAAACATTTTGGTCGGCGTTGACGATTTCAACATGGAAAAGGCGATTCGCGCGATTTATGGGGCTTTTGTCCGATAATTAGAAAGAGTCCGCTGCAATTTCAGGAATAAAGATGTTCGACTTTTACACACAAGATAATCTAGATGCGGTTGAAGCCAAGTTCGAAGCGCAAAAAATAGCGTTCGCTCCGCTTACTTTCCAGGCAGCTCGCGCATTGCGCCGATTGGGCGTTCTGGAAATTGTCGCCAAATCCCGTCGCAAAGGAATTTCTGTTGCCAACGTTGCGAAACGGGCTGAAATTTCGGAATACGGAGCCGGCGTTCTCATGGAAATGGGGCTCGGCATGGGAATTTTCAAATTGGCGAACGCGGATGTCAACGCAGAATCGGAACTTCTTTATACTTTAGGGAAAATTGGATTCTTTTTGTTGGCCGATGACATGACCCGGATCAACATGGATTTTTCTGAAGACGTCTGTTATGTGGCAGCCGATGAATTGGAAGCTTCTATCCGAAGTGGAAATCCAGAAGGGCTCAAGCATTTCGGTGCATGGAAAACAG
The DNA here is from genome assembly GCA_964587155.1 of uncultured Fibrobacter sp. GTDB lineage: Bacteria > Fibrobacterota > Fibrobacteria > Fibrobacterales > Fibrobacteraceae > Hallerella. Next base: position 6,662 of record CAZPKF010000024.1, read on the forward strand.
TTTATGAAGGCCTTTCCCAATGCAGTGAACAATTCAAAAAGAGCTGGTTCGGATTCGATCATTTTTATTCGGACAATGCGTTCCCGGAAGCGCTTCCCATTGTGTTTTCAAAACCGGTAGGACATTTGTTCGATATCGGAGGCAACACGGCGAAGTGGGCCATTCAATGTTGCAAATATAATTCGGATGTTCGGGTCTCCATCGTGGATCTTCCCGGGCAAACGGCTGTTGCGCAGCAGAATGCGGATAACGCCGGCTTCGGAGACCGCATTGCGACGATTCCTTGCAATATTTTAGATGAGCGTTCTGAACTTCCCCAAGGAGCGGATGCCGTTTGGATGAGCCAGTTTCTGGATTGCTTTTCCCTAGAACAGGTGACGATGATTTTGAAAAAAATTCATGCAGCTGTTGATGGGAAAACGGATGTCTATGTGCTTGAACCGTTGTGGGACAAACAGCGCTTTGAAGCGGCCGCATATTCGCTCCAGGCGACCTCGCTTTATTTCACGTGCGTCGCCAACGGAAACAGTAAAATGTACCGTTTCGAAGAATTGAAACGCGCCGTGGAACTGGGTGGGTTTGAATTGAAAGAAGCTCATCATCAGTTGGGAATCAATAATTACACGCTTTTCCGTTTTCGCAAAAAATGAATCTTTACGTACAGCGATTTTCTGCCTGGACGGATGACGTCAGCTTTCCGAAGTTGGAATTCGTTCCGATGCTCTTTCGCCGTCGGTTGAGTGCCATTACGAAGATGGTCGTCAAAACGGTCCATGATATTTCTGCCGATTTGCCGCCGACTCATGTCACGTTCGCTTCGGAGTTTGGAGAAATTCAACGGCAGTTCAAAATTTCATCGGGAATTTTGGATGCGGGGAGTGTTTCTCCGGCAAATTTTAGTTTGTCTGTTTTCAATGCGCCGGCTTCGGCAACGTCTATTGTAGAGCAGAACATGGCTGGATATAGCGCCGTTTTTTCCGGGAAAAAGTCTTTTGAAAATGGATTGAAAGAGGCGGCTGCGCCGATTCTTTCTGGGCGGGAATCGGACCGGATTTTCGTTTTTGCCGATGAGCGGATTCCCGAAGAATATGCGCCGATAGCCGTGTTTCCTAATCCCGTTTGCGCATTGGCATTGCGCCTTTCAAAAAATCCACAAGGCGCTCTTTGCGAATTGGATCTTTCCCCGCTTCCCGAAACGTCCACTGCCGCAGAACAGGCGCTTGTTTTTTTGAAAACGCGTCTTCCATCGAATTGAGAAGTCAGAAGATGATTCTTCGGGTTGTGTATTTTTGGCATTTGGCCGCTAAAATTTTTTCGTATGCATCTTTTGGAATTTTCAGCGCTCTGTTTTCGCTTGCGTTTCCCGTTTTGTTCATCTGTTCCGGGTTTAATCTCCGCCGATTTTTAAAATTGGCCCGGAAGATAAATCAAATTTTTTTTCGATTTTTTGTTTGGGAAATGACCGCTCTCGGCATTTTGAAAGTGCGCGTGAAAAACCGAGAACGTCTTGAAAATTTGCATTCCAAAGTGGTTGTCGCGAATCATCCGTCCTTTTTGGATGTGGTAATTCTTTTTTCGTTGATTCCGAACGCTAATTGCATTGTCAAAGGGACTTTGGCCAAAACGCCTTTTGTCCGGAATATTGTCAATCCGCTGTTTATTCCGAATTCCATTCCGTTTGAAAATCAGCTGGAACGCGCGAAAGCGGGATTGGCTGCCGGGGAATCGCTGATTGTGTTTCCCGAAGGAACGCGGACTGTTCCTGGAGAACCGCTGCTGTTGAAAAAAGGGGCGGCCCGTTTTGCCGTGTATTCCGAATGCGATGTTTTCCCCATTTATATTGGGGGCAACGAAAAAATCGGACTGCGCAAAAAGGACGGGTTCTTTTCGTTTCATCCGACAGAGCGTTACCATTACAATCTGGAAGTTCTCCCCCTTATTCCGGTTCAAAAATTTTTGGACCATCCGATTCCTGCTGCGGTCTCCTTGTTGACGGAAGAAATGCGGAGGACGTTTGAAAAGTGCCGGGAAAGGGATCCGGAAGTGGAACCCGTCAGACGGTAAGCGAGAAATTCGTTCTTTGCATTTTGTTTTTGAATTTCGGATTTTTCACCGGGAACGCGTCAAAATGTGTATGTTTGCGCCATGAAGAAAATTTTCATTGCCGTTGTCCTTGCGATGCTAGTCATTCTCGCCGGCATTTTTTGGCAAAATACTTCTGCAAAAAATCCGCCGCAAACGATTTCGGCTTGCCAGGAAAAAGAAAGCGTTTCCCTGTTGCACGCAAAAAATTTTGGACTGGATTCTTGTGGCGGATTTCGAATTCTCTGGGTTAAAAATGGAAAATCGGCTCCGCTTCGTTGGCTTTTGACGGATTCTCTTTCGCCAACGGGAGTCCCGTTGAATTTGATGTCGTTGCCTAGAATTTCAGTCCCGGCGAAAAGAATCGCCATTCTCTCTTCGACGTATTTGGGGTATTTGAACGCATTGGCTGCTCAGCATCGGATTGTCGCCGTCGATACTAAAAAATACATAGCGGATTCAGCATTCTTTGCTTGGGCGGATTCAGTGCATCTCGCCGAAGTCGGCGAAGGAATGGAAATTTCTCCGGAAGCGCTTTACGGCCTTCGCGCCGATGCCATTTTTTCTTTTTCCACGGGCTCTTCGATCCACGATGCATTCCCGAAACTGTCGAAATTGAAAATGCCCGTCTTGTTGACTTCGGAATGGCTGGAAACCTCTCCGCTTGCCAAAGCGGAATGGTTGAAGTTTTTTGGCGTTATCGTCGGCAAAGAATCCTTGGCGGACTCGTTGTTTGCAAAAAGCGCTGTGCGGTATGAAAAAATCCGGCGGGAATTGGCGAAAATACCAACCGAAGACAAGCCCATTGTGATGACTGGTGGACCGGTTGCCGGTGCGTGGTATGCGTCTCCGGGGAAAAGTTTTACGGCAAGCCTCATCCGGGATGCGGGTGGACTTTACTTGTGGGCAGCTGACACATCGGTAGATGCCTTTTCCATGCCTTTTGAAAAGGCGTTTGCCGATGGGCAAAAGGCGGCTGTTTGGCTGAATCCGGGGGGAGTCTCTGACCGGGAAGAACTTTTGACCCGGGATGGACGGCTAGACCGTTTGCCTGTTTGGAAAACCGGTGAAATATATGAATATGATTTGCGAAAAGGTCCTATGGGCGGTCTTGATTTTTATGAAAGTGCGGTTGTCAAACCGGATTCTCTTTTAGAAGATGTGGGAAAACGGCTCCATCCTGCGAAATTTGACACCCTTCCCGCCAAATGGTATCGCAAACTTTCTAATATTTAAGGTGATATGAAGGCCAGTTCGAGTATCGGCGATTGGATAACCGCCTCTTACGAAAGAGAGGTGCCGTTCTTGCAACAGATTCCGCGGGAGTCTGCGGATTTTTTCCTGTTGAATTCTCAAATTCGGGAATACGAAGCGGGGGATATCATACTCCAAGGCGACAGCGAAGGGGAATCCTTTTGTGTTCTTCAGAGCGGTCGGGCCCAGATTTGTGGGCAAATCTTGCCGGATGGACATTACAATGCGTTGGCGTGGTTGGAAACCGGCGCCTGTTTCGGCGAAATGTCCATCCTATGCAACGAAAGGACAAGTAATACGGTCATGGCGGTGGAAGATTGCACTGTTTTGCATCTTTCCCGCGATGCGTTCATCCGGTTTTTGGAAAAGAATCCGAGCATCATGGTTTGCCTGTATAAAATTGCGGCAGATCGCTTGCGCGCTAAAAATCAGGCATTGGATGAATTTGAAAGCTTGTCGCTTCTCGCCAGCGCCAAAGTGTTGCCGTTTATCGATTTCGCCCAGACGTTAGAAAAAAGCCGTATCACAGGAACGGTTTTGTTCGAATGCAACGGGGCAACGGGATTTATCGCATTTAAAGATGGGCGCATTTGCTGCGCAAAGAGCGGAAGACTGGCCGGGCCGGATGCCTTGGAATTGATGCTTTCCTGGAACGATGACACGCTGTTCAAATTGGACACGCACTTGATGCCGGATACGGTGAACATCAATCAGCAGTCCGATACGACCAGTTTGATTTTGGACGCTTTGCGCAATATTGATGAAAAACAGTCGCAGCAACAGCCCTGACAAAAGGATTGAACTCAACAATAAAGGAAAATCTTATGAATTATGCAGATGCAGGTGTTTCCCTTTCTCGCGCAGATGAAGCGATGGTCGGAGTCAAAAAGTCGGTCCGATCAACGTTCAACCAGTGCGTTTTGGGCGATGTCGGAAACTTCGGCGGCCTTTTCACCTTGAAGCATCTCGGTCTTGTAGATCCTGTGTTGGTGAGTTCCGTAGACGGCGTAGGCACAAAGCTCAAAGTGGATATTGAAATGGGATCGCACACGTTGCCGGGGCAGGATATTGTGAACCATTGCTGCAACGACATTTTGGTGCAAGGCGCACGTCCGCTGTTCTTTTTGGATTATGTCGCCATGGGAAGCTTGGAACCGCATGTGATGGACAGCATTGTCGTGGGAATGGCAAAAGCCTGCCGGGAAAACGACATGGTCCTGATTGGCGGCGAAACGGCGGAAATGCCGGGCTTTTACGCCAAGGGCGATTATGATATTTCGGGGACAATCGTCGGCGTCGTGGAACGGAACAAGATTATTGACGGCTCCCGTATCCATCCGGGGACAAAGATCCTCGGCCTTCCTTCGACAGGACTCCATACAAACGGATATTCTTTGGCCCGGAAAGCGCTTTTTGAAGTCGGCGGTTATACGCCTAAATCCCAAGTGGAAGGCTTGAACGGCTCCATTGGCGAAGTGCTCACGGTTCCGCACCGCAGCTATTACAAGAGTCTCATAGAATTGTGCGATGCGTCGAAGCTCGACGGCCTTGTGCATGTCACCGGTTCGGGTTTCCAAGGCAACATTCCGCGTATCCTCCCGTCCGATGTCGATGTGGTCATTGACCGCACTTCTTGGGAAGTCCCCCCCATTTTCAAGCTGATTCAGCAGGCGGGAACGGTGGAAAAGGACGAAATGTATTCAACGTTCAACATGGGAATTGGCATGCTCCTGTTTGTTGACGATGCGAATATGGCCGAAGTGGAAGCGCACCTCAAGGCGAAGAACGAAACATTCTACCATGTCGGCGAAGTCGTGAAAGGTTCTAAAAAAGTCCTGTTCCGCGATTGATTTTTGCAAAAAGCAAAACTCCCGAAAAATTCGGGAGTTTTTTTATTTCAGACCCTTGACTTAGAGCGAACTCTAAACGTTATCTTGTTACAGTTTCCCAATGTGGGGAAGGCAAAGGATTGAAAATGAAAAAAGGATGTTTGCTGATGAGTTTGTGTTCTCTAACAGGAATTTTTCCCGGCTGCAGCGGGGAAAATCCTTCTGAAGAAAGGGGCGCTTTTTCGGAAGAATCGGAAATGCGGGAAGTCCTAGAAAACATGATGGAACGGGAAATCCCGGCGAAGACCCTGTTGATTTCTCCACGGGAACGAGCTCTTGTCGCCACTGTATCTTTGACTGTTCAGCAGTCGGAGGTATTGCTTGCCGAAACGGTGGAGCGTATTATCGACAAGAAGGCGCTTACTCCGGAAGAAATTCTCGAAGCGGTTTACCAATGTGCGCCGTACAGTGGAATTTCCCGGGCGGCGGATGCTGCTAAAATTGTCCATGCCGTATTTCGAAAAAAAGGCGTCCCCGTGCAAAAGGAACGTCAAACGACTGATGGGACGGTCAATGACCGGTTTGCAAAAGGAGTCGGCGCGCAGGTGACGCTTTTTGGGGAAAGGTTCGAATCCATCCGGGAATTGGGACCGGATAAAGTTCCCTTTTCGAATTATTTCCTCGCCACGAATTGTTTTGGTGATTACTATACCCGGAAAGGACTGGATCTTTCGACGCGTGAGTTGCTCACCATGGTGATCCTTGTGAATTTGGGCGTTGAAGAACAACTCAAAGCGCATATTCAGGCGAACCTTTCCGGCGGGCGTTCGCAGGAATACCTGGAACAGATTATTTACACAACGCTTCCTTTTTGCGGTTATCCGCGGATGTTGAATGCGTTGCGATATCTGAAAGAGGCTGCGGAAGTGGTTTTGGGTGGCGGAAAGGAAAGCCTTGCCAACGCCGAAAAAATATTCCCCCGTGGAGAAGAAAATCCATTTGGGAAGTTTTTCAAGGGACGCTCTTATTTGCAAATGTTAAACCAAAATGAGGTGCCCGTGGGGAATGTGACTTTTGAACCGGGCTGCCGCAATCAATGGCATATTCACCGCGGCGGCGCACAGCTGCTTATCGCCACTGCGGGCGAAGGATTCCTTCAAATCGAAGGGGAAAAGGCAAAAAAACTCAAACCGGGAGATGTTGTTTTGGTTCCCCAAGGCGTGAAGCATTGGCACGGCGCCAGTAAGGATTCGTGGTTTGCGCATCTTTCTGTTGAAATCCCAGACCCGCTTTCGAAAGGCGGCGGTACGGAATGGTTCGGCAATGTTGACGACGAGGAATACAATGCTCTTTAAATTTTAAAATATGGAAAAATCGGGAGGTTTGCAGTCGCTTTTTTGCAGGTCATCTTTTTATATTTGAAGTAGATGTTTTTTCTTATCGCACTTCTGATAATCGCGTCTTTGTTCGCCACCCGGATTTCGGATAAAATAGGAGTCCCCGTTTTAGTCGTATTCTTGGGAGTGGGGATTCTCGTGGGCAACGACTGCTTGGGACTAGTTCAGTTCAATGATGCCAAGTTGACGAAGCAAATTGCCGACGTCCTCTTGATATTCATCTTGTTCAGCGGTGGATTTTGCACGACCCGTTCGGATTTGCAGCTTGTTGCAAAACCGGCGATTTCCTTGGCGACATTGGGTGTCGCGCTGACGGCCGTTGCATTGGGTGCCTGTATCCATTTCATTATGGATTTCGACTGGATGCTCTCCATGATCATTGGTTCCATTATTTCTTCGACGGATGCGGCTGCCGTTTTTTTGATTACCAAACAAAATCCCATTCAGAAGAAATTGGCGGCAACCCTCAACGTAGAAAGTGCGGCGAACGATCCGATGGCCATTTTGCTCACCCTTGCTTTTGTGGGCAGTGCGGCTAGTGGGAGTGCTGGGGAAAGTTTGAATGTGCTTGCGTTTTTTGGTAATCTCGCCTGGCAATTTTCCGGAGGAATCGTAGTTGGATTTGCCGCAAGTCATGCCGCCAGATTCCTTTTCAACAACCTTCGTTCTGAAAATCGCGGCTATTATTACGTTCTCATTATCGGGGTGATTCTCTTTGGTTATGGCGTGGCGGATTTAATTCGGGCTAACGGCATCATTGCTGTCTTTTTTATGGGATATTGGCTTGGAAATTCGGAATTTGTCTTAAAACGCGGCGTCAGCCATTTTTTGGAGGGCATCTCCACGTTCTGCAACATGGCGCTCTTCCTTATGCTAGGCCTTTTGGCGTTCCCGCGGAATTTTTTGAGCGTTTGGAAAGAGGGACTTTTAATTGCTGCGTTGATGATTTTCGTCGCAAGGCCAATTGCCCTTTTGATTTCGACATTCCCTTTCCGGTATACCAAAAAAGAAAAACTTTTCCTTTGCTGGGGAGGCATCAAGGGGGCGGTCCCCATTGTGCTTGCGACTTATCCAGCAGCTTATGGATTGGATGGGGCAGATTCTGTTTTCAACATTATCTTTTTTGCGGTTTTGGTCTCTTGTCTTTTGCAGGGCAGCTCGCTAGGAAAATTGGCTAAGTGGTTGAAGCTGACTGTTCCTCAATCGCCCAAATCTCCGTTTTCCGTAGAGCTTTATTCCTTGAAAAATTCTTCGGTCGACATGTTTGAATTCCTAATTTCAAAAAAATCATTTTGTGCAGGCAAAACGATACAGGAATTGAATCTTGGACAGGATGTTTTAATTACGTCGATTACGCGCAAGGCGAACATTATCCCGCCGAAGGGTGGCGTTTGTTTGGAACCGGATGATATTTTATTCATCTTGGCTCCCCGCGCTTCACATCAAGAATTGCAGGATTATTTAGAAAGCGGGAGCCGCTAGGCGTTGGAAGCTGCCGGCCCTTTTTGTAATTCATAATTAGGGAATTGGAGCCGGGAGTGTAAAATTGGGGGTAGAGCTGATAACGGAGCCTTCTTTTGATGGATTCCACACGAAAGCCTTTTCTGCGCAGTAGGAACTGTTTTTTTGAAATAAAAACTCTTGAGAAAAACAAAGTTTCTGCGGCATAGACATACTGCTCAAAATTCAACCGACTCTTCTTGAAACAGCAACGGGGAAGTTCGCCGATGCTTGCGAAAGGAAGTGTCCCATTGTTTTTTTTGACAATTTTGACCGTAATGTTGAATCCCTCTTTTCTACATTTGCCGCTGTGAAAGAGAAAGTTTATTTTCCGGCGATAGATGGCCTGCGGCTGTTGGCCTCTTTGAACATCGTCCTGTTGCACTTGTCTTCTTCGGCCGCTTTGGGTTACATGGCAAATTGGACGGCCTTCATGCCGGTGGTGACTGTCCCTGCTTTTGCTGCTGGGCTGTTTTTTATTTTGGCGGGCTTCTTGTTCGCGTCCAAATTCAACGACCCGGACCGGCGAATGCCGGTGATTCCGTTTATGTTTGCCCGCATCGCCAAGCTTTACCGCTGCCATTTTGTCATGACTCTGTTGATGTTTGTCGTTTTGGTTTTCAAATTCAGCCACTGGGACCATGTTCCTGCTTGGGGAGAATGGACGGAATGCCTTTCTGCCGGGTTGGGGAATATGTTTCATCCGTTCCGGTCTTTGCTTTTGCATTTGACGCTCACCTGGACTTTTGTTCCTCAGTTAGGAATGAAGTTGAATGAACCCAGCTGGTCGTTGACTGCTTTCTTTGTCTGTTACGCGATTACGCCTTGTTGCGCCCGGCTGCTTTCCAAAATAGACAGCCGAAAAGTACTTTGGATTCTTTGTGCGTTGGTGTTTGTTCCGGGGATTGCGTGGGGAATCTTTTTTGAACACGCGGGGAATTTGGGAACGCTTCCGCTGTTGGGGGATTTTTCGGATTATGGCGTTCGATACCAATATTTTCACATGTTTCCGTTCGTGAGGATTTTTGAATATCTGTTCGGTATGATTCTTTTCCGCCTTTATAAAGCGGGTTCTTTTGATTGGCTAAAAAAAGATTATGTGGCGGGAATTTTGCAATTTGCTTTGCTAGCGGCTTTGTATGGGAGTCTTTTCACGATGAAACCGGGGAATGTTGCCTGGAATTTCATTTGCCATCATTCCGTTGCCGTTCTGCTTTACGGCGGCTTGATTGTGAGCTTGACTACATCGAAAGGTTGGCTTTCTAAAATCTTTTGCGTTTCTTGGATCCGCTCCGTGGGGCGTGCTTCTTTTTATCCGTACTTAATCCATTTGCCGCTGATTACCATCGTCTGGTCGGTTTGCAATATGAATTCGCCCGTGGCGACAGTTGTGTTCCTCGTCTTTATTTATACGGTGAGTACGCTGTATCAAAGGCACAAGGATAATCTCCGCCGCCGAAAAAAGATGGCAGCGCCTTTGCGGTAGTCCGTTTTGATATCGGGGGCGTTGCGGGGGATTCCCCCGCAGAGGGGGTAGCGCACCTTCGACAGCTTCCGGGATTTTTACCGCAGCGGCTGTCGATGGAAGCGAGGGGGAGGCTTCCCCCGCCAGAAAAGAACGGGCTTTGAATGAAAAGAAAGAGAGAGTCTTGGGAAAGTTTCGGCGGAATTTTTGCATTTTTTTGCGATTTTTGATGTATCTTTGAACCATGCGATATGGTGATATTTCTCGATTCCAAAGCGGCGTGGCCGTTCCTTTGTTTTCTTTGCATTCAAAAGATAGCGCTGGTGTCGGCGAATTTTTGGACTTGATTCCTTTTGGCGGTTGGGCGAAAAAATGCGGATTGGATGTTATCCAGATTTTGCCGGTGAACGATACCGGTTTTGAATCTTCGCCTTACAGTGCACGGAGCGCCTTTGCTTTGAATCCGGTCTTTATCCGGCTGCAAATTATCCAGGGAGCCGAAGCTTTCAAACAGGAAATTTCCGCGTTGCAAAAGGAATTCTCCGGTGCTCCGAAGGTCCGTTATGCAGAAATCGCCCGAAAAAAACGCGAACTTCTCCGAAAAATTTTTGATTCCCGGTTTACCCAGTTGGAACATAACGTCGCCTTGACAAAATGGATTGAAGCGAATCCGTGGGCGAAAGTGTATGCGGTCTACGCCGTTCTCAAAGAAAAAAATGCCGAGCGGAGCTGGCGGGAATGGGAAGAAGACCGGGAGCCGACGGCGCTGCGCATAGGAGCCCTGTATCGGAAGTGGCACAAAGAGGCCCTGTTTCAGTGCTGGATGCAATTTGAAGCCGAAGCGCAGTTCAAGGTGGCGTCAAACAAGCTTTCGGAAATTGGAGTGCGGATCAAAGGCGATATTCCCATTTTGCTGAATGAAGACAGTGCCGACGTCTGGTTCAACCGGAAGTATTTTTCGCTAGACGACAGAGCCGGTGCACCGCCCGATATGTTCAGTTACAGCGGACAGAACTGGGGGTTTCCCACGTATCGTTGGGACGTCCTCGAAAAGGATGATTTCAAATGGTGGCGTGACCGCCTTTCGCAGGCGGCGAAATTCTACCATGCGTATCGGATAGACCATGTCCTTGGATTTTTCCGCATTTGGGCGATTCCGCAAAATCAGCGTACGGGCATTTTGGGCCACTTCTCCCCGGCGGTTCCCTTGACTGCTCAAGAGCTTTATGCCGCCGGATTTAAAAAAGAGACGCTGGATTATTTGCAACGCCCGAATTTTTCAAAAGAACAACTTGAAGAGTTTTTGGGCGGAGCGACGGAATCCTGCTTGGGAAAATTCTTTGAATTGTTGCCTTTCACGGAAGACCGTTATGTTTTCAAAGGGGAGTTCGACTGTGAAGCTGCCGTCCTTGCGACCGATGAACCGCAACCTGTCAAAGATGGTCTTTTGAAGGTGTTGTGGAACCGGGTCTTTGTTCCCGGCTCGCCCGAAGGCGTTTACTATCCGTTTTGGTATTGGTATGACACTGCCGTTTTGCGGACGCTCCCGCAAAGTGAACAGAATCGCCTGCACGAGCTGATGAGGGCGAACGAAAGTGCGCAAGAATCCCTGTGGTACGAAAACGGTAAAAAACTCTTGTCCGTACTTTCCCATGAAACCGATATGGTCGTTTGCGCCGAAGATTTGGGCGCAGTTCCCCGTTGCGTTCCGCAAGTCCTCCGGGAACTGGGCATTAACTCGCTTCGCGTGGAGCGGTGGGCTAGAAACTGGGATGCTCCCTTTCAGCCTTATTATGAGCTTTCGGAATATCCCCGAATGTCCGTGGCGACGACAAGCGTGCACGATACGTCGACTTTGCGCGGCCTGTGGCAAGAAAAGGATTTTGACAAGAACCTCTTTTGGAAACACCATTTGCATTTGGAGGGGGACGCTCCGCAAGCGCTTTCCCCGGATGTCGCCAAAACTTTAATTCGGAATATTTTCAAGGCGAACAGCTTGTTTTGCATTCCGGCGATGCAAGATTTTCTCTCGCTCAGCGCCCGTTGGGCTCCCGAAAATCCTGACGATGAACGGGTGAATATTCCGGGAACGGTGGGCCCGCAGAATTGGGCTTACAAACTCCCCTGTTCCATTGAAGAACTTTGCGACAACGTCTCGTTGATGGTCGAAATTGCAAAGCTTGTCGATGAGCGGTCGAGAAGACCTATCCGGTAAGGCGATCGATGGCGTTTGACAGGCGTTTCCAATGTCCGGAATGGGTCAAGTCGGCGGTCTTTTACCAGATTTTTCCCGATCGTTTTGCGCGGAGCCCCCGATATGAACCTTTGGGGCATTTTGAAAACTGGGGTGCGAAACCCGAGACTAGCGGTTTTTGCGGAGGGAATCTCCGCGGAATCATTGAACGTCTCGATTACATTCAAAATTTGGGGGCGAACGCCCTTTATCTGTGTCCGATTTTTAAAAGTGCAGCCAATCACCGCTACCACACGGTTGATTATTTGCAAATAGACCCTGTTTTGGGAACTCTCGAAGATTTTGACAAATTGGTGAAAGAAGTGCACCAGCGCGGAATGCGGATTTTGCTGGATGGCGTGTTCAATCACTGCTCCCGGGGATTTTTCCCATTTCTCAGCGTTATGGAAGAAGGTTCGTCTTCGCCGTTTCGGGATTGGTTCCATTTTCATTCGTTCCCGGTGAAGGCTTATACCGACAAGCCGAATTACGAGTGCTGGTGGGGAATGGCGCCGCTGCCAAAGTTCAATACGGCAAATCCGGAAGTCCGCGAATATTTGATGCGCGTGGCGGAGTTCTGGGTGAAGCGCGGCATCGACGGCTGGCGATTGGATGTTCCCAATGAAATTGACGACGATGAATTTTGGAGAGAGTTCCGGAATCGCGTGAAGCGGATTAATCCGGAAGCTTACATCGTCGGGGAAATTTGGGAAGATCCTTCCCGTTGGTTGAAAGGCGACCAATTTGACGGCGTGATGAATTATCCCGTGCGAAAACAGGCTTTGGAATTTTTGTTTCCGGAGGGAATGCGTTCGCAAAACGCCGTGTCGACCGGGGACCCGACAACCTCGGGCGGGGAAGAACACTCGTTGGCGGCCTTTTGCCGCTCGTTTCAGGCTTTGTTCGACAGGAACCTGTTCGGCTGCCAAATGAATTTGTTCGGCAGCCACGATACCGCGCGGATGCGGACGTTGGCCGGGGATGGGGACCGTTTTCTGCAGGCGTGGGCGCTCCTCCTTTGTCTTCCCGGTGCCATTTCGCTGTATTATGGAGATGAAATCGGTTTAGAAGGGGGAAAGGATCCGGACAATCGTCGGTGTTTCCCGTGGCAACAAATGCCTTCTGCTGAAAATTCGACAGTCTTTTTGTTGGTGCGTACGCTTCTCGAAATTCGAAAGCGGGAGCGCGCCTTGACGGAGGGAACTCTCTCGGTTCGGGTGGCGGGGAATGGAATTCTTTTGTGCCGTACGTGGGAAAGGACTGTCATCGAACTTCGTTTGGGGTATCCCGGCGCGGTCCCCTTGCCGGAAATTTCACCGAATGTGGAAATCCTTTACGAACGTGGACTGCAGCCGATTGCGGATGTTGCCGGTTATTTTGTGGCAAAAGGGGGAGTGGTTCTTACCAAAAGAGCTGTAACTTACTAAATTAGTCCCCAACTTTGGGTTTTTTCGCCTTCAAGGAAAAGAATCAGATGAAGAAAAAATTATTTGGTTTGCGCGAGTATGTCATCCTATTGGTCATCATCCTTGCCGCATGGTCTATCATACCATCCATTCAGGTCCATTCCAAATCGGGGGACGTGAAAAAGGAATACGTCAAGCAACATCCCAAAACCGCTTCCAAGGCGATGAACTTCGGGCTGGATTTGGCGGGCGGAACGAGCATTACGCTTGAAATCGACACAACGGGCATCAAAAAGGAAGATATCAAGGACATCCAGTCCCAGTCCTTGGAAATTGTCCGCAACCGCGTGGACCAGTTCGGCCTTTCCGAACCGTTGATTTCCCCGTCTGGCAAGTCGCGGATTATCGTTGAACTGGCTGGCGTGGATGATTCTACGGCAAAGAGCCTTGTCGGTAGCACAGCCAAGCTTGAATTCAAAATCCTGGCGGAACAGGACAGATTCTCCCAGACGATGACTGCGATTGAAACTTATTTGCAAAAACGCGGAATGCCGGTGGACAGCGCTGCTTCTAATTCGGCTGTCGCCAAAGACAGTGCCTCTGCTTCGGTGGCTGCTGCAGATTCCGTTTCCGACGAAGAACTGTTCCTTGGCAGTAAAAAAACGGAAGCTGCAAACGCGGTTGATTCTGCTGAGGAAGCGCTCCCCGTGGCGTCGTTCCAGGGACTTTTCCTTTCTTACGGCAATGGTGGATTTATTGCGCAAGAAAACATTGAAACCGTCAAAAAACTTTTGGAAGACCGCAATGTGCAAAGCCGTATCCCGCACGATGTCGTGTTTGCATGGGGTTCGGGTTTTGAATCTCCGCGGGATTCCAAAGTCAAATGCAAACGTCTTTATTTGCTGAAACGCCGTGCAGAAATGGGCGGAACAGAAATCAAGGATGCGCAACCGCACCGTGTGTCGGATGGCGTGAGCGCTGGTGAAGTCGCCGTGAGCCTGACCTTTGGTGGCATCGGTCCGAAAAAATTCGCTGCTGTGACCGCTGCAAATATCGGTAAGCAAATGGCCATCGTTTTGGATAATCAGGTGATCAGCGCTCCGGTTATCCGGGACCGCATTCCGAACGGCGAAGCTCAGATTACAGGCCTTGACGACATGGCGGAAGCGAACCGTTTGGCAGTCGTTCTTCGTTCCGGCGCCTTGAAGGCTCCGATGAATATCATTGAAATCCGCACGATTGGAGCCACGTTGGGCGATGACAACATCCGTTCTGGATTTGGCTCTGCACTGCTCGGCATCTTGATTACGATTGTATTCATGATTACTTATTACCGTTTTGGCGGTATTGTCGCCAGTGCCGGTTTGATTTGCAATGCCTTGATTACCGCTGCCGTACTTTCTGCTCTCCATGCAACGCTTACTCTGCCGGGAATTGCCGGTATGGTGCTGTCTGTTGGCATGTCGATTGACGCAAACGTGATTATTTTCGAACGTGTCCGTGAAGAGCTCCGCGCTGGTAAAAAGGCCCGCGCCGCTATCGCAGAAGGTTATTCCCGCGCATTCAGTGCCATCCTCGACTCGAACTTGACGACGTTCCTTACAGCCCTCATCCTTTACAAGATTGGTACGGGTTCTGTTAAAGGTTTTGGTCTGACTTTGATGGTGGGTATCGCCGCATCCATGTTTACGGCTCTTACGGTGACCCGCGCTATTTTCGACTTCAAGTTGGCGAAGCAGGATTCGAACCGGATTGCAATTGGTAATGGTATCCGTGCGTTGAACGAGGCGAATGTCCATGTGATGGTACATGCCGGCAAGTTCCGCCTTCTTTCTGTCCTTTTGATTGTCGCCTCGGTTGCTCTGGCTGTTTTCAAGGGGTTCAACTTCAGTGTGGACTTTACCGGTGGTACCGTGTTCCGCGTTCAATACAACGATTCTAAGGACCATATCCAAGATTTGAACGACATCTTGGCGAAGTTCAATGTGACCGATGGAACGGTTCGTGTCGTAAGCGGGACTTCGATTCAGAACGCTTACGAAGTCTCCGTCAAAAGCGAACAGGGTGAAAACGTTGTCAAAGCAATTGATTCCGACGATAACGTAAAGATTCTTTCGCAAGACAATGTCGGAGCGACGATCGGTAAGGAACTTCGGTTCAACGCCATCTTGGCTGTTATCTTCGCCTGGCTGGGAATTTGCCTTTACGTTTGGTTCCGCTTTGGGAAACTGGGCTTGGGCTTTGGTCTCGGTGCGGTTTTGGGACTTGTGCACGACACGGCTATTACGATTGGGTTGATTTCCCTGTTCGGTTTGACGGTTGATGGTGCAATGGTGGCTGCGCTCTTGACGATGATCGGTTATTCGGTGAACGATACCATTGTGAACTATGACCGTATCCGCGAAAACGTGCGCTCGCAAGGTACCTCGAATTTCGACAAATTGCTGGACGAATCCGTTTCTCAGTGCTTGAGCCGGACGCTCATTACATCCGTGTCGACGCTCTTTGTCTGCTTGATCTTGGCAGTGATGGGCGGTTCTTCGATTCGCGATTTCGGTTTGGTGATGACTTTCGGTATTTTGATTGGAACCTATTCGTCGGTATGCATCTGCGTTCCGTTCGTTTCGTGGTTCAATCGCCGCATCCGCCGAATCGGTTGATTTTTTTCAATAATTTTTTTCAAAGACCTAGGCATAGTCCCGGGTCTTTTTTATTTTTGCTCCGGTTTCGAAAATGTTCGTGAGGCTTATATGCTCAAATATTACAAGATCGAGAATGGCCGCATTGTCGGCGCCCCGGACGAAGATTCTGCAGATATTGTTTTGATGGGAAGCCCTAGCCAAGAACAGCGTGGCGCTTTGGTGAAGAAGTACGAAATCGCCGAGCATTCCATTGCGTCTGCATTTGACAACGACGAACTTTCCCGTGTGGAATACGACGATGATTTTACCACGATAGTTTTCAAGAAACCCCGCAATTACACTGCAGAAGACAATTTTGAATTCCGCGTTGAATCGTTTGGCATCTTTTTGTTTTCGGATTGGGTGCTGCTCTTGTCCGACGCAGAAATCCCACTGATGGATTCCCGCCGATTTTCCAAAATCGACAATTTGAACACATTCGTGCTCAAGCTTTTGAACTATTCCGTGTATCATTTCAACGAACACTTGAAAATCATGAACCGGATAAGCGAAGAGCTGGAAGACAAATTGCAAAACACGCTGAACAACAAATATCTTTTTTACATGTTCACGCTGAACAAAGGCCTTATTTACTATGTGAGCGCGTTGAATTCGAACGAGGCTCTTTTGAAAAAATTGCAAATGGGCCGTGGATTGCAATTCAGCGAGAACGAGCGGGAGCTTCTAGATGACGTGGTGATTGAAAACAGGCAAAGTCTGCAACAGGCAGAAATTTACGCCAACATTCTCGCCTCGTTGATGGATGCCCGCGCCAGTGTCGTCAACAACAATTTGAACGAATTGATGAAGACGTTGAACGTCATCACGATTGCCATTACAATCCCGACATTTGTTGCCAGCATCTTTGGCATGAACGTAGACTTTCCGTTTGGACTTGGGGCGGGAAATCCTTACTCATTCTGGGTCATTGTCGCCATTTTCGTGCTGTCGGTGGCGACTGTTCTTCTCGTTTGGCGAAACCGCAAGTAACGCCGGATGAAAAAAATATCCCGACTTTTCATTGTCAATTCTTATATGCCGAAGATGATTCTTGCGGCGTTAATCGGTTTGGTGACAGGCCTTGTCGCTGTCGTTTTCCGTTTTTGCCTAGAAACGACCTCTTTTTTTGTGAGGGAAGTTTTTACGGGATGGGCTGTTTATGTGGCACCGGCGATTGGCGGTTTGCTCGTCGGCATCCTCCTTTTTGTTTTGACGAAAACGCCCGAAGCGGCAGGGCAGGGAACCGATAGGTCCATTTATCTATTCCATCATCGGGGAAGGATGGTGCGGAAACGGGTGGCTCCGGTGAAGCTTATCGCCAGTACGATTACGCTGGGGAGCGGAGGCAGTGCCGGGTACGAAGGTCCTGTTTCTCAAATCGGTTCCGGTATCGCGGCGACGATTTGCCGTTTTTTCAAAATGACGAAATCCGTCCGCAGGCAATTTGGGCTCGCAGGCATGGCGGCGGGCCTCGGGGCGATATTCAAAGCGCCTCTCGCCGGGGCGTTGACATCGGTCGAAATTCTTTACAGGGAAGATTTTGAAAGCAGCGCTTTTGTAACGTCCATCATTGCATCCGTTGTTGGCTTCACCGTTTATTCAGGTTTTTATGGAACGGCTCCGACTTTTGACGTCCCCAATTTTTACTTCGCCGGAGGATTGGAACTGCTTTGTTGCGCCGTTTTGGGACTGCTCTGTGTGCCGTTTTCCTTTGTTTACGTGAAGTTCTATTATTTTGTGGAAGATTTTTTCAGCCGGTCGAAAATTCCCAACTGGTTGAAACCGGCGATTGGCGGAGCCCTTTGCGGATGCGTGGCGATAGGTTTTCCGCAGGCGATGGGCGGCACGTGGGATTATGTGGAGAGCATGACCCGGTTCGCGGATTTGTCGGCGGCGCCCTCTGTTCTTTTTTTGCTGGGACTTGTTCTTGCCAAAATAGTGGCGACGTCTTTTACAGTGGGGAGCGGCGGCGCAGGAGGCGTTTTTGGCCCGTCCCTTTTTTTGGGCGGAGTCCTCGGGGCCGCTTTTGCCGTGGCGGTCGAATCGTTTGCGCCTGGAGTCCTCGATGCGCCCGGGGCGATGGCCTTGGTGGGGATGGGCGCTTTTTTTGCCGGTGCAGCCAAGGCTCCTCTTGCCGGAGTTGTCATGGTGTGCGAAATGACGGGAAGTTACCGGTTATTGCCGGGAATCATGATTGCCGCCGTTGTGCATGTCGCCTTTAGCCGCAAATGGGGCATCTACCGCAGTCAGGTGTTGAACAAATTCGAATCTCCCGTGCACCGGCAAGAAATGGATCCGGACCTTCTCCGTACGATTTCCGTTGAGTCGGTCATGCTTCCGCTAGAACCCTTGACGTTGGATTCTTCCATGACCCTTTTCGAAGCGTCGCAGAAAGTCAACCGAAGCAAAACCGATGTTGAAAATTCTCAGGAAATACACACGTTTCCCGTATTTGACGGAAAAAATTATTTGGGCGTTCTGGATTGGAATGTCGTTTTGCAGAATATCGTTCCGCTGGAAAGCGAATCCGACGCACTTCTTGTTTCGGATTGCACAGTCCATTCGCCGCTATTGTCTTCGGCGGTGGATTTGCATTCGGCGATGAGGTTCATGCTCAAACATTCGCAAAATGAAATTTTTGTGAAAAACGCATCGGGAAAAATTGTGGGCGTTCTTCAATCCGCAATGGTTTTGAACGCTTATGACCGCGCTGTTCGGGAAGAAGCAGATTGCCGCTGTTGACGGCGGGCGATCCACCGATGAAAATCAAAGGTGCTTTTTCCCACAAAGATGTTCAATTTCGATAAAATGGACAGCGGTCTGCTCGCCGGCTTGCCGAATGTACGCTTCGCCTTCTTCTTTGAATTTTGGGCTGTATTTGTCAACAAGAAGCCGGAGCCCGGTGACGGGATTGTCTGCTACTTGGATGCGCCCGAACGCAATGCCGCTTTCGAAAGCGGCACTGAATTGCTCTGAGTGGATTTTTGTGCCTCGGACGACGGTGAAGCAAACTTTGGAATTCCTTTGAAAGGCGCGGAGCTTTTCGCCTAGATGTTTTGAACCGTGAATCCAGATGCGTTTCCCGTCGAATGCGTAATGGAGCGGAATGCCGTAAGGATACCCTTGGGCGTTGACTGTTGACAAAATGCCGTATTCGCCGGTTTTCAGAACGTCTTTGACGGAGTCTTCGTCCATTTGCCTGTCGTGACGGCGCATGGGAGGAAAGGGGGCCAGGCTCCCGTAAGCGAAATCCTTCGCGTTGACGGGAGTTCCGTTTAAAAGGGCTTCTTCCAGGCGATCGCCGCGGTAGGTGAGCTTGAGCGAGAAAAAGGGGGCTTCTCTGTCTAAAAGGGTCAAAAAAATACGGTCGCCGTCCCAGTGGGGAAGCTCGGCAAATTTTTCTTTGGGAATCCACTCCAAAACGCCCTCGTCGCATTCCCGGATTTCTCCTGAAAATTCGGTCGCTTTGAAGAGGTGCATGAATTCTGTCTCTGCCATGCCGTCGCTTAAAAAAGTCACGATGCCGCAATAACGCAGGTTGTCCAGTTCGAGTCCGGTTTCTTCGCGGGTTTCACGCCGAACGCAATCTTCGGGACTTTCGCCTTCGTTGAATTTTCCGCCGATGCCAATCCATTTGTCGTGATTGATGTCGTTCTGTTTTTTGATTCGGTGGAGCAGCAAATAGCAGCCGTTTCGTTCGATGTAGCAAAGCGAAGTGTTGAGCATGTGGGAAAAGTTAGGAATTAGAAATGGGAAATGAGGAATTTGGGGTGTGAAGTTGGGTGTTAGAGCTTACAAATTTCAAAGCGAGGTTGACGAAAATGCATTTGGATAAGCCAGTAAAAGCGCCTGTTCCGGATCGGAAAATCGCTTGCAAAACCGTGTTGGGTAAAAAATATGTTTACTACACAATCGCGTGTTGCAGGAACGAAAAAGGGAATTCCAGCAACGATCGTGTTTCAATAGGAAAGTTAGACGAAAAAACTGTTTTGCTTATTCCAAATTGAAATTATTACGAAATCTATTAGAAACAAGTCTAGCTGGTTCAAGGCGGAATATGCAATTACGGTGTGTATTATGCGTTTTGTAACATATGCGAAACTCTTGGAATTGCGCGGATTTTGAAGATCTTTTTCCCGATTATTACAAAGAAATGTTGACCATAGCACAGTATACTACTCACCGAGGGCAATGTACTATTTGGAGACTACACCGAATAACACAAACCGTGCATCCACGGTGTTATAGATGATAAAAATGCAGCAAAATTTTCTGTTCGATACGTCCCGAAGACGTTTTACTCATTTTTAAGAGAATGAGTAATATCCGTCTTTTTGGCTCAAAGCTTATAAAAAGTTCGTTAAAAGTTAGCGTATACGGCTTTCGCGCAGTTTTTGTCTACGCTTTAATTAACCTACACGCTAAATTATGCTTGTCAGAGCACGAAAGATTATATTTTCAGGTGAGATAACATTGCTTATGTTTTTTATAACCGTTGATATATCTGTGGCATAACTAATCAGAGTCTTTCCTATGTTTTTTTCCTCGAAGACCGCATTTTCTTTTTCCGGATCTTCAAGGATCTCTTTAATTTTCTTGATTACTTCCTTGCGTTTTTTTTCTGTTTCAAGCAGTAAACTAAGTTCTACGAAATACTCCGCGCGCATTTGTAAAATCTTTCTGTTAAGCTGAATATCAATGAAAGCGCCCTTTTCTTCAAGGAAATTCTGAATTTCCAGAAATAGATTGGGGTCGGGTATATTTAATGAAATCTTTTGCGCATTTTTGTCATATCGTGCATTTTTCATTAAACCTGCGAGGGATGCTTTCCAGTCAAAATCGATAGGATACCTTAGCTGTTTTTTTATCTTTAGATTATTTACGCGCTGTTGGGTGATACCTAAATCCTTGCTGATTTTATAATCGGAACACTCGTTGTAATCTATCGTTCCATTATCATATTTAGGGTTGTTGATCACATTGCTGATATAAATATCAAACATAAGCAGTTCCATATCAGACTTTGAAAACTGTCCAAAATTCGCATTATAGTATTCATTGGCGATTCTGTCGAAGGCGCTCGCCTTTTGCTCTAGTGAAAACTTTACGTTCATTGTGTTTTTGTCCTTTCTTGTTAGAATTTGTTTGTCTATTTGTTGTTGTCGTTCGAGTTTATTTGAAAATAGAAAAATGTATTGTGTTTGTGTGCGTATGTGTTTTTTTTTTGACTTTAAATGTGGTTTCGTTTTTTTTTTTGATGCCAATAACACTATAGTCCTCTGTGTCGTTCACGTCGTATGACGGCAAAGTCAAACAATCCTCATCGATGACATAATTTCTGCTATCAGAATAATAAGTTGCTTCATTGTATGTGGGGTTGATGACGTAGTTGCCGTTTTGGGCAATGTAGCCGAATTTGTCGCCCATCATAACGCAAGTCGGTCCGCTATCAGCAAAGGCTCAGACACATAACCGCCGATAAAATAAATGCCGGATTTTTTCCATTGTAAAACTCTCCTATTTCGATAAAAGGTTTTGTGTGGTGAATTTCCATCAAGAGCCACTACGCGGTTGAAGACATTTCGAATTCCCCTAAAACAAAAAGAGTGTGCGGTTCAAAGCCGTGCACTCTGAAAAATGCAGGCTCTGAGATGCTGCCACACTAAATCGTTTCTTATCATACAAAAAACGTGAAAAACAAAAGCCTACTTTTTTGTCGAGATAAAGATGCGGCCTCTTGCATAAGAGGCGAAAAATATTAAGATTTAGTGAGGTACTTTTAGTTTATCGCATTTTTATCAAAATATCAATAAACAACGGTGATTTTGTGTGTTGTGTTTGTCGCGGCAAATCTTTTCATTAATCGTTCCAAAGACGGCAAATTGGGGTTCGTAGAAAAATCACAAGTTGATAGATGAAGCGTTGAAACAGATTTCAGAAAAACGAGCGAGGAAATACTTGAAATTTAGCGCAAAAGAGATGTGATCGAGAAAAGTTTCGATAGTCTAAAAAACGAAATTGACATGACGCGGGCATACACGCACGGAAGCGAAACGATGCAAGGGAAAATCTTCATGGCGTTCATTGCTTTGGTAGTTTCTTCGTGTATG
Organism: uncultured Fibrobacter sp.; assembly: GCA_964587155.1. Lineage (GTDB taxonomy): Bacteria > Fibrobacterota > Fibrobacteria > Fibrobacterales > Fibrobacteraceae > Hallerella. The sequence goes on from CAZPKF010000024.1 coordinate 28,619, forward strand.
CAAAACAACCTAAAAGGGCTGAAAAATACAAATAAATTCACGCAAAGAAAGATGTTTAACGAACTAAATAAAGTCGAAGTTCTTGAACTGACGGGCAAATCAAAACCGCAAATTATAAATCCGTTAACAAAACGCAGAGGAACATGCTTGCGGCGTTGAATGTTTCGAAGGTTGGGTTGTTTAGGGGGGGGTCTTGACGGAATTTACATTAGAGCTTAGAGGTGGAAACCCTCCCGGATGGGGTTTCGCCCGGAAAGCCTTTTCTGCGATTTGGCAAATTTTACACGATTTGGGCAGCGCAGACGAGCCGTTTTCGCAAAAAGGGACTTCGTTCAAAATCGCTTACGGATGAAAGTGGTGAATGGGTTTTGGAGTGAAAACTGAGCACTTTTGTATATTTTTTGTAAAAAATTTTCGAAAAAGTCTTGAATTTTATCGATAATCTACTAAATTTGTGGTCTCTATTTCGGAAAGTATCGCTTCCTATGCTTTCCGGGATTTCGGGTGCGATGTCGCACTCGCATACATGAAGCGATAAACCTTCTGGTGAAGAAGAGGAAAAAATGGCAAAAGAACATTTTGAAAGAAGTAAGCCGCACTGCAACATTGGCACGATTG
>CAZPKF010000025.1:0-26508 GCA_964587155.1 uncultured Fibrobacter sp.
GACAATTACCGTTACAACCTCCCCTATTTTCGGGGCGGCTACCTGGGGCACACCAGCGGATTTTACCCCGGTGGATGGATGACGGACTATGAAAACATCCATGCTTACGTGCTCTTCGCATTCGACAAACTCATTCTTTCGACTGTCGCCAAAGCCCAAAGCTACGGAATTTCCAGTGCAGAACGCGACACGCTCCTTTCACGCGTCATTGCGACGATGACACGCCTCACCGACGATGGAACTCAAGGCGATTCTACGGTCAGCACGAATCCTTATGGCTCATTCACCGTTGTCCCGCCTTACAACTTAGTTTGGACTTCTAGCGATTGGGGATTCAACCGTTACAATATGGGGGCGGCGAACGCCGTTTTCATGCTCTACGATATGACTGGTGACGAACAATATTTGAACGTCGCCCTGGATAATTTTTATTACAACATGGGTGCCAATCCCTGGGGAATTTCGTTCATCATGGGAACCGGATCGCGGAACGAAAATCATCCGCATAACCGCGCAGCGAATCCCGACGGGTATAATGCAGGCGGAATGCCTTATGAATACAAATGTCCCAAAGGAGCTTTGATGGGTGGAGCTGCTCCAAACCAAACCCTCAAAGACGACTGGAACGATTATACCGCCACCGAAACGTGCATCGACTTTTCTTCTCAATTTGTCATTCCCGGGCTTAGCCTTTCGAAAAAAGTTCCCGAAGATGTTGATGGCCCGCTGTTTTCAAATATTGCAGGAACAGCCATCACAGACACATCTGCTGTCATCAGCTGGAATACGGATGAACGCGCAATTGTGACCGTCTATTATTCCACTTCACCCGATGCCGCCAAAGTGGATTCAGTACAAGCCGTGGCAGGAGTCGGCGGTTCCGTGACCATTTCAGGACTTTCGGCGGGAACGATTTATTACTTCTACCTTGTCGGCCATGACGTCAAAAAGAATTACACGACAGACGATAATCACGGAAAATGGTATTCCTGGGTGCAAACAGCATCTTCGGTACAGATTTCCGGCGTGACCATATGCCAAGTGACAAACAATAGCGCGAAGATTTACTGGTGGACAGGCGACAAAGCGATGAATGGAACTGTCTCTTATGGACAAAGTCCTGCCGCCATGAACCATTCCACCATGGCCGATTCAGGAAAGGCTGTGCGATTCCACGAAGCGGTCCTAACCGGTCTCGACGCGGGGAAAACATATTATTTCGATGTTTCTTCGGGAGCGACGACCGAAGACAATTCCGGAAAGCATTACAGTTTTTCCACTGCTTCCGAAGCAACCCAAGTCGATTTCCGCGTCCTTGTGAAGCCGGCTAGCAAAAATTCATCCTGCTCGGACTGGAAATCCTGCAATACGTTCTTTGTCATCGTCACCAACAACGACACAATTCCTTATTCCGACGTGGAACTCCGATTCTACCTGAACAAAAGCGTCTCCGCTACCGGTTGGGGACAATTAGTCAAAGTTTCTTACGACGATACTTCGTCCATGAGTTTAAACTACGGATCGGCTCAATTTGATGCGGCTAGCGGCGGTTACTATTTGCCCGTATCCCTCAAAGGGACCATCGGCGTTTCGAGCAGTTTCCAGTTCGAAATGCAATTTACCAACGCCACATATGGCGACTTAGAAGGTTCTTGGTCCTTGCGTGCCCACACCGAAGCTTCCGATCCCGAAAAATTCAGCGGAATCGATCTCTCGCGCGGTCCGCTTTATACAGGTTCGGAGTCTTCGTTCCTCGAAGTCGTCGACGGCAAAACCGAAGAGGCGTACAAAAAGAATCCTTACGTGACCATTTTCTATCACGGAACGCACATCTACGGTTACCCACCCGATTACGACGCTTCTTCCAGCGAACTTTCCATTGCGCGCACGCTCACCCTAGACTTTTTCTCGCCATTCAAATCCCCGGCAACGTCTTTGGAAGATACCCTGAATACGGCCATTTACAGCGGTTACAGCACCGTTTCGCCCTCCGGCTTTCTCGACGATTTTGAAGGCAACGGAGATTCTTACTTTGGCACGCACACAGAATACGACCGGCAATACGACGCTTATCATTTTTCCGTTTCCAAAGACCTTTCTTACGGAAACAACATGATTGATTGGGTGACATGGCACAATCACAGCGCAAATGCCAAAGGCAGTTACGACTGCGCCTGTAAAGTCGTCCGCAGCAACGTAGAATGGGATTCCATCACAACACCTCTTGAAAAGCGCTACCTCGTATTCAACGTTGATACGGCAAAAGCCTATGTGGGAAAACGCGCCCAGGTGATCGTGACCTTATTTGATTCCACGGGAGCCGTATTGACCGAAGACGATATCACCATCCGTCTTTCTGTCGGAGAAGGCTCCGCATTTTTCTATTCATCGGCGACATCGGATATGGCGACGACAACACTCACCCTCTCCGGTGGAAAGGCGACATTCTACGTAACAAGCGATTCCCCGCTAGAAACCATTTTGTATGCCAGTTCTATTTCATCTAGCTCCAAATACAATTACACTTCGGCAAAAACTGTTCTACTGATTGAAGAACTTCCGCCATGGCCCATCATCGATACCGCGGAAATGCTCGATTCGGATTGCGACAACGTTCCCGATTTGCTGAAAATTCTGTTGACGGCTCCCTATCAGCCCGGGCAATCCTTTGAATCCATCGCCTTTGAATATCGGGGCGACACGATTTCTGTTCAACAGGCAACCATTCAGGATTCCCTGATTTTAGTTTCCTTTACACCCAAAGAAGCGTCGCCTTTCACAGCTCCCCAAGGGTTCATCACATTAAACAGTCTCATCGGCTCCGAACTGAAATCCAGCACAGATTATTACAGAGACGCCCTTGCTCCAACGATTCTGTCTCTGTCCGTTCTTGAACGCCTGGATTCCGCGAAAGCAGACCGCGTTTACATCCAATTTTCGGAGCCGATTTCTGCCCCGGGACTTTCCTTGCCGCTAGCCCTATTCCAAGCCGACGGCACGCCTGTTGAATCCGCCGTTCACGTTTCTTCGTCCAAAATTTATAACGAAGCCCTCCATATTTGGGAATTCATCGTCGAATTCGATGCAAACGGACAATCTGTCGTAAAAGAAGGTATGAAAGGACAGTTGTTGCCTTCTTCTGCCATCGCAGACAAATCGGGAAACGGAGTATCCACCCTTTGCTCTGCCCCTCTCCTGCCCTTTGAACTGAAAATTTTGCCCATACCGTTGCGTTATGCAAGCATTGCAGACAAAGACGGAGACGGACTCGCGGAATACGTCTTTGCCGAATTTTCTTCGAAAGTCGACGCGAAACATGCTCCGGACAGCGTTTCGATTATTTTTGGGTCCGCTGTCCCCGAAACCCTTTGGACAAAAAATCTCCACTGGAATACAGAACGCACTGAAGCCTCACTTGAATTGCCCTCACCTTTCAAATTGGGAAATACCAACGGAAATTATTCAGGAATGTCTCCCCAAGGCGATTTGATTGGCGCAGGCCTTTTGGTTCAACACAAAGGAAAGGGTGCCAATTACGAATGCGACTCGACTCTGGCCGCCGATTTGACTGGCCCTGTCATCGTACAAGCGCATATCAAAAATACAGGCTCCTTCGTATCTTTGACCGTGGAAGCGAGCGAGCCCCTTGTCATCGCAGATTCGAACCTTTCCCTAGTGCAACGGGAACGCAAAGGCCCCGTTGACGTAATTCCGCAAAGCTGGGCTATGAACAACAAAAATTTCACCATGCTCTACAAAGCGGACGACAACACAGCAGTCCAAGAAGGCGACCGCATCCGATTTGCGCCTCTCGAAGCAAGTCTTTTCGTGGACAAAAACGGCAACCGCCCCGCAACAGAAAATCCCTGGGCTGCAGTCACCGGAAGCGGAAAACCGCAAATCACATTCCAGATTCACCCAAACACTCCCGTTGCTGACGTGACTTCTTCAGATGCCGACGGAAAATGCGCGGAAAATGCGCCGCCATTCCGTTTGGCCGTTTTAAATCAAGAAACCCGCACTTGGGATATTTTCGAAAAAGACGTTTTGGTTTCTCAGGTGGACACCGCCGGATTCCTCTTCAGCGGAATGATATACGATATCGATTTGGGAGTTCCCCGCGGAGCTTCGTTCGGAGAATCCCCCGCCTGGAAAGCCCTCAATGTCCACTTTGATTTTCCGTTCTACTCAAATACCGGAAGTTTCGTGAACCGCTATCACCAAGAAATCCTGTTGAGTCCCACTTACCTTTCGAGCGATAATCAAATCATCGCACGCTTAGAATGGGTTTCACGGTGCGCCAAAGGCTTAGCATCGGAAAACGGACGCGCCGTGGGAACGGGTGCTTATATCGCCAAGATTGAAATCAAAACGCATTTCGTTCCCAATCCGGATCTCGATGCGGAAACCGTAAAAAGATTCTCTTCTAGCGACAGTTTCACGAAAACGCAAACCTTTGGCATTCGCCGCATCCGGTAGGAGCTTTCCAACCATGGAGATATCCGATCTTAATTTCCACGGAATTTTATCCCTGCTCTTTTGCATGGTACAATTGCCGTTGATTCTTTCCACCATCCTCTCCAATGTTCTGGCAAAGAATCTACAACGAAATTTGATTTATCTCCTGACTTTGGACATTTTGTGGAACATCCTCGCATTCATCCAGGAATTGCCGGATACCATCATTTCTTACCAAATGCGCTACTTCATCTACATTTGCGGCGCACTTTGCTGGACACAATACGGTTACGCGATATTCAACACCGTTTCCGAAATCGCCGGGCAGTCCATCCGACCGTTTTGGAAAAAGATGCGCCCGTTTTTCAAGCTTTTGAACATTCTCGGAATCGCCTTCGTCATTTTCTTCGGATTTATTCAAAATAATTTTTATCTTGAACTTCCCCAAAAATGGTTCGGCTACACGGCGACAAATTCCCCCTACGCCAACTTCGCCATTTTGGCGTTCCTCGTATTCCCCATCCTTTGCGCCGCCGTCGTTTCGTTCCAATCCATCAAAACGGATTCAACGCGAATCCACAAGGCAATTTTCACCATCCTTATCACGGCTCTCACCGGCGGCCTGACCCTAGACGCCATTCTACCTGCATTCGACATTTTCTTTTACAGCGAAAGCGCATCTGTTTTTCTGTTCTTCATTTCCATTGGACTTTACCGGGCGAACACATCCATATCCCAAAAGGGAATCGACATGGAAACATCCCTGAACCGCATCGTCGAAGATTTGGAAATCGGCGTGTTGGTGTTGAATTCTTCGGGGAAAATCGAATTTTCAAATTTTGCCGCCAGCAAAATTTTGAGCCTAGGCGATAAAGCCATTCTGCAACGTTCCATTTCCACCTTCATTCCCGAATTGAAGCGCTTAACCGTGATGCAAAACCGACCGGTCCGCATCGAAAACAGGATGGCGACCGCCATCATTTCCGTCGAACCTCTTTATTCCAACGGCATCTTATTCGGATACAAAGCTCTTTTGCGGGATTCTAGCCAAGACGAAAACGTCCGGAAAAAGTTTTCTCGCCTCCAAGCGGAATTCAACGACGAACGCGACTCTATTCGACTGAAAATTGTCAAACTTCAAGAACTTTACAACCAGCAGCAAAGCTTTTTGAATTCTCTTTTGGACAACATCCCTGCTAGACTCTGGTCCAAAAATTTAACAGGCGCGTATACCCGTCAAAATAAAAAAGATATCAGCGTCCGGGGCGATCTCATGAGCCGCATCGAAAATCCAGAATTTTCTCCTCTTGAAAGTCAATGCATGGAAGCCTCCGGAAAAATCCTGTCGACGATAGAAACGGAAATCGATCGTCATGGAAAAAAACATTTTTACAAATCCTCCGCCATTCCCCTTTACGATGAAGCTCACCATGTCAAAGGCGTTTTGAGCCTTCTCGAAGACGCGACAGAGTTTTACGAACTCGAAGAAGAACGGAACCAACTCCGCGAAAATTTGCGCAAGGCGGAAACCATCGAAGATTTGAGCAATGTAACCGGCGGACTCGCTCACGACTTCAACAACATTCTCGCGGGAATCATCGGCTATTGCGAACTAGCGCAGGCGACACTTCCCGAAACTCCGGAGTGTGAAAAATCCAAAAAATACCTTTCCAACATGCGGAAGTCCATGGATAACGCGACAAATCTTGTCAAACGAACCTATGACCAGTTGAAAAAACAGCAAGAAGCCGGCGGACCAAAAACGGAAAACTTCAACGTTGGACTTGTCTTTGACGAAGTGAAAAACGCCCTTTCCTCTACAATTCCGTCCAATATTCAAATTGTCAAAGAATCGAACGACGACCTTGTCGCCGTCGGAAACCAAACGGATTTCCACCGCATCATGTTGAACATGGGGAAAAACGCCATTCTGGCAATGAAAGACGGAGGGACCCTCACGTATGGCTGCCGTCCCGTTGAACTTTCCGAACGCAAAATTACGCAGTTTTCAAACATTCCCGCCGGACACTACCTTTTCATCACTGTCCAAGATACCGGCTCCGGCATGACTCCCGACGTGGTGAGTCATATTTTCACGCCGTATTTTACGACCAGAGGCCCCGGGGAAGGAATGGGACTGGGCCTTTCAGTCGCTCTGAGGCTTGTCAAAATGGCCAAAGCCTTCATCAATTTGAAGACAACAATCGGAAATGGAACTACTTTTGAATTGTATTGGCCGATGGCCCAAAATCAATAGGAGGTTTTCATGCCTAAGGTACTCATCATCGATGACGAAGAAGATATCCGCTCTGTTCTGAAAGACATGCTGGGCATGTCCGGCTACTCTGTAGACACTGCGGAGAACGGCAAAAAAGCCAAGGAGCTATACGACAAGACCGATTACGACGTCGTCATCACCGACATCATCATGCCGGAACAAGACGGCTTTGAAGTCATCTTGGATTTCCGCAACAAGAATCAGCTGGACCGCATCATCGCCATCAGCGGTGGACGTCGCACCTCTTCTGACGACTACTTGAACATCGCTAGCCACTTTGGCGTCTCTTCTATTTTCTCCAAGCCGCCCAACTACAAAGACTTGATGGCCAAGGTCGACGAAATCGCCAAGTCTCATAAACAAGGATAACGGAACGCGATGAATGTCCTGTTGGCGGATGCAGACAGGAACGCAGTAAATCAAGTAACGACAACTTGGTCCTTTCCTGACGTTTCGCTTTTTACCGTTTCTGATTCAACTGCTCTCTTCAACACGATTGAAGAGAACCGTATTGATTTTGCCTTTATCGATACATCGCTGTTGCTTCACAAAGATGTCGATGTCATCAGTTTCCTCAAGTCCCACAATCCGGACACGGAAATCGTTTTGCTGTGTTCGCCTTCTTCGACGAAAGATGCGGAAAGCGCTCTTTCCAACGGAGCATCTTTTTATTTGGTGAAGCCCGTCGATACGAGGACACTCGAAGACGTTGTCAGAAAACACGAACAAGGACTGAAAAACTCATCGAACTTCAAGCAAATGCAAGACCACCTCTTGGAGAACCTGTTAGGCAACAGCCCCAAGATGCAGTCTATTTTGCAAATGCTTTACAAGCTGGCTCCGACAACCAGTTCTGTTTTAATTACCGGCGAAACCGGTTCTGGAAAGGAATTCTTGGCACGCATCGTGCACCGTCTATCCCAAAGGGCTAACAAACCTTTTGTCGCAGTCAATTGCAGTGCCATCCCTGATAATCTGGTGGAAAGCGAACTCTTCGGAAGTAAAAAGGGCGCATTCACCGGAGCGACCGCCGACAAGAAAGGCCTGTTCGAAGAAGCAAACGGCGGCACACTATTCCTTGACGAAATTGGAGAGCTCTCCCAAGCAACACAGGTCAAATTGCTGCGTTTTTTAAACGACCACGAAATCCGGCGTGTCGGCGATACAGAATCCCGCCATTTAGACGTCCGTATCATCGCAGCCACCAACGCAGATCTCGCCGAAGGCATGGCGAACAAGACTTTCCGTGAAGACCTTTATTACCGATTGAACACATTTCACATCGATGTTCCTCCCTTGCGAGAAAGGCGTTCCACCATTCCGAACTTGGTCAAATACTTTGTGCTGCGTTTTGAAAAGGAAATGCACAAAGTCATCCAGAAGATTGAACCTGCCGCCCAAATGGCTCTGGCCGCTTATGCTTATCCGGGAAACATCCGGGAATTAGAAAACATCATCGAACATGCAGTGGTGCTTTCTGAAAACGGGACAATCCGCCTAGACGATCTTCCCGATGAATTGAAATTGCCCACCCCCAAAAGCACGCCCCAGGAATTGCTCCCCGCCCCCGGAGGCGCGCCGGCCCGCTTGGAATCCTCACCAAGCCGTCTCATTCCTCAACAAAACAGAGAACAGCCCGAAGAAATTCTGACGTTAGATGAACTCGAAAAGCGTCACATTCTCCATGCGCTGGATGTTTGCGGAGGAAACAAAACCGAAGTCGCAGAAAGGCTGGGCATCAGTCGGGCGACCCTTTGGCGAAAGCTCAAAGATCACCGCATCGATATTTAATCCGAAACTAGTTCAGCGTTTCCCGAACCGCTTTTTCCAAAGCGGCTTCGTTAGGCACGCCCGGCCAAATTTTCAAGATGTAGCCGTTTTCATCCAAGAGCATCAACGTGGGAACCGCAGATATTCCATAACGCCGCCACATTTGTTCTGTTGCATCGCGATACAGCGGATAAGGGGATGGATGTTCCCGGTAAAAATGTTCCAAGACTTCGGTTTGTTCACTAGAAACGCCTATGATTTCCAAACCGTTTTTGCCCAGTTTTTGATAGAGCCGTTCTAAAATCGGAAGAGTCTGGCGGCATGGGCCACACCACGTCGCCCAAAAATCAAGCAAAGTCGCTTTGGGCTTTTGCTTGCGTTTTTCTCCGTTGCGATAAAAATTTTTCTGAAACTCCACCGCTTTGCTACCAATTGAAGAACCTCCCATCAGGTTTGAAATGTCGTCAGGACGTTCCGTCATGGGAACGGTCAACGTCCATTTTTTTTCACCGCGCTCCAAATTCAACGAGACCGATTTTCCCACAGGCAATCCGGAAAGTTTCGTTTTGAGTTCCGCCATGTCAGAAATTCCCTTGCCGCCGATGCCTATAATTTTATCTCCGACGTGAATGTTTTTTCCCGCAGCTCCGGAACCCGGATGGATCCCCTGAACCTTCAGCGCAATTCCTTTTCCGAATGGTTCCGCTTTGAACGAAATTCCAAGCCACGGAGCGGATAGCGCCGAAGAAATCCAAATGAAGACTAGCAAAAATGCCAAGCGGAATACCCGCATGGGACCTCCTTAAAAAAAGATAAGCGCAAGCCCAACGGAAAAAGTCGTATTCGCTGTTTTAGAAACGTAAATTTCTTCACGCGATAAACTTTCCCCTATCAGATAGGCTATTCGAATTTTCGCTTGCAAAGCAAAATGGGCTCGTGGCCAAGGCTTCATATTGTGGCCGTAATCCAATGAAATCCGCGGAGAAAATTTCCAATCTTCCCGTTTTTCAAAAAGGACACCGCCAACACCCAGCGAGACAAAATCATCGTCGGCAATAAAAACAGAAACGCCGCCCCCTGCGGAATGGACCTGTTTTGAAATTCCCGCCGAAATTTCAGCAAAAGCACCAAACCTTTCTCGGAACCGATAAGCAGCCAAGCCGTCTAAAGAAACATCAAAAGCCCCGATGTAATAAGCGAAAGAGGCTCCGCCGCCGGCAAAAAAGCCAAGGCTTTCATTCAACTCCTTGCGTTCGTTTTCAGCCGCATCCTCTTCCAAAAAGTATCCGGCAAAAGCGGGTGCGGCCAAAAGAAATGCCAACGAAAAGAATACAAGGCGCATCATGAAATGTTACTTTGTACGCAATTCTTCTATCGACCGGAGATTTGCCGCATTCAGCGCTTCGCAAAGTTCTCGTCGCATGGCGTGGGCGGGCATCCAACGGAATGCACAGACGCTGTAACATTGAACCGCATCGGCACCGGCCCGGAGAAGGTCAAAGACTTTCATCCCATGATCGATTCCACCGCAAGCTATCACGCTCATTTCAGGAAAGAGCGACTTGACAAGCTTCGTCATCCAGAATGTATTTTGATACAGCGGTCGCCCACTGATTCCGCCCTTATCACCATCCGAACGGAGAGACTTCAATTCGCCGTATTTGGAAAGCATCGGAAGTTCTCCGATTTTCTTGGTTGGAAACGTATTTCCCACGACGACACCGTTAACTCCGTAACGGTTCAATGCTTCGAGAATCGAAATCAGCTGCCGTTCCGAAAGATCCGGACTGAGCTTTGCGTAAACCGCCTTGCGAATCGCCTGCGACTTACGGTAATTCATCGTTTCGGCAAAAAGCGTTTCCATAAACCGGGTGTCCAAATCCAGCCGATTTTCTCCGGTATTGGGGCAGCTGACATTAATTTCAATGTAATCCGCAGCTTTGTAAGCGATGGAAAAACTTTCAATGACATCTTTCAGTTTTTCGGCATCTGTCACTAGTCCCGGAGTTTCCGCCACAGAAATTCCGGCAGCCATTCCACTTTTATGGATTCGGACGATTTGAGAGTCAACCCGTTCCGCAATCGCTTCAACACCATCATTGTTCAATCCCATGCTGTTGTAAATGGAACGGTCGTTTTCCAAAAATCCCACTCGCGGGCGGTGCGGGTTCCCTTCGCGGAAATGCCTTGTCGCCGTTCCCGCAGTCACTCCGCCAAACCCCAAGTTCGCATAATCCGAAATTCGAAGCGCAGTCTTGTTCGCGCCTGCCGCCAAAATGATGGGCGCACTCAACGTAATCGGATTACTCCTGTCCGGAAACTGAATGACTGTTTTCAGTGCAGGAGAATAGTCGGGTTTTCCACCCAAAAAGGGAATGAACGGAGCTAAGCGCGCTACATATTTCAACGAGTTGTGCCGGAATTCGGGAGAACCCTTGAAAATTCGGCGAATCAGTGCTAAAAGCTTATCGCCCTTGAGCAAATAATAATCGTAATTTTCGCATTCCACATTCATATTTGATTAAATTAACAAAAAAGATTAGGTATCATCATGAATGAAATTCTGCAAACCCGAATTCGCGAAATGTTCCCCACGTACGTCAAAGCCTTGGAAGAGCTTATCCGGATTCCATCCATCAGTTTTGACCATTTTGACCAAAACGAAGTTCGCCGTTCCGCCGAAGCCGTAAAAAATCTATTCGAAAGCTACGGATTTCAAAATACGCGATACCTGATTCCTCCGAGTGGCCGGGCATCTGTCTATGCGGAACTCAAGACAAAGCCTTCAAATCCGACCATTTTACTTTATGCGCATCACGATGTACAACCGACAATGCGCGAAGCGCTTTGGATTAGCCCGCCATTCGTCCCCGAAGTTCGCGATGGGAGACTTTATGGGCGAGGTGCCGCAGACGACAAATCCGGAATCGTTTTGCACATCGCCGCCGCCACCCAAGCCCTTTCCTTATACGGAAACCGGATGCCGAACATAAAAGTTCTCATCGAAGGCGAAGAAGAATGCGGCAGTTCCGGTTTTGGAAAAATCCTTGCAGACAATCGCGAACTTCTCAAAGCGGATGGAGTCATTATCGCGGACCTTTCTAATTTCTCTGCAGGAACGCCTTCCATTACGACAACTTTGCGCGGAATGTCCGCGGTCTCCGTTGTCGTCAAGGCAACCAAGTCTCCTCTGCATTCCGGTTCCTGGTCCGGCCCTATACCCGACCCTGTTCAAGGCCTTTGCAAATTGATAGCATCGCTCACAGATAAAGACGGCAACATCCTCGTGGAGCATTTCAACGATGGAATTTGTCCGCCAACTGCCGAAGAACTTGAAAGTTACAAAGCGCTCCACTACACCGAAGAAAAATTCCGCGAAGAATCCGGAATGCTCTATGGAACGCATCTCGTCGGTCAAAGCGATGAAATTTTGACAGCACTATGGCGCAAGCCTTCGATCGTCGTAACCGCCTTTGAAGCCGGTTCCCGGACTCAAGCGGGAAACGTTCTTCTCGATTCCGCTTACGCCCGCATCGGCATCCGATTGGCTCCGGGCACAAAGGCCTCCCGCTGCACAGAACTCCTAATGCAGCATTTGAAAAACCACACTCCCGATGGACTTGAACTTTCGCTATTTCCCGAAGACGGAGCCGATCCGTTCACCACGGATATTTCCCATCCTTATTATCCGTTAATGAAAGAAGCCATGACGCAAGCTTATGGGAAAGAAGCTAAATACATCGGATGCGGAGCGTCGATTCCCGGAGCGCAGCTTTTCCGCGACACGCTGGGAAACATTCCCATTCTGATGACAGGACTCGAAGACCCCCAATGCAATGCCCACGGAGAAAACGAAAGTCTGGGACTGAAAGATTTTGAAAGCGGTATCCTCGCCGAGGCACTCTTTTTTAAAGGACTTTGCAAATGAAATTAGTCGTCTTGACAGGCGCAGGAATCAGCGCCGAATCTGGACTTCGCACCTTCCGCGGAAACGACGGCCTTTGGGAAAACGAGCCGATTGAAGCCGTCGCCACGCCAGAAGGCTACTTTCGCGATAAAGTCCGCGTCAAAAATTTTTACAACAAGCTTCGAATTTCCCTTCCAAACTTCAAACCAAACGCAGCCCACATCGCTCTTGCGAATATTGAAAAAAAATTGGGAAACGATTTTCTGCTGATTACCCAAAACGTCGACGATTTACACGAACGGGCGGGTTCCAAAAAAGTTTTGCACATGCACGGTTTTTTAAATCAGCTCCGTTGCGAACAGTTTGGCCACGTATTTCCATTTGATGGAGAGGAAACGAGTCAAACGAAATGCCCGGTTTGCGGAGGAACAAGCCGACCGAACATTGTCTGGTTTGGCGAAATTCCCCTTTACATGGAGGAAATTCAAGACGCCTTGGAGCACACGGAACATTTCGTTTATATCGGGACTAGCAGCGTCGTTTACCCCGCAGCGGGATTCAAACAAATTGCCAAACGCCACGGAGCCAAAGTCACCTGCCTGAATTTGGAAATCAATCCGAGCGATCCTTTTACGGACGAAAACATCCAGGGAATGGCAACAGAAATTGTGCCTCAGTGGTGCGAATCCTTTTTAAATACGAACATTTCTTGAACATGGAAAAGACGAAGAAGACGAATGCGGCCCGAATCTTGGACAAATTGGGCATTTCATACGATTTGATTCCCTACCCCGTTGACGAAAAAGAACTCGGAGCGGAACACATCGCCCAAGTCCTCAACGAGCCTATCGAACGAGTTTTTAAAACGATTTTAGTCCGCGGAGACAAAACGGGTCCCCTCGTCGGAGTTGTTCCCGGCAATTTGGAAATTTCCCTAAAATCCCTCGCCAAAATATCCAAAAACAAAAACATCGACACCGTCCCTTTAAAAGAGCTCACTCCGCTTACCGGCTACATTCGCGGAGGATGTTCCCCCATCGGACTCAAAAAACCTTATCCGGTTTATATTCACGAATCCGCTCTGAATTTTGAATTTATTTACATCAGCGCTGGTCTACGCGGACTTCAATTTAAAATTTCGCCCCAAGATTTAATCCGCGCGGTCAATGCCGAAACCGCTCCCATCGCCGGTCCCAAAATCCGATAGGATTCATCCTCTGCGAAATTAAATTGAAATTCCTTTCTGCAAAAACGGATTCTCCGTTGACGTCCACACCGTGCAAAATTTACCCATCCGCAGAAAAGGCTTTCCGTTAGAAACCCCACCCAAGAGAGTTTTCAGTCCGCGACTGTATCCATGACAAAAAAATCAACGATCGCAGCGAATTACCGTTTTTTTACCGCTCCGAAAAACAGAAAAACTTTTGTTTATATTCTCCGGCAGCTAGACGACAGCGGCGGTCAAAAACGTGACATGAAGAGTCACCGCCGCTTCGGCTTCCCTCTTCGCCTTTTCCGCCGCCTGCCGTTCTTCGATGAGGTCGGAGTCCTTGACTCTAATTCCGCATTACGCATTCCTAATTAACAAGCCCTCAAAAACAAGTTCTGTCCAAAATAAAATGTTAACTTTTTCCCATGCAACGTATCGACAATCGCCAATTCAACGAAACAAGAACCGTTAAACTGACCCCGGGATTCATCTCTTCGGCAGATGGCTCCGTCCTCATCGAAATGGGAAACACCCGGGTCATTTGCAATGCAACCCTGCTCCCCGAAGTTCCCGCTTGGCTCAAAGGCAAAGGAAAGGGGTGGATAACCGCAGAATATTCCCTGCTCCCACAGAGTACGGGGAAACGAGTTGAACGCGAACGGAAAGGGGCTTCGGGACGCACTCAAGAAATCCAGCGTTTGATCGGACGCTCTTTGCGCGGAGCCGCTGATTTGAACGCTCTCGGAGAAAACGCTGTCGTCATCGATTGCGATGTCATCGAAGCCGATGGAGGAACGCGAACGGCAAGCATCATCGGCGGTTTCGTCGCTCTGGGAATCGCCCTAAAAAAAATCAAACAGCGTTTGGGCATCGAATCACAAATTTTAAAACACGCCGTGACAGCCATTTCCGTCGGAGTCGTCCACGGAGAACCCATGCTGGATTTGTGCTACGCCGAAGACTCTGCCGCCGATGTCGACATGAACATTGTCATGCGGGATGCTTCTTCATTCATTGAAATTCAAGGAACGGGAGAACATTCCGATTTTGACCGCAATACGTTGGACGCCCTGATTTCCCTTGGAGAAAAAGCCTGCAAGGAAATTTATCCCATCCAAATGCAAGCAATTGGCGACGTTCTTCCTTGAATCAAAAACACAAAAAATCCCGCCTCGGACGAGGCAGGACTTAATGAAACCGGGAGCCACGGAAGGAAACATCTACGAGTTCCGAAGGCGTTGCCTTCTGCGAACCTTTCGCCGAAGCTCTTTTCCAGTCACATTTTTAAGATATATCCGTTTCTTCTAGAAAGCAACAGAAAACGCCCTGCGGTTTATTCCAATTCGGAACACCCCTGAGGAAATTTCTAATTTAATAAAGAGGTTTTTATGCATATCGGTCAATTTGAATTCGCCCGCGTCGAAGACATCAAACCGCAAGGATTCTACTTAGAAGTCGAAAGCGGTGGACGTGTGCTGTTGCCGGGATCCAAAGCGCCACGCGATTTGCAAATGGGCGATGAATTAGAAGTCTTCATTTACGTCGACAACGAAGGACGTCCGATTGCAACTACGCAAAAGCCCTATGCAACCGTTGGTGAATTTGCCGTTCTCGAAGTGAAAGACGTCAACGATGTCGGAGCTTTTCTCGATTGGGGATTAGACAAAGACCTTTTTTTACCTTACAAGCAACAGCTCGGAAAACTTTTGCCCGGAGACCGTTGCGTTGTTTACATCGTAGAAGACGAACGCACTGCGCGTATTGTCGCGACAGAAAAGATCAAAGCCTTCATCGACCGCGATCCCAGCGCTCTCCACATTTCACAAAAAGTGGACTTGGCTGTTTACGATGTCGCAGACGACCATGTCGACTTTTTGGTGAACTACCGCTATTTGGGGCGCTTACATTTAGACGCCTCCATCACCGACACCTTTGAAATCGGCGATTGCGGAGAAGGTTACGTTCAAAACATCACCGAAGACGGGCACATTTCCCTAAGCCTCAAACCGGTCGGTTATCACGCGACAATGGATGCCGCAGACGACGTTTTGCAAAAGATCAAAGATGCCGGAGGATTTCTTCCTTATTCCGACAGCAGTTCTCCCGAAGAAATTCAACAAGAATTTAACCTGTCGAAAAAAGCGTTCAAGAAAATCATCGGAGGTCTGTTCCGTCAGGGGCGCATTTTCATCGGAAACGATGGCATCCGCTTAACGCAGCCCAAAGAAGAACGCAAACGCTATCCGCATAAACCGTTCAAAAAGAAGTTTCATCGCTAATCCGGAGGATCCATGTTATCTCTTCAAAAAGGCATCAATTTAGGCGGCTGGCTTTCGCAATGCGACTATTCCCAAAACCGCTACGAAACTTTTATCACCGAAGAAGATTTCCGTCAAATCGCCGATTGGAAGTTTGACCACGTACGGATTCCCTTCGATTACAATTTGATAGAAACGGATTCCGGTGAGCGGATTCCCGAAAATGAAAAATATCTAGACAACGCCGTTTCTTGGGGAAAGCGCTATGGCTTGAACGTCATTCTCGACTTACACAAAACAGCCGGCTACGACTTCAACGATTTTGGAAACAACCAAAAGAACAATTTGTTCTACAACGAATCGGCGAAAGTGCGTTTTTTGAATTTGTGGAATTTTATTTCCAAACGCTACGCCAAAGAATCCCATGTCGCATTCGAATTATTGAACGAAGTTGCAGACATTGAATTCATCGATCCTTGGAACAGCCTGATTCTACGCGCCGTCGAAACCATCCGGAAAAATGCGCCGGAGACACCCATCATTTATGGTGGCGTCTGCTGGAACAGCGCTTCTTTTGTAAAAAATCTCGTTCCGCCTCCTTCGAAAAACATCATTTACACATTCCACCTTTACGAACCCCTCCTGTTCACCCATCAAAAGGCGGGCTGGGTTGAAGCGTTGAAGAACAGTCCAGAAATTCCCTACACGGACGATATGGAATTTTTCCGGGAACATTCAAAGCCTCTTGGCTACATGGGCGAAAATCTTTTCCGCGCCAAATGCGAAAAAATGGGACCGGAATTTTTCGAAGACTTCTTGTCCGAAGCGATTCGGGCCGCAAGTGCGCAAAACGTTCCTCTTTATTGCGGCGAATTCGGAGTTATCGATCAGGCAAACGCCAACGAAACCGTCAAATGGTATCGTGACGTGCTCCGCACCTTCGACAAATTCAACATAGGCCATGCCTTGTGGACTTACAAGGAAATGGACTTCGGATTCACCGGCGAGCATTACAAGCCGCTGCGCGACGCAATTTTTAAGCGGGATTAACCGACCCAGCCGACGCGGCCTTCGCCACCCGTCAAGAATTTTTCAATATAATCCTTGGCTTCTTTGCAAGCTTCCGGCAAAGATTTTCCCAAAGCGACATTTGAAAGAATCGCCGCGGACAAGGTGCACCCGGAGCCGTGTTTGTCCACGCCGAGATGCCGCTTTGAAGAGAAACGGACTGTCTTTCCGCCATGCCATAACGTGTCTACGGATTCCCCTCCCTTCAAATGCCCACCTTTCAAAAGGATGGATGTTTTTTCGCCGACAAAAAGTTCCCGTCGACTGTCTGCGACACCAAGTCCCAAGTAAGCGTATTCATAGCTATTCGGCGTAATCAAATCGATTTGAGAAAAAACGGGAAAAAAAGCGTCCGCTTCGGAGTCCGCGAAAAAGCGGAATCCCGTTGTCGCCGAAAGGATGGGATCCCACACGATAAACGCGTTGCTATTTTTTTCTCGAATCCATCCGACAATATCCCGGAGCATTTCCGCATTGCGCACCAAACCTATTTTGAAAAAAGAATAAGGGCGCACTTCCCACAGCGTTTCCAGCTGCAGGCGAATTTGTTCCCAGGGCAAAAATCCCGGTTCGACAAAGGCGTTTTCATTTTGCACGGTCAGTGCGGTACAGGCAGCCACTCCGTAAACGCCAAAATCCTTCATCGCCTTGATGTCTGCCAAAATTCCCGCGCCGGCGCTTCCATCAAACCCTGCAACGGTCATCGCATAAATCATTTTTGACATAAACGTTTCCATGCCGAAACAGGATCGGCGAATTCCCATATTCCCGAAACGATCGCCCGGTTTCCGGGGACTTTGAAAAGTTCAAGCGCATCGCAAACGAAATATTCCGAATCGTCATATCCCGGCGCAACGTTTTTCAAGACGACAGCTGAAAACCGGGAGCGGATTTCTGGAGAGATTTTTTCCAAATCATCCCGACTGTCCGTCTCCACACTCAAAAGCCCAGAGACACGCGATACTGCGTCCGCATTTTTTTCGAACCATTCCAGTGGACGATGAAAACCGGCAAGTCCAAATTCCGCGGCAAAAGAAGGAGATCCGCACAAAAAAGAATTGGCGCGAATCGCTTCAGGGATAGATAACAGGTAACGCTCCAAAGCCAACTCGCCCAAATGCGGTTTTTGCACATACAAGACGTCCACGCCGCAATCGAAAAGCCTTTCGATCAAATCGATTTCATCGACAAAACTTTCCGGGCTGGTAAAAAGAGCGTATCGCATTATCAGTCTTTTAATTTTCCTGTCCGGACAAATTCCGCAATGTCTCGCGAAATGCGCATGGAACAAAATTTAGGGCCGCACATGGAACAGAAGTGTGAGGATTTCGGGCCATTGCCAGGAAGCGTTTCGTCATGGAATTCCATCGCGCGTTCCGGATCCAACGAAAGGGCGAACTGATCATTCCACCGGAAGTCGAAACGGGCGCGGGAAAGAGCGTCATCGCGAAAATGCGCAGCAAAATGTCCCTTTGCCAAATCCGCCGCATGAGCCGCGAGCTTATAAGTCACCGTTCCTTCGCGCACGTCATCCCTGTCCGGAAGTCCCAAGTGTTCTTTGGGTGTTACATAACAAAGCATGGCGCACCCATACCAACCAATCATCGCTGCGCCTATGGCCGAAGTAATGTGATCATACCCGGGAGCAATATCCGTAGTCAACGGTCCCAACGTGTAAAACGGCGCTTCATGGCACTTTTCTTCTTCCCGTTCCATGTTTTCACGGATTTTGTTCATGGGAACATGTCCCGGGCCTTCAATTAAAACCTGAACTCCTTTGGCATGAGCCTTTTGGCAAAGCTCCCCAAGAGTATCCAATTCCGCGAATTGAGCCGCATCGTTTGCGTCTGCCGTTGAACCGGGACGCAATCCGTCTCCCAAAGAAACGCAGATATCATATTCCGCCAAAATATCGCAGATTTCATCGAAATGCGTATAAAGGAAATTTTCCTGCCGGTGATACATGCACCAACGGGCGATGATCGATCCGCCGCGGCTCACGATTCCCGTCGTACGCTTGATAGCAAGAGGAACATAACCCAGCAAAAGTCCAGCATGAATTGTAAAGTAATCCACACCCTGCTTCGCCTGTTCAATGAGAGTTTCGCGGTAAACTTCCCAATTCAAATCTTCGGCGACTCCATTTACTTTTTCAAGAGCCTGATAGAGCGGAACCGTTCCAATGGGAACCGGACTGTTCCTCAAAATCCATTCCCGCGTTTCATGGATATCTTTTCCCGTCGAAAGGTCCATCACCGTATCGGCGCCCCAATGCACGGACCAAACCATTTTTTCCACTTCCTTTTCGATAGAAGAAGCGACTGCGGAATTTCCGATATTCGAATTGATTTTCGTCAAGAAATGTTTTCCGATAATCATCGGTTCCAGTTCCGGATGAAAACGATTTGCCGGAATAACGGCACGCCCTCTCGCGATTTCATCACGTACAAATTCCGGTGTGATGACCGCCGAATTTTCACCGAAGAGTTCGTCCATTTTTTGATTTTCGCGGATAGCGACATATTCCATTTCGCGCGTGATGATTCCCTGCTGCGCATATTGCATTTGCGTCAGGTGCTTTCCCGCTTTTTGACGTTCTTCAATCCACGGAGAACGCAACTTTTCAAGCCCCCGGTGCAAGTCAATGTTCTTTTCCGGATCTCCGTAAGCTCCACTTGTATCGTAAACGGCAAGTTTCGGCGTTTTGGGGTCGTCGAGAGAGATTTCTCGCATTCCCACCTTCAAATCCGGGAAAATTTTTCCGGAAACGTAAATTTTTGTCGATTGGGGAAAGGGTTTGAAAAAAGAGATGTCTTGAGCCATGCGCTTCCTTTTGTTCCATTACGAACCAAGTTCCGAGGGTATTATCTCAGCCCTTCTTCCGAAGAGCACCCCTGCTGATGCAGCAATATAGAAACTTGCGAAGACTCTTTACAGGTTTCTATCCAATTAAAGCATTTTCAAACAGGCTCTTTTTTTTTAACTTTGCGTCAAAGTTCACCCTTATCCAAAGGCAACAAATTGAAAAAGATTCTTCTGGCCCTTTCCCTCTTGACAGCATTCAGCTTCTTTGCCGGTTGCGGCGAAAAGAAACCTGCCGAAAAACCGACAAAGGTCACTGTCATGATTTACAGCGAATATATTGACCCGGATATGCTCTTGGATTTCGAAAAGAAGACCGGCTACAAGCTCCAGCTTGAACTTTACGAAGCGCAAGAAGAAATGGTCAGCAAGCTGCAAACCGTTGGCACTGCCCAATATGACGTTGTTATCGCAAGCGATGTCGTCATTCAACAGATGATTCACCTCAGCCTCATCGGCAAAATCGACACCAATAAAATTCCGAACCGCGGCAACGTAGCGGATCAGTTCAAGCATCCCAGCTACGACCCGACAAACGAATACACGCTCCCCTACCTTTGGGGAACCACAGGCATTCTCTACCGCGATGCCGCAATTGACCCGACCAACGCCTCTTATTCGATGCTCTTCGACAAAACAAAAACAAAAGGAAAGTTCAGCCTTTTGGAAGAAAGCCGTTCCATGCTTTCGATGGCACTCCAAGCTAAAGGTTTTGACGCCAACAGCACAAGCAAAGAAGAAATCAATCAAGCTGTCGAGCTCATTCTCGCTGCGAAAAAAGACCCTAACTTTTTGGGCTTTGACGGATCGGTCGGCGGCAAGGACAAAGTCCTTTCAAAAATGGATTGGGCTGCAATCGTCTTCAACGGAGAAGCGATGGCGGCAATCGAAGAAGATTCTACACTCCAGTTCGCCATCCCAGCCGAAGGCTCTTTTATGTGGGTCGACGCCATGACTCTTTCCGCCAAGTCACCCAATCCTGAAGGCGCTTATGCGTTCATGAATTACATTCTCGATGCGCAAATCGGTGCTCAACTTGCCAAATACATCAATTATGCGACACCGAACAAAGCGTCCCTTGCCGTTCTCGATTCCAGCTTTACCCAAAACCGAGTCATCAACCCGACAGAAACCGAAATCAACCGCATGGTCTTTTTGAAAGACCCCGGTGACGCTGCGCGTCTTTTTGACGAAGCGTGGACGATTGTCAAGACCCGTTAATGATTTCGGAGCCCCGGATGGAAAAGAACCGATTTGAACTGATCAAAACGTCTTCCCGGTCAAAAGCGCGCTTGGGCAAAATTTTCACGGGACACGGTGTCATTACGACTCCTATATTCATGCCCGTTGGAACTCAGGCAACGGTCAAAGGCTTAACCCCCCGCGACCTCACCGAAGCCCAAGCGGAAATCATTCTGGGGAATACTTACCACTTATACTTGCGTCCGGGAACGGAACTGATTAAAAATGCCGGTGGACTGCACAAGTTCATGCGTTGGCAGGGACCTATTCTCACCGACAGCGGAGGCTTTCAAGTATTCAGCCTCAAAGAGCTTCGCAAAATCAAAAAAGACGGCATTGAATTCCGCAGCAATTTGGACGGTTCCAAACACTTTTTCTCTCCCGAAAACGTGATGCGGGCGGAACGCGAAATCGGCGCAGACATCATCATGGCCCTCGATGAGTGCACGCCTTATCCCAGCACCAAAGAAGAAGCCTTAAAATCGCTGAATTACACGCTCCACTGGACCCGGCGCGCCAAGGAATGGCTTTTGGAAAATCCCCCGCTCTTTGATTACGATCAAAGTTTTTTTGGCATCATCCAAGGCGGAATGCACACAGAATTGCGCGCCAAAGCCATCGACGAAATCAAAAAAATTGACCCGGACGGCTATGCGCTCGGAGGACTTTCTGTGGGGGAACCCGCCGAAACGATGTACGAAATTGCCGATTTCTGTACCAGCCGAATGCCCGAAAACAAACCTCGTTACGTGATGGGCGTAGGAACGCCGTGGAACTTGCTGGAGCTTATCCTCCGCGGAATCGATATGTGTGATTGCGTGATGCCAACGCGCAACGCCCGCAACGGAATGCTCTTTACAAGCGAAGGCGTTTTGCATTACAAAGCGGGCCGTTACGCCAAAGCGCTGGACATGCCCCCGGATCCCCAGTGCAACTGTTACACGTGCCAAAACTTCAGCCGCGCCTATTTGCGGCACCTGTTCCACGCCGGAGAAATTTTGGCCCTGACGCTTGCAAGTATCCACAACGTGCACTTTTATTTAAAACTCATGCGCGATGCCAAGGCGCATATCGCAAACGACACCTTTGAAGATTGGGCCAAGGAACAAATTGTGAAATTGAGCCGCGTTTGTGACTGATTAAATAATCCAGTTGCGCACAGCCAAATCCGCCTGTTCTGCCAACAGGCGTTTTTTGTCTTTTTTCTTGTAATCTTGCCGGTGCGGCAACAAGCCGAAGTTGAAATTCATCGGTTGGAAATTTTCATTCGGCGAAACCAAATGGCGCAGCAGAGAGCGGATACAGCTGTCTTCGGGAAGTTCGCGCGTTTTTCCGTGCAAAAGGATGTTCCCCATGTTCCATGCGGCATACCAGCCAGTCGCAATCGCTTCGGTATAGCCTTCCGCTCCCGTAATTTGCCCGGCAAACCACGTCGGCGGCAAACCGGCGGCCTTTTCCACTTCCGGTTTCAATCGGAGTGTTTCGTCCAACAACTTTGGACTTTCGATAAACGTGTTGCGGTGCATTGCGCCTAAGCGGGCAAATCGGGCGTTCTTCAAGGCTGGCACCAGCGTAAAAATTTCCTTTTGAGTCCCATAATGCAGCCGCGTCTGAAAGCCGACCATGTTGAACAAAGTTTTTTCTTTGTTTTCTGCCCGGAGTTGAATGACCGCATACCATTTTTTCCCATTATTGCCAAGGCCAAGGCCCACAGGGCGCATAGGTCCGAACCGTAGCGTATCTTCTCCGCGGCGGGCCATTTCTTCGATGGGCAAGCAACCTTCAAAAAGTTCCTTCTTTTCGAAAGGGCGCGGTTCTACCGATTCCGCTTCGCGGAGTCTGCGTACAAATTCATCGTATGTTTCTTTGTCTAACGGACAATTGATAAAATCTGCCGTTTCCCCCTTTTCCCAACGGTTGCGGAAAAAGGCATAATTCATATCGATGGAATCCGTTTCCACGACTGGGGCAATCGCATCAAAAAAATGCAACCGTGAGCCACCCAAGCGGGCGAAGATATCGTCAGAAAGCGCATCGCTCGCCAAAGGTCCCGCAGCGACAATTGTCGGCAAATTTCCCGCCAAAGAAGTCACTTCTTCGCGGCACAGCCGAATGCGTTCCGCGGAAGCAATCGTCTTTTCGACTTCCTGGCTAAAAAGTTCCCGATTAACCGTCAGCGATTCGCCAGCAGGCACACGCGCAGCCTTAGCCGATTCCAACAAGAAACTTCCCAACAGCTGGAGTTCCCGTTTCAGCAGCCCATGAGCCGAAGTCGGCTCCATGCCTTTGAAACTGTTTGAACAAACCAATTGAGCAAGGCTTCCATCGCGATGCGCCGGAGTCATTCGGTTCGGGCGCATTTCATAAAGATCTACTTCAAAGCCTCTTGAGGCCAGCTGCAACGCCGCTTCGCAACCAGCAAGACCACCGCCTATGACCCGTACACGCATCAGCTGACCCGCACCATTTGATAACCTTGAACATTCTTCGCCCACATTTGCGAAAGAGATTTGAGCATCCGCTCCTTGGGAATTTCAAACGATGAAATTTCCAAAAAATCTTCAAGGATGCTTTCACCCTGGATTTCACTGACCATGCCAAACTGCACGGCTTCGACAAATTCGCTGTGAACTGCTCCCGGGAAAATTTGCGCTTCAAATTCTTGAAGAGCCCGGGGCTGAACCCGGGAAGGCTTGTGGCTTGCCAAATTTTCCATTGTCCAAAAGCCGACCACTGCTGCGGCCTCTGGCGAGAGTTTTGAATGTTCTAATTGTTCCTGAAACGAATCCCATTCGTGTGCGTTCACTTTGCGCGCGCCTTTTTGAAAGGCGCGTTTCAAGAAATTGAGCACGGTGAGATACGCCTGTTGCGCATCCTGAATCCGCGTTTTACTGGAGGCCATCCGTATCCTCAGTGGCGGAAATGACGCATTCCGGTGAAGACCATCGCAATGCCGAACTTGTCTGCGGCTTCAATGGAAAGATCGTCTTTTTTGGAACCGCCCGGTTGAACAATGTAACGCACGCCAGCATCATGAGCCGCTTCCACATTGTCCGGGAACGGGAAGAATGCGTCCGAACCCATGACAACTTCTCCAAAAACTTTTCGTTCGAGAGCGTGCAGAGCATCTGCGTCTAAACCCTGAGCCTCTGGCATCCGGGCGACATTGTCGCGAACCCGAGGCTGGCAAAGGCGAAGATTCGAATCAATGCGGTTCGGCTGTCCCGGTCCAAGTCCGAGCACCTGGAAATAACCCGGCTTGTATTCGTACCCCATCACGATAGCGTTGGACTTCGTATGCTTCGTCACCAACCACGTAAAGCGGGCCAATTCTTCTTTGTTTTTCGGGAATTGCGCCTTGGTGACGCATTCGAATTTTTCATAAGTACCGACGTCGCGATCTTGCACGAGCATTCCGCCAATTACGTGCTTGTACACTTTGCCGGGCTTCGCCTTTTCAATTTTTCCCACTTCCAAAAGCCGAATGTCCTTGGATTTATTTTTCAAAAATTCAAGGGCGTCTTCGTCAAAAGACGGGGCAAGAAGAATTTCCACAAAGCGACCCTTCAAAAATTGAGCTGTCGCCAAATCCACTTTACGCGTTGACGCAATGACAGAACCGAAAGCGGAGACCGGATCTCCAGCCCAAGCAGCTTCCATCGCTTCGAGCAGAGTTTCTCCAGTCGCCAGTCCACACGGATTCATGTGCTTCACGATGACAATCGCATTGGAATCGCTAAATTCCCGGGCCATTTCCAAGGCGGCATCCGCATCGACAATGTTGTTGTAAGAAAGTTCTTTGCCATGCAACTGTTTTGCCGTGGCGAGACTCGCTTCAGTGCAATCCGGATCGCGGTAAAATACGGCGGACTGGTGAGAGTTTTCTCCATAACGGAGCGGTTGCGGATCCACAAATTTCAGGTTCAATTCTTCTGACATAATCACCTCGGATTAAAACGTTTTTTCAAAGATAGCAATTCGGGAGCGTTTCGGATACGCCCACAAAAAAGCAGAGTGCCATTCACGGCAAAAGCGAGCACAAGGAAAAAATCCCCCAAGTGCGGAATGGATGTTTGCGGAATCAATTTTCCAAGGAGCGCAAGACAGCCCCCGGCAAGAATCGCCGCCGAAATGAATTTCGATTTCACCCGCAAGCCGGCAAGTCCAAACAATATCGGCAACGTGAAAGCCCCTGCATAAACAGCGAGCGCAAGCAAAAGCATCGCGATAATGTCTTTGAACAAAAGTGCAATTGCAAGTGCCGCCAACCCGTTCACAACAATCACCAAACGCGTTCGGCGGATTTCCGCCCGGTCATCCAGACTTTTTTTGCTCACCAGTTGCGTAAAAATAATGGAAGAACTGAGCAAAGTCGTATCGGCGGAAGAAAGCACAACGCTCAAAAGGCAAAGTCCAAGCAGCGGAAAGAGCGGCCCGGGCAGAACCATTTTCCCGATTTCAATAATTCTCGCCCCACCCGACTCATTCGGAAGAAAAGCACCATATTGTGCGAGAAATCCAATGCAGGCGGCCACAACAGCGAGAATCATCGCCGACACCAAAATGGACCTTTCGGCAGTTTTTTCATTTTTTGCGCAGAACAAACGCGAAAACATGTCCGGCCCCGCCGTATAAGTCGTCGCATACGTCAAAAGCAAGAGAATCAAATCAAACGGCGAGAAATTTGCATTGAATGGAAATGCGAGAGCGACATTTTCCGGATGCGAAGCGGGCGTCCGCCCAGCAAAAAACACCAAAACGAAAATACCGAATATAATCAATGCGGCCTGCAGAAAATCAGTCCGCAAAACGGAAATCTGCCCGCCAAAAACGGTGTACCCGATAAAGACGATTGCGCTGACAATTGCCGCCACAGAATATTCCATGCCGACAAAACTTTGCAATAATTTTGCAGCAGCAATGATTTGCGCGGCGACAACGCCTGTCCACGCAAGCGGAATCACAATTGACGCCACAGTTCGAGGACCTTTCCCATAAAGGTCTTCTACCATATCGGGAAGCGTAAAACGTCGGATTTTCATAATCTTTGGAAGGAACGGCAGCAAAGCCAAAAGCCCCATTGCGCCAGAAAGCAAGAACCATGTCGCTGCGCCGCCGAGGAGTGGCCCCGTATCCACAGCGCCTATGACCGCAGAACCGCCAAGAATCGTAGCCAAAAGACTCCCCGAAACCATCAAGGCGGAGCCTCCCTTGCGGGCGACAAAAAAATCGGAAACGCTTTTCACTTTAGAGGCACTCGCAAAAGCGATAAACGCCAATGCCAAAACATAAACAATTAAAAGATAAGCCATGCCTAAAATTTAACTCTTTAGGCACACAATACCGAATTTTGCGATAAAGTTTCCCAATTTTAAAATCCGGCTTAAGTGTCAAAATGAGACCTGAATAAGGCCTCATTTTCATTTAAGTGTCATTTGGAGACCCGGTTTCATAT
>CAZPKF010000026.1:0-23537 GCA_964587155.1 uncultured Fibrobacter sp.
ACGTGACACCGCTTTCCCTTGGCATTGAAACTCTCGGCGGCGTGATGACAAAACTCATCGAACGCAACACGACAATTCCGACGAAAAAGAGCCAAGTGTTCAGCACGGCGGAAGACAACCAGTCTGCCGTAACGATTCATGTCCTCCAGGGCGAACGCACTTATGCCCGCGACAACAGAACTTTGGGCCGCTTCGACTTGACTGGAATCAGCCCGAAGCCGCGCGGAGTGCCTCAAATCGAAGTGACTTTTGACATCGATGCGAACGGCATTGTCCACGTTAGCGCGAAGGACAAGGAAACCGGCAAGGAACAGTCCATCAAGATTACAACATCGAGCGGACTTTCCGAAGCGGATATCGAACGCATGAAAAAAGACGCCGAAGCCAATGCCGAAAAGGACAAGGCCGACCGCGAAAAGGAAGATGCGAAGAACCGCGCCGAACAAATTGTCTATCAGGCAGAAAAGCAAATCAAGGAAGCCGGAGACAAAATCCCCGCCGACACGAAGAGCCAACTCGAAGCCGCCATCCAAGACATCAAATCCAAGAAGGATAACGGTTCGAAAGAAGAAATCGACGCTGCAGTTGAAAAGCTGCAAAGCATGATAAGCTCTATGGCTGGCGCCGCACAGGGCGCTCCAAATGCCGGAGCCTCTTCCGAACCCCATGCGGAATCGCCGAAGAACGACGGCAAAGACGGTCCTATCGATGCGGATTACACCGTTGTCGATGACGACAAGAAGAAATAATGCATTCCTTGGTAAAATAACAGACAGGATTTTCCTCTTTACAAAGGGGAAAATCCTTTTTATTCATTCATTTTGATTGGAATTTAAAGAGAGTCTATCATGGCAGAGAAAAGAGATTATTACGAAGTCTTAGGCGTTTCAAAAGATGCGAGCGCTGAAGATATCAAGCACGCCTACAAAAAGCTCGCCATCAAGTACCACCCCGACAAAAACCCGGGAAACAAAGAAGCCGAAGAAAAATTCAAAGAAGCCGCCGAAGCGTACGAAGTTCTTTCTGACGCCAAGAAGCGCGCTCAATATGACCAATTCGGTTTTAACGCTCCGGGAGCTGGCGGCGGATTCGGAGGTTTTTCCGGAGCCAATTTCGAAGACATCTTCAGTCAATTCGGCGATATTTTCGGAGGAGGTTTCGGAGGGTTCCGTTCATCATCTTCGCGTTCGCGGCAAGGTCCTCCCCGTGGACAGGATTTGCAGATCCGCATTGCACTCTCTTTCAAAGAAATTCTCACGGGAACGACCAAAAAAGTTCGCCTGAAACGCTACGCACCCTGTACAGAATGTGCGGGAAAAGGTGGAACGGGCATAGCGCAATGTTCGACTTGCCACGGTTCTGGGCGCGTCCGCCACGTGACACGTTCTTTCTTCCAAATGGTTAGCGAAACGACATGCCCGGATTGCGGCGGTACGGGAGAAGTCATTAAAAATCCCTGTTCGACATGCCACGGCGAAGGCCGCAATCTCGAAGAAGAAACGCTTTCCATCAAAATTCCGGCGGGAATTTCAGAAGGACAATTCCTTACTTTACGCGGAGAAGGTCATTCTGGACCGCGCGGCGGTGCGTCCGGCGATTTACTAGTCGTCATTACCGAAAAGAAAGACGATTTCTATTCTCGAGAAGGCGACGACCTCCACTGCACAATCGAGATTCCCGTTTACAAGCTAGCGCTCGGCGGTACGCAAAGAATTCCGACCATTGAAGGTGGCGACGTTTCCATTAAAATTTCTGCGGGAACACAGCCCGGAGCCGTTTTCCGTTTGCGCGGACAAGGACTCCCGCCTTTGAACGGGGGCAGCCGCGGCAATCTTTTTGTCACTGTCGCCACGTCGATTCCTACAAACTTGACTTCCGAAGAAAAGAAGCTTTACTCCCAACTCGCTGAAATCCGAAAAGACAAGGATTCCGCCAGCGATGAAAGCTTATTGCAAAAGGTGAAAGATCTTTTCTCCTGACTTTTTCAATTCGGTAGAATATGAACATTCAAATTCTCCCCCAGCCGGATGATGTCACATGCGGACCAACTAGTTTGCATGCAATTTATCAACACTACGGCTACTCCATTCCCCTTTCCCAGCTGATCGAAGAAATAGAAATGCTTGAAGGAGGGGGAACTTTGGGAGTCTTTTTGGGATTAGATGCCCTGAAACGCGGATTCGATGCGACCATCCATTCTGTAAACCTTGAAATTTTTGACCCCACGTGGGTCAATTTGTCTATGGAGGAACTCGCCGGAAAATTGAAGCTCGAATATGCGGCAAAGCACCGGGCGAAACTTAGAATCGCCATCAAAGCCTACATCCGCTTTTTGGAAGCGGGCGGAAAAATCAACTTGAAGGATTTTCGCCCCGGACTGTTTGACCGATATTTCAAAAAGGACATCCCGTTGATAACCGGCGTTTCCACAACGTTCCTTTACCAGAGCAAGCGGGAATATACAAATTCGGAAAACAAGTCTGTTTTTGACGACATCCACGGCGAACCCATGGGCCATTTTATCGTCGTCTATGGCGAAACCGATGAAAAAAAATTTCGCATCGCCGATCCGGATTTCACCAATCCGCTGGGAAACGGACATTATTACGAAGTCGAACGCAACCGCCTTGTGCACAGCATCCTTTTGGGAATTTTGACTTATGACAGTCTGATTCTCGCCATTCAACCGAAGAAAAAATGAAAAAGATCATCGTTGTCAACAATCCAAAAAATTGGAAATTTCACGTTCCCGAAGCGCAAATCGTTTCCGCCAAGGATTATCTGACAAATACCGATTATTCGAAAATGCGAAACGTGCGCGTTTTCAATCTTTGCAAAGATTACAGCTATCAAAGCAAAGGATATTATGTATCGCTCCTCGCCGAAGCGCGCGGACACAAGGTGATTCCGAATGTCAAGAGCATCAGGGATTTCAAAGCTCCCGCCGTCGTGAAAAACGTCACCGATGAAATCGATGACCTTATACAAAAAAGTCTTAGAAAACTCACCGGTTCCGAATTCACGCTTTCCATTTATTTTGGGCAAAATGTCAGTGCACAATATTTGGAACTGTCCCAAGAATTATACAGACTCTTTCAAGCCCCGCTCCTCCGCGCCCATTTTGTCTTTCGCCAAAAATGGTTCATCCAAAACATTCGCCCCATTTGCGTGAACGAAATACCGGACTCCCATTTGGAAATGGTCGACAAATTCGCCAAGGAATACTTTGACAAGAGCCGTTTTACTTCGGCTCATCCTGACGAATACCTTTACGATTTGGCCATTTTGGTCAATCCGAACGAAAAGGAGCCGCCGTCGAACGCCAAAGCGATTCAAAAATTCATCGCCGCCGCTGAAAAGACGGGATTCCGCGTGGAACTCATCACCAAAAAAGATTACCACCGTGTCGGAGAATTTGACGCCCTCTTCATCCGGGAAACGACAAATGTCAACCATCACACGTATGCGTTCGCGAGGCGTGCCCAATCCGAAGGAATCGCAGTCATCGACGATCCGGACAGCATCTTGCGCTGTTCGAACAAAGTTTATTTGCAAGAACTGATGTCTGTGGGAAAAATTCCCGCCCCGCACACGGTTATCGCCCATTCCGAAAACAGACATGAACTGTCAAAAGAAATCGGGTTTCCCATGATTCTCAAAGCGCCGGATTCCAGTTTTTCCATGGGCGTGGTGAAAGTCCAAGACGAATCGGAATTGCAATCGCATCTAGACAAAATGTTCGAAGGCAGCGACTTGATTATCGCCCAAGAATTCACGCCGACAAAATTCGACTGGCGAATTGGCATTCTCGATGGGCGGCCGTTTTACGCTTGCCGTTATTACATGGCCAAAAATCATTGGCAGATTTACAACTGGAATTCCAAAAACAAAGCGGATATTTGCGGACTTTATGACTGCGTACCTTTAGACGATGTTCCTCACGGCATTATCAAAGCCGCAGTCCGCGTCGCCGCTCTGATTGGAAACGGTCTTTACGGCGTCGATTTAAAAGAAGTGAACGGTAAACCCATGGTTATCGAAGTCAACGACAATCCGAGCATTGACGATGGAGTCGAAGACCAACTCGGCGGAGAAAAGCTTTATCTGACGATTATGCACTCTCTTCGGAGACGCATCGAAGAACGCATCAATTCGGCGCAACAGCGCCTGTTGCAGCACCACGGCATCGATTCGGCTATCTTATGAAAAATTCTTCATGGCATCTTTTTGAACGCTTCGGTTTGGAACTCGAATACATGATCGTTTCGAAACAAACCGGAAACGTACTCCCCCGCGCCGATATCATTTTGGGTAAAGACGCAAACGGCGAACCGCTTTCCGATGCGGAACACGGCGATGTCGGGCTTTCGAATGAACTGGTTTCGCATGTCATTGAATTGAAATGCGCCAATCCTTCGGAAAGTTTCTACGGCTGGAGCGAACGCTTTCACAAGGAAGTTCTGTTGGCAAATCAAAAGCTCGAACCGATTGGAGGCGAACTTTTGCCATCTGCCGCGCATCCCTTCATGAATCCGCTGACCGAAACTGAACTTTGGCCTTATGACTGCAACGAAATTTATGAAGCCTACAACCGGATTTTCGATTGCCGCGGGCACGGCTGGGCGAACTTGCAATCCACCCATTTGAATATTTCATTTTGCGGAGACGACGAATTTGGCGTTCTCCACGCAGGAATCCGACTGTTGCTCCCATTGATTCCTGCGCTGGCTGCTTCAAGTCCCTATTTGGATTCGCACTTCACCGGTTTTCGGGATGCCCGGATAGAAACGTACAGGCACAATCAAGAAAAAATTCCAAGCATCACGGGAAAAGTCATTCCCGAAGCGGTCTTTACCGAAGCGGATTACAACGAAAAAATTTTCAAAGTCATTGAACGGGATATTGCCCCTTTTGACAAAGAAAAATTGTTGAATCATTTCTTTTTAAACAGCCGCGGAGCCATTGCCCGGTTTGACCGCAGCGCGATTGAAATTCGCCTCGTCGATATCCAAGAATGTCCCAAAGCAGATGTCGCCATCGCAGAATTCGAAATGGCTGTTCTCCGGGCTCTTGCAAAAGGAACTTTCGCCCCTCAAAATGCCCAACGGGCCATGGACACGAACCGCCTAGCCAGACTTCTTTCCGCCACAGTCAAAGAGGCGGAAAAAGCGGAATTGGATGATGCGGAATACCTAAACCTTTTTGGCATCTCCGGAAATTCCCGGAAAGCATCGGATGTATTGAAAATTCTATTTGAAAAGGTCGGTGATGGTATTTCTCCAGAATCCCGCGCCACACTCGAAACGATGCTTTCGCGTGGAACGCTTGCAAGCGTTCTCCTTGAAAGGCTTGGCGAAAATCCGAGCCGCGGAGAAATCCTGCAGGAATACGGCAAATTGGCCCATTCCCTTTCGACAAATACTCTTTACGGCTAATTCGAAAGTTTCAAAAAAGCCCGTTTCAATTCTTTGGCGGCAATTTCCGGGTCGTGGGCTTTTTGAATTGCGGAAACGGCGCAAATGCCCGAAATTCCCGTCCCTTTGAGCACGTGAATATTGTCCTTGTTGAGCCCTCCAATGGCATTCACGCGAATGGGAACGGCCTTGACGATGTCTTTCAGTGTATCGACGCTTGTCAAAATGGTCACCACTTTTGTCGTCGTCGGATAAATGGCGCCCACCCCGAGATAATCCGCACCTGCCAAATACGCCTCCATCGCCTGCGGCACCGTTTTCGCGGTCGCTCCGACAATTTTATCCGGCCCTAAAAGTTTCCGGGCTGTCGCAACAGGCATGTCCGTTTGACCTAAATGAACTCCTTCGGCATCCATCGCCATAACAACATCGACGCGGTCGTCAATGATTAGCGGTATGCCATACCGCTTTGTAATCTGATGAACTTGTTCTGCCAAATGCAAATATTCCCGTGTGGATTTTTTCTTTTCGCGCAACTGGATTAAATTCACGCCCCCTCTGCACGCCGCTTCGACAGAAGGCAAAAAGTTTTCTTCAGGGACCGTGGTACTGTCGGTGATAAAATAAAGTGTAGTATCCAAATTCATATTCAAACGTAAAGGTAATCGTTCAACACCGGCTGCAGCCCTTCGCCGCTGATATCTTTGTACATCGTGTCAAATGTGCGGGAATCATTGATTTCGAACTGTTCATCGCCTTCGCCATCCGCACTCTTATCCGCATTTTCCGCACCCAGCGCCTTCGCCGCATTTTCTTCGGTTGTCCGGGGAGAACACTCCGACTTTTTATACTTGCTTTCATGGTCGCCGATTCCCGTCGAAACGCCCGCGGAAACTTTCGTTGCGCAAATTTTCACGATGCCGTTGCGGAATTCCTTGGATTCGCGGCTCGAAACGGTAATGCCGACAAACGGCATGAATATCCGGTATGCGCACAGAACCTGGCAAAGTTCTTTTTCGTGAACATCCAACGGATTGATTTTGTCGTTGTTCACAATGGGGCGTAACCTTGGACAGCTCAAGCTCATTTCTGCATGGGGGTATTTTTTCTGCAAATAGTAAACGTGCAAAGCACTCGCCAAAGCATCTTTTCGGAAATCGGAAAGACCTAACAACGCCGAAAATCCACAACCGCGCATTCCGCCGAGAAGCGCCCTCTCCTGCGAATCAAAACGATACGGATAAACGCGTTTATGGCCTTGAAGATGCAACTGTTCGTAACGGACCTTGTCGTAAGTTTCTTGGAAAACGGTCACATAATCAACTCCGCATTCATGCAAATAACGGTATTCGTCCGTGTTCATCGGATAAACTTCCACGCCCACCATTTTAAAATATTTGCGTGCGAGTTTGCAAGCTTCTCCGATGTATTGAACACTGCTCTTTGCCCGGCTTTCCCCCGTGAGAAGTAAAATTTCTTCCATGCCGCTGTCGGCGATGACCTTCATTTCGTGTTCCACCTGTTCAAGCGAAAGTTGGACGCGCTTGATATGGTTGTAACAGTTGAATCCGCAGTAGATGCAATAATTTTCGCAATAATTCGCAATATAAATCGGTGTGAAAATGTAGACGCTGTTTCCAAAATGTTTGCCGGTTTCGAGCTTTGCCCGTTGTGCCATTTCTTCTAAAAATGGAGCCGCCGCCGGCGAAAGCAACGCTTTGAAATCTTCCACCGAGCAGGTATCATGTTCTAAAGCGCGGCGCACATCCGAAGCCGTGTATTTGGGCGCGCTATAAGAATCCACGTGATTCATCACACGAGCATAAATATCCGACTGGATGATTTCCATTCCCTTCATGTATTCCATGAAATTGGAGCGGGACGCTGGATCATTTTCTAAGCGGTGTTTGCGTTCAAGAGCCTCTGGCGAAAGTGCGGAGGAATCCACCAAAAAGCGTTCATCGTGATAATTCTTTTCTGGCATGATGGAATTCCTTTTGCTCAATCGCGCAAGAATCCCGTCAACGGGTCGCTCGAACTGGCTCCGCGGGAAAGTACGCGTCCAAGCCCCGCCAAATATGCCAAACGACCCGCTTCAATCGCTTTTTTGAATGCCGAGGCCATTTGCTGCAAATTCCCCGCTGTCGCCAAAGCCGTATTCGCCATCACAGCGGCAACGCCCATTTCCATGGCGGCACAGGCTTCGGACGGTTTACCTATTCCCGCATCCACAATAATCGGCAGTTCGATTTCATCAATTAATATTTGGATGAAGTCTTTAGTGGAAAGTCCCCGGTTAGAACCGATGGGAGACGCTAGCGGCATTACTGCGGCTGCTCCCGCATTCACCAAATCCCTTGCCACATTCAAATCGGGATACATATACGGCATCACGATGAATCCTTCACGGGAAAGGATTTCTGTCGCCTTGATGGTTTCAAAATTATCCGGCAACAGGTATTTGGTGTCGCGCATGATTTCAATTTTGACAAAATTTCCACAGCCGAGTTCGCGGGCAAGACGTGCGATACGGACTGCTTCTTCGGCATTGCGGGCACCCGAAGTGTTCGGCAAAAGCGTCGTCGATTTCGGAATGTAATCGAGAATGTTTTCGTGTTCCCTGGTATTTGCACGACGGACGGCGCACGTGATGATTTCCGCTCCGGCATACTGGACCGCCGCTTCGATGAGTTTCAAAGAATACTTTCCCGATCCCAGAATGAAACGGGAATTGAATTCTTGTCCGCCTATGACAAGTTTATCGTTTTCCAAAGTTCACTTCCTTTTTAATTCTCGCTTTCCAATCCGCAAATCAAACGGATTATCGTAAGCGCTTCGTGTGCGGCACAAGCCATTACTCTCGGAGCGACAAGTCCTATGCCATCGTTCACGTCGCTGACTTCGTCTCCACAAATATAAAAGTTCTGGAAGACGCGGCGGGTCTTGATTTTATTTGCATCGTTAAAACCGGCCATCCCGCAGCCCGAAACGAGATATTGCTTCGGACGATGTTCCAATATGGCGTTGACCAGCATCGCTTTGGCGTTCGCATTGTCAAACGCTTCGCAGACGACATCCGCATTCCGGGTCAACTCCATCACATTCTCTTCGGTAATCCGGACAAAATGCGTTTCCAAATCCACATAGGGCGAAATTTCTTTCAAATTGTCACGAAGAGCTTCGGGCTTGGGCGTTCCCACTTGACACGCCTTGTATTGCTGACGGTGCAAGTTGGTCACATCGACCACATCGAAATCGATGAGGATGAGTTTTCCCACGCCGGCTCGGGCAAGAGCAATGGCAACATTGGACCCCAATCCGCCAAGGCCACAAACGGCAACGGTCGCCGCCCGCAATTTAGCCGTAAATTCTTTTCCTTGGCGCGCTTCCAACGCGGCCAGCATTTCTTTTTGAGAAGGAGTCCGATTCATCAGCCGCCCCCCACAAAGCTGACCACTTCTAAGACATCGCCCTCCGCAAGGAGTGTCTCGGCGTATTTCGTCTTGGGAACGATCTCGCCGTTTTTTTCAATGGCGATACGGTTAGAATCATACTTTGTGGAAGACAGATATTCTGTGATGGACATTCCGGCGTGAAAATGTTCGCCATTGTCGATGTCAACACCATTCACTTTGATCATGTTACCTCCGTTGGCATTATCCAAATCAGGTTCGGTCGAAGTTTTTAACTTCCTCTCAGCCGGTCACACCAGCTCCCGTATTCATAAGTTTAACAAAAATCCATTTTCATGGCAAGGATTATCGCCAAAAATTTTATTATATCGGCATGTTGAAAAAAAATCTTTTTTTCTTGAGCTGTGAACACGCGTCAAACGCCGTTCCCGATTTTTTGAACTCGCATTTTAAAAGCAAAGAAGCAAAAGCGATTCTCAAAACGCACCGCGGTTACGACATTGGCGCGGTAGACGTTTTTTGGGAACTGGCAAAGATTCTCCGCCCCGCATACGCAATACAGGGCGCCTATACGAGACTCGCCATAGACTTGAATCGGAACAGCGACAAAAACCACCGCTACTCCGAATACACCGAGCACGCAAGCGATGCCGAAAAGGGACATTTGCAAGGTTACTTTGACGGTTTCCGCGATGCCTTCCTCGGAGCCATCAAGGCGGAATTTTCCAAAAAGACTCCGGCAAAAATCATCCACCTTTCCATCCACAGTTTTACGCCTGTATGGAATGGTAAGATCCGCAACGCAGACATAGGCATCCTCTACGACCCTGCCCGATTATCAGAAGCCGCTTATGCGAAATGTTTCAAAGACAACCTGAAAAGAGAAAATCCGAACATCCGCATACGCTTCAACTATCCCTATTTAGGAAAAAGCGACGGCCACACAACAGCGCTGCGAAAACGCTTTCGGGACAGCGATTATCTCGGATTTGAAATTGAACTCAACCAGAAGATGCTTTTGCATTCAAAACCCGAAGATGTCGCACGCCTCATCGCCGCAAGTCTTCCCGAATGACAGTGAAGCAGCAAAAGAGAAGTTCGCCGTTTTTCAGCACTCCGGTTTGGAACGCGAAATGAGCCGTCTGTAACCTTGAGTATTCCATTCCGGAGAATTCTTGGCAAAGGGAGCCTTTGATTCTTTTTGGAATTCAAATTCGCCAAGTTCATCTTTCCATCTTGCGCCAGAATCAAACGCAATTCCGTCTTCAAAAATGGCGGCGGCGGCACTCATCAAAACCGTGCGGCAAAAATCCTGAGTAAGAGATGCCTTTTGCGCCGTACAAAGATCCGGCAATCCAAATGGTTCAAGCCCCAACGTGTAAAGGGAATCCGACGTTTCAACGATATTGACAAACGCTTCCATTGGCACGTCGCCAGCCGCGAGTTCCGTAAACGCCCCGGCGCAAAAAGCGCATCCCGAGTTTTCCACATAAACGCCCAACGCACCGGCATTCAAAATCTTTTGGGCGACTGCCAGAAACGACTGAAACTCTTCTGGATTTTTTGCCACAAATTCCAAAAAGAACAGGGACTTGTGAGATGCGAGAGCTTTCGACTCTTCTTCGGAAAGCGGCGCATGTTCTGCAAAAATAGTTTCCAAGCCGACTGCCGCCCCCTGTAAAATCGGCGTGTAAAAAATGGGCGATCCCGAAAACATCACCTTTCTTTTAGAAAGGTCCACATTCCATTTTTCAAGGAAGAATTTCGGAGCGTCTTCTTTCGCAATGGGCATCGGGAACGCTACGGTAAAAGGTTTCATTCAAATCTCCTGTGATTTTTTTCCAATTTCATCGCCAACCGATTGACCGCGGATTTCAGCAAATCTTCGCGGGTTTTCCATTTCCATGGAGAATGTTTCTTTTGCGCTAGCGCTAGCAGGCGCTCCGCAGAAATTTCCGTTTGACGCAAATACGACGCCTTGCCGGAATCGCGCAACGCCATTCCCAAATAAACTTGCTCCGTTTGTCCCGGCGTCGGCACAAAAATGCAGTCCGCCCCCAGATAAAGCATGTCCATCACCGTACTGTAGCCGGGCCGCGAAACGACAGATTCCGCATTTTGAACGGCTTTGGAAAATTCGACCGTATCGAGATGGTTGTAAAGAGTCACGTTCTTGGGCGAAGCCGGAATCTCCGAAGAACCCGGAAGTCCGCGCACCAAAAGATGTTCCCCGGGAATTTTTTCAAATGCGGCAAGGAGCGCTTTTTCAAACAAAGTCCGCATTGGTTCTGGGCCGGAAAGAATCGCGGCAAAACGGAATTTTTTTTCGGATGGCGGCGAAGACAAATCCAGACCGGAAAATCGGGAAAGCGGTCCGACAAATTCAGCTTCCCTATTGCCCGAAACATGGGAAAGCTTCCCCGCAAGCCCCGGAAATTCAGGGAAATCGGGAATCCAGAGCGAATCAAAATGGGACATTTCCCGAGCGTGCCAAGCAACGCCCCAATTTTCAAAAATGGAAAACGGCGTGGGGAACGCGATGCGCGCCTGGTGCGTCAGATAAACGCAGTGCGCCGACGAAGAATAAAATCCGAATCGGTTGTCCGAAAAAATGACATCGTAGGCGTTCACTTTCACCAAGGATTCCGCAATCAGGTGTTCATCTCGAATCACATTTGCAATTCGCCGGTAATTTTTCAACAACCAAAAAGGCATTTCAAATCCCCGCGACGGATAACGGATGGCGTATCCCGGAATCCGGATTCGCCGCAAACCGGGAAACTCCTTTTCGTACAACGCCGAAATTGCGCCGGATACCGCCAAATCCACAGTCCAATCGCGCGAAAGAAATTCCCGGATAACGGGAATCGTCCTGGTCGCATGGCCAAGTCCCCAATCTAACGGAGCCACAAGGATTTTCACGGTCAAATTCCTATATCCGAAATCCAAGCGTTCGCCCAATCGCCGTGGTCACAGTCCCTATTTTCCCCCATGTCCAACCGCAATTCCAAAACAGGCGATTTGGGAATCTGGACTTTGACCAGGGAAGAATCCCCCGAATACAGCCGCCGGGAACGCCAGAGTTCCTTGCCGCCGGATAACAAGACAAATTCCGCACCGTCACCGCAAGCACTTTCCTCATCTAAGCCGACAACCGCGTGGAATATTCCCGACATTCCCCCGTTTTCACACTTGCCTTCGGCGCAAAGATTCATTTTTAGCGATGCGTTCGCATGCGAACCGATTCCATAGCGGTAAGATTCTCCTCCGACCCGCAACAAATTGTGTTCCACGCTTTCGTTGCGTTGCGGATCACCCCAGTCCTGAGAAAAACTTTCGAAGGGCAATGCGGAAACCATTTGAACATTCGGCGCATTGACAAAGACATCCCGCGAAAGACGGACCGTATCGCCGGGGACAAAAAAGCGGAATTTGTAGCGGGAAATTCCCACGGGCACATCGTCAATGACAGCGGAATCCACAGCAAAGATTCCCTCTTTCGCATTTTCCAAAAGCCCGTTGAAAACAAGGGAATCGTTTCTGGAAATTTCGTAGGCGACAGATTCCGGAAAACTCTTCGTGATGAGGAAAACGCCGTTTTCCATTTCACTGACGACAAGATTTTCTGCAAAACGGGAAATTCCATTTTTCGAAACAATCTTGTGAACCGTGAGCGGATAACCGAATAGGCGATTTTCTTTCAACACCTCTTTGACTTTGTAACCTTCCAAAATGGAATTGACGCGGTCCGTCGTTTTGAATCCGACAACCCGGGAATCCCGATTGACTTTGCCGTAACCGTCCTGTCCGCGGACCAAATAGAGATTCCCTGCGCTTTTCGCCTTGTATTCGGCAAATTTATCCGGAGTCCAAGACATGAACGTTTGTTCGCTGAAACTAGAATGCCGCGAAGCGAGCATTTGCCACGGCCTCGCGTAAATGAAAATGGAATTTGGGGGAAATCCCTTCAAATAAGTGTTCAGATAATTTTCTTCGCCCAAAAGTTTGTTCTTGTAATAAAGCATGTTGGCATCAAAACTGGACGAATGAAATCCAGTAAGCCCCACAGAAAGGATTACCGCAACAAACGCCGCAACGGCAGCTGCTTTCTTTTTTCCAAGCGAACAGACTTCCAAAAAATCGCCCATACCAAGGGCCATGATCAAGGCGAACAACGGGAGTGCGACAAGCACATAACGCTGGTTGATGTCGATTTCAAAAGTTCCCGAAACGTTCAAAAGGATGACAAAAATCTGGATACAGAACAAAAAGCCCAAGACAAAACCTTTCCGGTAACGCCCGGCAAAGAGCATCCGGCAAAGAAGCCAAAGCGTAGACAGCAGCAAAATGACGGTAAAAGAGGTATAAAATGGATTTTCTAAAATTCCGCCATGCGAAGGATCGCCCGTAAGATTCATCATCTTGGCAATATCCGATTTCAAGTTGAACCAGAAATTCGAAAGCGAATGCGCAGCGTGGGAACCGCCCTGAAAATCGTAACCGCGGTAAGCGGCCATCGTATTCACCGCAGGCCAAGAAACCAGGATTGTCGACAGGACAAAGAGCGGCAAACGGTAAATTTCACCCCGGAAATACCGCACGTAATAAAGGGCAAAGGGGATAAAGGCGAAAACCGTTTCTTGCCGCGTTCCAGAAAACAGTCCCAAAAGCGGCACCGTGAGCAGAAAATGTTTCCATTTGACTTCTTTGGGCGGGACTAGCGCATACCAGGCCATGAGAAGCGAAAGAATGGCAATGTAAAGCACTTCTGTCGAAGCCGACCGCGCCTGCATCAAAAAGATAGGCATTCCTCCCAAAAAAGCGGTTGCAGAAAGCGCAAGCCAATCGCTTTTGAACCAGATGGACAGCGCAAAAAAGAAGGCGATTAAACTCAGCAGGTAAATGGGAAAATTCACCATCAGAGCCGTATCGCGCCCCGGTTCCGCAAATTGGAATACAAGCGAATAGACAAAGGCCAGAGTCTTTCCTTTGAAATTGTTGACTTCGTTTTTGCAATCCAGAGCGCCATTTTCCCAAAGGCCTTCGTTGCAAACGCCGCCGGATTGATGAAAATACATTTGGAGCCCCATTGACTCCCAGCTGGTTTCGTCAGAAAGTACCCGATGCGAATTTTCGATGTGGTTCACCGCAAAAAGTGTAAAAAATCCAAGCAGGCAGAGCAAAGCGACAAGACTGGGCGCAGAAGGGCGATGAGCCTGGATCCGCCTCAAGATTTCTTTTCCGTTGACGACAAGCCCTACCAGTAAAACGATAAAGGTCAAAAGGGTGGCGTAATACCCCCAGTGGATGTCCCACGCCCGCGCAAATGGAATGGACAAATTGTTAAAAACGAGAAAAGCGCCGACAAGAACGACAAGCGTCAAAAAAACGATGCGTCCCTCTTTGAGCGAAATAGAAAACGGAATTTTGTCTTGATTCATACGCTGGCAAAGATAAAAAGAAAACCCGCCTCGCAAGACGGGTTTTCGCGGATCGGAAACGAATCCGGTTATTTAACCTCTACATAATAGGACTGGAGAAGCTTGCCTTCCTTGGTGATGACAATCATCTGCTTGCCCTTCGGCAATGTTCCGCGGATGGCGACTAAACCTTCCGAACGGTATTCCACGGCCAATTCGGTTTTCTTCGAAAGATCCGGGAAGAGTCCGTTTTCGTTCTTTTCGAACCCTTGGCAGTCCGCATGGGCAGAAGCAGCGGCAGTCTTCACCGGATACGATGCCACGGCGAGCGAAGAAGCGAGAGTTCCCTTGTTGCAATAAAGCACGTCCATTTCCGCAGAAACAGACTTCGGATCGGGAAGCTTGTTCACCTTCACATCCTTTTTGGACTTTTTCTTTTGACCGGGGACCACGCCCATATCCTGTTCGAAGCTGATGCGGAGGCCTGCGACGGATTCCTTGCAAGTCGTCGAGAAAATGGCCCATTCATTGGCAATCTTCGTCGCACCTTCCGCAGACGGAAGATACATACCCGGAGCGATTGTATCGCTGTAAAGGTAGACAGTGAGTTCCGCATTCGGATTCTCGTTGGTGGTGGTGAACGTTTGCTGGCTCAAATTATACTTGTTGCGACGGGACTTGAGAAGATAAGTGCCGGCGGGAACTTTTTCAAATTTGAACTTTCCTTGGCCGAGTTCCGCCTTGTATGCGTAATTTTCCTTTTTGGTGCTGTAAATGGTGGAATCCATCCAAACCGTCGGCATTTCAACGGCTTTGCCGGTGAAGGGATCAACGACTTGACCAGAAATGGTTCCTGTCTTGTCGCAACCGACGAAAGAAAGCGCGGCCGCGGCGGTGGCAATCGAAAGCAAAACTTTTTTCATTTTAAAACAACCTCACGTATTTGGTTTGGCAAAGATAGATTTTTTTGCAGTTCCATCAAGGAAAAGTCAAATTGTCTTTGAAAAAACGCCATCGCGTTTTGCATTTTGCATCAGCGGATCCAGTTGCATGGCCAAATAGCGGATGACCAGCGACCCCAGTTCTGTCACTTCGACTTCCCTTTCGGATTTTTTTACAAGCAAACCTTCCTGTTCTAACGCAAGGAGCCTTTCCCATCCATCAGAAAGAACCGTTTTTTCCTCTCCGGAAAGTTTTAGTCTGCGGTTGCACATCAAGCGCTCGATGGCATCGCGGACCGTGCGTTCTGCCAAAGAAAGTTCCTCGCAGCGGATTTCCGTCAAAAGGCCCGCCTCTTGAAGCTCCACGTATCGACGGCTTTCGTGGACATTTTGCGAATAGGCGTTGTCGAGCTGCGTAATGCCGCTAGAACCGAACGCATAAACTTCTCCGGTCGTTGCCCGGGTACAATACCCCTGAAAGTTGCGGTGCAACATTCCTTCGGAAAGGGCTATCGCCAAAGAATCCTTCGGGGAACAGAAATGATCCATACCTACGTCCACATACCCTGCAGACTTGAAGAGTTCCCGCGCTTCGAGGAAAAGCC
Source organism: uncultured Fibrobacter sp. (assembly GCA_964587155.1). Lineage (GTDB taxonomy): Bacteria > Fibrobacterota > Fibrobacteria > Fibrobacterales > Fibrobacteraceae > Hallerella. The sequence goes on from CAZPKF010000026.1 coordinate 15,794, forward strand.
CCAACTTTTCACGCGGACCGGGCATCGGGTATTTTTCGAGCGTTTTCTGCGCCTTCATCAGCCAAGGAACGTGCGCATAGCTGAACAAGGCTATCCGATCGGGGTGCGCTTCAGCGGCAAGTTCAACGCTTTGGCGAAATCCAGAAGCCGTCTGGGAGGGAAGGCCGTAAATCAGGTCCAGGTTGACGCCCGTAAAATGCAATTCCCGGGAGAGCGCCAGCAGTTCGTTCACCGGCAACAGGGACGGCTCGCGTCCAACGTTCCGAAGCACTTGCGGATCAAAGTCCTGAATGCCAAAACTCACCCGATTGAATCCTATCCGCGCCAATTCCCGCAGGCGTTTTTCATCGATAATCGAAGGATTGCATTCAATGGCAATTTCTGCGTGGGGCGCAAATTCAAAACGGGCGCGGAGGGTGTCCAAAATTTTTTCCAAAAACGAATAAGGGACAGCCGAAGGCGTGCCGCCGCCAAAATGGACCTGGGTTACGGGACGCGTAGAATCTATCCAGGGCAGCTTCTCGTCCATTTCCGAAAAGAGCGCCCCGAAGTAGCGGTCGCGTTCCGCATCATCCGCCGGGAGCAATTCCGAGGTACACCCGCAAAAAAGGCATCGCTTTTGGCAGTAGGGTATATGGAAGTAAAAACTGACATTGTGCGGTTTCAACGCATTGGACTCCCGCCAGACGCGTTCGACCTGCGCCTTGTCTTCCGCTTTGCGGAAAAGATTCGCCGGCGGATAACTCGTATAACGGGGAGCGTTCGTGTTATACTTCAAAAGGAAATCAATCATTCCATTGTCCATGCCTTCAATATAACAAACCGGACTTCAAATTTTTAGATTTTAATCCGATGAATATCCGCCAGATTCTTTTTTGCGCCCTCGCCGCCGTTTGCCTATCGGCATGCACCATGCCGCTCCGACCCAGTTACGACAGGAGCACAGGAGCTTACCGGCTTTCGAAAGGCGCAGCGCACACGAACCAAGTGCTGAAAAACGCTTCGGGTGCAACCGAAGACTGGATGCCCATCATCAAACCGTGGATAGGCACTCCCTACAAATACGGAAAAGCTTCCAAAAGCGGCACAGACTGTTCCGGCTACGTCATGAACATTTACCAGGAAAAGACGGGAATAAAACTCCCCCACAGTTCACGCGAAATGTTCAAGATGGGAAAAAAGGTGGACAAAGACGATCTCAAAACGGGAGACTTGGTCTTCTTCGGTCCGTCGGATGTCGACCATGTGGGCGTGTATCTGGAAACGGGAAACTTTACCCACGCAAGCACTTCCAAAGGCGTTATGATAAGTCCCATGGACGACGCCTATTGGAAGCCCCGTTACAAAGGAGCGAGGAGAATCCAATGAAAAAAATCGCATTCCAGGGAAGGCGGGGCGCATACAGCGAATCCGCAGCCCGCTACTTATTCGGCGAAGACATCGACGTCATTCCCATGGACTCGTTCGAAGAAATCTACCAGGCAATTGAAACTGGCAAAGCCGATGGTGGAGCGATTCCCATCGAAAACTCAACCGCGGGCTCGATTTACGAAAACTACGACTTGCTTGCCAAATGGCGCCATCCCATCGTGGGCGAGGTCCTTTTACAAATTGAACATTGCCTTTGCGCCCTTCCGGGAACATCCCTGCAAACGCTCAAACGCGTGATGAGCCATCCACAGGCGTTAGCGCAATGCAGCCGTTTCTTTTCCGAAAATCCCGGCATCGAAAAGGTCGTCTTCTTCGACACGGCCGGTTCCGCCGAAGAAGTCGCGAAGCAAAAAATCCAAACCGACGGCGCTATCGCCAGCGTCTATGCGGCAAAGCTTTACGGTTTAGACGTTCTCCGCACGAATTTGGAAAACATCCAGGGCGTGAACTTCACCCGGTTTTACGCCATCCAGAAAAACCCCGTGAAAGTATCCCCCGACGACGACATCAAGACGGCGATTCTCTTCGAACTCTCGAACGATGACAGGCCCGGAGAACTTTACGACGCGTTGGGCGCTTTCGCAAAGCGCAAAATCAACATGACGCGAATCGAGAGCCGTCCGAACCCGGACAAGCCTTGGGGATACCTATTTTACGCCTCCATCATCGGCAATCCCTCCGACCCGAAAATAATCGACGCTTTTGAAGAACTGGGCCGTTATACCAAATTCACTTACCGCCTGGGCTCGTTCACTCGGGGAAAGACCGAACGTTTGCGATTTGCTTGATCCCTCTTGTCTTAGAGTCAACTCTAAGTAGTATATTGTAGATAGAAACCCTAGGAGAACTTCATGTACGAACTTTTGAACCGCGTAAACTCCCCCGCCGACGTGAAAAAACTTTCCCTTCCGGAACTCAAGGCTTTGGCTTCTGAAATCCGCGAGGCTCTATTCAACAGGCTCTCCAAAATCGGTGGGCACTTCGGTCCGAATTTCGGTTCCGTCGAAGCGGAAATCGCCCTGCATTATGTTTTCAACTCGCCCAAAGACAAGTTCGTTTTTGATGTTTCGCACCAGAGTTACACGCACAAAATCCTCACCGGCAGAAAGTCCGGCTACATTGACGACTCGCATTTCAAGGACGATTCCGGCTATACGAATCCAGAAGAATCCGAACACGACCTTTTCAACATAGGGCACACTTCGACTTCGATTTCTTTGGCCACGGGACTTGCCAAAGCCCGCGATTTGCTGGGTGAAAACGAAAACGTGATTGCCTTCATCGGTGACGGTTCCCTCGGCGGCGGCGAAGCCCTCGAAGCCTTGAATTTCGCCGGTTCGGAACTCCAGTCCAATTTGATTATCATTGTAAACGACAACGAAATGTCCATCGCCGAAAACCACGGCGGACTTTACGACTCCCTCAAAGCCTTGCGGGATTCTAACGGAGATTCGCCCCGCAATTTGTTCAAGGCGCTGGGACTCGATTACATCTACGAGCCTAACGGCAACGACATCGAAAGCCTTATCCGCACCTTCGAAAAGGTAAATCATTCCAAAAGCCCGATCGTTGTCCACATCCACACGCAAAAAGGACTCGGATATTCCTTCGCCGAAAACGACAAGGAATCCTGGCACTGGTGCGGGCCATTCGACCGAGAAACGGGACGTTCCAAGTACCCATCCGGAAACGAATCTTACGAATCCATCACGGCGGATTTTTTGCTGAAAAAAGCGAAAGCGGATCCGAAAGTTGTTGTCATCACTCCCGCCATGCCATCGTCTGTCGGACTTTCTAAAGACAAGCGCGAAGCCTTTGGAAACCAGTACGTTGACGTGGGCATTGCCGAAGAGCAGGCCATCGCCATGGCTTCGGGGGCGGCAAAGCGCGGTGCAAAACCGGTCGTTGTCACAAATGCGACCTTTTTGCAGCGGACCTACGATCAAATGGCACAAGATACAGCCATCAACCAGAACCCCATCGCCGTAATTCTCAATTACTCCGCGTTCAACACCCTTACAGACGTTTCCCATTTGGGAATTTACATCAACTCCATTTACGGGAACATTCCGAACGTCCGCGTGTTGTCTCCGACAAACCGCGCCGAATATCTGGCGATGGTAGATTACGCCATTGAACAAACCAGCCATCCGACGATCGTGCTCATTCCGGGAAACGGCATCATCGACGACGACCGCGTAGCCGATTCGGATTACTCCGAAGTCAAATTCCGCATCGAAGAATCCGGTTCCGAAGTCGCCATCATCGCCCTCGGGGATTTTTACCAACGCGGCGAAGCCCTGGCAAAAGAACTGGAAAAATCCATTGGGATTAAGCCCACTTTAATCAACCCGCGATTCGCCTCCGACATCGACAAGGAAACCTTGGAGAACCTCAAGAAGCATCACAAAATCGTGGTGACATTGGAAGACGGCATCCTCGACGGTGGTTTTGGCGCAAAAGTTTCCGCATTCTACGCCGATTCGGACGTGAAAGTTTTGAACTACGGCCTAGAAAAGAAATTCTACGACAGATATTCCCCAGAAGCCCTTTTGGAAAGCTTGGGAATCACGCCAAAGGCCATCACCGGCGACGTGCAGAGGCTTTTGTCTTAATTTCCAAAGCCTCTTTAGACATCCCCGAAGGATGCATCCGGAAAATTCGAAAAGGAAAGAAATTTCTATCTTGTGAGAATATGATGAAACTCAAAATCGCAAAACATATCGCGGACAACGCTTCTGCCCACGCCCTCTTTTTTGTCAAAAAAGCCATTTTGTTTTCTTCCGATTTGACAGAACAGGCCGAAAAACAGGCAGCGACAGTCCTTGCCGAAATCGAAAAAGGCGTAAGCCAGGATTTGGACATCGTCGAACTCGACGGTCACAGAACCATTTTCGTGAACGCCGACAAGGAATGCGGACTTTCTTCACAAGACAAACTCCGGATGGCGGGATTCCGACTCGGAAACCGCGCCCGGCAAAAGCAATTCAAGACGGTCAAGCTCCTACTCGCCGACGCTTCTATCGACCAGTTCAAAGCGATCCTCCACGGTATCCACTACAGCGATTACCATTTCGATAAATTCAAAAGCACTCCGAAGAAACATTTCGACGTGACCTTCGAAATCGAAGCGGATTCCCGTCAAAAGGATTTTGAAAAGGCCGCGGAAGAAGTCCTTGTCGAGCAAAAGTTCACAAGCCTTTGCAAAGATTTGATAAACACGCCGGGTTCCAAGCTTTACCCCGAAGCGTTTGCGCACGAAGCAATCCGAATCGCGCATCAAGTCCAGGGTCTTTCCATCACCATCCTGAACGAAAAGATTCTCGCGAAAGAAGGGTTCAACGGACTGCTGACCGTCGGTGCAGGGAGCCGTTTCTCCCCTTGCATGGTGCGCCTTTCTTATAGTCCGAAAGACGCTCCCAAAGACAAGCATCTCGCTATCGTCGGAAAGGGCATCACCTTTGATACGGGCGGAATTTCGCTCAAGCCCGCCAAGGGAATGAAAGAAATGCAAAGCGACATGTCCGGTGCAGCTGCCGCGTTAGCCGCCATTTGCGCCGCCGCGGAATTCAAAATTCCCCTTAAAATGTCCGCTTACTTGTGCCTTGCGGAAAACCGCATCGGTTCTGGCGCGGTCCTTCCCGGAGACATTTTCAAGGCGAAGAACGGAAAAACCATCATGGTGGACAACACCGATGCCGAAGGGAGGCTCGTGCTTTCTGACGGGATTTGCGCCGCCGCGGAAAACGGTGCGACGCATATTGTCGACGTGGCGACCCTCACCGGTGCCATGGTCCGAGCATTGGGCACGTCCATCACGGGATTTTTCTCCAACGACGAAGATTTCGCAAACAAAATCATCCGAGCGGGCGAATCAGCTTGCGAAAAATTCTGGCAAATGCCCCTCGAAGACGAATACGCGGCTGAATTGAAAGACCATTTCGCAGACCTTTCAAATATCGGAAAAAGCGCGGGCGCGATTCTCGCCGCCCTCTTCCTCCGCGAGTTCATTCCCGAAGGAGTCGTCTGGTCGCATTGGGACATCGCGGGAACCGCATTCGTCGAACGCCCTTGGAAATACACATCTTACGGGGCGACAGGCGTCGGAGTCCAGTCCCTTGTCCAACTAGCCCGTGAACTGGGGGAACAAGCGTGAAAAACGTCGACACCATCGCCGTCCTCGACTTTGGCGGACAATATGCGCACCTGATCGCCAACCGCGTCCGCCGTTTGGGAGTCTTTACCGAAATCCATTCTCCGAATGCGCCCAAAAGCGAACTCGAAGGCGTCAAAGGCATCATTTACAGCGGCGGACCGAACAGCGTGTACGCTGCTGACGCGCCAGCATACAATCCGGAAATTTTGAGCCTTCCCGTTCCCAAACTGGGCATTTGCTACGGCCACCAGTTGATAGCCCAACAACTCGGCGGACACGTGGAACCGGGGAAAGTCAAGGAATACGGGATTGCGGACCTCACCCTCGAAGATAAAAGCTCTCCCCTTTTGAAGGGACTCCCCGAAAAAAGCCCCATGTGGATGAGCCACGGAGACCAGGTGACGCGCCTTCCCGAAGGTTACCGCATTATCGCCAGCACCAAGGATTGCAAGGTCGCTGCTGTAGCCTTCGACAGCAAACAAATTTACGGCATCCAGTTCCATCCAGAAGTCACCCACAGCCAATACGGCATGAAGCTGCTGGACAATTTCATCGACATTTGCGGCGCAAAACGCACGTGGAACATGAAAAGTTACCTGCCGCTCATCACCGCCCGCATCCGGGAACAGGCAAATGGCAGAAAGGTCTTTTTGCTAGTCTCCGGCGGTGTCGATTCTACCGTCGCCTTTGTTCTTTTGAACCGCGTACTTGGTCCGGAAAACGTTTTGGGGCTGCACATAGACAACGGCATGATGCGTCAAAACGAATCGGCAAATGTCAAGGACTTCCTTGAAAAGGAAGGGATGCACAATCTGAAAATCCGCGACGCTGGAGAACATTTCTTGCAAAAGCTCCGGGGCGTGACTGCGCCAGAAACCAAACGTGCCATCATCGGCAAGGAATTTTTGTCCGTCAAGGACGAAGAAATGGCCAAGCTGAATCTGGATCCCGAAAAATGGATGATCGCTCAAGGGACCATTTACCCCGACACGATTGAAAGCGGCGGTACCCAAAACGCGGACAAAATTAAAACGCACCACAACCGCGTTCAAGAAGTTTTGGACCTGATGGCCAAAGGACTTGTGTTAGAGCCGTTAGCCGACCTTTACAAAGACGAAGTCCGCGCATTGGGCGAAGAATTGGGAATTCCGCACAACCTCGTTTGGCGGCACCCCTTCCCGGGGCCGGGACTTGGCGTCCGTCTGCTTTGCTGCGATGGAAAAGAACCTCTGGACATGGCGCATTTTGAAGATGTGAAGGATTCCGAAGGAAATCCCCTCGCTGCATATTTGCAAGAAAACGGCATCGACGGCAAGATTCTCCCCATCAAAAGCGTGGGCGTTCAGGGCGACGGTCGAACTTACGCACAACCGTTCCTCATCACCACGCCGGGACTTTCGTGGAAACAATGTGAAAAATTTTCCACGGAACTAGCCAACCGTTTCAAGGCCATCAACCGCGTCGTCTATCAAATAGGCAGCGCAAGCGATGAATCGCCCTTGTTGACAGAACAGTTTGCGACTCGGGAAAATTTTGACACGCTCCGGAAATTCGACGCCATCTGCACAGACTTCTTACGGCAAAACGGCCTGTATGAAAAGATTTGGCAAATGCCCGTCGTATCCGTTCCACTCCGCGTTGCAGGCAAACCTTGCATTGTGATGCGCCCGGTGAACAGCACAGAAGCAATGACGGCGAACTTCGCCGAAATCGACCAAGGCCTTCTTGCCGGACTTTGGCAAAAATTTGAAAACGAAGGTGCCGGAAGTCTCTGGTATGATGTGACACACAAGCCGCCCGGAACAATCGAGTGGGAATGATTGTGATGCGGTAAAAAATAAGTCCCGCATCAGCGAACGCAAATTCCACACAAATTAACAGTGATTTAAAGCCGTAAGGACTCTTTCCAAACGGCTTTTTTCGTTAGACAAGGAGATTTTACCCACCCCAGCCGAACTTCGGCATAATCGGCCTATTTTGCCGTAACGAAGAAGCTTTGCGAAAACAATGATTGCTGCTCTCGTCAAAATTGCGCAAGGACTTGAGCGTTTAACTCCATTAGAGTATATTTCTAGACAAATGGGCTTAAGTGTCAAAATGAAACCTGAATAAGGCCTCATTTTCATTTAAGTGTCATTTGGAGACCCGGTTTCATAT
>CAZPKF010000027.1:0-20527 GCA_964587155.1 uncultured Fibrobacter sp.
AATCTCATGTGCAGCACGACTGATTTGAACGAAATTTACGAAACAAAGTGTTATTAAAAATCTTTACACAACAGGAAGACTCAACATGAATCAACAAGAAAACCTGGAAATCTTAAAAACAAACCTTTCCGAAAAAAGAAAGAATTTAGTTGCAGCTCTTCAAGATACCGCCGTTCAAGGCTTTTGGACATCGGTCGTCGACAAATATTCGGGCCAAGCCCACTTCCTCTATGAAATCCTTCAAAATGCCGATGATGCCAAAGCTACTTCAGCCAAATTCATCCTCGAAGAAAATCGCTTGATTTTTATCCATAATGGAAAAAGACATTTCAGCATTTCTGATGTCAAAAATGAAAAAGAAGACAAGGAAAAAGGGAAATTGGGGGATTTAAATGCGATCACATCCATTGGTCAATCCAATAAAATCACCCCCGCTAAAATCGGAAAATTCGGAATGGGATTCAAATCCGTATTTCAATACACAAATACCCCTTCTATCTTCGAACCGAACTTCAAATTCAAAATCGTTGATTATATGGTTCCGGAATGGTTGAACGAAGATTTTCCGAATCGGGAACAAAACGAAACCATCTTTATTTTTCCATTCGACAGAAACGATTCAACAAATGCAAAAGAAGAAATTCTGGAAAAGCTGCGAAATTTGGTAATGCCCGTTCTTTTCCTCAACAGCCTTGAAACTATTTCTTTCGAATACTCTGGACAACGGGGAGAATATTCAAAAAAATTATTAGAATCAAAACAACTCGACGACACATCTGCCCGCAAATATTCTGTCAAAAACAATGACGAAGAACATTCTCTCTGGCTTTTTTCACGAAAAGACGACAAAGGGCTAACTTATTCTGTTGGTTTTTTTGTGGATGAATCAGAAAGAATCATTCCTACGCCAAATTACACCGCATTCTGTTTTTTCCCCACGAAGGTCAACACACATTTAGAGTTCATCATTCACGCCCCATTTCTACTTACAGACAGCCGCGAAGGGATCAAAGCAAATTCAGAGCACAACAGAAAGATGATTTTAAATCTCGCCGAGTTGTCTGCAGACTGTATTGAATACTTTGTCAGAATTGGAAAAGAGAAAAAGATCAAAATAATTGACGAAGAAATTATAAAAATCATCCCTCTAAAAAAAGACAGTTTTCGTCAGTCCAATACAGAGGAAATCGGATTTAGGGATTTTTACGTATGCATACAAAATAAGCTGAAAAACGGATTTCTTCCAACCCCAAACGGTTTCATTTCTAACGATAAAGCTTTTTGGGCAGAAACGAACGCATTAAGCGCCTTGATCAGCAAAGAGCAACTTTCCGAATTGATGGGAAAGGAGTGCGATTGGGTTTTCACAAACAAAGGGCAAAGAGACAACGGAATATTGGAAAACTACCTTAAAGAAATAAATGTCTTCTGTTTGCAAATGAACAACCTTCTCCCAAAAATGCAAGAGTCGTTCATTGAAAATCAAGATTTAAACTGGTTATTCCGACTTTATAAAGACATCCTAAAAAACGAAAGAAACGTTGTACAATCCAAAACCCTTCCCATTTTTCTTACCGCGAGCAAAAAGGCTTGCCCGGCATTCCATCCAAAACATCAAGACGAGCCCGTTCTTTACTTATCTTCTCCAAACAGTCTCGGTTACAATGTCATTTTAAGCGACATTCAAAATAACAAAGACGCTCTCTATCTCCTTCAAAAAATTGGAGTACGGGAGCCATCCTTAAAGGATAAAATATCAAAAAAAATCCTAACAAAAGCTTCTTTTGACGCAAATGACTTCAAAGATATCGTGGATTATTTTATTGGTTCAAATGATTATGAAAAACAACTTTTGACAAGGATTGCAGACAAAAATGTTTGGAAGGTTTTAGGAAAAGACACATTCGCAAAATTGTCAGACCTATATTATCCAAACGATATGTTGCGCAAATACTTCCAAAATTCAGGCACCCAGTTTTTAGATATCGCATACTATAGGGAAATACTTCCGGAGGAAATCTTCAGCAACTTCGAGAATCTGCTAAGCCGTATTGGAATAGCCAAAACTCCCAAGCAAAAAGAACGGCTGATTGATTTTTCAGATTTCTCAACAGCATGGAATTTATCACACGGATCTTGTCCCATTCCTCTACCAACGAGATATAGGTGGGATAGCTGCTTGTATCGGGAATACTATTTGGAGGGTCTTGAAAATGCTCTCACTCAGGTTGAAGCGAATCGAGACAGAGAACTTTCCGTTTATTTATGGAATATTTTTAAAGATGTTGACTTAGGAGCAATGTATTCTACATGGTTCAGTCCATCAAACTTATTCCGAGTAAAATATGAATACTATAACCGTGGGTTTAAATTCGAATTCACCGACAGTCTACTGTATTACACCATAAAGAAAAAAAAATGGCTCATCAATAATGAAGGGCGTTTTGTATCCCCAGCAGAAACCTTTTGGGAAGACTTATCCGCAAATTACAATGTATGCGGTGCAAAGAATGTCATCGACCGTTTCGGCATCAAGCCTCGACCGAAAGCGCCCATACAAAAACCCAAATACGATCCCGAAACGCAACAAAAACTGGATGAATACGACAACATGAAAAAGAAACTGAAAAGTGTTGGAATTGAAGATTTGACCGACGACGATATAAAAGCCGTGATAAAAAATCGTCAAAACAAAAACCAAGCGCAAGTTCCTTCACCGACAAGTCGCCATCCAAATAATACTCCCGCAACAATCTCCACAAACGGCAACGTCGAAAGCGCTCCACAATCTATTCCGGAACAAATTTCATCCCAGCCGGAAACAGCCGAAGAACGAATCATAAGAGAAACTGTTAAACGAGCAAGAACAATCAAAGAATCATCAAATCGACTTCCAGAATCAGCAGAAGACGACTTTGAAGATTTTGACGAATTCAGCCCGCCTTCTTATGATAGCAAAAGACAAGTATCAAAAATTCAAGACAAACACGCCATCGAACTCAACCGAATCAAAGAAATCAATGAAGCGATAGAAAAATCCAAAGCCCCGAAATATTCCTACCAATGGTTCCAAGCCATGCTCCAACTTGAAATTTTAAGGAATAACGAGAACCATGCAGACAGCAAAGAAATTCACATTAGCTTTGGCAGGATAGACATTGATTCAACTGCTACCAAGACTTTGATTTTATCGAAGCCCGACAAAAAAATTCCCATGTTCATGGAAGAATTGTATGGGATCAATGTAATCATCCATTTCAAGGACAATTCTCAAGACAAGCAGCTCACTTTTGAAGCCGCCAGCATCCGTTCCTTTACGCTTCGCTTGAAGATGATGCACAAAGAGGATGTTGACAACCTAAACGTTGAAAATATTCGCTCTGCAGAAATCAATGCCAAGAGCCCCGTTTTCTTGCTAGACGAATTAAGGAAAGAGTTCGACAATCTCCACTACGACAAAGAACGGAATTTAAAATCCGATCTCTGTAAAAACATCAAATTTGTTTTCGGTCCTCCAGGGACAGGAAAGACAACATACCTTGCAGAGAAAACGCTTTTGCCCTTGATCAACGACTGTAAAAATGAAAAATGCAACATACTCGTTTTGACGCCGACAAACAAAGCTGCGGACGTTTTAACAAAACGGATTATGGAAAAATCCGACAACGCACAAAATTTCTTGTCTAGATTCGGAACGACAAACGACGAAGAACTCGAAAACAGCAACGTTTTTTGCAGTCGAAATTTCGACATCACCGTTCGAAGCAAAAACATCCTTGTTACAACAATGGCGCGTTTACCATACGATTCCTGTATTGTAGACGGTAAAGAAAAAGAATTTTTGCGAGCAATAAAATGGGATTACATCATCATCGATGAAGCATCCATGATTCCGCTGGTTTATATGGCCTATTTACTGTATTCTCAGCAGCCCGTTCAATTTGTCATTGCAGGTGATCCGTTCCAAATTGAGCCTACCGTTTCGGAAGAATCTTGGAAAAGAGAAAATATCTACACGATGGTCGGGCTCCGCGATTTTGTAAATTCGCAGACAGAACCGCACCAATATGAAGTTACAAAACTCGACACTCAATACCGAAGCATCCCCACGATCGGTTCCGTTTACAGCGAACTAACATACGGGGGAATTCTTAAGCACCACCGCCAAACAGATGAGAAGAAAATCCTCCGTTTAGATGACCTTGACATATCAACTCTCAACCTGATCAAGTTCCCCGTTGAGCGCTATGAAAGCATTTATCGAAGTAAAAAATTAGGCGGTGGTTCAAATTATCAAATCTATTCCGCCTTATTCACTTATGAATTCGTCTGCCACATGGTGAAAATGATTGACAAAAACCATCCCGGCAAAGCATTCAGCATTGGGATCATTTCTCCTTATAAGGCTCAATCAGACTTAATCGGCAATTTACTTCGCAGGGCAAAATTGCCCCCAAATTTATCCATCCTATCGGGAACAGTCCACAGATTCCAAGGTGACGAATGCGATATCATGCTGACAGTTTTCAATACACCGGAAAACATCTCTTCTAGCAGCAAAATGTTCTTAAACCAAAAAAACATTATCAATGTCGCCATCAGTCGAGCTCGTGATTATTTATTCGTTCTGATGCCAGATGAAAATACGCTCGGCATGGGAAATCTTCAGGTTGTTTCAAACCTAGAAGGATTGATGAAAAAACAAGACTGCCGAGTTTTTCGCTCTCATGAACTTGAAAAATGGATATTCAACAGTGAAACTTTCCTAGAAGAAAACACGTTCTCCACCGGGCATCAATCTGTAAATGTCTACAGTGATCCCGAAAAACGTTACGAAGTTCGAAGCGAAGATGACGCAATCGACATCCAAATTTTCAACACCAAATAAAGGAAATCTAAAATGACCGAAAATGAATTACAACAAGCCTTCGAAAACCTAAAGGATTCGTACAATTATCACGATCGTAGGCCGCAAACACAGCATGGGCAAGAAATGCTCAAGCAGGATGAAGAGCATTTTATTGACGAAGCGTTGCTCCCATACTTAAAACAAATCGCTGAAAAATTCACAAGTGATTTGCGAAATACAGAGACGCTACAACTAAAAATCATTTCATATGGGGGTGGTATTGTCGCAGAAAGAGTATCACAGAAAAATACGAACAAAGCGACTAGACGGACACAGACAGACTTCAGTCACAAACACAGCCCGTTGGGTTTGAAAATACTTTTACCCGATGGAAACATAATTCAAGAAACAAATGCGACAGAAACTTTCTGCGCCGCAATTGAATACGCCATATCCCGCTTAGGACTCGATTTTGTTCTGAATTCTATGGAAAAATTTCCCATCACTTGCGATGGAGAACTTCTTTTAAAACGCGAACCGCATCGCAATCCGATGTCCAACATAAAGCCCATCGGAAACAATTGTTACGTTAATGTACACATGAGTACTCCTGCGAAGAAATTGAAGTTGGAGAGAATAGGTTGCGCTTTAAATATTCATTGGAAGATTTTCATTGTAGAAAATTGAATGAACATCCCATTTCAAAAATCTGAACTTCTCTTTCGAAAACGGAGTGTTTAATGATGCACCATCACTTTTTCATTCTCTTATGCAGCCTGCTGCCGATTTCCGCATACGCCGAAAATCTCATGTGCAGCACGACTGATTTGAACGAAATTTACGAAACAAAGTGTTATTCTTTTGGCGATGAATTTCTCTTTGTCAGCAAAAATTGGCCTCAATATGATAATGGAGATGAAAAGCCAGAAGTCGGAGCCACTTGCTTCGAAAAATATGTCCAGGGAGAAAAGATAAAGGATTTTACCCAAAGCGGTATCCGGTATCGCATTTTTGCAAACCACAAGTATTGTTGCAAACATGAAGTTTTCCGAACAGACACAATTTCATGGGGAGACCAAAAGAACGATTACATCAATTTGTCTCCTTATGGAAATTTCGGGGCTTTTTATAGCGAATGTTTTCCCAGTGAAGAGAAATTTCCCGACACGACGTTTGCCCCAACGCCTTTGCAAAAAAAAATCACCCAAATAGACGTGTGGAACATTGCCTTCGAAAGTTCACGTTCAGACGCCATAAAACAAATTCTCGTCATGATCGCAACTCTTAAGAACAATCAAATTCCATTTAAAATCTACCGAAAAAATGGAACCGTCAAATATATTGGAGTCGTCGGCTTTGGACTTTGCATGAGCAAAAACGGAAAAGAGGGAATAAAATTTTCCGAAGGGCCTCAGTATTGCAAATAAATTTCACGAAAACATCCTCCGTCCCTTTCTGTTTCGCCTTCGTTTTAGCCATAACGACCAATTTCCCAGACACTGGTAGTTTAACAGCGCATCGGTCGGCGATTCATTTTTCCGCATACACCAGATGAACACCATCAAAAGCGGCAAGCCCCGTTTCAGCCTTAAAAAAAGCATGTTCTATTTCTTTGGGAGAAAGGTCTTCTACCCGTTTGAACCCGCATTGTTTCAAGCGCTTAGCGACAAAAGCAGGTTCATAACCTTCAACCATAGATTCTCCGCAAAATGAGGTTATTCGCTTCAGCTGCATGATTTTTTCAGAACTAGGAACTCCGATTTTCTCTTTTTCGTAATAATCAAAAACAAGCCCGCTTTCTGGCGCAGCTATTTGAGCTATTTGAGAAACTGTCTTAAATATGATTTCGACAGGAATGTAGTAAGACACTCCCAAAATCGAAAACACCGAGGGGAGATTCGAATTAAATCCGGCTTCCATTAATTTTTTGGCAATACTCTCTTTGTTAAAATCTATTTCTATAAAATGAACCTTTGACAAAGCATTTTCCGAAATACTTTTTACTCGCTCTTTTTTAAACGCCTGCGTTTCGCGGAGGTCTAGCTCAAAAACTTCCACATTTTGACTTTTGTTTCTAAGTCCAAAAGAATCCAAACCCGCTCCGAGCAATACATATTGAACTTTCCCTGATTCTTGCTTGACGCTCACAATGTCTTCGGCAAAGCGATTTCGCGAAAGAATGATGGGAAGAAAATACTGCTCCAATAATTTTTTCAACGAATTCCGCGCTATCAAAGCGTCTTTGTCTTCTGGAAAGATTTTCCTCGCTATTTTACGGGCTTCACGATAATCGTCCAAATTCAAAAAATCCTTCGCAAATTCATCTTCAAAAATTTTTTCGGTTTTTCCCTGGAAGTGTACTGCACGGGCAAGAGCGCATAAAAGCGCGGTTCTGCTAATCATATCTAATTCCCTTTTGTCCAGAATAGGAGCTTTCGTTTTACAAATTCAAAAAGTTCCATAATCACAAGGACCACGATTCCTGTCCAAAGGATTCCTGCCACCATATTTGGGTAATCGGAATAATCTGCGTAAAACTGGACAAAATGTCCAAGCCCCGTATTTTCGCCGAAGAGCTCCGCAACGGTAAGCATAATGAATGAAAGCCCCATGCCTACGGATAGTCCCGAAAAAATAGACGGGAGACTGGCGACTAATGCAATCCTCCACAGATATTCAAAACGGCCGATGCCAATGATAGCCGCATTCCGCTTGTATTTTTCCGGGACATCACTTGCCCCCGCCGCCGAATTCTGGTAGATGGGCCAAAAAGCGGCGATGAAAATAATAAACGTAGAAGACAAATAAAAAGTCGGCAATATGGCAATGGCATACGGTATGTAAACATTTGGCGGAATGGGAGAAGCAAAACGTGAAATGGGCTTCAACGTATTAGCAACCCACGGAATCGATCCCGAAATAATTCCGGCAGAGATGCCGACAACCGATGCTGCCAAATATGCGGGAATCAATTTTAAAAGAGACGCAAAAGCACTGCGCAAAAGTTCTTCACGCGAATCAAAAAGCGCATTTACAACTGCTTTGGGCGATGGGAACAGATATTGTCCACTCCATTCGGGTCCACAACTTATAAATGTCCAAATTCCAAGCAAAAAGAACAAAAACAGAACGCCCGAAAATTTGGATAGATAGTGAAGAAATGTTTTCATATACCAGTCCCTCCTTCTACAATATGCCCAAGCTTTTCCTGAACATCCTTGTGATAGGCATCTTCAATTTCTGCTATTATTTTTTGAACCCGTTCATCGCGGAATAGTTCGCTGCGATTTTTCTTTGCCGGGAAATCCAACGGAATATCGGCAATAACACGACCGGGCGTTGACCCCAACACGACTATTCGACTTCCGAGATAAACGGCTTCGCGGATGTCATGCGTTACAAACAACGTTGTAATCGGACGTTCCTTTGCGCCACGGCAGAGTTCAATGATTAAATCCTGAAGGTTTGCCCTATTGACAGGGTCAAGCGCGCCGAATGGTTCATCTAAAAGAAGGGCGTTTGCGCCAACACTCAAAGCGCGCGCAATAGCACCGCGTTGACGCATTCCCCCTGAAAGTTCAAAGGGATACTTGTTGAGACTCCCCGAAAGCCCCACCAGGTTCAAGTATTCCTCCGCCAAATGCCTGGCAAAGCACCACTTGACCTTATTTGTCTTCTTTATGGCCAGAGATACATTCTGCAAAAGGGTCATCCACGGGAATAGGGAATAATCCTGAAAGACGACGCTCCTTTCTGCAGACGGTTTTTCGATTTCTTTTCCGTTCCAGTAAACATGTCCTTCGCATGGGCGCATAAGCCCCGCAAAAAGATTGAGCAAGGTGGTCTTGCCGCTGCCGCTTTCGCCCAGCAAACACACGAATTCACCCTGATCTATTTTTAGGTCAACGTCTTTCAATATGGCCCTTCCGCCATAAGAAAAACCGAGATTCGTTGCATCAAAACCACTTCGCTTGCTCATGTAGACATACCTTTAATTTCTGGACTTGAATACTTTTTCGGCGTTTGCGTAAAATTCGGACTTGGGATTTTCCTTACGGAGTTCCTCTATGGCCTCCCTGTAGTAATCCGTAACGACATAGTCCGAAACTTTCCTGTCGGACTTGATGGATTCCACGTCCTTTAGGAAATTCCAAAAGAACTCAACGCCCTTTACGTTCGGATCCGTATCTTGGGTGACGTAACCGCTGTAGAACGCTTTGTTCACAAGGGCCGTGTCCAGCTTTATCCACTTGGCAATGATTTCCACACTTTTTTTGTGGTCATTCTGCACAAGTTCTTCGGCTTCAATCAGCGACTTGAGCAAGCGTTTGTAAACATCGTCGCGACCTTTGAGCTTGCGAAGCGACGCTATCAGTCGGCAGCAGATATGCCCCGGATTGATATCCTTGCTCCTGAGCACCACAGAAAGTCCCGCTTCTTCGGCACGAAGGTCATGAGGTCCCCAAGTAGCTCCTGCATACACGCTTCCATTTTTCACGGCCTCGATGACAGCAGGCGGATTCTTGAGTTCTACGATAGTCACGTCCTTTTTCCAGTCGAGACCTTCCTTCTTGAGTCCGCCACGCACAATGGCATCTGCAGTTCCCAACCGGATTGTGGCAATTTTCTTTCCCTTGAGGTCTTTCAGGCTTTTGACAGAACCCGCATTTTCTTTGCGGGTAATAACGGCTTGATCTCCACCCATGATGCCTCCGATGACACGAATGTCGGCACCCTGAGCAATGTGGATAAGCGGAGCCAAAGAACCGAAAGCGCCCGCATCGAGTTTGCCCGCTCGCACTGCCGCGATTCCGTCACCGGAGTTCGCAAATTCCACGAGAGTCACGTCGAGTCCGTTCTTTTCGAAAATGCCAGCATCTTTTGCGATGAAGAACTTTCCTTGCCCCGTAGAAGACAGGTATCCGATAGAAAGCTTATCCGCGGACACGGCGTATGTCGCACAGGCGAGCATGAACAGGACAGCAAATGCAATCCGAAAATGTTTTTTCTGAATATTCTGATTCATTGTGAAATCCTTTTACCTTAGAAACCGTAAGTTGCAGACAGTTGATAACGATTCAGGTCGGCTTCTTTAACAGTACCACTAGTCAAATAATCCGTTTGGACATGCAGGTATTCAAATCCGAAAGAGAATGCATCCGTTAGGCTGTAGGTCGCATTTGCGAATATGGAAAGGTTCTGTTCTCGCCCACCGACACTTTCGATATCGTCCCTATCCAATTTGTCGATACCCGCACCCGCATTAACGGCTAGTTTCTGGATAAACTTGGCCTGCAGAGCAAACCACCCACCATAAGCTTTGATACTCTTTACGTTTTCTTTGTCGTTGGCGTCTGCGACGAAGCCGCGGCCAATGCCGGCTGCGTATGTATCCAAGTTTTCACCCACGAAGCCTTCGCCAAGGAAGGTGATGGCGCTGGTGATGGGCAGGCTCAAATCCACGTTAGCAGACCACGTTGGAATGTCCTTTGTGTCGCCGGTTGCATCCAAATCGATTTCTTCTTGTCCGTAATGACCCGAAACACCCAAGCCCGCTTTTTTGCCCTCTACCCACAGAGGTAGGGAAATACCGATACGACCTTGGAATGTGGGAATATCTGCATCGGTGCCGGTTTCCGAGGCGGAGGCGGTTGTGTACGGTTGCGGTTCACCAATGGTGCGGACTATGGCTGCGGCAATCGCCAGGGAACCTCCCGCAACGGGAATTTTTTCGGTGAGCCTCAATTGTGCCCTGCGAAGGCCCGCGTCACCGGAATTGTTGAGGACACCGGCGTTGAGTGTCGGAGTCACCAGCGGAGAAATCACGTCCCAAGTTTGACCTCCCAAAATGGAGAAACCGGTCTTGCCGAACGAAATTTCACCATAACCGTGACGAAGGCGCGGATTAGGTGCGTTACCGGAGCCGCCGCCGTAGAAGTCCACTTCGAACTTACCGTTTGCCCTGAAGAACGTCGTATCATCGCCACTTGAAAGATTGAAACCGATTCGGGTCATGTTCGGCGTCAAATGCCAACCACCATCGTTTTCGTTGGTGATGTCAGATTGGTTGACAAAATTTGCGAAATTTCCGTTATTGCTTTTGGAATCTTCGTAGGCCGCATTGAGAGATGCAAAGCCGTAAAGGGTGGCAGTAACCCCTGTTTTCGTAGTAACCGAAATTGGTTCTGCAGCAAAAGCTGCGATTGCAGAGGCGAGAATAATTTTAACTGTGGTATTTTTTGTGAGATTCATTGAAAATCTCCTTTTTTTGTTAATCGTTGGATAACCACGCAGAAAAAATCTGCTAGCGTTTGGAGGAAATGTCGAACGCCTAAAAATGTATCGACTCATTTCCCATGGATTGCTTTTACGTGGCTTTCCCAACAAATCATCTTGCAATAATGCAAATGCTTATTGGAGAATGCCCCGCGCCTAAATACTAGTCCTACACATATAGGTATCCTCGTTCTACTTGGTTTGACTTGTTTATTTTCCGCCGACAGACGCGCTGTAAAGCTTTTCGAGTAAATTAAGCGCACCCTTGTAACCGACGAAACTACGATTGATAATCAAAGTTTCGCTAGAAGGCGGCGTAATTTCGAAAAACAGAGCATTTTTTTCATTGGCAATGTTGATTTCCCACGATGATGCGAGAATCAGCGGCTTACCCGAAGAAAAATTCAATTCCTTGATCGACTTTTCAATCAAATAGCCGTCTTCTTCAAATTCCACTTGAATGTCTACGCCCTCACTAATGTTGTGGAACGCATCTTCAATTTGTTTGCGGAATTTCTGCGGAGGATCATCCGATATGATCGCCTTGCGGGGAATGAGTCCGATTTGGTCGACGAGAAATTTCGTATAAGCCAATGTGTAAGCGGAATCTGCCGTAATGGCGAACTCGCTGGGCATGCCGAACCAATATTCCGCGAAAAATTCCGAGAAATGTTCCAAATAGTAATAATAAACCCGTTTCTCTTCCTCGATGAATTCTTCACTTTTCCGCTTATCGATTCCGGCGAAATCTACGACTTTACGTATAAATTCCGCAGTCGCATCGGCTCCGATTGGAATTTCGGAAATATGCAAAAAGGGTTGCCCATATTTTTCTTGGAGATGTTCCGCATTTCTAACACCGACCCACGGCGAAAGCACCAAATTGAATTGCGCTTCGGGAATGCGCAACCAATCTGAAACGCCATTGTTTTCCGGCCCAAAAAGGACGTTGACTTCTAAACCGGCACCTCGGAGAATGCGGGCGATTTCCTGATAATCCCCGCGCCAATTCTGATTGTAATAAGGCGTTTCGAACCAAAGATTGACAAGTCCTTTTTTTCGTTCTCCGCTATAATCGCCGACAAATTGATCTACGATGGCGTTCACAACTTCTTCGTGACCAAAAAGGTTGTTTCCTTTGAATCCGGCGGTATCGACAGAGACAATCGGATATCCTAGATCCCGATAATTGCGCACTAAGCTCGAAACGTCATCTCCGATAAGCCCACCTACGCAACCCGTAAGAACCACATAAAGGTCGCCGTTAAAAACCTTGAGTGTAGACCTTATCAACTGATCTAATGTTTTGATTCCCCCAAAAACGATATCGTTTTCGGTAGAGTTCGCACTGGGCATGTTACCAGCGCCTGCGTAAACGCTGCCTTGGAAACCGTTTTCAAACGTGAGAAAAGCAGTCTGTTTGAGTTGGCATCCCGGAGAGCAATTGGCGATGGGAATCGCCCCCTTGATGGCAACGACCGTATGAGATGCGCCAACAGCACAAGCGTATCGGGGATCCGAAATCGAATTGCTCTTTTTCTTTTGCTTTGTTGATTCAGACATTTAAAACTTCCTTGTTATACGCTTTGTTGAACGGATTCTTTGCCCTTGTTGAACTTGAGATTCCTAGGTTCTGGCAAATCATCAAGAGTTTCCGGGTGATGGGTCAAATAAAACGGATCATCCTGAGACAGCCACCAATCGGAATATGGGAGTTTCACGTTGCGCTTCAATACCTGATTGAACTTGGTTCGGGCAATGACACCCTTAAGCATTTCCCCAATGCGGAGAATGCCCTGATAACCAACAGGAATATGTTCGTCGCCCATAGTAAGCGTCGGAAATCCGAGATGCCCTGCGACAGAAGCAAGTCCCGGATGACGAATGAGCAAAAAATCCGTCTTGGCGCGCTTTAAAAGCTGCGGGAGTTGAAACGCACGGGTCTTACTTACTGTATAATGGGGAATATCACCATAGGTTTCCACCAATTCCTTCAAAGTGTCTTGATGTACACCGCCACCATCGTAAACGGGGTCATGATGAAACACCAAAGCGGCATCGTGTCCGATTCCAAGCTCCGAAAGAACGCTGATAAGGCCATGTGCATATGCGGAACCCGTCATAACGAATCCATTTTTCCCTTTGAAAAATTCGCGGAGTTCTGCCAATTTCGGGGCAATTCGTTTATGTTCGCTTTCAATGTATTCTTCCGCTTCCCGTTCCTTGCCGACAACTTTAGCTATGGCACGAATCCATTCGTCCGTTCCCCTAATCCCATAAGGCTGAGGTGCGTCGATTTGCGGTACTCCGAAGGATTCTTCTAACGCAGTCGCCATATAACCGCCCAATGTATCGCAGAAAGTCGCCGTCGCAACAGCTTCCGATGCCTGACGAATTTCTTCAAAAGAGGCGCAGTCCAAAAGGTAATTGACGCGAAGCCCCAAAGGTGCGAGTATTTCGGAAAAATAATCCGATCCCCAAAGAGCTACAATATTCAACAAATCCTTTTGCTTTTTTGTCGGATGGCGTTCCACAATTTGACGAAGAACTCCATGAAATGCGACATCAAAACCTGTGGACCAATGCTTAGAACGGAATCCTTCGCAGTGCAGCGGAATAACAGGCACGCCAACTTCCGACTCCATTTCTTCGGCAATGGAATCTATGTCTTCACCGATAATGGCCGTTGCGCAAGCCATGCCGATGAATATCGCTTTGGGATTGAAACGCTCTTTCGCATCTAAGATAGTCTGTCGAAGTTTTTCGGATGCGCCAAACACCATATCCCTTTCTTTCAGGTTTGTGCTGATATTGAGCGTATTCTGCAGAGGTTTACCGCGGCGGCGAAGTCCATTATGCATGGAAAGGTTGAATTTGGAATTTTCTCCGCTGCAACCGATGGGAGAATGATCGATTAAAGCGCAATCGGTCAAGTTGCCCACTTGGCACTGAACAATGGCGTTAGAGCACATGGTTTCTTGATTGAGCGGGGACTGCAATTCGCATAGTTTGCAACTCAAGCCCTTGCCCGCACAGCCTCCATGTTTTTTTACACTGCGTTCGTCATAGGCGGATTCCTTAATCAAGTCGCTCGCCTTGCCGTCCCAGCCGATAATAGTCCCCAGCCGAAATTCGCGGTTTTCGACCGAGGTCATATCCAGATTAATATTGGTATTCGACATGGAGCCTCCTACTAGATTTTATAATCTTCATCCATCAGGCCGTAATCAATGAGAATCTGTTCCAATCTATCCTGCGTCATCGGCGTCGGAATCGTGAACAGTTTATTTTCGTCGATATTCTTCGCCAATTCACGGTAAACATTCGCCTGGCTAGAATTCGGTTCGAATTCAATAACCGTCTTCCTGCGGATTTCCGCTTGTTGAACGATGTTATTCCGCGGAACAAATTGAATCAACTGGCTATTGAGTTCCTTGGTAAACGCGCGGAGCAAATCAAGTTCGTTGTCTACATTACGGCTATTGCAAATGATGCCGCCCAAACGTACTTCTCCTCGTTCCGCATACTTTGCGATACCCTTGCAAATATTATTCGCAGCATAAAGAGCCATCATCTCGCCAGAAGCAACGATGTAAATTTCCTTGGCTTTGCCCTCACGAATAGGCATAGCAAAGCCTCCGCAAACAACGTCTCCGAGCACGTCGTAAAATACGTAATCAAGATCTTCAGTATAAGCGCCCAACTGTTCGAGCATGCTAATCGAGGTGATGATTCCGCGCCCTGCACAGCCCACGCCCGGTTCCGGGCCTCCAGATTCAACGCAGCGCACACCCTTAAATCCAACCTTTTCTAGATCCGAAAGTTGAATCTCGGTTTTATTGTCTCGAATGGTGTCAAGTACGGTTTTTTGATGAAGACCGCCAAGCAAAAGCCGCGTAGAATCGGCCTTGGGATCGCAACCGACAACAAGAACGTGTTTCCCTTGTTCGATAAGTCCCGCAGTCAAGTTTTGCGTAGTGGTGGACTTGCCGATACCGCCCTTTCCATAAATAGCTATTTGACGTAAACGTTTTGCCATAATGTTCTGTCTCCTTGAATTTTCATTTGACTACAAAAACGCTAGGTGCGTGAATATTTTAGAATTGTCTTTTTGGACTTCCAATATTTTCAATATCTCTTTTTGAAAAAAAATTCAAAAAGTTTCCCTCGCCATAAACGCGTCCTATAGTTCCGTTTAAGTTCTACTAATACCAACCGGAAAAAAAGTTTTTTTTGTCCGTCTCCTTTTTATTCCATCTTGAAATTCCCGTTTTTGCGTTTTAAATTCTATGAGGCTTTCTTCTCAAAAAAGCTGACAAATTACAGGACGCTAGGTCAACTGTCCCATTTTTTTCAGCGCAGGTTCTATGCCTATAGATCAAGAAACCGTTTTTAGAGAGCATCCCTGTTTTGGCGCATGCAAAAACAAAAAAGGACGCATTCATTTGCCCGTTTCTCCGGGCTGCAACATCGAATGCCGTTTTTGCGATCGCCGCATTAACGAAAATGCTCAAATCCCCGGAAACACAAGCAAAGTAATCAAACCGGAAGAAGCTTGCGGATACATTCGCAAAGCGCTTGAATATGTTCCGGAACTCACCACCGTAGGTATCGCAGGTCCTGGCGACACTCTAGCGACACCATTCGCACTCGACACCTTCCGCCTCGTAAAAAAAGAGTTTCCTCAATTAATCCGTTGCATGAGCACGAACGGACTTTTGTTGAACGACAAGGCGGAAGAAGTCATCGATGTCGGCATTGACACGCTTACTGTAACCGTAAACGCCGTGGATCCGGAAATCGAAGCAATGATTAACGAAAGAATTTTTTACCGGGGCAAAACTTACAAAGGTGTTGAAGCGGCAAAAATTCTAATTCACAATCAACTAGAAGGAATCCGCAAAGTTGCCGCCAGCGGAACATTGGTAAAAATAAACACAGTCCTTTGTCCGGGAATCAACGACAAACATATTGAAGAGACTGCGGCAACAGTTCGTGACGCGGGAGCAATCATATACAACATCATTCCTCTGATTCCCCAAAACGGATTCAAAGACCTTCCCGCCCCAAGCGCAAAGGCCCTTGCGATAGCGCAAGAAGATGCCGGCGTTTTCATCAACGTTTTTAAACACTGCGCTCATTGCCGAGCCGATGCCGTTGGCATACCAGGCGTTTACGATATCGGGGCTCAGATTTACATGGACAGGATTCGAACCAAGGAGACTTTTTCACATGGCTAAATACAAAGTGGCCGTAGCCACAAATGATGGGGTAAATGTCAACGTCCACTTTGGACATGCAGCAGCATTCGACATTTATGAAGTCGATGAAGATTCCGGGAGTTTCAAAAAAATTGAAGTCCGATTAAAACAAGAGCATTGCGACGGTTCTTGCAGAGATGGAGACTGCGGACAGAGAGATTTTGAGAATTCTTCCATGCACTTGGCTGCAAAAAAACTTTCTGATCTCGATTACGTTCTCTGTTCTCAGCTTGGTCCGCAAGCCGTACAAGCGTTACTTCGCTTCAATGTACGCGCATTCGACATAGCGCTTCCCATCGATGAAGCGATAGCCAAGATTAATTTGTACAGAAAGAAAATTGCGACTCGGGCGAAGAAGATTAAGAATCATATAGAACAAAACTATAAAGAACTCTAAAAAAATAATATTGGATAGAAGCGTAGACGCGTTCTATATTTGCGAAAGCAACTTTAAATTGCACAAAAACAAGCAGGTGAATTTATGAATTCAAAAAAAACTTTCACATTGCAGCAATTACGTTATGCCGTCGAAATCGCCAATACTGGTTCTTTCGTCAAGGCCGCCGAAATATTATTCAAAACACAACCTTCGCTGACAGCAGCAATACACGAACTGGAAAAAGAAATCGGGATCGTCATTTTCAATCGGACAAATAGCGGTGTGACACCCACTCCCGAAGGAGAAAAATTCATCGCACGCGCAAACGAACTGTTGGTTCATTTTAAATCTATTGTAAAGTGCTACGACAAAGAAGAGCAAAAAAAGAAGCAATTTTCCGTTTCAACGCAACATTATTCCTTTGCCGTAAAGTCGTTTGTGAACATGGTCAAAAAATTCAACATCGACGATTACAATTTTGCCCTTCGCGAGACAAAAACAAAAAAAGTCATTGACGATGTAACAAAACTCCGCAGCGAAATCGGAATCATTTACCTGAGCGACTTCAACCGAAAATACATAACGTATCTGCTCAAGGAACATGACCTCGTTTTTAAAAAACTGATCGTCTGCAATGCATACGCATACATGTGGAAGAACAATCCTTTAGCCTCAAAACCATACGTCACTTTAGAAGATTTGTCAAATTATCCCTGCCTTTCTTTTGAACAGGGGGAAAGTGGAAATTATTACTTTGCAGAAGAAATTTTGAGCACTAACGAATACCACAAAACAATCAAAGCCAATGACCGCGCAACCATGTTGAATTTTATGGTCGGGCTCAACGGCTACACGCTTTGTTCCGGCATCATCAGCGAAGAAATCAATGGTTCCGATTATGTGGCAATTCCATTCAAAGACGAAAACGAACGCACGATGGAAATAGGCTACATCGTCAAAAACAATTTTATGCTGAGTACCATTTGCCGCATCTACATTCGCGAAATGGAAGACTACTTGAAATCCTATACAAACGAACGAAACCTTCCTCTATAATTCAAAAATTCATGGGAAAGACCATTTTGGGAATCCCTGCTGCAAGGCATAAAGGAGATTTTCTCCACATCCTTCTTCGCACCGTTCCCTTAAAATTTTTCCCACAATTTCCCGTTTCTGATTGTAGAGAATTTTCCTTCTGAACTTTGGTGCAAACACGATACGGCTCTTTCAATTCCATACGGTATGTGCTGTCGATTTATTCCTACTATTCATTTTAAGTCTTTTGAATTTATTGTGATGCAGTCGGCAGACCACATTTCAATAATAGTCAAAGAATTTTTCCATCATCGCCAGAAGGCTTTTACGGAACTACCGGTGTAGCCGGTAGTTTTCTTTATCCAAAAAGACTCCCACAAATTCATGCGGGAGTCTTTTCAATTCTAAGAAATCAATCGTTATTTCACCGCTTCAACAAAGACCTTTTCACCGTCGGCATCGGTCTCCTGCAAACCCGCAGTAGAATCCTTCCACACGACAGCATCTGCCTGCGTTTCTCCCTTGATGTAATTCTCGTTTTCCTTCACCGCAAGTTTCAACACTTCACTTTCCGAATAAAGTTCAATACTGATACGGTCCGTAATCGCATAGTCTTGATCTTTACGACGGTTCTGGATGCGGTTCACAAGTTCGCGGGCAATGCAAGCGCGGCGCAATTCATCGGTAATCTTCAAATCAAGAGCCACGGTGAAGTGCGAGTCCGC
Source organism: uncultured Fibrobacter sp. (assembly GCA_964587155.1). GTDB lineage: Bacteria > Fibrobacterota > Fibrobacteria > Fibrobacterales > Fibrobacteraceae > Hallerella. The sequence continues at coordinate 18,526 of CAZPKF010000027.1, forward strand.
TTCGACGGCGAGGCCTTCGGGCACAATGCGGTTGAGCATCAGGCAGTCCGCGCCAACTTCACCGAAGTCGAACTTGATGCTGTTGCCGGCTTGGAGGTCCTTGATTTCGTCGACAGAAAGCGAATTCAGCTTTGCCGAAATCACTTTCATATTCTTCGCATACTCCGGGCCTTTCGCCTTGATGGCTAGGAAGTTCGGCTTGGCGGAGAGCTTCACGAGCTTCGTTTCGTCTTCGAGGAACTTCATTTCGCGTACGTTGAGTTCTTCGAGGATCAAATCCTTCATGGTCTCGGCGACGTTCTTTTCTTCGTCACCGTGAGCGACCACCGTCATGCTCGCAATCGGCATCCGGTTTTTGACACTGTTCGTTGCGCGGATGACGCGGCCCATTTCGACCATGCCTCGCACCATCGCAATCCGTTTCACGAGCTTTTCGTCCATCAAGGACTTGTCCGCACTCGGGAATTCGCAGAGATGCACGCTCACCGGGGCATTCGCATCGACTTCGCGCACGAGAATCTGGTAAATTTCCTCGGCGAGCATCGGAAGGAACGGGGCGAGAATTTTGGAGAAGTCCACCAAAACCTTGTACATGGTCGCATAAGCGGCGTTCTTGTCGCCATCGTTTTCTGACTTCCAAAAACGACGACGGCTGCGGCGCACGTACCAATTCGTAAGATCATCTACGGCGGCGATAATCGCGGGCACCACGTTGTAAAGGCGGTAAGCCTTCATTTCCACTTCGACCTTGGCAGCGAGATCCTGCAAGGTTGCAAGCATCCAACGGTCAAGTTCGTTCTCCGATGTCACATTTTGCCCGGGCTTCCAATTCAGCTGTCCCTTGGCCGCATCGGCGTTGTGGTTCGAAATGAAGAACGCGACGGCGTTCCAAAGCGGAAGCATTACCTGCTTCACAATCCCTTTCACGCCTTCTTCGCTGAAGCGGAGGTCTTCGGCCTTCAAAGCGGCAGAGTTAATCATGAACAAGCGAATGGCGTCGGCACCGGTGCGTTCGATGAGGTCATTCGGGTCCGGATAGTTACGCTTGGACTTACTCATCTTGGAACCGTCCTCGGCCAGGATGATTCCATTCACGATTACGTTCTTGAATGCAGGCTTTTGGAACAGCGCATTCGAAAGCACTGTCAGCGTGTAAAACCAACCGCGCGTCTGGTCGAGTCCCTCGGCGATAAAGTCCGCCGGGAAGCTCCGCTCCACGAGTTCCTTGTTCTCGAACGGATAGTGACGGCTCGCATACGGCATGGAGCCGGATTCAAACCAGCAGTCGAACACTTCGGGCGTGCGGCGGTAAACCTTGCCGTTCTTTTCAATCGTGACTTTGTCGACAAAGTGTTTGTGCAAGTCGTCGAGTTTGATGCCAGTCAGTTCCCGCAGTTCCTCGATGCTGCCCACGGCAATCATATCGCCATCATCGGAAAGCCACACCGGAATCGGCGTTCCCCAAAAGCGGTTACGGGAAAGGTTCCAGTCGCGGGCGTTTGCAATCCACTTGCCAAAGCGTCCGTTCTTGATGTGGTCGGGCACCCAGTTCACGGTTTGGTTGTTTTCGACCATCCATTCCTTGAGCGTTTTGGTCACACCGTCCTTGTTCGTGACCGGCGCATCGATTTTCAGGAACCACGTCTTGAGGGCGCGGTAAATCAGAGGAACGCCAGTGCGCCAGCAGTGCGGGTAGCTGTGGACAATCACGTCCTGCTTGAACACGCGGCCCTGTTCCTTGAAGTAGCGGATAATTTCCTTGTCGGCTTCCTTCGCGCCAAGGCCCTTCCACATCGGGACCTTGTCCGTGAACTTGCCTTCGGTATCGAGCGGGTCGAAAAGACCGAGGTCGAGTTCAGCACCCTTCTGGAAGTCTTCTTCACCGAAGCTCGGAGCGGTATGCACGGCACCGGTACCGTCATCGGTACTCACGTAGTCGGCGGGGTAAATCTTGTAGTGGCGGGAAAGCTGGTCCGGCGTCACGTATTCGTCGGAGATACGC
>CAZPKF010000028.1:0-20283 GCA_964587155.1 uncultured Fibrobacter sp.
CCGCACGGTCGGTGCCGGCTCCGTAACCGAAATCATCAAGTAAGGATACACAATGGCTGGTGAACGCATTCGTATTTGCTTGAAGTCGTTCGATCATCGCATGATTGACCGTTCCGCTCAAGACATCGTAAATACGGCAAAGAACACGGGAGCCCGTATCGCGGGCCCTATCCCTCTCCCGACCAAAATTCAAAAGTACACGGTTCTCCGTTCTCCGCACGTGAATAAGACTTCGCGTGAACAGTTCGAGTCCCGCACACACAAACGCTTGATTGACATTCTGGACGCTACTCCGCAAACGGTGGATTCCCTGATGAAGTTGGAATTGCCCGCAGGTGTCGAAGTCGAAATTAAGGTGTAACACAATGAACGGTATTCTTGCAAAAAAGCTGGGAATGACCCAAGTTTTCACGGACAACGGGGAATGTGTTCCCGTAACGGTTCTCGAAGCCGGTCCGTGCGTGGTCGTTTGCCACAAGACTGAAGAAAAAGATGGCTACACCGCAATTCAGATCGGTTTTGGCCTCGTCAAGGAAAGTCGCGCAAACAAGGCGACCCTTGGTCACTTCAAGGCAGCGAATCTCGATGTCCGCGGTTATCTCGCGGAATTCGATGTCGAAAACTTGGAAGACTGGCCCATTGGCAAAGAATTCGGTGCTGCCGACTTCGCCGATGTGAAGCTTGTCGATGTTTCCGGTATTTCGAAGGGTCACGGATTCTCTGGTACGGTGAAGCGTCACGGATTCCATACGGGTCCTCGCGGTCACGGTACGCACAACATTCGCGAACCGGGTGGTCTTTCCGCTCACTCTTATCCTGGACGTGTTTTCCCGGGAAAGAAAATGGCCGGTCAATATGGTAACAAGAAGGTCACGGTCAAGCACCTCCAGGTGGTGAAGGTTGACGGCGACCGCAATTTGATTTTTGTTCGCGGTGCTGTTCCCGGCCCGAAGAATGGAGTCATCGTGGTGAGGAAAGGCTAATGGCAAAGGCAAAGCTCTACGCCGCTAGCGGCGAATACAAAAATGAAATCGATCTCCCGGCGGTTTTCGATACTGAGGTGAACAAGGTTTGCATTTATCTGCACATCAAGGCTATCCTCAACAACCGTCGTCAGGGAACGGCTCAGACCAAGACCAAGTCCCAGATCAGCGGCGGTACGACAAAGCCGTGGAAGCAAAAGGGAACCGGTCGCGCTCGTGCTGGTCAGAATACATCTGCAGTGTGGGTCCGCGGTAACAAGGCTCATGGTCCGAAGTCTCATGACTATTTCGAAAAGGTCAACAAGAAAGTGAAACGTCTTGCGTTCCACTCTGCCCTTTCCGATAAGGCTCAAGAAGGTAAAGTTCTCGTTTTCGAAAGCCTCTCTTTCGAAACTCCGAAGACAAAAGACTTCCTCGCCATTGTCAACAAGGCCGGTCTCGAACAGCGCAACGCGCTTTTCCTCGTCGGTTCCAACGACAAAAACCTCCGTCTTTCTTCTGCCAACGTTCCTTGGGTTCGTACGGCTCGTGTACAAGACGTGAATACTTATGATCTCGTTCGCGCGAACAATATCGCGATGTCCCAAGAAGCTTTGGGCGAACTCACGGGAGGTTCCAGATGAAAGAACTCCACGAAATTCTGAAAGAACCGCTCATCACGGAAAGTTCCAGCAAGATGATGGTCAACCCGCGTTCGGGTGTTCACCGTTACGTTTTCAAGGTTGGACTTTCTGCAACCAAGTTGGAAATCAAGAACGCTATCGAATCCCGCTTTGGCGTAAAGGTCGATTCCGTCAACACCTTGATCAACCGCGGAAAGATGAAGCGCGTGCGCATGGCTGTAGGCAAGAAGTCCAATTGGAAGAAGGCCTATATCACATTGAAGGCTGGCAACAAGATTGCCGAGTTTGAAGGAGTGTAACAATGGGTCTGAAAAGCTATAGACCTCTTACCCCGACTCTGCGTTACAAGCAGCTGAACGACAAGAAGGAAATTACAGCTGACAAGCCGTATAAGCCTCTTACCGTTGGCAAGAAGCGCAGCTCCGGTCGCAGCAATGTCGGCGAAATCACTTCTCGTCGCCGTGGCGGTGGACACAAGAAAGTATATCGCATTATTGACTTCAAACGCAATCGCGCCGGAATTCCGTGCACGGTTGAAACGATTGAATATGATCCGAACCGCTCTGCGCGGATCGCCCTCGTCAAGTATGCCGATGGTAAACGCCAATACATCATCGCTCCGGCTGGCATCAAGGTCGGCGACGTTTTGAACTCCGGTGAAGGTGCCGAATACCGTCTCGGTAACGCCCTTCCGCTGAAGGACATTCCGTTGAACGCGATGATTCACAACATCGAAATGATTCCGGGCAAGGGAGCCCAGATTGCCCGGTCCGCCGGTGCTGCTGCGGAACTGATTGCCAAAGACGGCAAGCTTTGCCAGGTTCGCCTGCCGAGCGGTGAAATCCGTCTCGTCCCGGAAAACGCACTTGCAACTGTTGGTCAGGTTTCCAACATTGACCACATGAATGAATCGTCCGGCTCTGCTGGTCGTTCCCGCTGGCTCGGCATTCGTCCGTCCGTTCGCGGTGTCGTGATGAACCCGGTCGACCACCCGCTTGGTGGTGGTGAAGGTCGAACCTCCGGTGGTCGTCACCCCTGCTCTCCGTGGGGTAAAAATTGCAAGGGCAAGAAAACTCGTAACAACAAGCGTACTGACCACTATATCGTGCGTCGTCGCCAGAAGAAGAGGGCATAAGCTATGTCGAGATCCCTTAAGAAAGGCGCTTTCGTGGATTCCCACGTTTTGGTCAAGACCAAGGCGATGAACAGCTCCGACAAGAAGCAGCCCATCAAGACCTGGTCCCGTCGTTCCACCATTATTCCCGATATGGTCGGTTTGACCTTTGCCGTGTATAATGGCAAACAGTTCATTCCTGTTTATGTGACTGAAAACATGGTCGGGCACAAACTGGGTGAATTTTCTCCCACCCGTATCTTCCGCGGCCACCGTAAGGCCGAAGCCGCAGGAGGAGCCAAGTAAATGAAAGCAGTAGCTAAAGTAAAGAATATCCGTTACGGAGTTCTCAAGCTCCGTCTTGTCACGGATTTGGTTCGCGGTAAGTCTGTCGATAAGGCTTTCGCCATCCTTTCGATTCTCCACAACAAGAAGAAAGGCGCCCCCATCGTTGAAAATGCTTTGAAGTCCGCTGTTGCGAATTTCAAGCAAAAGTCCGCGGGTGTCGTTACGGCTGAAGACCTCAAGATTGACGCCATCTATGCCGATGGAGCCACCATCATGAAGCGGATGCGCCCGCGCTCTCACGGAAGTGCTGACCGCATCGCTAAGCCGATGTCCCACTTGACCGTCGTTGTCTCCGACAACGCTGATAAGGAGTAATTATGGGTCAGAAAACTCATCCGTATGGTCTTCGTCTCGGCGTCATCGACGATTGGCAGTCGAAGTGGTATGCTGAAGACGACAAGTTTGCCGATTTCCTTTATGAAGACATCGTTCTTCGCCGTTATTTGATGAAGCGTTTCGAACACGCCTCCCTTTCGAAGGTTGGCATCGAACGTACGGTCAAAAAGGTGAACGTAAACCTCTTCACTGCCCGTCCGGGTGTCGTTATCGGCAAAAAAGGCGAAGAATTGGAACGTTTGAAGAGCGAACTCCAATATCTTACCGGCAAAGAAATCTATATTAGCGTCCACGAAATCAAGAGGCCGGAAGCCGATGCGAAGCTCGTCGCTGAAAACATCGCCCGTCAGCTTGAAAAACGTGTTTCTTTCCGCCGCGCGATGAAGCGTGCGATGCAAAGCGCCATGCGCATGGGCATCGAAGGCGTGAAGATTCAGTGTGGCGGACGTCTCGGCGGTGCGGAAATCGCCCGCGTCGAGAAGTATGCCGAGGGTCGCGTTCCTCTGCACACTCTTCGCGCCGATATTGATTACGCAACGGCTACCGCCAAAACGGTTTATGGTTCCGTTGGTATCAAAGTCTGGATCATGCACGGCGAAAAGATTGGCAAGGACGTTTTGGCGTCTGAACCTAAGAGAGAGAAGTAATTATGCTGAGTCCTAAAAGAACAAAGTTCCGCAAAGAACAGAAGCGTCGCATGAAAGGACGTGCGACGAGCGGCGATACGATTGCTTTCGGCGAATTCGGAATGCAAGCTCTCGAAAAGTGCTGGATTACGGCGCGTCAGATCGAAGCTGCCCGTATCACCATGACCCGCACAATCAAGCGCGGCGGCCATGTCTGGATCCGCATTTTCCCGAGCAAGCCTGTGACACGTCACCCGGCCGAAGCCCGTATGGGTAAAGGTAAGGGCGGTGTTGAATTCTACGCTGCAGTCGTCCTTCCGGGCCGCATCCTGTTCGAAATGGACGGTGTGGATCGCGATCTCGCCATCAAGGCACTCCGCGAAGCTGCGCAGAAACTGCCAATTAAAGTTAAAATCGTAGAGGCTTCGGAGATCTAATGAAAGCACGCGAACTGAAAGAATTGAGCACAGAACAGCTCCAGGAAAAGCTCACCCAGCTGAACCTCGACCTGTTCAACAACCGGTTCTCCGCCAAAATTGGTAAAAGTGTGGAGAAGCCCACGACGGCCCGCGCCATCCGCAAGGATATCGCCCGTGTCAAGACCATTCTTACCGAAAGGGCCAAGGCTTAAGCCGGCAGGAGCAAAAAATGGATAGAAACTCTCGCAAAGTAAGACAGGGTGTCGTTTCGTCTAACGCAATGGACAAGACGATTACGGTTGTGGTCGAAGACCGCAAGCGTCACCCGATTTACAACAAGATCATGAAATCCACATCGAAGTTCAAGGCTCATGATGAAAAGAATGAAGCCGAAGTGGGCGACACTGTGGAAATTATGGAAACCCGTCCTCTCTCCGCGACGAAGCGTTGGCGCTTGGTCCGGATTGTGGCGAAGAAGAAGTAATCCTTCTGGAGTAAGGCGAATTATATGATTCAAGAAGAAACAAGACTGGTCGTGGCCGACAACAGCGGTGCGAAAGAAGTCGCCTGCATCCGAGTTTTGGGTGGATCGAACCGGCGCTATGCTAGCATCGGCGATGTCATCAAGGTAGCTGTCAAAGACGCTATCCCCCAGAGCAAGGTGAAGAAAGGCTCTGTCGCTGATGCTGTCGTGGTCCGTACACGCAAGGAAATCGGTCGCAAAGACGGAACGTTCATCCGCTTTTCCGACAACGCCGTCGTCCTCATCACGAAAGATGGCGAACCCCGTGGAACCCGTATCTTTGGGCCTGTGGCGCGCGAACTTCGCGACCACAATTTCTCGAAGATTATCTCTCTCGCACCCGAGGTGCTCTAATGTCCAACATCAAGAAGAATGATAACGTGAAAGTTATCTCCGGCTCCTACAAAGGAAAAACCGGAACGGTGCTCAGCGTGGATCCGAAGAAGGGTCGTTTGGTTGTCGCCGGTGTCAACGTTCACAAGCGTCATGAAAAGCCCAGCCAGACCAACCAGACTGGCGGTATCGTAGAAAAGGAACTCCCGATTGACATCTCCAATGTGATGCTTCTCGAAGGTTCCACTCCCGTCCGTACCCGTCGTGTCCGCGAAGCGGGCAAGAAGAGCGTTCGCGTGAGCGTCAAATCCGGTAAGGCTCTGTGAGGTCATCAACAATGAGCACAATGAAGAAAGATGTTTACGAAAAGACCGTGATTCCGGCACTCAAGGAAAAGTTCGGTTATAAGAACGTGATGCAAATCCCGAGTTTGCAGAAGATCGTGATCAACATGGGCGTTGGCGAAGCCGCTGCTAACCGCAAGGTTTTGGACGAAGCCCTGGACACGCTCACGGCAATTACTGGTCAGAAGCCGGTAGTGACGAAGGCTCGCAAGGCCATTTCCAACTTCAAGCTCCGCGAAGGGCTTGGAATTGGTGCCAAGGTGACTCTTCACGGCGAAAACATGTGGGATTTCCTCTATCGATTCATCAACATCACTTTGCCCCGTGTCCGCGACTTCCGTGGACTTCCGCGCCGCGGTTTCGATGGCAGCGGAAACTACACGCTCGGCATCAAGGAACAATCGATTTTTGTGGAAATCGACATTGACAAAATCTCTCAGACTTTAGGCATGGACATTTCCTTTGTCACTTCCGCCAATACGGATGACGAAGGCCGCGCTCTGCTCGAAGGTCTCGGTCTCCCCTTCAGGAAGTAAGGTATCCCATGGCAAGCAGAAGAATGATTGAAAAATGCAAGCGCACCCCGAAATTCACAGTTCGTGGGTATCATCGCTGCAAGCGTTGCGGTAGGCCGCACGCCTATATGCGTCGCTTCGGTTTGTGCCGTATTTGCTTCCGCGAAATGGCACTCGCCGGTGAAATTCCGGGCATCACCAAATCTTCCTGGTAAGGAGCATTTTACAAATGGCAACAGATACAATCGCCGATATGCTCACCCGCATCCGCAATGCCGTTTCGGCAAAGGCGCCTGTGGTTGACATCCCTGCCAGCAACCAGAAACGCGAAATCGCTCGTGTGCTGCAGGAAAAAGGTTTCATCAAGAAGTTCGTCGTCGTTGAAGATGGCAAACAGGGAATTCTCAAGATTCTCCTCCGCTATACGAACGGCGTTCCGGCTATCCAAGGTATTCAACGCGTCAGCCGTTCCGGCCTGCGCTTTTACAGCGACGTGGCGAAACTTCCACGCGTTCGCAACGGACTTGGCTACGCCATTATCTCCACATCCAAAGGTGTGATGACCGACCACGAAGCCCGCAAGGAAAACGTAGGCGGCGAAGTCATCGCGAAGGTCTGGTGAGGTAAAAGATGTCTCGTATCGGAAAAGCTATCATTCAAATTCCCGCAGACGTCAAGGTTGCGGTGGATGGACAGAACATCCAGGTCGAAGGCAAGCTCGGCAAACTTTCCACCAAGGTGCACGAACTCATCAAGATCAATCTCGATGGCGACAAGCTTTCGTTCGAACGTCCTGATGACTTGAAGTTCTCACGTGCTATCCATGGAACGACCCGCGCTCTCGTAGCGAACATGGTCGAAGGTGTTTCCAAGGGTTTCGAAAAGAATCTGGAAATCGTCGGTGTCGGTTATCGCGTCGAACAGAAGGGCAAGGATTTGAATCTCGTTCTGGGATTCTCGCACCCGGTCATTTACAAGGCTCCGGAAGGAATCACCTTGAAAGCTGTTGATGCGCTCAAAATCAACATCGCAGGCATTGACAAGCAAAAAGTCGGCCAAGTTGCCGCGGAAATCCGCAAGTACCGTCGTCCTGAACCTTACAAAGGCAAGGGTATCAAGTACGCAGGCGAAATTATCCGTCGCAAGCAAGGCAAGAAGACAGGTAAATAAGGTAACTTTATGGCTGCTATTGCAAAGAAAAGACTTGAGTCCAGAATTGCGCGCCACGCACGTGTTCGCAAGACCGTCAACGGTACTCCCGAACGTCCGCGCCTTACCGTGCGCCGCACCCTTTCTAACATGATCGCCCAGATCATCGACGACGTTTCTCACCGTTCCTTGGTTCAGGTGGCGACATCTTCCAAGGAATTCCAAGCGAAGTTCGGCGAATTGACAAAGACCGAACAGAGCAAGAAACTCGGAAATCTCATTGCCGATGAAGCGAAGGCCAAGGGCATTTCTGCCGTGGTTTTCGATCGTGGCGGTTACATTTATCACGGTCGCGTTCAGGCTCTCGCAGAGGGAGCTCGTGAAGGCGGACTCCAATTCTAAGAGGTACACTTTGGAACGCGAAGCTCAAGTTTCTGAATTTGAAGACAGAGTTGTGCACATCAACCGCTGCGCCAAGACCGTGAAAGGCGGTCGCCGGATGTCTTTCAGTGCTCTCGTTGTCGTTGGCAACAAGAAGGGCAAAATCGGTGTTGGCCTCGGCAAGGCAAAAGAAGTTTCCGAAGCGATTCGCAAGGGAACGGAAGCTGCCCAGCGCAACCTCATCGAAGTGCACATCCAGGACGGAACCATTCCGCATGATGTTGAAATCAAGTTTGGCGCAACGCGCATCCGCTTGATTCCGGCGGCACCTGGTACTGGCGTTATCGCCGGTGCGGCTGCCCGTGCTGTTTTGGAACTCGCCGGCGTGCACAACATTCTTACCAAGATCTATGGTTCTTCCAATCCGAGCACCGTGGTGCAGGCTTGCATCGAAGGTCTCACGACGCAGAAGAACAAAAACGACTACGCGGCATTGCGCGGTCAGAACGTCTGAGGTCCAGGAAATGAAAAAAGTGAGAATTACCCAGGTTAAGGGAACAATCCACACATTGCCGAAGCACAGAGCGAACATGCTGTCTCTCGGTCTTCATGGCATTGGCACCTCCAAGGAACACACGCTGACTCCTTCCATTCAGGGAATGATCAACGTGGTCAGCTACCTGATCAAGGTCGAGGAGATTTAATATGCGACTCAATAGTGTTAATCCTCCCAACAGCGCTCTTACCAAGAAGCGCAAGCGCATTGGCCGCGGTCCGGGTTCGGGCTGGGGCACGACTGCCGGACGTGGTCAGAAGGGTTCTGGTGCCCGTAAGAGCGCCAAGGCCGGCCGCGTTGCTTTCGAAGGCGGACAGATGCCGATTCACCGTCGCGTTCCGAAGCGTGGATTCAAGTCCATGTTCCCGCGTGACACGCAAATCGTCAATCTCAAGGCTTTGGAAAAGTCGAGCGTTGTCGATTTTGACGCAAAGGTTCTCTTTGACCAAGGACTCATCCGCAGTGTCAAGAAGCCTGTCAAGGTTTTGGGCTACGGCACCATCACCAAGGCGATTTCGCTCAAAGTCAACGCTATCAGTGAAAAGGCCAAGGCTGCTGTTGAAGCTGCCGGCGGCAAAGTCGAGATCGTAAAATAATGGATGCTCTGAAGAAAGCCATTGACGGTTTCGTCAACGCCTTCAAGATGGAAGACCTGAGGAAGAGAATTCTCTTTGCCTTGGGGCTTCTTATCGTTTACCGCATCGGAGCGCATATCACGATTCCGGGGGTAAACGCATCCATTCTTGCTGAATATTTCCGCAGCAACAATAACATCTTCGGCTTGTACGATTCCTTCACCGGCGGTGCATTCGCCAAAGCGACGGTTTTTGCCTTGGGCATTATGCCGTATATCAGCGCGAGCATCATCATTCAGTTGATGGGATCCGTGATTCCGGCGATTCAGATGCTTCAGAAAGAAGGCCAAGAAGGACGCGCCAAACTAAACCAGTATACGCGTTACTTCACGGTCGTCCTCGGTGCACTTCAGGGTTGGGGTGTCGCCGTATGGCTTTCTAGCTTGAAAGTTTCCACCGCAACCGGTACGGGCGTTTCTGTGCTGACGGACGGTTTCCAGTCCGGGCTTGGCAATGTCGGTTTTCGGTTATTAGCTACGCTTACCTTCACCACGGGAACGATTTTTGTCATGTATCTCGGCGAGAGAATCACGGCAAAAGGTGTTGGTAATGGAATCTCCCTGATCATTTTTGCCGGTATCGTAGGCGGACTTCCGAGCGCATTCCTCCGCGAATTTGAAATGTTCCGCGAAGGCATTCAGCCGCTCGCAATTGAAGTCTTCATTCTGGCGATTGTGGTTTTGATTGTCGGCTTCATCGTTTTCGTGGAGCAGGCGACTCGCCGCATTCCGCTTCAGAGTCCTCGTCGGGTGGTCGGGAACAAGATGATGATGGGCGGTCAGACAACGTTGCCTTTCAAGGTGAATACGGCTGGCGTCATCCCTGTCATCTTCGCATCTTCCATCATGTTCGTCCCTGCGGTTATCGCTTCGTGGATGCCGAATGTCAGCTGGGCGCAATCCTTTGCGAGCGCGTTCATTCCCGGACATGTCACCTACAGCGTTATTTTCGCCGCACTGATTATCTTTTTTACCTACTTCTATACGGCTATCCAATATAATCCTTCCGATATTGCGGATAACCTCAAGAAGTCCGGAGCTTTCATCCCCGGCATTCGTCCTGGGAGAAAGACAGCCGAGTATATTGACCATATTTTGACCCGCATTTCACTGCCAGGATCGATTTTCTTGGCCGTAATTAGCGTGGGACCGCTTCATTTGAAAGACGCTTTGAATATGTCTTTCTATATTGGTGGAACCTCGGTCTTGATCGTGGTCGGTGTTGCGCTGGATACACTTCGTCAACTCGAAGCCCATCTCAATACCAATAATTATGCAGGTTTCCTGAAACACGGCCGCATTCGCGGCAGGATGGCGTCCTAGTGGCTAAAGAAGAAGGCATTCAAGTAGAAGGCGTTGTATTGGAAGCTCTTCCAAACGCGTTCTTCCGGGTTGGCCTTGAAAATGGTCACGAGATTCTCGCCCACGTTTCGGGAAAAATGCGCCGGCATTTTATCCGCATCTTGCCGGACGACAAAGTGTTGGTTGAAATTTCCCCGTATGACTTGTCTCGGGGAAGGATCACCTACCGTTACAAGTAATAGGGACAAAGAAGGTTAGAACCTATGAAAATCAAAGCCTCCATCAAACCTAGATGTGAAAATTGCAAGATTGTCCGTCGCAAGGTCGTTCTACGCGTCATCTGTTCTAAGAACCCCCGTCACAAGCAGAGACAGGGTTAGGAGATTTTATGGCACGTATTGCTGGTGTCGATTTGCCGAGAAACAAGACTGTCGAGTACGGTCTCACGGCTATCTACGGAGTCGGTCTGTTCACCTCTCGCAAGATTTGCGCCCAATTGGGTATTGATCTGAAGAAGAAGTGCGACGATTTGACTGAAGAAGAACAAGGTAAGATTCGTCACGTACTCGAAGACGAATACTCTGTGGAAGGTCAACTTCGCGCAGAAACGACCTTGAACATCAAGCGTCTTCAAGACATTGGATGCTATCGCGGTTCCCGTCACATGAAACATTTGCCGGTCCGTGGTCAGCGTACCCGTACAAACGCTCGCACTCGCAAGGGTCCGAAGAAGACCGTTGCTAACAAGAAGAAGTAAGGAGACGATCCGTGGCAGACGAAGAAGTTAAAGAAACAGCCCCGGCCGCTGCAGAAGCCGCCGCTCCCGCTGAAGAAAAGGGCAAGAAGGGCAAGAAGCGCGTTGATTTGCAAGGCATCGCCTGCGTCAATGCTTCCTTCAACAACACCATCGTGTCGATTACGGATGCCCGTGGCAACGTCATCGCATGGGGTTCTCCGGGAAATTCCGGATTCAAGGGTTCTCGCAAGAGCACTCCGTTCGCAGCGCAGCTCGCTGCCGAAGCCGCAGCCCGCAAGGCTTACGACTTGGGCATTCGCAAGGTGGATGTGCGCGTGAAAGGTGCCGGCGGTGGACGTGAATCCGCAGTCCGCGCCATCAAGAATGTTGGTATCGAAGTGCTGACGATTCGCGATGTGACCGGCGTGCCGCACAATGGATGCCGTCCTAAAAAGAAGAGAAGTGTTTAATCTCAATAGGGGAAAACGCCAATGATGTGGAAATCTCTCCAAATGCCGCGCAGTTTCCAGAAAGTGGAATCGCGTGAAGATGGGCGCTACGCCAAGTTTGTCGTAGAAGCCCTGGAACGCGGGTGGGGTATTACCATCGGTAATGCTCTTCGCCGTACGCTGCTTTCCTCGCTGCAAGGGGCCGCTATCGTCTCTGTGCGAATCGCAGGAGTCGATAAGGAATTTTCGTCTATTCCGGGAGTCAAGGAAGATGTTACTGACATCATCCTGAACTTGAAGAGCATCCGCGTGAAGCTCCTCTCTGATCACGACGAAACTCTTCGCTTGGATATGTCTGGCGATGGTGAAATCACCGCTGCAAACATCGAGGATAATCCCAACGTGGTGATTCTGACCCCGGATGTCCATATTGCGACGCTTGCCGGTAACGCTTCTTTGAGCATGGAACTCAAGGTTTCTTCTGGCCGTGGCTATGTGGTTGCGGATGAATTGAAGGATCCGGATGCGCCTATCGGAGTGATTCCGATGGATGCAAACTTCAACCCCGTGCAAAAAGTGGCTATGCACGTGAGCGACACTCGCGTGGGCCAGAAAACGGATTACAACCGCTTGGAACTTGAAATCACGACTGATGGTTCCATTGATCCCGAAGACGCTTTGGCTTATGCTGCAAAGCTCCTTGTCGATCATTTGGAAGCCTTCATCAATTTCGAAGGGGATTTGGAATCTCCCGAAGAAATGGTGCAAGACGAAGAACGCCAGCGGATTGCGAGCCGTCTCCGGATGCGCGTGGATGAATTGGAACTTTCTGTCCGTTCGAGCAACTGTCTCCGGATGGCCAACATTCATACTATCGCGGAACTGGTGCGCAATAAGGAACAGGACATGCTGAAATACAAGAATTTCGGTAGAAAGTCCTTGGTTGAACTTAACGAGGTGTTGACTTCGATGGGACTGCAGTTCGGCATGGACGTCGATCAATACTTGAAGGATTAAGAAAATGAGACACGGTGTAAAGAATAAGAAACTCGGCGCCAATGCAAAGCACAAACGCGCAATTCTCCGTAGCCTTGCGACTTCCATTATCGAAAAAGGCTTGGCGGAAGATCAGCGTGACCGTGCCGTGCGTACGACGCTCCTCAAGGCCCGCCTTGTTCGTGGCGTTGTGGACCGTTTGGTGACTTACGCGAAGAAAGGTGACCTTTCTGCTCGCCGCGAAGCGGCTCGGATTGTTCGTGGCAAAGAAGCCCTGAAGGGTTTGTTCGATGTCATCGGCCCGCGTTATAAGGATCGCAATGGCGGTTACACGCGCGTGCTGAAGCTTGGACCGAACCGTCCGGGTGACGCAGCGGAAATGGCTTTGGTCTCTCTCGTCGAAGATGAAATTCAGGCGAAGGAAGCTCCCAAGGCAGAAGCTCCGGCTGCTGAAGCGAAGCCGATTGACATGGTCAAGGGCGCCTCGCAAGAAGCTGAAGCGGAAAAGTAAAACTTTCAGTTTTGCAAAAGAAAGCCCGGCAAAAATGCCGGGCTTTTTTGTATAAAGAAAACTACCGGCGTAGCCGGTAGTTCCGTAAAAGCCTTCTGGCGGTCATGAAAAGTACCACATCGTCGTCTTTGAGAAAGCCCGCCGGCGGCTCACTTTTGAACTCGGCATTTTTTGCCGTCGAAAGTCAAGAATCTTGCCGGGAGAGGCTTGTGAATCTAAATTGAAAAAGGTCCAACTTTTTTCTCGAGGTCTTTGTGCAAATCCAGACGTTTGTTTGCAATCCGTTCCAAGAAAACACTTATCTTGTGTGGGATGCAGAAAAAAATGCCATTCTCATTGATCCGGGGTTTTATGATGATGGGGAATTTGCACGGGCAGAAAAATTCATTTGCGAAAATGGGCTGCATTTGCATTTCGCTTTGAATACGCATTTGCATTTGGACCATTGCATTGGGAACGCCAAAGTGGCAAACCGCTTGCGCATACCCGTGAAAGCATCGCCGAAAGATTCCTTTTTGATTGAAAACGCCGAAAGGCAGGCGCAAATGTTCGGCTTGGAATTGGAAGACGTTTTGCCTTTGCCCACAGATTCGCTAAAAGACGGTGAGGAATTTTCGTTTGGAAACCTGCGCTTTCGCGTGCTAGAAACACCGGGGCATTCTCCAGGGGGATTGTCGTTTTATTTTGCAAAAGAAAAAGTCCTATTTTCGGGAGACACGCTTTTCCGGGATAGTTTTGGCCGTACGGATTTGCCTTTGGGCGACGAGAACGCCCTGTTTTGCTCTATCCGCGAAAAATTGCTTTCTTTGCCGGACGATGTTGTTGTGTTTCCTGGGCACGGCGGGCGCACGACTGTTTTGCGAGAAAAGGCGAATTGGAAAGTCGGTTTGGGAACGTGAATTTTGGTGTTTGCAAAGGAATTTGCAAAAGAAAATGTGTTGGCTGCCCTTGTTTTGTAAAATTTACGAGTCTTTCGTTTTTTAAGAATTATTTTTGAAAGCGAGTGTTGTATAAAGGACAAAAAGGAGACCGTTTATGAAACTGGTCCTTGCCGTGTGCCTGTTTTCCATTGCGATGGTTCAGGCGTCTTTGACTTTGCATATTCAATCTCTGTGGCGGGGCGATGCGACAAAGGATGCGTATTTTTTGCACATTTTGGGATCGCCGACCGGTTATAATCCTTCGTTTGGGGAATCTTCCGGAACTAGGATGACAAGCGAAGGAAACGGCTGGTTTTCTTTCACGTGGAATAAAAACATTTCAGATTTTCAGAATTGGGAATCATTCAACGTGCAAGCGTGTCCGAACACTTCGGACAACAATTACAATACAAACAATTGCGTAGCTTGGCAAGACGCTGGCGGTCAGGCGCTTTCTTTTTCAATGCAGGCGATATTCGGCTCCGATACGGAAGTTTGGCTTTATACGGAATCGGACGGTTCTTTTGTCAAAAGTTTTGTCGCTCCGGGGTCTAAAATCGTTTGGTTCAAAAGCCCTTGGGGAAACAAGGCCTTGCCGCGGATGATTTTTGGTGCGGATTCCGTGCTGATGCGGTTTGCCGTAAACGACTCTTCTCATTGTGGGTGGTTTTACGGGGCTGTGACTCCTTCGATGCTTGCGGATAATCCATTGAAACAGGCTTATTTTGAACGTTATCATGCGCCTTATTTGGCGTTCCCTGCAAAAGGGACAGTGGATCTTTCGGATGCGTTGAATTTGCAAGATACCGTTTTTGTCGATGGGACTTCGTCTGCTGCCTCCGTTGAATTTTCCATGGGAAAAATCGGGGAATGTTTTGACTCTTCGCGGACGCTGCATATTTATCATCCTTGGCGAACGAATACGACTTATCGTGACAGCGCGGTTTACATTTCGGTGGGCAACAACATTTTAAATAATCCAACGGCTTTGGATTCTACCGGTGAATACAAAAGATGGTGGCATTATGATTTTCCGGCATCGGTTGCTGCAAAATCGGAATGGTCTTCGACGGCGGCTGTCTTCAACATTTACCGCCGACAAAATGAATGGCCGGCGGTCACTTATTTCACGGAAGCGAACAGACCGATAATTTCCTCCTTCTTTCCCCAGGGCGTTTACGAAGCGTGGCTTTTTACATACAACAACGAACGTTATGAAGTGTCGTATGCACCTCTCGAAGAAAAAATTGTCCGTTTAATGAGCCCTTGGGACGATATGTCGCCATCGATGATTGTGAATGGAGACACTGTTAAAATGGGGCCGTTTTCCGGTGACACCTGCGGATGGTATCAGGGCGCTTATTACAAACATTTGGACGAATGGAGTGTGACATTCAAACAGACGTTCGGATTTGAAATTTACACGGCATCCGGGGCGAAGGCGGGCGACGTTATCGGACTGGATTCTGTAACAGCCCTTTCTGACGTTGTGTGGGTTTATCCGTATCCGACGCTTTCTAGCAAACCGGCGATTTCTACGGAGTTTCCCGGTCGACTTGGCGTTTGCCCGACAATGCAAATTTCGGCGATGGTTCTGGACTGGGCTGGAGAAAATCACCCGGACAGCGTCGATGTCGATTTCGGAGGCATTTACGATGGAAACGATTATACGGAGGTGACGTTCCTCGATTCGCTCCAACAGGAGACGACAAATAGAAAATGTCAGGGCCATGTCGTGGGAATGGTGCAAGATACGTTGGTGAACGGACTCCCTGCCCGTGTGGATTCCCTTGTTTATCCGTGGGCGCAATGTTCGGCGGCGCGTGAAGTGGAACGCTGGTTTGTGCCGGAAACGCTGGCGACGGATGCCGCCGGGAAAAAGTATACGAATGCCGTTTGCCGCGATATTGATTTGGTTTTGGATGACGAAGGATTTTGGCTTGCGGACATTACGGAAGCGGGAAATTGTAATGATCCGGTGAATCCGGGATTTTATCCCATCGATGATTTCAAATATCTGGACTCGGCGATGACTTTATACAATCCCAAATACGATTCTGTCGTTCAGGGGTGCCGTCACAATTACAGTTTTGCCATGAAAATTTCGGCCCAGTTTCAATATGTGAAAGGGCAATATTTTGAATTCCGCGGAGACGATGACGTTTGGGTTTACATCAACAATAGGCTTGTCGTCGACATTGGCGGTTGCCACAGCCCGGTGGAACGCGCTGTCAATCTGGATACGATAGGGCAGAACAATCCTGCGCAGAAACTGGTCGAGGGAGAAACGTATCCGTTCCACATCTTTTTCTCGGAGCGAAACGCGACAGGTTCGAATTTCAAAATGCGCACGTCCATCAACCTGCAAACGGAAAAGACTTATTACCCGGTTGAAATCCCGACAAAAGATGGAACCATCCAATATGAAATTTGGCAAATGCTCATCGATGAATCGCTCAGCTGTGATGTTTCAAGTGTGTCGAAAGTGGATACGATTCCAGCCGCTTCGCTCTTCATTTTGAAAGGTCCGGGGCTTCCAGAAGAAGGCGATACGCTTTCTCCGGGAGTCAATTACGGAGGGATTTTCGTTTCTGAAACCATGTCCGGATTCAGCATCGATACGAACATCGTCGTCAAATCGAGAACTCTTGCGCCGGGTTCTTATACGCTTTACTTTTATCTGGAATCTGATTTGTCGCAGTCGTCGAAAGTGTATTTCACCGTGCCGGAATATCCACTTCCCGATATCGTTTTTGCAGACTCTCTTTGGAATCCGATTGACCCGGATTCGGTGAAGCTTGGCGAATACGCGTTTATTCCGTATGCCGTGCGGGTGATGGCGTTTTACATGGGCGCGCCCTGCGACAGCGGATGTGATGCCGCGTTGACTTTTTTCACTAAAGATTCCCTCGCATTGACGGATGAAATCGGAGGCCTGTTGGATTCGGTGAAAATGCAAAACGGTCGCGCACTGTTCTATGTAATGGGAACCGAGGCTGTGGAAAATGGGTCTTTCCAGATTTCGGGCGCGGCTTACGCCAATGTGCTCACTTGGTCGAAAATTCATTTGGAAAAGCCCCCAGTCCCGATTCCCACTGGCGGATTCATGTATGACCGCGACGGTGACGGAGTCGCTGACAGTCTGGTACTTTCTTATGGGGAACCCATCGTCGACGACAACGTGCCGGATTCTGTTTCGTGGCAATTCGGAGATTCTCTGTGGCACGTGACTGCCGGATTAAAGAATATGGAGTCTCACCGGGTGAAGGATTCCTTGCTCGTGTTTGCCGCGGATTCGTTGCTTCCGTTCCTGTTCACGGGAGGAACATCGGGAGAAGCTTACGTGGGAAGTTATTCAAGCCTTTTCCGGAAGGCGGTGACGGATACGGTGACGGGAATGACGGATACGTTGAACTTCCGCGTTTCCGGCATCATCCGCGACAGGATGGGGCCTGTCGTTTCGAATGCGATTGTGACTCCCCGGAGCGAGAATCTTTACGCATTGTCGATAGTCTTCAGCGAATCCATCGATTCGTGTGAAGTTCCCTTCGATTCTATTTTTGAAATTCGGGCGTGGCGCGATGGCGTGGAATCTTCGTTCAAAATCCATCCGATTCGCGGAAAGCGCAGCGCTAACCGTTATGAAGTTTATTATACGAACGAAAACGGCGTTCTGCCATCGGTTGGCGACAGCATCCGCTTTGCACCGGGAATCGCTCAAGACCTTTCCGGCAATGTGGCCGCGGAAAATAACCGTTGGGTCCGTCTGGTGGGAGAGCAATATATTGTCGTCGAGTCGGCAAAAATATTTGACGCCAAAGTCTCCGCTTTGGAAAAGGCAAAGAATTCTTCGGCGGTAGCTCCTTTCAAGGTGAATCTCGGAATCACTTATGAAAAAGCGGAAGAGCAAATTGGTCTTCCGGGATTTTTGGTGAGATACGATTTGGCGGAACTTTCTACAGCAAGCGGAGCTGCTCCCGAAAGCCTTTATGTGAAATACGAAACGAGCTTCTTTTCGAACCTAGGCGCATTCATCAATTCGGCGAGCGGAAAGGTGCTTTGCTCCGATGAAATTTTCGGAGGGGATTGTACGCGGAATCCGGGTCTCCTTTATCTGGGATGGAATGCCCGCAGCACATCGGGGCGCCTTGTGGGAACGGGCGCTTATGTCGCCAAGTTGAAAGTTAAAATCGGCGTTTTGGGAAAAGATTCCCAAAAGAAGAGCGTTGTCCGTTCGTGGGGAATCCGCCGAGCGGATTGAGGGCTGTCAAAGCGGGTACTTCTGCTGGGCGGCTTCCAGTTCGGCAGAAGCCTTTTCCCATTCTTCGTAAGCTTCGTCGGTTTTCTTTTTGGCGTCGGCCAGTTCTTTTGCAATTTGGGAAATGGCTGCGCCGTCGTTTTTTTCGCTGGCTTCGACAAGGCGTTTTTCGCATTCTCCGGCAAGGGCTTCTTGCTTTTGAATTTCTGCTTCCCACTTTTGAATGCGTTTTTCGATGGGACGGATCGTTTTGGAACGCTCTTCAATGTAAGCGGCGCGGGCGCGGCGGCTGTCTTTATCCTTGGGTGCGCTTGTCGTTTGAACGGAACCGTTTGCAGATACTTTGGTGACGCTTTCGCTTTTTTCTTCGACCCAGCCGACTTTTTCCAAAAAGTCGGCATAAGTCCCTTCGAACAAAAAGCATTTGCCTCCGTCGAAAACGATGAGCTTGGTGGCAAAAACTTGCAATAATTCTTCATCGTGCGAAACGACAATGGCTGTTCCTGAATAATCTTCCAAAGCATCGATGAGGCTTTCAATGCTTTCCATGTCCAAGTGGTTCGTCGGTTCGTCGAGAAGCAACAGATTGCAAGGCGTTGCGAGGATTTTTCCCAACAAGACCCGACTGCGCTCTCCACCGGAAAGAACTTTGATGCGTTTGAGTGCGGCATCTCCGCTGAACATCATCAGTCCGGCGAGGCTCCGCGCCTTGCCGCGTTCTGCGCTGGTGATGGAAGATTGTAATTCTTCTTCGACTGTTTTGTCTAAATCCAAGCGGTTGATGTTCGTTTGTCCGAAATAATTGAGAAGAACGTTTGGATTTAAAGAAATTTCGCCGGAAACAGGCTTCAATTCGTTCGCAATCAGGTTCAACAGCGTTGTCTTTCCGCGGCCATTTGGTCCGATGATGGCGATGCGGTCGCCTTTGAAAATTTCCGCATTCAGATTTTCTATCAAGGACGGGCCGTTTTCGAAATGGAATCCCAAATCCTTGATTTGCAACATGCGTTTTCCCGGAAAGCCTGCTTCGTTGAAAGAAAATTCCAAATTGCGTTCGTGTTCTAACCGGGAAACTTCGCCAAGGCGCTCAACCGCTTTGATTTTGGACTGCACCATGGCGGCTTTGCTCGCCTTGAAACGGAATCGGTCGATGACGCGTTCGAGCTGTTCGCGCTTGTGGGCTTCGTTTTCTTGCGTACGCGCGGCGACTTCTTCTTCGGTGGCGATGGTCTCTTTGAGTTTGGCTACGGAACCTTGGATTTTTCGGAATTTTTTTCGGTGGATGCCCACGACATGGGAGCACACGCTGTCCATGAATTTTCGGTCGTGCGTGATCAGTAAAAGTTCACCCTTCCAGTTGCGCAAGAATCGAGAAAGCCATCGGGTCGAAACGATGTCCAGATAGTTTGTCGGTTCATCGAGCAGGAGCATGTTCGGCTCGCTGGCGAGGACTTTTGCGAGGTTTAGGCGGATTTGGAAGCCTCCGGATAAAAGATTCGGATCTTTTTGCATGGATTCCGCATCGAATCCCAAACCGAAAAGAATAGATTCCACGTGGTGCGTGTCCATCCAGCCGTCTTCGCTGACTTTTAAAATGGAACAGGCTTCTTCGTGGACGGTGGCGTGCGAAAAGGCGATGTGTTGCTGCAGATAACCGAGGGTGTAATTTTTCGGAATGTCAATTTTTCCACCGTCAAGGCACTCTTCGCCGAGGAGAATTTTGAACAGGGTGGATTTGCCGCAACCGTTTCTGCCAACGATGCCGACCCGTTCCCGTGGGGCGACTAAAAAACTGGCGTCGCGGAAAAGGTCTTGGGTCCCAAAGGATTTTGTAATGTTTTGAACTTGAATCACAAGGTGCAAATGTAGAAAAGACGGCTTTGAACTGGGAATTTTTTGTCAATTCGGAATGCGGAATTTGAATGGTGAAAAGGAAATCCCGTTGATGGGGCGCCGAGGGAATCCTTTTCTGCGGTGATGGGAATTTTGCACGTGACGGAATGCAAACGGCGAGCCTTTTTTGTGAAATTCGGGCAGCTCGTTTTGAAACGGAATTTTTTTGGAATGCGGAATTGGCTTTCGTTGGGAGTTTAAACTGAAAACCGGGAACCGGAAGCCTAAATGGGCGATTTGATAGATAAGTTTTTCGGTAGCGGACGCCCCCTCAATGTCCGCAAATGTTTTAAATTTATAACAAGAACATACAACGGGTGGTTTTATGAAGAAA
>CAZPKF010000029.1:0-17568 GCA_964587155.1 uncultured Fibrobacter sp.
AGAAAAGCCACTGCCCCGGAGAAACAACTTCGCCACCAGGCACATTCCACTTCCCCGGAATATGATGATGTCCATGAACGCAAAGGTCACAATGAAATTCCCGCATTTTTTGTTTTGCCGCATCCAGGTATTCTTGAATTTCTATCGTACGTTTTTTTCCCGCCTTTCGGCTGTGCTTTCCCACAAATTGCGCAAGATTCATTCCCCAATCCGGATGAATTTGACGAAAAAGAAAACGCGCCCATCCCGCATCAATGATTTTCCGCGCCAAACGATATCCGCCATCGCTTCGGGGTATTCCATCCCCATGCATCAAAAAAACATTGCGCCCTTGCAATTCACACGAAAAAGTCCGGTGCACAAAAACGCCCAATTCGCGCGGGAAAAAATCTCCCAGTGCAAAATCGTGATTGCCCATCAGATAATGAACTTCTGTCCCGGAATCCACCAAATCGCCCAACGCCCGATACAGAGGGAAATGCCCGCGGGCGACATAATGCCTGTATTCATACCAAAACTCGAACAAGTCCCCGATTAAAAACAAATGCGAAGCATTCCCCGCCATTCCGCGTAAGAATCGCACCAGCACCGATTCTCGATGCGGCAAAGATCCGGGAGGATTTACCCCCAAATGAGCATCCGAAATGAAATAAGCCGGCTTGTTTTCCATGTTTCGAAATCTAATAATCTAATTTTAAATCGTGAAATTGCTTTTGGAAATTTTCGCCATTCTTTTCTTTTCCGCATGTGCTCCGGCTCTTTACAATGCGGACTTTTCTGGATTTGCCAACGAAAAATTTTCTCTCCAAAATTCAAACATTACGTTTTCCGCAACTGAAAATGGGGATTCCGTTGAAGTTCCCGAAGAGCTGAAGCATGCATACATTCAACATTTAGCAAGCAGCATTCCCGAAGGGTGCGAAGTGAAGATTTCTTTTCAAGGAAGCGTAGAGGAACGTTATGCAAGTCTTTGGTATCTAGGCATTTTTGTCCTCGCACCACTTTGGCCCGCTATGCCCCGCGAAGACGACATTCAAATAACCGCAGAATGCACGCTCACCTGCGACAAAACGGTCGTCGAAAAAATCTGGCTTTTAGAAGAAGAGCATCCTCGTCTTTTCTGGTACGGACCTTACAGGAACGGATTCGTCCAAGACCACGCCGACATGATTCACAGAAAACTCATTTCGCGATTGCAGCAATCTCTTTTCTCTCCTATTGACAACTCCACGTCCCCGAACATTTACTAACTTCAAAATTATGCATACTCTTTACGTTGTCGCCACTCCCATCGGAAACCTCGAAGACATTACCTTTCGAGCCATACGCATTTTAAAAGAAGTGCCCCTCGTGTTAGCCGAAGACACCCGTCATTCGCGCCTTCTTTTTGATCATTTTGACATCCGCACTCCGATGGAAAGCTATCACGACTTCAACAAAGAAGCGGTGACTCCGAAATATGTTGAATTTTTAAAATCAGAAGGCGACATCGCCATCATCAGCGATGCAGGGACGCCCGGAATCGCAGACCCGGCATTCAACTTAGTCCGTGAATGCGTTCGCGAAGGAATCGAGGTGCGCAGCGTTCCCGGTGCCTGCGCCATGGTAAACGCGCTCGTTTCTAGCGGTATGCCGACAGACCGATTCCGGTTTGAAAATTTTTCGCCGAAAAAAAGCGCCCAACGATTGCATCTACTCGAAAAACTGAAAGAATCTGCGGATTCAACTCTCATTTTTTACGCAAGTCCGCATAATCTGGTAAAATTCATCGGTGAAATTGGGCAAGTCTTTGGCGAAATTCCCATAGCGCTCATGCGGGAACTCACCAAAAAATTCGAAGAGCATCTAGTTGGAACTCCGTCAAATTTATTGGAGCATTACAAAAATCGTGAACCGAAAGGTGAATTCGTTTTGATTTTCCATCCACAGGGAAAAGGCGGTTTATGATTTTCTTTTTATTTCTTCAATTCATTTTGAACGCGGCCTTGGTGCTTGCAAATCCCGACTTCGAAGGCATTTATACCTACATTCCGCAGATAGTCCCGATTCTTGCCGCTTTGCCATTCTTGCTTTCAAAAAAAATTCGCAGCAACTTTCAAAAAGCGCTATTCCTTTATTCCGTCACAGGTTTTTTGTCCCTTGCTGCAGATTACACGTTCCATTCCCACGTTGGACTGATTCAGTTGTCCGCAATCAGCATTCCCCTGTTCCTTTATGGGATTTTCCGATTTGCCATTTGGAACTGGCACCGCCTTAAAGAACGCGAATCCCGTTTGGCACTATTCATCTGTTCCATCGGTTGGGGATTTTACGCGCTGACGTTTCCGCCGCTTCCTCTTGGCCCCGGTGCTTTGGTATTTCTCGCCCCATGGTTCCTCGTTTTGCTCAAGTCCAATTGGCAAACGGCTGTTTTCGCTTCGTTTTGGTCAGGATTTCTTTACAATGCGGTCAACTATTATTGGATTTACAATGTGATGAACGTCGGCCCAGCCGCCCTCATTTTCATTGGACTGGTTTTGCTTATTTCCTATTTTAGCGTTTACAATACGATAGCCGCAGCCGTTTTTGTTGCTGGCCGCCATTTAAAATTCAAAGGGGTTCCCATTTTCCGGATTCTTTTCCCGTTCTTTTATGCGGGCTTAGAAATGACGCGCAGCTACGGCGACTTCAGCTTTCCTTGGAGCCATCTCGGCTACGCTTTTGGTAACCAGCTTCCCATGCTTCAGGCTCTTTCGCTGATAGGCATCTTCGGTTACACGGCTCTCGTCATCGGAAGCAACCAAGCGGTCGCAGAAGCATTCATTTTTCGAAAAAAACGCCTTTTGGCAGCCCCGATTATCATTTTCACCCTACTTTGGATTTATGGGACAGCCGTCCTTTCAAAACCCGAAGCGCAACCGTTCTACACGCCCAGCGGGACCGACGCTCCCAAAGTGGCCATTGTGCAACCCAATGTTCCCCAAACAGCCAAATGGAGCAAAGCTTATTACGATTCCATTGTCGAAAAAACGTGGCGTTTGGCAAACGACAGCATCGATTGGGACGCAGGCGACATCGATTTGGTCGTTTTTCCAGAAACAGCCATTCCAGACTTTTTGCAAAAAAGGCATCGAGAAAAGAATTGGATCCGGGAACGCATCCGCGGAACGAACACGAAGCTGTTTATCGGCGCATTGGATTACGACCGTCAAGGAAAACCTCCCCGTCCCGTAAACCTTTACAACAGCGGATTCCTCTTTTCTCCGGGGATGCACAATCCCGAACGTTATGTCAAAACCCATTTGGTCCCTTTCAGCGAAAGATTACCCTTTGACGATGTCTTCCCTATTTTGAACTATGTCGACGTAGGACAGGGAAACTTTGTTCCGGGAAAAGACAGACCCGTTTTTGAGCCGTATTCCTGGAGCCCTTTTATTTGCTACGAGACCATTTATGGGATGGAGGCCAGGCGTTCCATCCGCGACGGTTCACGCCTAATGGTCGACATCACCAACGACGGCTGGTTCGGCAAAAGTACGGCTGCAGCGCAGCACTTCAACCAATTGCGTTACCGCGCCATCGAAAACGGCTATCCGATTGTCCGGTGCACCAACACAGGCGTTTCCGCCTTCGTTGATCAATACGGACACGTGGATCAGAAAACAGAACTTTTTACGGAACGCGTCATCACCCGGCGGATTCCACTCCGCACACGCGACACTCTTTATTTCCACGTCGGAGATGCTGTTGAATTCGGGCTGCTCGGATTTTTCTTCGCCTACCTATTAGCCCTTTTGGGAATCAAGGCGTTCAAGCGATAAGCGAAATGGCCCAGTGTCCCGCTTTAGGACGCGTCAAAACATTCGCTCCTTTCAACAGATTTCTGGCGGTTTCCATAGCCGGAGTCGTAATCCACGCGTCTTCTTTGCCAAATCGCACTTCACAATGAGGCACGTCTACGGGCTCTTCAATTTTTTCCGCCGCCAAATATTCAAAGCCGGCAGCGATTTTATCCGCTCCAATTTTCAAGGCGGTTTCCATCCAAAGGTCCTGATGAAACTCGTCCGCCGGTCCAAAAAGTTCTAGCAAATCCTGCAAGGCATTCTTCGTCATCCGTTTTACTTCCCTAGCCATCAAAAGCACTTGTTTCTGTGGCCAGGCATCCTCTCCGTGGCAAAAATCCAATATCGGAGCAAGCAGCACCCAACGTTGTCCCACTGGGCGTTTGGACAAATTTTTCAACATTACAAGGGCGGAAAAATCCATTCCCACCAATACATCGGCTTTTGCAGCAAAAGGGAGCGCAAAGATATTTCCGACAGAGAGAATCACATCCGCATAAGAAACAAACGTATGTTCAGCATCCGAATCCACCTGGGAAAGCTCGTCTTCCCAAGCGTTCAAGTCCGAAGCCAATCCAGAAAGCCATGTCCATTTTGCCATAAGATTACCTCTTCGATGATTCCTTTTTTCAAGATATACTCATCAGACGTTTTCGTGCAACCTTTTCTTCACCAAATACAGAATCCCTTCCAAATTGGCCATCCCTTTTGCCATCAAGAACAAATTCGATGTATTTTTCAAGCAATGCCAAAATTTCCGAATTTGATTTTCGAGCTCCGCTCAAAGAAACGTTCCGCCTTCATTCTCCTTTTGGCTGTGGGACTTTTCAACGGATGTCTTTGGCATTCGACAGAAGCCACCCCAAAAGAAAAATCCTATTTGCCTATCGACGATTCCGAATATCCTTACGCCGGACTTCCTCGAATCGCCCTAGAGACAGAGGACTTCGCAGGCATTCGGGACCGCGACACAAAAATTCCAGCCCTGTTGCAAATTTATGGAAAAGACGCCCCTCAAAGCGAGATTTTCCGCCTGACAGTCAAAGGGCACGGAAATTATTCTTGGGAATTTTCCAAATACAGTTTAAAAATCGAATTTGAAAATAAAGTTTCCCTGTTCGGAATGCCCAAAGACAGAGATTGGCTACTCATTTCCAATCATCGAGACAAAACTTTAATGCGGAACTGGATTACACACAAACTTTCAGAAGCGCTCGGATCCGCTTACTCACCGCGTTCTCAATTTGTGGAGCTGTATGTAAACCGCAAGTACGCTGGCGTATTCCAACTGACAGAATCCGTCAAAGTCGCAAAAGACCGAGTGAACATTCCCCAAAATCCTTCAAGCTTCCTTTTTGAAAAAACAATTGAAAACGCCACGCACGGAGACCCGTATTTTATTTCCAACACCGGACTCCTTTTCCGCATCAAATTTCCCAAAGACGTTACACCGCAGTCCATACAAGTTCTCAAATCGCATGTCGACAGCTTGGAAGTTTTTTTGCAAAGCGAGCAAATTCAAAATCCGGAAGTTCTTTCCGAATGGATTTCTGTCGAAGATTTTGTCCGCTATTACTGGATTCAGGAATTTTCCAAAAATATCGACGGCCATTTTCACAAAAGCCTTTATTTTACGTGGCAAAAAGGTTCTCACGTCCAAACAGGTCCCGTTTGGGATTTCGACAACGCCTACGGCTTAGGCCTCCAAGAAAACATGCCTCCCGAACATTGGTACACTAGGCAAGGCAACTGGTTTTATCTTCTTTTTCAAAGCGAACCGTTTCGAATCGCAGTGCGCCATTTTTGGAAATCCCACAGGGAGACGTTCTATCAGGTAGAAGCCTTCGCCGATTCCGCAAGGAAAATTTTAAAACAAGCTTCTGAAAACGAATTCCGGAGATGGCCGGTTCTCAGCAATTCCGATGGAATTTTCAACGAATCTTACCAATCGTATGACGAAGCCGTAGATTCTCTCCAATTTTGGATTTCAAAACGTTTCCGTTGGATAGAGCGCGAACTTGAGCTGTAAAACATTTCGCTAAGCGTCGCCACTTTCCATCAAAACCACTTTCCCTTGAAGACGGCTCGCCTTCATGTCGATGATGCGTTGATTTTCAGAACCGCGAAACCGAAGTGCGATATTCTTTTTTTCAGCCATGAAAGGCCCGTCGACAAGAACATCTATCGAATCTAAAATTTCATCAGTACATTCCACATAGCGTTTTCCCCCCGGAAGCAAATCGCGGTCATAGACAAAACCGGAAAACATCCAGATGGTCTTGCCCGGCAATTCTTTTTTGATGCGCCGAATAAGCGTCACCAACACTCGTTGATTCGAAGGTTCGAAAGGTTCTCCGCCGAGAATCGTGATGCCTTCGTAAAAATCCTTCGCCAATTCATCGAGGAGCAACTGTTCTATTTTGTCGTCGTAAGGAACGCCAAAATGGAAATCCCACGTCCGGGCATTGAAACAGCCCTCACAATGAATCGTACACCCGGAGACAAAGAGGGAAATCCGAATGCCGGTCCCGTTTGCGCAATCCGCCTTGTAAATCTGCCCGACGTGCATACCTTAATGGGAAGCGTTCGGATTTTGAGCGTCTGACATGGAAATCTCGCCAAGGCCAATGTGCAAGACCCTATCTGCAATTTCCGCTGTCCGCCCCTGATTCCAGTATTGCGTTCCAATGTAACCGCAAGTCCGGCGTGCCACGTGCATTTTCGTTTGGTCACGGTTCCCGCAATTGGGGCATTCCCAAACGAGCTTTCCCGTAGAATCCTTGACGACTCGAATTTCGCCATTATAACCGCAAGCGTCGCAAAGATCGGACTTTGTGTTGAGTTCAGCATAAAGGATGGAATTGTAAATATGCTTCATGATGGCTATCACGGCAGGCAAATTGCCTTGCATATTCGGCACTTCCACATAACTGATGGCTCCGCCCGGCGAAAGACGTTGGAATTCAGCTTCTTTTGAAAGTTTCGAGAACGCATCAATTTCTTCTGTCACGTGGATATGGTAACTGTTCGTGATATAGTTCTTATCTGTCACATGGGGAATCATCCCAAAGCGTTTCTGGAGGGATTTGGCAAATTTATACGTCGTACTTTCAAGAGGTGTCCCGTAAACAGAGTAGTCGATGTTTTCTGCCGCTTTCCACTTGGCACAACTGTCGTTCAGCGCTTGCATCACTTTCAAGCCAAAAGCTTCGCCTTCAGATGCCGTGTGCGAAATTTTTTTCATGTAATAAACACATTCTGCTAGTCCGGCATATCCCAGGGAAAGTGTGGAATATCCATCATAAAGAAGTCTGTCTATGACTTCACCCGGTTTGAGGCGCGCAAGGGCGCCATCTTGCCAAAGAATGGGTGCGACATCCGACGGAGTTCCCAAAAGCCTTTCATGCCGAAGGCGCAACGCTTTGTGGCAAAGTTCCAAACGGGATTCCAGGATTTCCCAGAATTTCGCCTCGTCCCCGCCCGAAGAGCAAGCGGCATCGACCAAATTAATGGTCACAACGCCCTGATTGAACCGCCCGTAATACTTGTGCTTGCCGTCGACGAAATTTTTCGCATTTCCCAAATTTCCCTTGCCCGCATCCGTAAAACGGTCCGGGGTAAGGAAAGAGCGGCAACCCATGCAAGGGTAGCAATCACCCTTCATTTGGAGCGCGATTTTTTCAGAAATGTAATCGGGAACCATCCGTTTTGCCGTACATTCCGCAGCGAGTTTCGTCAAATAAAAATACTTGGAACCTTCGTCCACATTATCGTCTTGAAGCACGTAAATAAGCTTCGGGAACGCGGGCGTGATGTAATAACCCCGATTGTCTTTCACCCCCAAAATTCTCTGTTTCAGCATCACTTCGATAATCAAAGCCAAGTCGTCGCGGATTTGTCCTTCTGGGACTTCGTGCAGATACAAGAACACAGTGACAAATGGAGCCTGTCCGTTTGTGGACTGAAGCGTAATCAGCTGATATTGAATCGTCTGGCAGCCGGATTCCACTTCGCGGCGCACTTCCTCTTCGACAATCGTTTTCAGCTTTTCTTCCGCCATAGAAACGCCCACCGCGGAGAACTCCCGTTGCAGCCGTTTCGCAATCTTTTGACGGCTGATGTCGACATACTTCGCCAAGTGCGACATGGTAATCGTTTGCCCACCGTACTGGCTTGATGCGACTTGCGCCACAATTTGCGAGGCGACCGTGCACGCCGTATTGAAGCTTTTAGGAGAATCGATGTGCGTTCCGCTGATACACGTGCCATTGTCTAGCATATCGCCCAAATTCACCAAGCAGCAATTGTGCATGTGTTGAGCGAAGTAATCCGCATCATGGAAATGGATCAAGCCGTCTTTGTGCGCAGAGACAATGTTCTCCGGGAGCAAATAACGCCCTGTATAATAACGGCTCCATTCCCCCGCCATGTAATCGCGTTGCACGGAGAGCACCGTCGGATTCTTGTTCGAATTTTCCTGTTTGACTTCTTCGTTGTCCCTTTCCACGATGCCCACAATTTTCTGGTCGATGTGGCTCATCTTGCGGAGTTCGTTGTGCTTGTAACGGTACGTGATGTAAAGGCGCGCCACGTTGAACTTGGAAGTCGCCATCAGCGAATTTTCGACCTTGTCCTGAATTTCTTCTACAGAAAGATCGCGCCCGACATTCCTAGCGTCCTTTTCAATGCCAGCCACAATGCCTGCAATTTGCTCATCGGTCAATTTGTCCGAAACAATGCCTTCTTCTTGATTCGCCTTGCGAATCGCATTCGCAATTTTTTCTCCATCAAACGGCACGCGTTCGCCAGAACGCTTCATGATGTAAATTTGCGGAGTGTCCATCTCCAAGTTTCCGTCCAAAGACTCATCATAAATCGTCATCTAACACCTCAATCTTTATTTGAAATCAAATTTACCAATTCCCCAAATTCCTATTCGGACTGCGGGGGCTGGTTTGGCGTTTTCCTCAAAATTGGCGAAATTTGCAAAATTTTGGCATTTTTTGAAAATTAAGAACGTGATAAACGTCACATTCCAAGCTTTCGATGAAGGTGAAAAATATTTTTACACTAATTCTAAGACTTATTTTTTTACGGAACGTTGAAAAACATCGACTTTCTACCATGAGAAGACAATGAATTCCAAATTATTCGGTTTTTATTCTTCTAAAATCAAAAATCTTGACGTTTCCGACTCCACAAAGGAAAAGCTTTCCGCAAACGACCGCTCGTCGTCGGACAAGAGACTCCCGATTGGGGATGTTGTGATTTCAACTTCTAGAATTACAAAGAACTAAGCAAAACGGAAATTCCCAACGTTCCCGTTCTGTGACCGAACCTGATGACGGCGGATTTTGAAAAAATCGTTCCACGGAAAACTTGATGAAAAAGGTTCAAGAAATTCAGAAATAAAAGGATAGGCAGGAAAAAATCCGTCATTTCAGTTTTCGTTTCCATCTTTCACAGTCCAAAGGCGGGATTTTTACCAAAACACAACCCAAAAGATTATCCCTTTGACGGAAAAGTTCAAGCCGCTCCCGGTGAAAATCTTGAACGCCGGCATCACCCAGAAGAATACGCCGTAAAGCCCATTCAATCGTTCAAAGGCTTTGAATTTTGCGGAAAAGTCAAATTTATGCGTGAATAGGAAAAGGCGCGTTCCACGGAAGAAAACGTCTCGCCACACCTTCAAACAAATTCAAGGCGCCTCAAAACGCTCCAAATTCATTCCTTCTGACGAAAATTCACACGGAATGGCGGCTTTGGTGGGTTAAAAGCTCAAAAAATAAGATAAATTAACGAGGTCTGAATGTCCAATTAGGAGCTTTATGAACTGGTCTTATCGCGAACACAACAAGAATACGCTTTGCATGATTATGGCTGGCGGACAGGGCAGCCGTCTGCAGCCACTGACCCGGGACCGCGCAAAACCCGCAGTCCACTTCGGCGGCACTTACCGCATCATCGACTTTGTGCTGAACAACTTCATCAATTCCGGAATTTTCAAAATCAAGGTGCTAACGCAATTCAAGTCGGATTCTTTGAACAAGCACATTTCCGCCGCTTGGAATTTAAACGCTAGCCTCGACCAGTATGTGGATTTAGTCCCCGCTCAAATGCGCACAGGCGGTGATTGGTATAAGGGAACCGCCGACGCCATTTTTCAAAACATCAATTTGATTACAGACGAACGTCCGGATATTGTGGCCATTTTCGGTGGCGACCATATTTACAAAATGGACGTGAACCAGATGATTGACTTTCATCTGTCCAGGGCCGCCCTGTTGACAATTGCCGCAATTCCCGTCCCCGTCGAAGAGGCCGGTGAATTTGGCATCATTGAAGTAGATGCGGACAACCGCATGATTGGTTTTGAAGAAAAGCCCAAAAATCCCAAACAGATGCCGGGTCGCCCCGGCTGGTGCCTTGCCAGCATGGGCAATTACATTTTCACCAGCAAATTTTTGGTCCGCGAGCTCTTAAAACATTCAAGCGAAGGTGCAACGGACTTTGGCAAGGATATTATTCCAGCGCTTTATCCGAATTATCCCGTATACGTTTACGATTTCAACACGAACATTGTCCGCGGAGAACGCGCCGAAACCAAAGGCTATTGGCGAGACGTGGGAACTCTCGATGCATTTTTCGAAGCAAACATGGACATTTGCGCAGAAAATCCGCCGTTCGACCTTTACAACAATTATTGGCCCATCCGCACATTCAACTGGAACCAACCGCCAGCCCGCTTTTTCAGCGCTGGAGACGCAGAACATCCGGGAGCGGCAATTGATTCGGTGGTGTCAGCAGGATGCGTCATCGGCGGTGGACGCGTCATCAAGAGCGTTCTTTCTCCAGCGGTGTCCATCCAAAAAGACGCCCAAGTGGAAGAGTCCATCCTGTTCCCCGATGTGACCATTGGCCCCGGGGCGAAAGTGCGCCGGGCGATCATCGAAAAGGGACTGCACATTCCGGCAGGCTTTGAAATCGGCTACGATTTGGAACGCGACCGTAAAATGTTCCACGTGACCCCTTCGGGAATCGTCGTGCTGGCAAAGGATACGGTCATCAAGACCTAACCATCTTCTTTTCGGAAAAAAGAAAAGAGTCGTGCTGTGCAGTACGGCTCTTTTTGCATACTTCCCGTCAGTTTCATCGAAATTTAGATACGTAAAACGCCTTTGTGAATTCAAAATTCACTTCCATTCTCTACAGTATTTTGAGCCATTCCTTTACCGTTTGCGATTCAAATTCGTCCGTTGTCAGAGAGGTTTCATCGGAATCCTCCGCGACGGAGACCGCGAAAGGCTCGCTTGCCGCCGTTGTCGATACAGCATTGCACACGGTCTCTTATTACGTTCCGGCTTGCGATTTGGTCGGCGGCGCTGCGGTCTTCGAGCCGGTCGGAGACTCAGTGAACGTGTCTCACGCACTTTTAGGGGATTCGCTCCTGTGGAACGGAGACGGGGACGCGTCTGTTTTCACTGGAGACAACAGCAGCGCACTGTTCAGTTCCTAGATCGCTGCTTTAGATGATGAACTTCCGGGTGCAACCATCAAAATGAAAATTTTCCCGAACTCAGTCAAGCGGGGAAATCGAAGACGGCATTTATTCTTCGACGATAACGACGGGAGATCGCCTTGAAGGGACAGAGAACGCAGCGGTGATTCACAAGACCATAAAAAGCCTTACGCCAAATTCTCGTTAAACAATAGAACAGAGCGGAAATTGAGAAACAATGTGCTTGCCAAAGGATTCATTACTTCCCAATTTGCC
Source organism: uncultured Fibrobacter sp. (assembly GCA_964587155.1). Taxonomy (GTDB): domain Bacteria; phylum Fibrobacterota; class Fibrobacteria; order Fibrobacterales; family Fibrobacteraceae; genus Hallerella. Next base: position 11,596 of record CAZPKF010000029.1, read on the forward strand.
TTTTGTCCTCCATTTCTGCGGTTGTTCTGCCGGAAATTTTATAAATTTTGACCGTTCGAACGTTTTCAATCGAATAATCAAACCTAATAGGAGTAACCTATATGAGTCTCACTCTCAACGATATCAAGCACCCGAAGATCAGCACTTGGGTGAACGAAATGATCGCAATGTGCGAACCGGACAACGTTGTCGTTGTCGATGGTTCCCAAGAAGAATATGACCGTCTGATGCAAAAGTGTGTCGACGCCGGTCTCGCGACAAAGCTCGCCAAGAAGGAAAATTGCTACCTGTTCCGTTCCCTTCCGTCTGATGTGGCCCGTGTCGAATCCCGCACTTTCATCTCTTCTGTCAAAGAAGAAGATGCCGGTCCGACAAACCACTGGATTGATCCGTCCGAACTCAAGCAGACAATGCGCGAACTTTACAAGGGCTGTATGCATGGCCGCACCATGTACATCATCCCGTTCTGCATGGGCCCGCTCGGTTCCGCCATTTCCAAGAACGGCATCGAAGTCACGGACTCCGAATACGTTGTTCTCAACATGGACATCATGACCCGCGCCGGCAAGAAGGTTCTCGACATTTTCAATGCCGATCCGAACGCCGACTTCGTTCCTTGTCTCCACTCCGTCGGTAAGCCGCTCCGCAAGTGCGAAAAGGACAATGGCGTGTGGCCTTGTGCAGACGTCGAATACAAATACATCACCCAGTTCCCGGAAGAACGCCTCATTTGGTCCTACGGTTCTGGTTACGGTGGAAACGCTCTCCTCGGCAAGAAGTGCTTTGCCCTCCGCATTGCTACCGTTCTCGCCCGCGATGAAGGCTGGCTCGCCGAACACATGCTCATCCTCAAGCTCACGAACCCGAAGGGCGAAGTCAAGTATGTGACAGGCGCATTCCCGTCCGCTTGCGGTAAGACGAACCTCGCCATGCTCATCCCGACAATTCCGGGCTGGAAGGTCGAAACGATCGGTGACGACATCGCATGGATGAAGTTTGGCAAGGATGGCCGCCTTTACGCCATCAACCCGGAAGCCGGATTCTTCGGCGTTGCTCCGGGAACTTCTGCCGAATCCAACAAGAACGCTCTTATTTCTGCAGAAAAGAACACGATTTACACCAACTGCGCCCTCACAGAAGACGGAGACGTTTGGTGGGAAGGCATCGGTTATCCGGCCAAGGGCAAACTCGTTGACTGGAAGGGCAAGACCCGTGACGCTCTCCCGAAGGACAAGGCTCCCAAGGGCGAAGAAATGGCTCACCCGAACGCCCGCTTCACCGCTCCGGCCAAGCAATGCCCCTGCATCGCTCCGGAATGGGAAGATCCTGCAGGCGTTCCCATCAGCGCGATTCTCTTCGGTGGTCGTCGTCCCTCCACAATTCCGCTGGTTCACCAGTCCTTGAGCTGGAACCACGGTGTGTTCCTCGGCTCCATCGTCGGTTCCGAAATCACTGCTGCTTCGACAATCGATGCGTCTCAAGTCGGAAAAATTCGCCGCGACCCGTTCGCCATCTTGCCGTTCTGCGGTTACAACATGGGCGACTACTTCAAGCACTGGATCGACATCGGCAAGGCTTCTACGGAAGACAAGCTCCCGAAGATTTTCTACGTGAACTGGTTCCGCAAAGATGCCGAAAATCCGGATCTTCCGGGTGGCTTCATGTGGCCGGGTTACGGCGACAACAGCCGCGTCCTCGCCTGGATCTTCGACCGCTGCAATGGCGTTGACAATGCGAAGGAAACTCCGATCGGTTATATGCCGAAGGATGGCGCTCTCAATACGGAAGGCCTCGCCGAATGCTACAAGAAGACTCTCCCCGCCATCACCTCCGTGGATGTGGAAGGCTGGAAGAAGGAACTTGTCGATGTGAAGGAAAATCACTATCCGAAGTTCGGCAAGCACCTCCCGCAGGAATTGTCCGATATCATCGACATGATTCAGGACCGCTTGAACAAGGCATAAGTCCATTCGGATTCATTCCGTTTGAAAAGGTTCCCCGTATGACGGGGAACCTTTTTGTATAAAGAAAACTACCGGCTAGGTCGGTAGTTCCGTAAAAGCTGAAAAAAGAAATCCTTTGACTAATATTGAGATGCGGTCTGCTAACAGCATCACCATAAAATCAAAGGATTAAAATGAATGGTAGAAATAAATCTACCGCGCACACCACATAGAAGTGTAAATATCATATCGTGTTCGCACCCAAGTTTAGGCAGGCGATTTTGTACGGCCAGAAACGGGAACTTGTCGGCAGGATGCTGCGAAAATCCAGGCGTATATCAAAAATCAGCTTGAGGAAGACAAATTGGGGGAGCAAATGTCGATGTTTGATAAATAGGGCCCGTATATGAAGACCCGTTGGCTTCGCCGGCGGGTCACTTTTTATGAAATCAAAACGCCTTTAAAACAAAAACTCCCTTGAGAATCGCCTCAAGGGAGTTTTCACTCAACAGGAGAAATTACTTGTCGGATTTTTTGAAATCGACATAAGCCTTGAGCACATCCAAGAAAACTTCATCCGGCGTATTATCCCCGGTGATGTGGCTGATAATGGCCGGATCATATTTTTCAAGAACTTTCGCCGTTGATTCCTTGTAAACCTGAAGGCGGTTCTTGATGACACTTTCATCGGCATCGTCTTTGCGACCTTCAATCTTGGCGCGGTTCAAAAGACGAGCGACAATTGTCGCTTCATCACGAATGTCCAAAACAAAAATATGTTTTACATCGACAATCGGACGGATGAGGTCCACTTGCGCAACCGTACGGGGAATCCCATCGAGAAGGAGCGTGTCTTTGTCCGGATTCAAACGGTTCGTGTTGACAAGGCCTTCTACATAGCGGCCAAAAATGCTGACTGTCGCTTCATCGGGGACAAGAAGTCCTTTGCTGGAGTAAGAGGCGAGAAGTTTGCCGCTTTCGCTAGACGGAGCTATTCCGCGGAAAATGTCACCCGTGGAAAGATGTTTGAGTGCCGTCGTCGCAGCTAATTTTGCACCAACAGTTCCTTTGCCAGAACCAGGTGCGCCAAAAATCAGAACAGCAGAAATTGCCATGTTGAAATCCTTTGTTGATGTTTCGCATTTAAATGTAGAAAATCCCTTTCACAGAATCGAAACGCAAAATTTTTCCTAGTAAAAAATCCCCGAAAGTCGAATCCGACAATCGGGGTTCCTTTCATTTTGAAGACTTTTGCGCTTCTATCAAATCAGGTCAAAGTCCTTTTTTGAATTTTTTAATCATGGAAGAAAGTTTACCCGGTTGGGCATTTCCCTTACGAGCGAAATTCAATTGGGAAGCCCCGCCAAGACGCGCTTTCAAATCGGCTATCGTCGCATGGGGTTTAATGCCACCTTCACGACGAGGACGGCCATGCTGATTCCGCTGAGCCTTTCCTGCACCGGCGACACCATCCACCTGTTCTTGCTTCATCGAAAGACTGATTCGCTTTTGTGCCGCATCGACTCCGAGTACGCGAACCTTCACCACATCACCCACGGTCAAAACCGTTTTGGCATCATCGACAAACTTGTCGCTGATTTCCGAAACGTGGACAAGACCATCTTGATGAACGCCTATATCAACGAATGCGCCAAAGTTCGCCACATTCGTAACGACACCTTCCATCCAGCTGCCCGTAACAAGATCGTTGATGCTTTTGATGCTGTCGTTGAACTTCGCATAGCGGAATTCCTTGCGCGGGTCGCGGCTGGGCTTTTCCAATTCAGAGAAGATGTCTTCGAGAGTGTGTTTGCCAACCGTATCCGAAAGAAATTCATCCGGAGAAAGAGTTTTGATTGCACTGGCGTTTCCAACCAAATCCTTGACAGCGACTCCTGCACGTTCCGCCATACGTTCCACGAGAGCGTAATTTTCCGGATGGACCGCACTGCAATCGAGCGGATTTTCCGCACCCGGAATCCGCAAAAATCCCGCAGACTGTTCAAATGCCTTCGGTCCAAATCCCTTCACTTTCAAAACATCCTGACGGCTTTTGAACGCCCCATTTTCTTCGCGGAATTTCACCACATTTTCGGCAAGCGTTGCAGAAACGCCCGCAACATGGGTGAGGAGCGGCGCACTGGCGCTATTCAAATCAACGCCAACCATATTCACGCAGCTTTCCACGACTTCATCCAAGCGTTTTTTGAGTTCACGCTGGTTTACGTCATGCTGGTACTGTCCAACACCGATCGATTGCGGATCAACTTTCACCAATTCCGCAAGCGGATCCTGTAAACGGCGACCGATGGAAATGGCTCCGCGGGTTGTCACATCTTCATTGGGGAATTCCTGAATGGCAATGGGACTTGCCGAATAAACAGAGGCTCCCGCTTCTGATACGATTACTCGGGCGGGCTTTTTGCTTTTGAATTTATGAGCCATTCCCGCCACAAAAGCATCCGTTTCCCGGCTTGCCGTACCATTTCCAATCGCAATTAAATCTACATCGTATTTTTCGACAAGGGACGCTATATAGTCACCGGCTTCCGCCACTTTTTTCTGCGGTTCATGTGGGAAAATGACGCCATGGTCAATAAACTTTCCATTCTTGTCCAAAACGGCCACTTTACAGCCAGTCCGGAATCCCGGATCAAGCGCAAGCACCGCTTTATGGCCTGCAGGGGGCGCAAGCAACACGTCTTGCAAATTCTTGCTGAAAACTTTGAACGCTTCTTCTTCGGCTTTATCTTTCAACAAAAGCCGTACTTCACTTTCAAGACTTGTTTTGAGCAAACGATCCCACGCATCTTTGCACATTTCTTCGAGATAAGGTTTCCAAATACTGTCCCCTTTGATGATTTGACGGCGCAAGTAAGCCACCAATTCATCATCGGGCATTTCTACAGAAAGGCGCAGAACCTTTTCTTTCTCTCCGCGACGAAGCGCAAGCATCCGGTGACTGGGAATTTTGGACACCGGTTCTGAATAAGCGTAATAGTTTTTGAACTTCGTGTCTTGTTTTTCAAATTCCTTCCGGACTTTTGAAGACATTACGCCTTGCTGTTCCACCTGTTGACGCAAATATTGACGATACGTTGCATTATCTGCAATTTCTTCTGCCAAAATGTCGCAAGCTCCGGCAATTGCCGCTTTGGGATCGGCCAGTCCCTTCTCTTCGGAAAGATAGATCCGTCCAATTTCTTCTGGCGTGTTGCTCGTTTCCTCTTGCGCCATGATGACCCGTGCCAGCGGTTCCAGGCCACACTCTTTCGCAATGGTCGCACGAGTGCGTTTTTTGGGCTTGTACGGCGCATAAAGGTCTTCTAGAAGCGTTTTGTCTTTACAACCTTCTATCTGAGCCTTGAGTTCTGGCGTGAGTTTTCCCTGTTCTTCGATGGACTTCAAGACCGTTGCCTTGCGTTCTTCAATTTCTTGCAAATATTCCCGACGGTGCTGAATATCGCGCAATTCTATTTCGTTCAACGTTCCCGTCTGGTCCTTGCGGTACCGAGCTATAAACGGAATCGTTCCGCCTTGTTCCATCAATTCAAGAGCTTTGGCCACACGCCATTCTTCCAAGTTCAGTTCTTCGGAGATGACTTGCGAAAAATTCATATTTCCTATTCCTCAAAAATGGGTTTCGAAGACAAATTTAAAACCTTTCCCGCCAAAGACGGGGACAACAAAATTAGAATAATATTGCGAAGACAGAAACATTTCTAACCCACCATTCGCTTCTTCGTCTTGGCAAGGCTCCGACATTTTGATTTCACACAAAACACTATTTGATCATTCATCAAAACGTTAGGCACTAATAAATTCAAAGTCAAAAAACTTGTCCGCCAGCAAATCCAGCAGACAATCATTCTGCGGAGACATCCCCAAGTTCACAGTTTTTGAATTTCCTCTTCCGAAAGGCCGGAAACATTTGCAATGACATGCAAAGGGACTCCTGCATCCCGAAAGCCACGAGCCATCTCGCAAGCTTTCTGAATTTGACCTTGAGCACGTCCTTCAGCCAGTCCTT
>CAZPKF010000030.1:0-13711 GCA_964587155.1 uncultured Fibrobacter sp.
GCCTTCTTTGGAACCGACGACCAGAACTTTGTCTGCGAATTTCAGACGCAAATCCTACGATGATGCCCAGGAAAATTCCGATAAAGGCCGGGATGATTTCTGGATGATCTAGTGCTTTGAGAGAATCGCCGAGCGTTTTGGCTGCAGCATCGATGCCTTCTTTGGAACCGACGACCAGAACTTTGTCTGCGAATTTCAGACGCAAATCCAGTCTGCCGGTGAATTTGAATTCTCCGCGGACAACACGACTTGCTGTAACTCCGAAGCGTTCTAAGGCGATGGCTCCGAGCGTTTTTCCCAAAACTTTGGAATTTGTCACTAGGATGCTGCGCGTTTCCAATTTAGAACCGATTTCTGTAATGGGTTTTTCTAAACGGGAACCGATAAGCTTTTCCATCAGGGCAACGTCTTTGGGGAACCCGACGATGTGCAATTTGTCGCCTTCTTGAAGGACAAGTTTTCCATCTGGCATTGAAACGTCATTGCCACGTTGTAAACGGGTGACGACAACGCCGCTTGCCTGAATGCCGGGAATGTCTTTGATCTTAACGCCGAACAGATTTTTGTTGTCTAGGGAAAGGCTGCAAGAAATGATTTCTTGACGGGTCTTTCCCAATTCTTCTGCATATTCTTTTGAAGCGGCGTCCGGATTTTTTCGAAAGAAAATGCGGACAAGAATCATAACCAGGATGATGCCGATGACACCAAAAGGATACGCAACTGCGTAGCCAATCCCTGTGAGAGACGTGTCCACGCCGGCTGCCGAGAGGGCTGAATTGGCGGCACCCAAAGACGGCGTGTTCGTAACCGCACCGCAGAGCATGCCGACCAAAACAGGGACGTTTGTTTTCAAATCGGTCAAGAAGTAAATTCCAACAGTGATGAGAACGCCCAAAAGAACGATGCTCGCTGCAAGAATGTTCAGCACCAAGCCGTGACGGCGAATGGAGTCGATGAATCCGGGCCCAACCTGCATTCCGATGGTGTATACAAAGAGGATTAAGCCGAATTCTTGCATAAAGTGCAAAACATTTGCATCCATGCGAAGTCCAAAGTGTCCAAAGAGAATGCCGACAAAAAGCGCGCCGGCGCCCCCTAGGCAAACCCCTTTCACTTTGACTTTTCCAATCATCAGTCCGATGGCGGCAGTAAACGAAAGAGCAACGACTTGCTGCGCTACCGATGTGCCTGTAAAGAGATCAATAAACCATTGCATAAGCGTTTTAATCGGAGGTGTTTACTGTTTAATGCAGCGGACAGAAGCGTCTATGGATTTGTTGAATCGTTCGTAAGAAACTTTATCAGTGATGCGGACCAAAACGGCGCGGGATTCGTCAAAAGATTCGGCAGTCCAGAAGCTGGCGCTCTTGTCCAAATCGGCGAATTTTCCATCGTAATAACGGAAGCCCGCATAGATGACGTTCAAACTTTTGATGTCGGCTTTTTCAAAGTCGGCTTGAGTCGGCAAGGTCCAACCTTCCGGGCAGATTTTCAAAGCGGTCTCGTAAGGGACGAGGCTGCCGTAGCGTTCGCAATTCTTGGCGCTGTCGTTGTAGCAATGTCCGGTTCCCGTCAGGTCTAGGTAGGAAACGTTTTCTGCTAGCCAAATGTTTCCGCCGGTTTGAACTGTTTTGTAAGTCTTTTCGGCGCAAGCGAGTTCGTTCGTGTCTTGATTGTAGGTGCAAGAACTGGATTTTTCGCAGGCGCACAAAAGAAGCGCGGCCAAGGTGAACGTTCCAGCTAGAGTGAAAATGTGGGAAAATGTCTGTTTCATGATAATCTCCGTCAAAGTCTATTGAATGACGGGTCAAAGATAACTGAGATTTTCAAATTTGACTAATAATATCAAAGTATTAAATCCATTATTCAAAATGATAGGTTCGGTAAATTTTAATAGATTTCAATGATATATGGAACTGACCCAGTTAAAGTATTTTTTAGAAGTGGCACGGACAGAACACGTAACTCAAAGTGCTAAAAATCTTTTTGTCGTTCAACCGGCCCTGACGCAAGCGATTCACAAATTGGAAACGGATTTGGGTGTTCAACTGTTTAAGACGCAGGGAAGGAACATCAAATTGACAGATGGCGGTCGAATATTTCAAGAAAAGCTCCGTCCCCTGTATGACGAATTGATGAATTTGCCGATGCTTCTCCGTGAAGCCACAGGCAAGTTGAACTTCAGTATCAAATTGAACGTTCTCGCGGCTTCGACAATTATCACTCATGCGGTGATTGATTATAAAAAAAGTCATCCCGATATCAATGTGGACTTGATTCAGAACGAAGAAAAGAGCGTTTTCGATATTTGTGTTAGGACATTCGGCAAATACCGGGCGGAATTAGACAATATGTTTGGTGATGAAATCTTTGTCACGTCGGAAAAAATATTTTTGGCGGTTCCCAATCGGGACAGGTATAAAAAAATGCGCCAAATATCCCTATTCGATTTGCGCGATGAAAAATTCATCCGGCTTTATGGTTCCAAACAATACCGAAAAATTTGTACGGAATTATGTGAAAGTGTGGATTTTCATGGTGAAGTCACGTTTGAAAGCGATAACGCCGCCGCTGTCAAAGAAGCTGTCGCCGCAGGAATCGGCGTTGGCTTTTGGCCCGAAATTTCTTGGGGAAAAATGGACCATAAAAGGGTGAAACTTTTGGAAATCACCGACACGGATTTTAAACGCGACATTGTAATTTCCATGCGGCGGAATAAGCAGGACAATACGCAAACAGAGAACTTCTTTTGTTATTTGAAAAACTTCCTTTTGCGTAGACATCGAAAATCAAAACAGATTATCCCAGCGCAATCTCCGAAAGGGAACTTCGGAAAGCGTTGATACGGGCTGCGGACTTTTCTCGTTTGGGATAAGTGAAATTGGAAAGCAGAACAACGGCCTTTTTTGTCGTGGCATCGGCGACAATGCTTGACCCGGTGAATCCCGTTTTTCCGAAAAGATGCGGGTGATGAACTTTTCCCATAAATTTTTCGGCATTGAGTTCCCATCCCAACGCGGTGCATTCTCCGGGAACACTTTCTTCAATGGCGTTTGTTGAAACGAGTTGCAAAATTCCTGGAGGGATGATTCTTTTCCCATCAAACAAGCCGTCGTTTAAAATCATCTGGATGAATTTCAGCAAATCGGGAACAGTGGAAAACATTCCTGCGCTGCCGACTGGGAAAAGTTTCCCCAACGCGAATGCGCTTTCATCGTGAATCTCGCCCCGGATTTCGCGTCCGCGCCATGGGTCTTCTTCTGTCGCCACGATGTCTTCTTTATTTGCGCGAGACAGCGGATTCCAACCGGAACGTTCCATTTTTAGCGGAATAAAAAATTCTTCTGCGGCGAGTTGCTGCAGCGTTTTCCCAAAAGAAATTCGCGAAAGTAAAATGCCCAGTAAGATGCTTGCCGGATTTCCGTAATTGAAAACGGTTCCGGGGCGTTTTTCAAAGGAATACGTATAAAGAAAATTCAGTATTTCTTGTGGTGGCAAATTTTTCAGCGTGCTCATGGGGACGCGGTAATCTAAACTGTGGGTCAGCAAATGGCGAACAAGAATTTCGTCTCGATAATTTGTCTGTAATTCGGGAATGAAATCAATGACTTTGGCATTTAAATCCAGTTTCTTTTCCAGCACGCGTTTGAGCGCCAAAGTGGAAGTCGGACAAACTTTCGTGACAGAGGCGATATCGAAGATGGAATCTGGTGAAGTGTTGAATGCCCGGATGGCAGAGCTTCCGTCGGCAAAGAGAAATCCGACGACGGCCTTGGAAAAAATTCCGGACGAAATGGCGTTTTCAAAGAGCGGGTTCAGTGCGTTTTCTAATGCGGAAGTCATGTTCAAAAGATAAGTTTTCCATTTTTTAAAAGGCGGCTTTGACTGAGGATAGATGTTCTTGCGGCTGCGGACGCATAAACGATTTGCCTCGCCGAGCTTTTGCCGTACTGGATGCTATCTGTCTGTCCCGGCAGTCTTGCACGTTCAAGGGAAAGCGTATCTTTTGCGCTGACGGACGGGCGTGTTGTTCGCTGTTTTGTGTGCGTGAGCCTTTCATTATACCGTATGATACGTTTTTCCCATTAACCGTTGCTCGTTAACCATTGACTTCTGAATTGCAAATAAGTAGGCGGAAAAGTATATTTAAGGCATGGAAGAATGGATAGACGTTCTGGATTCAAACGGTAGAAAAACGGGCGAGTCTCGCCCCCGGGATGAAATTCACCGGTTGGGACTTTGGCACAGGACTGTTCACATTTGGCTGTTCGACAGTTCGGGGAACATTCTTTTCCAATTGCGGGCTCGCGACAAAGAAAATAATCCGGGTCTTTACGATACGAGTTGTGCCGGGCATATTTCCGCGGGAGATTCCAGTTTGGAATCGGCGGTTCGGGAAATTGGCGAAGAACTCGGCATTCAAAAATTGCCGGCGGAATTGACGTATCTTTTTGAATCCAAACACACCAGTTCGCTGAACGGCGGAACGTATTTGGACAATGAATTTTACGATGTCTATCGTGGGACGCTTTCCGGGGAAGAAATTTTAAACTTGAAACCGCAGCCGCACGAAGTCGATGCGTTCCGTTTTTTCAACATAAATGAACTGCGGGGTGCGCTTGAAACGTTTCCCGAAAAATTTGTTTCTCACCCTGAAGATTTCAAATATCTTTTAAACTTATGACTTTACAACAACTTCGTTATGCGATTGGAATCGCCGACAGCCCGTCTTTCAACAAAGCTGCCGAAAAATTGTATATCTCTCAGCCATCGTTGACTGCCGCCATTCATGAATTGGAAGATGAAATCGGCATCGTCATCTTTAATCGGACTAGCCGAGGTGTTACGCTGACGAGCGAAGGGGAAACGTTCATCGCTTATGCACGTGATCTTTATCGGCATTACGAATCGTTGTTGGGAATGTATGGCCGCCAAGGAAAGCGCCGTCAACGTTTTTCCGTTTCGACACAGCATTATTCTTTCGCCGTCAAAAGTTTCGTTGAAATGGCGAAAAAGGTCAATGCCGATGAATACGATTTGGCGATCAGCGAAACGAAAACGCGCGAAGTCATTTTGGACGTGAGCAACCTCAAAAGCGAAATAGGCATCCTTTATTTGAGTGATTTCAATCGGAAAGTTTTGGGTGATTTTCTCGAAGCCAAAGGTTGCGAATTCCATAGGTTGATAGAATGCAAAGCTTTTGTGTATTTGTGGAAGTCTCATCCGCTGGCCCAAAAAAAGTTCATCACGTTCCGGGAACTCGCTCCCTATCCCTGCTTGTCTTTTGATCAGGGGAACGAAAGTGCGGAATATTACGCGGAAGAAATTTTGAGCACCAAAGAGTATTCGAGGACCATTCGGGCGAACGACCGCGCTACGATGTTGAATTTAATGATTGGATTGAACGGTTATACATTGTGCTCGGGAATCATCTGTGAAGAATTGAACGGCTCGGATTATATCGCCGTGCCGTTCCGCGATCCAGCCGCAAATAAAGATGTGATGGAAATCGGCTACATCACCAAAAAGAATATGCTTTTGAGTTCGCTGGGGGAGTGTTATATCCGCGAATTGAAAACTTATCTGGGGGTTGAATCGGTTTAAAACGAAAATGTCCGGACAAATAGCCCGGACATTTTTTTTCAAGAACGGATTCTCGAAGTTAAGCTTGCGCCTTCACCTGCTTCACGACGGCGGCGAAAGCCTCCGGATCGCTGACGGCCAAGTCGGCAAGAACCTTGCGGTTGATGCTGATGTTCGCCTTGGAAAGCAAATGGATGAATTGGCTGTAGCTCAAGTCAAATTCGCGCACGGCGGCGTTGAGGCGGGTAATCCACAGAGTGCGGAACGCGCCTTTTTTGTCGCGACGGTGGGCGTATGCGTATTGACCTGCGTGGGCGACAGCTTCTTTCGCAAGGCGAAGGTTCGACTTGCGACGGCCGTAGTAGCCCTTGGCAGCTTTGAGGATTTTCTTGCGACGGGCGCGAGAAGGAACTCTAGTCTTTGAACGTGGCATTCTTACCTCTCCTTATTAAGCTTTGACAAGCAGACGCTTGACTCTGTATTCATCGGATTTCTTGACGGTTCCGGCTTTGCGCAGATTGCGCTTGCGCTTTGTCGTCATTTTGGTAAGAATGTGGCGCAGACCAGCGCGCTTGAACTTCACGTGGCCGCTGCCGGTCACGCGGAAGCGCTTCTTGGCACCGCCGTGGGTTTTCATCTTAGGCATTTTTTACCTCTCGGTTTTGTTGTGAAGCCTCACCTGCTGCCTTCGGCTCGGTTGCGGGCTTTTGCGGAGCGGCTTTCGTCACACCGCGTTTGGGTCCGTAGATGTAGAGAAGGGTGTTCCCTTCCATCTTCGAATCCGTTTCCAAATCGCCGACGTCCGCCAAGTCTTGTTTGGCGCGTTCCATTAGTCGGCGGCCGTAATCCGTGTGCGCCATTTCGCGCCCGCGGAATTGCATAATCAAACGGACTTTCATGCCGTCTTTGAGGAATTCCCGAATTTGCTTGATGCGGTACAGGTAATCGTTTTCCGCAGTCTTCGGGTGCATCTTGATTTCCTTGAGCTTGACCACGTGTTGTTTCGCTTTTGCGGCTTTCGCTTTTTTCGCTTGCTCGAATTTATACTTGCTGTAATTGATGATTCGGCAAACGGGCGGCTTTGCGTTCGGCGAGACTTCCACCAGATCCAGTCCGGCGTTCTTTGCCATCTGCAAAGCTTTGCGCGTATCAATGACTTCCTGCGTGCCGTCTTCCTTGATGACGCGGACGGGGGAAATATGGATGGCTTCGTTGATACGGGTTCCGTCTGCAGGACGGTTCGGCATTTGCCTTAAACGCGGATTGGGGTACAAGTTTGGCTACCTCATGAAGATGGTTGATTTTGGGAGAAAATTTAACAAATCTTGGAGAAATCTTCAACTTTTTCTGGGATGAACCCTTTGGAAATGGAATAAAATTTTGTATAATTGGTGTTGCTGCGGCGGTAGCTCAATGGTAGAGCTTTAGCCTTCCAAGCTAATGGTTGCCGGTTCGATCCCGGTCCGCCGCTCGAAAAAGCCTCCGAAAATATCGGGGGCTTTTTTTATGGTTAACGGTTGAGGGGAGAAGGTGCTTCGATCTTAGTGGGCGATTCGGTTTGGATCGGCTTCAGGGAGCTTAAAATTCCCGATTTCCACAGGAAGACTGCCAAGGCAATCAATAAAAGGAGCAGCAAAATGGTTCCGGAGCTGGATTTTTGAGGTTCCAGTCCGCGGATACGCGCTGCAGCTATCCGGTTGACTCCCCGAGGGTCTAATTTGTCAATGATGACGGAGTCGCCTCGATGCGGTTCCCGTGGAATGCGTCCGAAAGCCTTTTTGTCGACGGAGTAGTTCTTGTGGGTTGCCTCGGAACGGACGGTTCCTGAGTGGGTCGAAGAGTTCCAGGATTCAATTTTCCCAATATCGATGATCATCACGATACCTCCGCCTTCAAATATAACAAGAATCAACTTCTATAAACTGATTCTTTTTACAAAAGGTTATTAAGTCCGTTCAATTTGAATTTTAAAACCGTATCTAGCGAGGTGAATTTGAATGTGTTCAAAAAAAGCCGGGATGACCCGGCTTGTTGTGATAAAAGAAATCAGATCGTGTCCATTCGAGGGACATCTTGCGAATAATCGATACCTTCGATGTCGAATCCGTTCGTTGCCAAGAAGTCGTGACGGTATCCTTCGATATCGCCCAACTCCGCAATGTTGTCTTCATTGACAATGGGCATGTATTTGGCGACTTCATCTTGGACTTTCGGATCTAATTCCAATTCGTCAATGCGTATACGGTGTTCTTCGTCGGTGGGAACGGAGCTTCCTGTGTAAAGACGTTCGGCGAAAAGGCGTTCCATCTGTTCGATGCAGCCTTCGTGGGTGCCGTTGCGCTTCATGATTTTAAACAGAATGGAAATGTAAAGCGGAATCAGAGGAATGACTGCGGAAGAACGGGTGACCAGTCCTTTGTTGACGGAAATGTAAGCTTCGCCGTTCAGCTTTTGCTTCAGTTCCGCATTGAGTTCCCTGGCTGTGCGTTCAATGTCTTTTTTTGCCGCTCCGATGGTGCCGTCCCGATAAATAGCGTGGGTGTAAGTCGGTCCAATATAAGAATAAGCGACCGTTTTGACGCCTTCCGCCAACACGCCGGCTTCGGAAAGTTGCGAAATCCAGCGGGCCCAATCTTCGCCGCCCATCACTTTGACCGTTTGCCGTTTTTCTTCTTCGTTTGCGACTTCTGCCGTGATGATTGAAAATTTACCGGTTACGACATCCATCGTCGCCCCGGAAAATGTCTTGGAAAGCGGTTTTAAAACGCTGCGGTATTTTTCTCCGGTGACGGGGTCCACCCGGACACCGCTGGCGACGCTGTAAACAACCAAGTCGAATTTTCCGAATTGCCGTGATGCTTCGATGACTTTTTGCCGCATTTCGTCAGAGAACGCATCGCCGTTGAAAGTGACGCTTCCCAAGCCTTTGGCCTTGGCAGCTTTGTCAAAAGCCAGGTTGTTGTACCAGCCCGGAGTTCCACTTTTAGTTTCCGAACCTTCTTTTTCAAACGATACGCCGATGGTGTTCGCTCCGCATTCAAAGGCGGCGGCGATTCGGCTCGCCAACCCGTAGCCGGTGGAGCATCCGAGAACCAGAACGTTTTTCGGAGCGTTTGGAAGTTGGCCGCGTTCCTTCGCTTTCTTTTCGACGTAGGCAATTTGATTTTCAACTTCTTTGGCGCATCCGGCGGGGTGTGCGTTGATGCACATGTTGCTGCGAATAAGGGGTTTGATTATCATGTTGTGTTCCTTGGTTAATCTTTCCATTTTTTGATGATGACGACGCCATTGTGACCGCCGAATCCGAGTGAAGCGGAAGCGGCGCAATTGATTTCGCCTGGAATGCCGACGTTTGGCACGTAGTCCAGGTCACAATCCGCATCGGGTGAATCTAGGTTGATCGTGGCGGGGAAGTAAGAGTCGCAAATGGCCTTTGTGCTGATGATGGCTTCGATTGCGCCCGCGGCTCCAACGCAGTGTCCTGTCATGCTTTTGGTGCTTGAAACTTTGATTTTGCGAGCGTGATCGCCCAGGGCGACTTTCAGCATGGCCGTTTCGGTCAAATCGTTCAAATGCGTGGAAGTTCCGTGGGCGTTGTAATAATCGATTTCCGCCGGGGAAATTTCCGCATCTTCCATGGCGCGGAGGAGTGCCTTGGCGCAAGTTTCGCCGCCCGGTCTGGGACTGGTGATGTGATAAGCGTCGGCGGATGCTCCGTAACCGGCCAGTTCCGCATAAATGTTCGCTCCGCGGGCTTTGGCGTGTTCGAGTTCCTCTAAAACAAGAATGCCGCCACCTTCGCCCATGACAAATCCGGAACGGTCCTTGTCGAAGGGTCGAGATGCTTTTTCTGGGGAATCGTTGAATTTGTCCGTGAGAGCATGCATTCCGGCGAAGCTCTTGATGGAAAATTCCGTGATGCCGCTTTCGGAACCACCGGCGAGACAAATGTCCAAACGTCCGGAACGGATTGTGTCTAAAGCAAGTCCGATGGCATCTGTGCCAGAAGCGCATGCTGTCGCGATGGTCCAAGCGGATCCGGTGATGCCCAAGGCGATGGATACGTTTGCGCATGCTTCGTTTGCAATCAGTTCGGGCATGGCCAACGGAGAGGCTTTGCGTTTTCCCCCTTCGATGTAACGGGAATAAGCCGCATCGATGATGTCCATGCCAGCGAGACCGTTCCCGGCGACGATGCCCGTTTTTTCTCCGGCGAGGTCTTCTTTTGAAAGTTTCGCATCGGTGACTGCTTCGTTTGCTGCGGCGAGTAAAAATTGAGTGAAACGGGCCATGCGACGCGCTTCTTTTGGGTCGATGCCGTGTTCTTCTGGGCGAAAATCCTTGACTTCTGCAGCGATTTTGACGGGGCAGCTGGATGCGTCGAAAAGCGTTATCGGGGCGACTCCACAAGCGCCTTGCCGAATGGAGTTCCACAGTTCGGGAACGGATTTTCCGATTGGGGAAATTGCCCCCATGCCCGTGATGACGATCCTTCTTCGAGTGTTCATTTATTTTCTGCCTTTTCGGAATCGTTTTGTTGTTCGAGTTTGTCTTTTTCCCGGATGGCGACGCGCCGGATTTTTCCGCTGATGGTCTTGGGGAGCTCTGTCACAAAATCAATCACGCGCGGACTTTTGTAAGAGGCGGCGACTTTTTTGGTAAACAGTTGAATGTCTTTTGCCAATTCCTTGGATGCGGAAAATTCTTTTTGCAAAACGATGGTCGCTTTGATTGCCTGTCCGCGGGCCGGGTCGTCGATTCCGGTGACGGCGCATTCCAAAACGGCGGGATGTTTTAGCAAAACTTCTTCCACTTCGAATGGGCTTATCCGGTAACCGGAACTTTTGATCAAGTCGTCAGTCCGTCCGACGAACCAGCAATAGCCGTCTTTGTCGCGCCATGCCGTGTCGCCTGTGTGGTAAACGCCCCCTTCGAATACTTTTGCCGTGCGCTCCTCGTCGCGGTAGTAACCGCCGAACATTCCGAACGGCTTGCCTTCGTCAATCCGGATGATGATTTCGCCGACTTCTTCTGCGGCGCAGGGCGTGCCGTCTGGCCGGACAATGTCGATTTTATATCCGGGAGAAGGTTTTCCCATGGAACCCGGACGGGGATCCATCCACGGGTAATTTCCCTCAGTTAGGGTCAGTTCTGTTTGGCCGTAACCTTCGTGCAAATGGAGGCCTGTTTTTTCGAGCCAGCGATTGTAAATGTCGACGTTCAGGGCTTCTCCTGCGGTGACGCAATACTGGAGGTTGGACAGGTCGAATTTGGACAGGTCGTGCTGCAGCAGGTAGCGGTAAACCGTTGGCGGCGCGCAGAAGGTGGTCACTTTGTAATCCGCCATTTTTTCGAGAAGTTTTCCGGGGATGAATGTGTTCATGTCGTAAGTGAACACTGCGCTGCCCGCAATCCATTGACCGTAAATTTTTCCCCAAAGGGCTTTGGCCCAGCCGGTTTCCGCAACGGTCAAATGTCTTCCGCCGTCGACGCAATTCTGCCAATACTTGGCGGTCACGATGTGACCCAAAGGATAAGAAAACGTGTGGGCGACCATTTTGGGATTGCTCGATGTCCCGCTGGTGAAGTAAACGACCATCACGTCATCGTTTTGAATGGCTTTTTCACCTGTGGGCCGTTCAAATTTCGAAGAACAAATCTCGTAATCGTCGTAAAAAGAAACCCATCCTTGCCGCGGCTGTCCAATGGCGACAAGGGTTTGTACGGAGGGAGCCTTGGCACGGGCTGTTTCAATTTCCTTTTGCATGGCCGGGTCATCGTAAGCGACGACCATTTTAATTTCTGCCGCATTGAAGCGGTATTCGAGATCCGCAGCCGCCAACATGTTTGTCGCAGGAACGGCGACAGCTCCGATGCGGTGCAGGGCAAGCAAGAAAAACCAGAATTCGTAACGGCGGCGGAGCATCAACTGGACCAAATCACCTTTTTGGATTCCATGGGATACGAGAAAGTTTGCCGTCCGTTTTGATGCGATGGAAAGATCTTTGAAGGTGAAAACGTGACGCTCGTCGTTGTCGTCGCACCAGACCAAAGCCTCTTTCTTCGGGTCGGTCTTCGCATATTCGTCAACGATATCGTAGGCGAAGTTAAACGCTTCGGGGATCTGTATCTTGAAATTTTGATAAAGGTCTTCGTAAGAATCGTAGTCGATTCTGTCGATGAATTTTGAAAGCAGGTTCATACAAGCTCAAAGGGTTAAAGGTCGCGGTAAAGAATTTGTTCCCGTTTGGAGAGCGCATAGCGGACCAAGTTTAATATTCGGGTCTCGCCTATCGTTGTAAAGTCGCACTGGTGAAATGTCAGTCGGGGAGTCCCGATGGGTGCCTGGATGGTAAGGCACGCCGAAGTCTGGGCAACGCCCAAGGAAATGCTCGGAAGTCCGGCAAAGCTGATGCCGAAAGAAAGGAATTTCTCGGCAGAGGGAACCGCGGATTCGTTGCCTTGCGCAGCATCTTCGGGAGAGTTGTCGTCATCGGATACGAACAGGTCGCGCTTTTTGAAAATCGTAGTCCGGTCTTCGTACGTTTTGAATTTTTGGAGAACCTGGTCTTTTAAAAAATTGTTGTCATACCAAGCGGGGGGCACAAATCCGATCGGCAGATCCTCTTGACCTAGAGCGTGCCAAAGAGCTATCGAACGGTCTAACAGAGTCTTGGATTCTTCTTCGGAAAGACCGGCGAATTCTGCGACATTGCCGGAAAGCATCAAAGCGCTTTTTCCGAAGACGGAACGTTCCTTTCCCAAGTTCGCCTCATGCCTTGCGCCGTGGAGCAACAGCTCGTGCCCGTCGGACTTCAGCTTGTCGATGGATTCACAGAAGGTCTCGCGTTCTTCTTCGGGAATTGCGCCGACAGTTGGAACGATGGCGACGGAAATCGGCGACCCGGAAACGTTCGAAATTTTGTCGATTTGCACGCGGGCCTTGTCGAAGTTTTTGACGTTGTAATCGTGGTAGCAGAGGATGAACCGCTTGCCTTTGAAGTTTTCCGCTTCTGCCGCGGAAATGTCTGCGATGTCCTTGTTCAGTTCCATTCGAAGTCTCCTATATGGAGATTAAAATAGAAATTATGGAGCAAAGGGGAGATTAAAAAGAAAGTTCGCTCGCAAAGGAGATTCCGTCGGGCTTTCTTCCGATGACGACAAGACGGTCTTTGGCGGTTTCCGCCATAAAAAGTTCCAGAGTTTCTCCCAGCAGGGCTTCTTTGGAATAATTGATTCGAAAGTCAATAAGGGGGCGGTCAAAATATTGCTGTGGAAGCGCATTGGCGATGAATGCCGCGTAAAAGGCGTTTCCCACGTGTCCGTTGCCGTCGAGGTGGGCGTGCCCAATCGTTTGTTCGCCGATTTTTTGAAGATTTTCAGGCGTGGAAATTTTTCCGCAGGGAAGGCATTCGGGAATTTCTAGCTGTTGAGAGTTTATTTTGCGGAAAGGCTCGATGGCGCGCGTCGGCAGAATTTTGCGCGTATCGTAAGCGGTGAGCATCCATTTTGACGTTCCCGAAATCAGAATTTCACCGTTTTCACCGAGAATCTTGTAATTCCGCGGAAACTGGAGCGAATCGGGCTTCCCTTCGGTAGTGATGAATTCGATGCGTTCGTCGGTTTTGGGCATTCGATGAAAACGGAAAGAAGAACGGGCAACGATTCGGGCGATGTTGTGGCTTTTCAAAAAAGACATGGACGCACCGCGCAGACGGATGTCTTCAGACGAAAAATCTGTCGTAAGCCTTAAAAAATTGAACAGGGTGAGGTTCCCGTCCGGACCGCATTGGGAATAGGGAATGCGCGTTTCTACATGGAAAGTGAAATGGTCGTTTTCGTAGAAATGGGAAAAGTTCTCTTGCAAAAGCATGATTTTGAAAATAGAAAAAATATGCCGTAGAAAGATTTTGACGGATTTCTTGGTATCCTATCCGTTGTCGCTGCAAAAGGGGTATTGAAATAGGGGAAAATTTGGGGCGAAATGTGGTTGTCTTAAAGCTCGCTACTCTAAGTCTTGAAATGTTGGGCTTTTGAAATAAGTCTTTATAAAATGAGTTTGTGGCTGCATCCTACGTCAAGTTGCAAGATGCGTTCGTTTCGGAAAAAGGGGATAAAATTGGCAACT
>CAZPKF010000031.1:0-10429 GCA_964587155.1 uncultured Fibrobacter sp.
TACCAATGATCCCATCACCTTTTTCGGATGTATAGGCTTGCTGCAACTTGACGTATTCTCCGGGAAAAATTCCCCCATCAAAAAACTTCTAGATCAAGATGAAACTATATTGTTTTCAAATGGCCAAAAGAACGGATATCGTGCGAGCACCTCAAAGCGCTTCTGCGTTCAACAAGGCTCTTTCCATTTTGGGTGTCATCGCCGCTGTCGTTTACGGAATTTCTCCCATTGACATTTCGTTTGACGCGATTCCCATTCTGGGACAGCTTGATGATGTAAGTGCGCTTCTCGCTGCTGGTGCGAACATTGTTCAACAATTTTCCAAAGATCAAAATGCTTTTTTTACGAAATTGTTGAAATACATAAAATGGTTTTTTCTGGCGTTCTTTGTTTTGTCTGCAATCCTTGTTGGCGGAGTATTTGCTGCCATCATCGCTTTGTTCAAAGCTTGAGCTGATTGACCGCATCGGTGGGGATTTTCTAAATATGGGATTGTAATGGATTGCAAATGTTTTGGTGTCGCCCGAATTTTGAATAAACGCGGTTATTGCTCCCGCTCCCGAGCAGAACTTTTAGTGCGATCAGGCTCCGTCTGTTTAAATGGAATACGCGTCTTGGATCCGGAAACGCCGGCAAAAATGGATTCTAGGATAACGGTAGATGGCGTTCCTGTAAAGCAAAAAGCACCGGTTTATCTTTTGATGCACAAGCCGCGGGGCGTTGTGACAACAGCCTTAGATGAAAAAGGCCGTCAAACGGTGATGGATTTACTGAAAGGGAAAAATTATCCGCATCTGTTTCCTGTCGGTCGATTGGACAAAGCGAGCGAAGGACTTTTGATTTTGACGAACGACACCGCTTTTGCAAATAAGATTCTTTCGCCAGAAAGTCATTTGGAAAAGGAATATCACGTGCAGGTTTCCCGTTTGCCATCGGAATCTGAATTTCACCAAATGCAAAAAGGCGTTTGGGTCCCACCGCGCGTGTTTGGTGAAAAAATGGAATGGATGAAAATGGCAAAAGCTGACGTTTTGCGAAAAGGGGATAAGTCGGGGTGGATTTCCGTTGTGTTGCAAGAAGGGAAAAATAGGGAAATCCGCCGCATTCTTCAAATTTTTAGCATAGATGTTCTCCGGCTTATCCGCGTCCGTATTGGAACGTGGACTCTTGGCAGCTTAAAACCCGGTGAAGTGGAAAATTTGGAACGGGAATAGGACTTTTTCCAAGTTGTCTTTGGACAACGTTAAAAATGGCGAGATGGTGAAAATTTTCGGGGAAAGGGTAATTTTTTCGCATGATGGATTTTATGGCGAAAAAGAAATTTTCACTGTTTGCTGCAGCTGCTTGTTTCGGAATGGAATTTGCCATTGCTGGCCCATTGGCCTTTCCCGAGGCTTTGGGATTTGGCGCGAATGCGACTGGAGGCCGCGAAGGTTCTGTTTACCATGTGACCAATTTGAATGATTCCGGCGAAGGCTCGTTCCGCGATGCGGTGAGTCAGCCAAACCGGATTGTCGTTTTTGATGTGGGCGGTTACATCACCATCAAATCGGCGGTTTCTATTTCCAGCAATATCACCATTGCCGGTCAGACGGCGCCCGGTGAAGGTATCGGCATTCGGGGCGGTAAACTTTCGACGGGAAAACAGAAAAACATCATCATCCGCTATTTGCGCATTCGGCCGGGTTCCGGAACGGCTTCCCGGAAAGATGACGGTTTGAATCTTTACGATGCCCAAAACATTATCGTTGACCATACTTCGGTGGAATTTGCTCCGTGGAATAATTTCGGCGGCAGTTCCGATAATTGGCAAACGTATCCGGTGACAAACATCACCATTCAGAATTGCCTTATCGCCAATCCGATTGATCAGCAATTTGGCGCGCATATCGAATCGGTGAACGGTTACTGGTCTTGGTATTACAATGCTTTTGTGAATACGCATAACCGCAATCCTTTAGACAAAGTGAACGATGTCTTTGTGAACAACGTTCATTACAATTTCGAAGCGGGCTACACGACGCATACAAGCACCAGCTTCAAACATGACATTGTGAACAATTACTTTGTCTATGGTCCCAAAGGAAAAAATCCCTGGTTCCAGATAGACAAAAATCAGAGCATTTATTCCAGTGGAAATTTGATAGACAACAATCGGGATGGTGCTTTGAACGGCGTGGCGACGAACATCTATTGGTATCAAGGTGAAGGCACCGTGCTTTCTGAACCTTGGAGCGAACAGACAACGTCGAATCCGATTCTTTCCGCACCGACGGCGTGGAGATTTGTCAATTCCCAATCGGGAACACTCCCTTACGATGACATTGATTCGCTCATTTGGCATCAGATGAGTTCTCTTGGAACAGAAGGTCGCCTTTATACAAGTGAAACGCAAACAGGCCTTTCGGATAATGGATGGGGTAAAATTCTGGGCGGCGAAAAACCGACAGACACCGATGGCGACGGAATGCCGGATTACTTTGAAGAGGCGATGGGGTTCAATCCGCTTGAAGACGATGCAATGAAAAAATTTGCCGACGGCTATGCTTATATTGAAAAGTATATCAATTGGCTGGGGGCGATGCACATGAGCGTTCCGAAAAATGGAAGCGCAGCATTTGACTTGAAAAATATCACAAGGGGATTCCAAGATGCTTCGCCGACTTATTCCGTTTTTTCTGCGGAAAACGGTTCGGTTTCTCTCGCTTCCGATGGCCATTCGGCGTTGTTCTCTCCCAAGCCGAATTTTAAGGGGCTCGCACATTTTAAATATACAGTCAAGGGTTCGGATGGAACGGAATATTCGGGCCGCATCGAAGTCCTTGTGGAAGAAAGCGATTTGACCATTGGACCTGCGCTCTTCCTGCAATCGGGAAGTGCGGACCAAAGTTTGATGTTGGGCGAAACGCTGTCCGAAATCGTTTTCAAGTACGAAGAATGTGACGGCGTGAAGGTGTCCGGGCTTCCGACAGGAGTCTCTGCGGCGCAAGACGCTTCGAAAGGAACGGTGTTGATTTCAGGAGCTCCGTCTGAATCGGGAACGTTCCTTTACACGGTGTCGGCTGAGGGTGATGGTGCGGAATCTGTCAAAGCGACAGGGACGATAGTCATTCGAAAGTGGGCTGAACAGGTCAAAAATCCGGATGCTTACCTCAGCAGCGTGAATGCCGCATTTCCAAACGATGGAGTTGGCGCTTATGAAGATAAAAATGTGGGCTGGATTGACAGCGGATATTACAACTTTACGAATAGCTCGGAAAGTTATGGAGCTTGGAATTTGAATTCCTCTTTGGCGCATTCAAATGTCGCGCTCAACATCCGATTTGCCAATGGTGGCGGCTCGGAACGCTCCATGGAACTTTTTGTCAATGGCAAAAGTGCTGGCGTTGTCCGTTTCCCGGCGACGGCGAATTGGTCAACTTACGACAGTGTTGCCGTCCGGATTTCTTTGGCGAAAGGGTCGAATGTCCTCCGTTTGAAATCCCTTACGGAAAACGGCGGGCCGAACGTGGACCAGTTCCGCTTTGACGTGGAGGGCGTTTCTCAAATTCAGGGAGAAGTCATTGAAGATGCCGAAAATCAGCAGGATGATTGTGAAGTTGGCAAGGAAGACGAATGCGATGAATTGGGTATTGCATTCGGCACCACGGTCCCTTTCAAAAATTTCGCCACCGCATCATTTGACTTGAAGTCGGGAACATTGCAAATGTCTCGGGATGGTTTCGTCAGAGTTTCCGTATTCCGCGCCGATGGGCGTTTGATTGCGGCATTTTCCGGGAATGTCCAGGCAGGAACGACAAAGCTCGACTTTGACCGATCAACGCTTCCGATGGGAAATTATCGGGTCCGCATCCAGATGAAGTAACTTCTCGGGGGAGAACGGGAAGAGCCTCCGTGGGGAGGCTCTTCTTTCATTTTTATTTGTCGAGAAACTGTTCGCCGCTATCGACACTTTGATAAATCAGCGTGTTGATGGTCATGGGGCCGACTCCGCCGGGAACGGGCGTGTAGGCGCTTGCCACTTCGTCGAGGCCCGCTTTTTCAATGTCGCCCACTCCTCCCGGATGATAACCGGCATCGATGACGACTGCACCTTTTTTTATCCAAGCCGTTTTGATGAATTCCGGTTTTCCGACCGCTCCGACGAGGATGTCTGCTTCGCCGACGTACTTTTCCAAATCTTTCGTTTTGCTGTGGCAAATGGTGACAGTGCAATTCGCGTTCAAAAGCATCATCGCCATCGGCTTTCCGAGAATGGCGCTGCGACCGACGACAACGGCGTGTTTCCCTTCGAGGGGAATTTCGTACGCTTTGAGAATGCGCATGATTCCTGCGGGCGTTGCGCTCCCATAGGCCTTTTCGCCCATAGCCATTAGGCCAAAGCCGAGGCATGTCACGCCGTCAACGTCTTTTCTGCGGGAAATCTTTTCAAAAGCGGCCCGTTCATCGATGTGTCTGGGAACCGGGTGTTGCAACAAAATGCCGTGGACGTTCGGATTTTCGTTCAATTCTTCAATTTTTGCAAGCAATTCTGCGGTTGTCGTTTGTTTGGGCATGTGGACGGGAAGGCTTTCCATGCCAACCCGGGCGCAGGCGTTTCCCTTCATTTTCACATAAGTGGCGCTGGCGGGGTCGTCACCGACGAGGATTGTCGCCAAAATGGGCGTTTTTCCGGTGCGGTTTTTCAACGCTTCGACGCGTTCTTTCAGTTGAAGTTCGGATTCTTTGGCTAATTTCTTTCCGTCAAGGATAAGTGCAGGCATAAGCTTCTCCATTTTTCCCCAAAGATAGCAAACCCCTCTCCGGAAAGATGTAAAAAGTGAAAAATCGGCTTTACAGGGTTAGTAAATTTTGAAGAAGATCTGCAATTCCGATGGCGATAAAAATCCACGGATAGGATAGCGGTCCAGGAAGCCAACCCGTTTTTTGGTGATTTTTCCCCGTAAACAGGGGCGTTTCCTTTTCTACTTCGTTCGAAAGGAGCTTTTTTGCCCGGTCTTGTGCTCGAGAGAATTCCGAAGGCGTCCTAACGGCCTGCGGAGTCTTGTCTGAAGAAAACAACGAATGGTTTGACGACATCATATACAACTCTCTTTTGCTTACAACAATTTCCCGTTCCAATCCATCTAAGGGAAAGTTTAGAAAAAATAACAACCCTTTCAAAGGTTTATAATGTAATTTTCTAAAATTTTCCTTGCCGGGTATGTTCTAGGTCACAGTGGTGCCGACGGAAATTCCCAATCAAAGTTTTTGGCTCATGCCAAAACGGAAGTGCAGCGTCAGCGAAAGAACGCCTGCCTGTATCCAATGTTCCGCATGTTTGTCTGTCGGTTTGTATTCGTTGATTCCCAAAGGCAATTGCAGTAAATGTCCGTAAGACGCCGAGAATAGAAAATTTTCCGTGATGGTATAAGTAAAAGCTAGGGAGAGCATGCAGCCCAGTCCTATCAAGTTTTCCGAGTCGTCGTTGTCGTCGGAGTCCACGTGCAAATAGGAAATGGTCGGGGAGAATTTTCCCTCTATAACATAATGACGCTTGGAAATAAATTCCGGGCCAACGCTTAATAAAGACCAGATGGCGCCGTAAAGAGCATCGTCTTCGCCCAAAGCGGCCGGACTGACGATAACGTATTGCGGAATGATAATCATCCACATCGGCGCTAGGTGCACTTCTCGCATCGTATTTAAATAGCGGCGGTATCGGATGGGAATTTTGTCTTTATTGTTTTCCAAGGTTCTTGGCGTGATGACTCCGTATGGGGCTAAATTGAATCCGGTGTGAAATTCCCTGCCGGCGACTCCGGGAATCCAAAATCCGGTGGGGCCGATTCCTACGTTGAACGGCACTTCGACGTGGGTGACGGGTCTTGCGGCGTGAATGGACGCGGCGAACAGGATTAAAAAAAGGACGGCAGCCCACTTTTTCATGATAAAGTTCCTAAATTGGAAAAATCGAACATCGAGGATTAAAATATGAAATTATGGACTTCCAGCATTTTGTCTGCCGCCATTTTGGGAACTTTCGTCGCCTGTTCAAACGCTCCGGCGCCGGAAACGGCTCCTGTTCCGGCAACAGATTCTGTCGCTGTAACTACACCCCAAAAAGACACGCTGGCTACGGCCAAGGATCGCTACAGCTATGCGTTGGGAATGGATATGGGGCGCGCCATCAAAAATGTAGATGCAGATATTGACAAGGAACTTTTCATCCGTTCGTTGAGCGATCAAATGGACGGCAAGCCTTTGCTTATGACCGATGAACAAGCGGAAAAAGCTTTGAATGAACTGGTCTTGCAAATGCAGGTCGAGAAGAAAAAGAAAGAGGAAGCCGCCGCTCAAGCCGCTTTGGAACAGCAAAAAACATTCTTGGAAAAGAATAAAACGGTTGAAGGCGTTATTGCGATGCCCAGCGGCCTCCAATACAAGTATGTTGTCAAAAATGCGGACTCTACAGCCAAGTCGCCCAAACTAACCGATAAGGTTCGCGTGCATTACGCGGGTGCGTTGCTCGACGGCAAGGAATTCGACAGCTCCATTAAGCGTGGAGAACCGCTTGAATTTCCCGTTAATGCGGTGATTCAAGGTTGGCAAGAGCTGTTGACCTTGATGAAAGAGGGCGAAAAGGTGCAGGCCTGGATTCCCAGCCATTTGGGCTACGGCGTTGACGGAGCTGCTCCGGTGATTCCTCCCAATTCCCTTCTCGTGTTTGAAGTGCAACTGTTGAATGTGCTTTCGGACGAGCCTGCCGAGGATTCAATCAAGTCCGTTCTGGATTCTACGCAAAAAGCGGTCGCCGATTCGGGGGCTGTACAAATGACGGCGCAAGATAGCATCAAGGCCGCCAAGCAGGCAAAGGCAGACAGCCTCGCCGCAGTGAAAAAGGCGAAACAAGACAGCATTGCTGCAGCCAAAGCGGCGAAAAAGGCCGAGCAGGACAGCATCAAGGCGGCGAAGAAAGCGCAGGCAGATAGCCTTGCCGCAGTGAAGAAGGCGAAACAGGATAGCATCAAGGCCGCCAAGCAGGCAAAGGCAGACAGCCTCGCCGCAGTGAAAAAGGCGAAACAAGACAGCATTGCTGCAGCCAAAGCGGCGAAAAAGGCCGAGCAGGACAGCATCAAGGCGGCGAAGAAAGCGCAGGCAGATAGCCTTGCCGCAGTGAAGAAGGCGAAACAGGATAGCATCAAGGCCGCCAAGCAGGCAAAGGCAGACAGCCTCGCCGCAGTGAAAAAGGCGAAACAAGACAGCATTGCTGCAGCCAAAGCGGCGAAAAAGGCCGAGCAGGACAGCATCAAGGCGGCGAAGGAAATGCAGGCGGATAGCCTCGTTGCAGAGAAGAAAGCGGAAGAGGCGAAACCGGCAGTAGTGGATTCCGCCAAAACGGAAAAACCGGCAAAGTAATTTCCGAATATTCAAAAAAAGACAGGCCGCAAAGCCTGTCTTTTTGCATGAGTTGCAATTTTTAATGTTCTGCCCTTCGAATGGCGTCGAGCATTTCTTTTACCGCTTTTTCCATGCCGACGAGAACCGCGCGCCCGATGAGGCTGTGTCCGATTACGAGTTCTTCGATTCCGGCAATACTTGAAATGTAGCCAACATTGCGGTAATTCAAGCCGTGCCCGGCTTTCACTCGAAGTCCGTATTTCCGCGCTAAAACGGTCATGTCTTGGATGGCGGCCAGTTCTCTGTCCACATCGGCAGAAGAACCCAGGTCAAATGCGTTGGCAAAATGTCCCGAGTGAAATTCCACAAAATCCACGCCGAGCTTTTTGGCACCTTTGACTTGATCCGTGTCAGGGTCGATGAACACGCTGACGGCGATGTCGTTGTTTTTGAATGAGGCGACAATTTTTGAAAGATCATCAATGCGGGCTGCAACATTCAAACCGCTGTCCGTAGAAATTTCTTCGCGGTTTTCTGGGACAAGAGTCACCATATCCGGTTGGATATCGATTGCCAACTGCATCATTTCTGCGGTTGGGGCGATCTCCATGTCTAAATGGGTCGTCGCAATTCCGCGGAGAAGCCGAATGTCCCGTTCTTGAATATGTCGCCGATCTTCGCGTAGGTGGGCAACGATGCCGTGACAACCAGCCTGTTCGGCGAGGATGGCTCCGGCAACGGGATCTGGTTCCCGGATTTTGCGCGCTTCCCGGATGGTTGCGATATGATCTAGATTGATGCCTAGTTTCACGGACATAAAACCTCCTATTCGGATTTAAAAATGTGGGAAAGGCTCACTATCTCGGTTCCTTGGGAGTTCGCTTTTTCTTCGATATCCTCGATGGCTTTGAACGAAGCTTCGGATAGTGGCAAAATCAAAATGTTGTTTCCCGAACGTTTGGCTAGATTCAAAACGTCGGCGACATAGATGGCGTGGGTTTGTTTGGATGGGTTGAACGGCGTTTCGAGACGGCATTTCAAATCAACATCTTTGCACACGTCGAGAACTTTTGAATAACGGTTTCCTGTCAAATCCATAAACCACAGGTTTCGTTTTTTCAATGGGGAAAATGTAGCGCGGAGAAGCGCCTGCTGTTCCACTGCACGGTTGCCCAACCGCGAAGCGATCCCTTTGACCTCGGGGAGGTATTCCAAAAGCTCTTCGATCCGCTCCTGGATTTCGGCATCGGATTGGTGGACGAAAATCATGGAGTTTGACAGGCTCTTGGGGTGGAGCTTTTTATCTTCCATGGGGAGCCACAAAACGAGTTCGCCGTTTTTTAATATCTCAGAAGACAAGGCTTTCTTGGTATTTTCGGATGGTGTGATAAATAACGTGTAGGGATAATTTAGTGCGCGCAGCTCCCGGGAATACTTCTCCCAATTTTTTTCGGCGAGAAAACCGATGGCTATGCGGGATGTATTGTCGTGAAAGCTGTTCGCCACTTGTAAAGCCACGTAGAAGGTGTCTCCAAAAGGGGCGATGAAGTCCAAGTAGGCAGCTGTTCCCGATGGGCCTTGGACTTCTTCCATGGCGAGAACTTTTCCTCCGTGGCTGTTCAAATGTTTTTGCGCCTTTAGCAAATAATTGGGAAGGGAAACGCCTTGCCCGACTTGCCAAATTTCGCGCCCATCTTTTCTCTTTTTGGGTAAAATTTTCAAAACGGGAATTTCATTCCGCAATTTTTGCAGATAGGGAACTGTATCGGCCAAGAAAATTTTCTCTTCTTTGACGCCGATGGCGACCATTGTATTGTCGAAGGCATCCTTGTTTAGCAAGACGAGGAAGAATCCCAAAAGGAGGATAAAAAGGCAAAGCAGAAAAATGCAGTGGTTTCTTTTCATGCGAATAAAATATAACTACATTGAAGTCGATGCCTATTCTCTTTGCTTTGGTTGGCGCCACTGGCGTTGGAAAAACAAAACTTTCGATTGCGCTTGCAAAAGAATTCCATGCGCAGATAATCTCCATGGATTCTCGTCAAGTTTACAAAGGCTTCTGTATCGGGACGGCTCAACCGTCAAAAGAATCGTTGAAAGAAGTACCCCATCATTTGGTTGATTTTCTTTCGCCTCAGGAAAAATTTTCTGTAGGTGAATTTGTGCGTAACGTCAAAGGGCTTTTGCAACAAGATTCCACACCGTATATACTTGTTGGTGGAACGGGTATGTATTTGCAAGCCCTATCCGAAGGCCTTGCCGAAATTCCCGATGTCGCAGAAGAAGTCCGGATGGAGTGTGAAGAATTCCTTTTGAAGAACGGTGTGGATGCTCTTTATCAAAGAGTCTTGGAGCTGGATCCGGTTTCAGCGAATTCCATTGAACGACAAGATAAGCAACGTTTGCTTCGAGCGTTAGAAGTTTTTGAACAAACGGGGATGAGGTTTTCTGAAGTTCGAAGCAGCAGAGTTGGCGGGATTGGTCGCATCAAAACGTTTGTGCTAAACAGACTGCGTGCAACGTTGTATGAAAACATCAACAACCGTGTGACGGAGATGGTGAATGCCGGGTGGAAAGAAGAGGTTGCCGGACTATACGAGGCTGTTCCGCTGACCGCTCCTGCTTGGCAAAGTTTGGGATACAAGGAATGGGTGGCCGCCATTCGTGGAGAAATGAGCGAAAAAGAAGTAATAGAAACGGTTTGTCTGGGGACTAGACACTATGCCAAGCGTCAAATCACCTGGTTCCGGCATCAAGTCGAAGCGGAATGGGTTGATTTAAGTCCGGATATCGCCCGGGATTTTGAAAGAATCGCGTCGTCGGTGTCCGTTTGACATGGAAAATTGTGGATAGGATGTTGACAGAATATTCTTATCGCGTTGCTTTTAATGGAAATTCCTGAGATAAAGCGTTGCAAGCGAAAAACAAGCGGAGAAATCAAAAAAAATCGTCCGGACCCCTTGACGGATTCGCGGGGATTTCTATAATTGGCATCACTTCGGCGGGCGACCGCGGGAGAGGCCGGACGGGCGTCCGGCTTGCTGATTGA
>CAZPKF010000032.1:0-8823 GCA_964587155.1 uncultured Fibrobacter sp.
GCACGGACGATTTCGGCTTTTCCGCTCTCCCGGCGGGTTTCCGCGATGGCTCTGGCAGCTTCACCAACGCTGGTTGGCGGAACCGCTTTCAGAGCGCTACGGAAAGGAATAGCGTCGAGAGCTACTCCAGTAACTTGAGTAGGGGTGACGCTCAATTTCGTCTGACCTATGGTAATAAGAATTACTCAAACCCCGTCCGTTGCCTCAAGGACTAAAGTCATATTGTTGAACTTTACACAGTCCACATAATTCAATAACCCTCTTATAGGAAAAACTATGAACAAAAAAAGAAGCTCACTCGTCATTTTGGCTTTAGCATTTGTCGTAAGTTGCAGCGACTCGGACGGAAGTTCTAGTAATCCAAACATTGCAGACGGCGACTTAGACGAAATGTCAAGTTCTTCCGTTGATGTTGACAACAAGAATAGTTCTGGTACCGTTTCCAGCTCTTCTGCCAAAGTCGAAGGGAAAAGCAGTGCGGACGCAGCTTCTAGCTCTTCTGCCAAAGCCGAAGGGAAAAGCAGTGCAGATGCAGCTTCCAGCTCTTCTGTCGATGACGGCAAGCAAACTTTCAAGGATGCGCGTGACGGCAAAACATACAAAATGATTCAAATCGGTTCGCAAACCTGGATGGCAGAGAACCTGAATTATGAAACGACCGGCAGCTCCTGCTGCGACAATGACGAATCCAACTGCGAAATGTATGGCAGGCTTTACACATGGGAAGTCTCCCAAACGGTCTGCCCCACCGGATGGCATTTACCAAACGATGCCGACTTCAAAACGCTGATTGATGCCGTAGGCGGCGAAGAAATCGCTGGCACAAACCTCAAGTCGACAAACGGTTGGAAAGGCTACGAAAGCTTCAGTGCCATCACCGGCACGGACAATTTCGGATTTTCAGCTCTTCCAGCGGGGACCAATTACGAAGGAGTGAAACAATCCACCATAGGCATTGTAACAGGCTTTTGGACTTCCGTAGAAAACAGTTTGAACAATGACGAAGCATACGCTTTTGGCTTGTTTAGCTATGTAGAAAAAGCCATTCTCGGTGTTACATCTAAGAGCCTTCCTTTTTCTGTCCGTTGTCTCAAAGATTCCGATCCTCTCACGGATGCGCGCGATGGCCAAACATACAAAACGATTCAAATCGGAGACCAAGTTTGGATGGCACAGAACCTGAACTACGAAACGACCGACAGTTACTGTTATGAAAATGAAAAATCCAATTGTGAAAAGTACGGCAGGCTTTACACATGGGAAGCCTCCCAAATGGTCTGCCCCACCGGATGGCATTTGCCAAGCGAGGCAGAATTCACAACTCTGATCGACGCCGTCGGTGGAAAAGCAGTTGCAGGCACAAAGCTCAAGTCAAATAGCGGTTGGGAGGAGAATTACAACGGCACAGACGACTACGGTATTTCGGCTTTCCCTGCGGGCATGCGCAATGCCCTTGGCGAATTCAGTAACGTAGGTATCAATACGGATTTTTGGACATCTACAGAAGTAGACGAGAATGATGCGCTCCGTCTGTATTTAGACATAAACTTTTCGAATACGGACCTATACGGTAACGACAAAAATATCGCCATTTCTGTCCGTTGCCTCAAGGACTAAAATCAGAATTTATAATGCATAATTCGAAATTTGGAATGCGGACGGCAAGGCTTTTGGGTAAAAAAGAATTCCGTTCCATGCCAACTTGAACCGAGGCGCGCTTTTTAATCTAACTCAGACGAAAAAACGCCCACACAGCAAAAGCCCCGAAACATTCGGGGCTTTTGCTATTCATTATTCAAACAACAGGTTTATCGTCTAGCGAAGGCGAATCGCTTTTGCCGAAGAAAATCCCGCTCCATGGATGCGGACAATGTAATTGCCTCCGGCGAGGGACGAAAGGTCAAACTGATGCGATCCCGCTTGCAAAGCTCCATCGGCGAAAGTCTTTACCCGATGGCCCGTTACGTCAAACAAAGCGATACTTGCACGACCAGCTTTCGAAAGCGTCACCGACAAGTTGCGGCCAAAAATTCCCATTTCCACCGCAGATGTCCCTGCAATAGAGGGCTGAATACCGGCGCTTCCCTTGCCGACAATTTCCGCCTGCAATTTCGTCGCCTGCTCCACAGTTATTTTTTCTGAAACCTTTTCAAAATCATGAATCACTTCGCCATCGGCCTTGACATCATCGAAATAGACTTTTCCGTTAAAGCTTTCGCTGAAAATTTCGATGTAAATTTTGGAAATGTTGCTCATGAATTCCGAATAATCCGCACCCGTCAAAACCGTCTGATCCTTTGCCGTTGTGGAAAGGTCAAAGGTGCAACTGGTAGAATCTCCAGCATTGACCCAGCAACCTTCGGGCTGCGCCCAACCATAGCCTGTGGACTGATTGCCGAGGAATGCAACGGTAAACCATATTCCCGACATTGTGTTCGCATTGAACACATTCAACGTAATGGAGCTTTTCGAAGAAAGGTCTATCGCACTTCCCGTTTTGATGACGACATTTCCCTTGGCGGAATCCCCTGAAAGGGTCGTCATCAGCCAACCATTCGTCGCCAAATCTCCCGGTTTGATTTCATCCGTGACACGGGCCGTATCCAAATCGCCGAGCTTGTAATTAGGAGTGCAGGGCGCTTCGGAAGTTGTCGCAATTGTGAACTTATCCCAACCCGGCATTTCGTCCAGTGTGATGACACACGCATCTTCCATGTTCGCTTTCCAAACGGTTTTCGCAGTCTGATCGAGGAATTTTCCATCCCAAGTCTGATACCACGGCATCCACCACGACCAAACGACTCCCGCATCCTTATTCGATGAAAAATCGGGGATAGGTCCGTTTTCTGAAACGGCAAAGATTTTATCCGTTCCATACTTTTGCTTCAGCGTTTGATAGCCGGACACAAATTTCGTCGTGTAATCCCAAGCTTCGTAAATGTCCAAGCTGATGACATCATATTTGGCTGCTCCCGGATTCCAATCCGTATCCGTCGCATATTGCGGATTCCAAACCCAAATTAGGTTCTTCACGCCCTTGACATTCACCATTTCATCGTAAATCAAATTGTAAAGCGCCTGGAAAGCCGCACCACCGCGTGCGCCCCACCAAAACCACTTGCCGCTCGCTTCATGAACTGGACGGAAAATAGCTGCGACACCTTCATCCTGCAATTTCAAGAAATGGACGGCGATTTCATCGATATCTTCCACAATTTGCTTGTAAGTTGTCGAATTCTTGTCCCATTCACAAGATTCCGTACAAGCCGGCGTTACGAAACCCTCGGTAAAATCAAAGCTCGTATATTCTGCTGAATTGCCGGATTGCGTATAAAACGCATCTACCAAATGGCTGGGATCTTTCCAGTGCCAGGTAAATGCCGGAATGCCGCCTTGATTCCACAAGCTCTTGGCAGCAGCAACGACATTTTCCGTGTAGCTGATATACCACGCATCCGTTGCTTTCACTCCGTTCGCGAAAAGGAAATCGAAGCCGACCAACGCCGGCAGTTTTCCCGTACGGACAAGCATCGAATCCATATCCGGCATTTCTGAGACATTTGAAGATGTCGCATTACCAATCATCATGCCGGAAATCGTCTTCGCTCCGTAATTCGCCGCTAAAAAGCTATACAGTTTTTTGGCACTTTCCGTTGCCCCCGAAGTAACCGGGCTAAAACTGATGGCCGCTTGAGATGCCACAAACGCAATCCCCGTTACAGCGAGCATTTTTCCTATAAAATTCATAACACACTCCTTTTGTGAATATGAAAAAAGATAACTTATTTGCTAAATCCAAAAGCCCTATTTTACAGCAGCTTTGCATTTTTCGGAGAACCGCGATAAAAAGTTTTTACAAAGCACAAACGCACTTTCAAGAAAGTGCGTTTTCAAAGTTCCCCTTTGGATTCGATAAAGAGATTGAAATTTCTTAAACGTTGAAAAGGTAATACATGATATCGCCGTCTTTCACCACGTAATCCTTGCCCTCGGTGCGAACAACACCCGCTTCTTTTGCCGCATTCCACGAGCCATATTTGCGGAAGTCTTCAAACGCAAGTGTTTCCGCCCGAATGAATCCTTTTTCAAAATCGGAATGGATGACTCCGGCGCATTGCGGAGCCTTGGAACCTTTTTCAAAAGTCCAGGCACGGCATTCCTTTTCTCCAGCGGTGAAAAACGTTTGCAAGCCCAAAATGCGATACCCTTCGCGAACGACAGAATCCAATCCGGACTCGTCCATGCCGTAATCTTTCAAGAGTTCTGCTTTGTCTTCCGGTTCCATCGTCGAAAGTTCTTCTTCGATTTTTCCGCTGATGACAACGACAGAAGTACCTTGCTTGGCAGCAAATTCCTTCAACTGGTCAACGTAGGCGTTTCCTTTCTTTTCCAAATCCTCTTCGCGGATATTGGCGCAATAAAAAAGAGGTTTCGCCGTGAGGAGTGCCAAATCCTGAACAATGGCATCTAACGCATCACCGTTTTTGCCGATAAATTCGCGTGCGCTGCGCCCGCTTTCCAAACCTTGCTTCAAAATTTCACAAGCTTCGACATTTTCTTTCGCCTTGGCGTTGCCCGTTCTCGCTGCCTTGTTTTCATTGTTCAAGCGTTTTTCAACGGAATCCAAATCTTTCAAAATTAGTTCCGTTTCAATAATGTCGATATCGCGGACCGGATCCACAGAACCCAACACGTGTGTAATGTCGTCATCTTCAAAACAACGGACAACTTCCATGATGGCGTTGCATTCCCGGATATGCGTCAAAAACTGATTGCCTAAACCTTCGCCTTTGCTCGCCCCTTTGACAAGCCCCGCAATATCGACGAATTCCGTAACCGCGGGCACAATGGACTTTGGATGATAAACTTTGACTAATTCATCTAAGCGGCCATCGGGAACACTGACCATGCCCACATTCGGTTCTATTGTGCAAAAGG
This sequence comes from uncultured Fibrobacter sp., assembly GCA_964587155.1. Classification (GTDB taxonomy): domain Bacteria; phylum Fibrobacterota; class Fibrobacteria; order Fibrobacterales; family Fibrobacteraceae; genus Hallerella. The sequence continues at coordinate 4,939 of CAZPKF010000032.1, forward strand.
GATAGTTGGCAGCTTCCGCGCCCGCATTCGTAATGGCATTGAAAATTGTACTTTTACCGACATTCGGAAGTCCGACAATACCACATTTCAAACTCATAAGGCTAACTCCTTGCTAAACGGATTTCAATTTAGCTTTTCCGAATGACGCATTCAAGTTTCCAAACGGCCATTCAATGATTTTCAATTGTTTCCGGATTTCGCGACAAGGCCTTTTCCAAGCGTTCGGCGAAAGGCTTTGCCCAAAAGCGTTCCGGAGGAACACTTCCCGTTGTTTTCGCTTTGAATTCACTGTAAACGAGAAGTGCCAAACTACCGCGGCGGGCATCCCACAACGTCCAAAGGGACTTCCAGTAAAATCCACCGCTCCGGCCGAGCTTTGGCAATATTTCAACCTGCAGCCGCACAGGAATGCTGATATAGCGCACGTTGAATTTTTTATTCAACTGCCGGAGAATTTCTGCAAATGGCTCAGGAACAGGCCGGTCAAACGCTGAATAACCCACCGGAAAACAAGCGCGTTCTTCCCACGGAGAAAAATCGTTCAGACTTTTCGCATCGGCAAAATTCTGGCGCAACAGTTCTTGGAGAGTCTCAGCCAACCAGAGCGAGTCCCTTTCGGGAATCCACAATCCTTCGAGCATTTGTGCATGCTGCATTTTCGGGAAATGGATTTTAAGCAGGGAATCTTCGAATCCGGCCAAGTCAAAATCCAGGGCGTCTTCGCTAAAACTGTGGCAGATTTTAGCCCCTTCCGGGCATTCGGCGACAATTTCTTGAGTGGGAAACGAGCCCAAAACCGCTCCGGAATCCAATGAATTCCAAAAATCCGGGCGGATTTCGACAAAACCTTTTTCGTCGAAAATTTCCAACTCCAGATTTCCGCGATTTCCGCAATCTGCGCATTTTGAATCTGTCGAAACATCATTGCGATTCCCGGCGCAAGCGGTCAAAAAAATGCCGCCGCATAACGCCAAAGTTTTCAGGAACCGCAAAAACAGTTTCATCCGTCAACCGACAAATTCACGAGCGTTTCGGAACAGCTTCATCCACGGAGCATCTTCGCCCCAATCCGCCGGATGCCAACTGTTCTGGACCGTGCGGAAAACGCGTTCCGGGTGCGGCATCATAATAAGTGCGCGTCCGTCAGCGCTTGTCAATCCGGTGATGCCAAACGGAGAACCGTTCGGATTCAACGGATAACGTTCCGTGTAATCGTGTTTTCCATCCACATAACGGAGGCTGACAAGGCCTGTTTTCAAACAGGCTTCGGCGGCTTCACGCGTCGGGAATTCCGCACGGCCTTCTCCGTGCGCAACGGCTATCGGCAAAACAGAACCAGCCATTCCTTTGAGAAGGACAGACGGCGTTTCTTCCACTTTCAAGCTCACAAAACGGGCTTCGAAACGTTCCGAAAGGTTTTGTACAAAGCGCGGCCAATGAGAAGCTCCCGGAATCAAATCCTTCAAGTTGGAAACCATCTGGCAGCCGTTGCAAATGCCCAGGGTAAACGTGTTCTCGCGATGGAAGAATGCTTCAAATTCTTTCCGCGCACGCGAGTTGAACAAAATACTTTTTGCCCAACCTTCGCCAGCGCCCAAAACGTCTCCGTAGCTGAATCCGCCACAAGCGACCATGCCTTGGAAATCCGAGAGGGAAACCTTTCCAGAAAGAATGTCCGTCATGTGTACGTCGATGGAATCAAATCCCGCGCGGTCAAACGCCGCCGCCATTTCGACTTCGCCGTTAATTCCCTGTTCACGGAGAATGGCCATTTTCGGACGGCTTTCGTAATCCTTTTTGACTGCGACATCAAAAGTCAACTTAGGCGTGATACCCGGATCGTCTTGTTCGAGCTTTAAACGGTATTCGCTTTCGGCACATTCCGGATTGTCGCGAAGGGCTGCAATACGCCGCGTCGTATCGCTCCAGATGGCGCGCAATTCGGAAAGACCTTCGGCGTAATCGAAGACTTTGAATTGATACGAGTCGTTTGTCGTTCCCACATCCCAAACAGATTCTGCAAGTCCCGCATCGGCAAAAGCCTTCTTGACCGCCTCAACATCACTTTCGGCAACTTGAATGAGGGCTCCCAATTCTTCGTTGAAAAGAACTTCGATTGGCGTTCCGGGCAACGCGCTCACGTCGAGAGTCACGCCCAAATGCCCGGCAAAAGCCATTTCAAGGGCAGCGACAAAAAGTCCGCCATCCGACTTGTCGTGATAAGCGAGAATTTTCCCGCTGCGGTTCAACTTCTGAATCGTTTCAAAGAAGGCGCGGAGTTCTGCCGCACTTTCTACGTCCGGAGCTTCGTTTCCGAGTTCACAGAACACTTGGGCGGCAATGGATGCTCCCATGCGATGCTTTCCGTGTGCCAAATCAACAAGGAGAAGTCGGGATGGTTTATTCTGCAATACCGGAGTAAGGGTAATGCGGGCGTCCGCAACCGGAGCAAATGCGCTGATAACAACAGAAATCGGGGCAGTGACATTGTGTTCGCCCTTTTCGTCTTTCCAAACGGTGCTCATGCTCATGGAATCCTTGCCGACTGGAATGGTAATTCCCAATTCCGGACAAAGTTCCATGCCAATCGCCTTGACCGCTTCGTAAAGGTCGGCTCCATCGCCTTCGTAATTGGGAGAAGCCATCCAGTTTGCCGAAAGATTTATCCGTCCCATGTCGTCGACATTTGCCGCCGCCATGTTCGTCAGAGCTTCGGCTACCGCCATTCTGGCACTGGCCGCCGGGGAAATCAGGGCAACAGGAGCCCGTTCGCCGATACTCATCGCTTCGCCTTCAAACGAATCCAGAGTCGAGGTAGTCACGGCAACATCTGCAACGGGCACCTGCCACGGTCCGACCATCTGATCCCGAGAAATCATCCCGGTGACGGAACGGTCGCCAATCGTAATCAAGAACGTTTTGTCGGCGACGCTGGGATTCGAAAGGACGCGTTTTGCCACTTCTGCAATCGTCTGGGAATCCAAAACGGGAGTCGGCCCAAGCGGACGCTTTTCCGAACGGTTGTTGCGAATCATCCGGGGCGGCTTGCCAAGCAATACGTTCAACGGCATATCGACAGGCGTATTCTGGAAATGCGAATCCGTCAGCGTTAAGCGTTTTTGTTCCACGGCTGTTCCCACAACCGCATAAGGGCAGCGTTCCCGTTTGCAAATCGCATCAAAAATTTCAAGCTTGTCTTGAGGAACGGCAATTACATAGCGTTCTTGAGATTCGTTGCTCCAAATTTCGTAAGGGCTCATGCCCGGTTCATCGTTGGGCACCTTGCGAAGTTCAAACTGGCCGCCTAAGCCGCCATCATTCACCAGTTCCGGGAAAGCGTTTGAAAGTCCACCCGCACCAACATCGTGGATGAAAGAAATCGGATTGTCCTTTTCTAACGCCCAGCAGCGGTCGATGACTTCTTGACAACGGCGTTGCATTTCCGGATTGCCGCGTTGGACACTGGCAAAATCCAAGTCTTCGTTTCCGCTTCCGCTGGTAAGCGAACTCGCCGCTCCACCGCCAAGTCCGATGAGCATCGCCGGCCCACCCAAAGCGATCAAAGCGTCTCCCGGATTGATATGCCCTTTTGCGATAAATTCCTCTTTGATATTTCCCAAACCGCCGGCCAGCATAATCGGCTTATGATAACCGCGGATTTCCTTTCCTTTCGTCGCCGGGACTTCTTCTTCAAATGTACGGAAATATCCCAAAATATTCGGGCGGCCAAATTCATTGTTGAACGCAGCACCTCCGAGAGGCCCTTCGATCATGATGTCCAACGGAGACGCCAATCGGGATGGATTTCCAAAATCCTTTTCCCAAGGCTGTTCAAATCCTGGAATTTTCAAATTCGAAACACTGTATCCCGTAAGCCCCGCTTTG
>CAZPKF010000033.1:0-2471 GCA_964587155.1 uncultured Fibrobacter sp.
TTGTTACGCCGCGGATTATCCACAATTACATTGGCAATTTCCCGCTGTCGGAACCGTCAAAAACAAAAGCGGTCCGGGCGGAAAATTCGCAGAATGCGGCTCCTGTCGCCAAAAAAGTGGTTTCGGAACCGGCTAAAGTGGAGCAGGCTCCTGCGGAAAAAACGTCCCCGGTTGAGCAGGATTCTGCAAAAGAAACTCCGGTCCAGTCTACGGAAACTTCCGAATCAGCGTCTCCGGCATCCGAAGAGAATCCTGCTGAAGACGGCTGGGCGGAATAATTCCGCATAAAAGCATTCAAGGGCGTTCCTAACGGAACGCCCTTTCGTTGTCTTTGGACAACAAGAAAAAGAAAAAATGGGGGAAAAAGAATGATGTGAATCGATTTTAAAAGGGGAGTTTGTATGAAACCGATTTTTTTGTCTCTTGCGGTATTGTCCGTTTTTTGCGCAGCATCGCCCTTTACATGGGATTTGACACTGTTCGACCAATCAAACCGGATGGATGTGGGGCTTTCTACACTTTCATCGGCAAAAACGTTTACCGTTTTTTCTCCAACGGACAATTCGGATCATTATGCGAATGGAGTTGTATTAGTTGAATTCAAAGGCAAGCTTTATTGCCAATGGCAAAGTTCCAAGACAGATGAAGATTCGGAGGATACGTGGGTAGCATACAGCGAAAGTAACGATGGGGAAACTTGGAGCGAGCCACGAGCGCTTGCAGAATCGAGTGAGCATGGGCATCGTACGTCGGGAGGCTGGTGGGTAAATGGAGATACTCTGATAGCTTATGTCAACGATTGGCCGGATTCGCTTTCTGGCGGCGGATTTGCTTATTACAGGGCGAGCATCGATGGAAAAAATTGGACCCCGTTATCGCCTGTTTTGATGCGAGACGGTTCGGTTTTGCCCGGTATTGTAGAACAGGATTTTCACCTGTTGCCTTCTGGTCGTATTTTAGGAGCGGCTCATTTTCAGCCCGGACTTCTTGTCGCGCCAATTTACACGGACGATTCTTCTGGTGTGCGGGGATTTGTCAAAGCTTCCATTTCGATGGAAACTGTTTCGGCTGGTGCGCAAACTCGAGGTTTGGAACCTTCGTGGTTTGTCAATGCGGACGGCAACCCTGTGATGGTTTTTCGGGATCAGCAAACGACTTATCAAAAATTGGCATCGCTGAGTGTTGATGACGGCGAAACGTGGGGACTCGTTGAAGAAACGGAATTTCCGGATTCCCGCGCTAAACAGAGTGCGGGAAATCTCGTGGATGGATCTGCTTATATGGTTTCGAATCCGGTGGATTCCAATTACCGAGTCCCGCTTGCCATTGTGTTGAGTGAAAATGGAAAACATTTTGACAAAGCTTATGCGCTTCGAACAGGATTTGACCTGCAAGCGTTGCGTTATCCGGGAAAAGCGAAACGGATTGGTTTTCATTATCCCAAATCCATGGTCGCCGGGGAATATCTGTATGTGGCTTATGCGACAAACAAGGAAGACGTGGAATACACGCGTGTTCCGTTAAAGGATTTGCTGTATCACCCAGAAATTTTAGATTCTGCCGAAAGTGAACTTTTGAAAGATTCCGTGCTTTTTTTATGGAAAGAACGGCGAAAAATGGAAGTTTATCCGCAGCGAGAGATCATAAAAGATGCGATGGGCCGCAGTGTATCTTCGCCAAAAAGTTGGATTAAAAAGTATGGATGGGGAAATAGATGAAAACGATTTTGTGGAAGAAATTCGCTGTTGTCTTGTTATTTTCTTTGGGATATTGCTTTGCCGGAGCCGTTGCCGTCCATGATCCCTCTGTCATCTTGGTTTATAAAGATGAATGGGGAAATTCTTATCCAGAACAGGATGCAGCCCATTCCCGTAGCAAATTTTATTACATCTTTGGAACGCAGGGCGGTGCCGCCTATTCCCGCGATTTGATTCATTGGACGGAGTGGACTCCGAAGTATTCTGTAAACGGAATCGAAGAAACGGATTTTTCAAAAATCATCGCCGAAGCGGCGACTTGGTCTGGGCATGTGACTGCGGATGAAGTTAAGGGAAATTATTGGGCTCCGGATATCATCTGGAATAAGTCGTTGAAAAAGTGGTGCCTTTATTATTCGGAAAGTGGCGAAGATTGGAAATCGTCCATTGGAATGCTTGTTTCAGAAAACATTGAAGGCCCTTATGAATTTGCGGGGACTGTGGTTTTCGGAGGAATGGATTCGGAAACGGTTGGCGCAGGAAACGAAGATTATCGAAAAGTGACAGGCTCTTCGAATGTCGCTAAACGTTATTTTATGCGAAATAATGGGACGTACGCGTCGGGATGGGACGGCGGTTACGGAGTCAGTTGCATCGATCCAAACGTTTTTTATGATCAAGAGGGAAATCTGTGGCTTTTATACGGTTCTTGGTCGGGGGGAATATTCCTTTTGAAATTGGATCCGAAGACTGGGCTTCGGGATTATTCAGAGT
>CAZPKF010000034.1:0-2381 GCA_964587155.1 uncultured Fibrobacter sp.
AGAGGCCTTTTTGGGTGTTGGCATAGGGTTGTTCCTTTTTGAATTGTTGATAAGTATGACTATAAAATAACTTGATTTTCACAAAATATCAACAACTATTTTTAAATATTTTTTTGCGATTGCCGTAAAAGAAGTCTTTTTGTTATAAAGGTTCGTTGTGAACAAACTCTACGTAATTTTCAATTCCTTTTTTTGCCAAATCAAATAAGCGGCAATACTGCGTGGCGAAAGGGGGGATCTTCCCGTTGCTGATGCCCAATGCATCGTGGAGTACGGTGACGTGACCATCGGTATGAGAACCGCCGCCGATGCCAATGGTGATAAGGTTGACTGTTTGGGTCAATTGCGCTCCCAAAGATTCTGGAATGTGTTCTAAAACGCATTCGTAAGCGCCGATTTCATCAATGATGCGGATCTCGCGGATGAGTCTTTCTGCTTCTTCGGTGGATTTTCCGACTTGCTTGAAATTGGTGGCAGTTTGTGGTAAAAGTCCTAAATGAGCGCACACGGGGATGCCGTTTTGGATCAGAGTTTTAATGACATCGGGTTTGAATCCTTCTAGTTTGACAGAAGATGCGCCTGCATCCATGAATCTTTGGGCGTTTTTCAACGCTTCATCGGGAGTTCGGTCGCTTAAATAAGGCATGTCCGCGATAACGTGTGTATTTTTTGCGCCCCGGCAGACCGCCGCGACAAAAATGAGCATTTCTTCCATGCCCACGGCTTGGGTTGTCTTGTAACCGAGCATTGTGTTGGCGAGGCTGTCGCCAACAAGGATTTGATCGATTCCCGCCGATTCTGCGATTTTGGCAAAAGCGTAATCGTATGCGGTGATTTGTGCGATTTTCCGTTTGCCTTTAAGTTCTTTGATTTGTTGAGCTGAAAGCATAATGACGAACCTCCTGCAACCAGCGGTAAGATTTTATTTCCCGGTTTTCTCCGAGATGGGTTTGGAGATATTTGAAAAATTCCCGTTCGATGGATTGAAAATTTTGCAACGGCTGCCTATTGCGTAAACGGTCGATGTCGTTTAGGATTTCTGGGGAAAGCTGTGGGGAAAAAGTTCCCAAACAGTTCTGGCAGATGGCTCCGCCGGATTCAAAGTGAAAATCAGCGGGAGGTCCGTTTAGCGGGGAACCGCATCGGACGCATTCTCCGAGTGACAGTGCGTAACCGGTGCATTCTGTAACGTGCCACATCCAACGCGCCAAGGTGTCTTTGAAAATGTTTTCCCTGTCGAGAATGCGCAACGCTTTTTCTGTGTAGCGGAATTCCAGTTCTTCGGAAAGTCCAGACGGCCAGTAGCGCAAAAGAATTTCGGTCATGACGCTTGCCATGGCTGTCTTTTCGAGGTCTTTGCGCAAATTCGGAAACCAGTCAATGAGACTTGCTTCGCGGATAAAATGCAAATCGCTTTTCCCAGAATCGCTAAAGACTATCTCGCTTTCGGCAAGGGTGTCCAGGGAATTTTTGTATGGAAATTTTTGGCTTTTGGCGCTTTTTACCAAAAAGGATTGAATTCCAAAATTCCGACAGAAACCTTTGATTATGAGCGAAGAATCGCCGTAAGGAATCCTGTGTAGAATGATGACGTGGCTTTGCTTTAACAAGATGTTTTTGCGCCGAAGTTGTCGTCAAGGCGTTTTCCGCCGAGGACATGGCAATGTACGTGCCAAACGGTTTGTCCGGCATCCGCTTTGCAATTAAAAACGAATCGGGCACCATCTTCTTCAAGGCCTTCTTGTTTGGCTAAAAGCTGTGCGCGAAAAAGGAGACGCCCGAAAAGCGGCGCATCGGATTCTTCCATTTCCATCAAGTTTGGAATGTGCTTTTTGGGAATGATTAAAAAGTGCGTAGGAGCTTGTGGATTCAAATCTTTAAATGCGAAAAATTCATCGTCTTCGTATATTTTGGTGGATGGAATTTCACCGCTCACTATTTTGCAGAAAATACAATCGGACATGAGTACCTTCTCTGTGATGTTTTCGTAGAAAGTTAATTTTTTGAAAAAAACGTGGCAAATGGAAGAGAATATTTCTTCCCAAAAGCCGACAACATTTAATTTTTGCGCTGATGGGAAAATTTTTAATGGACTAGGTTTGCCGTTATTCAAAATGGATTATGGACCCGTTTGAAATCAGGTTGGATTGGGCGGTTTTAGTCTTTGCGTGTGCCATAAGGCTTGATTTGGACAAAGGACGCTTTCGATTGGAGCGGTTGAACGCTTTGCAAGTTTCAAGTTTTGTGAACAAAAATATTTAAAGTTGCGAGTTTGGATTTTTGAATGTTGCCAACGTCTAAAATGTTGACAAATTTGTTGGGGATGCCTATTCCCACGTAAAATTTTCTTTAAGGGTTCCGCATTCCGCGGGCCGGGGCGT
>CAZPKF010000035.1:0-1794 GCA_964587155.1 uncultured Fibrobacter sp.
TACGTCAAGTTGCAAGATGCGTTCGTTTCGGAAAAAGGGGATAAAATTGGCAACTGGTATGCGATCGGATATGAAATGCATTCGAACAACAATTTCCAATATGAATCCGAGGGAACCGTTGTTAACGAAGCCACGGCAGGCAAGGGAAATACCGGAGCGTCAGTAGAAACTCCTATTGGAACTGGCATAGCCAATGCATGGGGAGCGTTGAACAAAGCCGCCCTCAACGATTGCGTTGCGAACGCGACTGCCGCGACGCCATCGTGGCAAATAGATGTCGAGGCGAATACAACTTCGGGAGGCTCCGTCACCTACAAGGCGACAGCCGTTACGGGATGCGATGTTCTTACGCCGAACTTCAAATCCTTGACAACGGCTAAATCCAGCACGTAATCACCGGCAACTTGAACATTTCCCTTTTGAAAATCCCCCGAAAGTTGAGAATGGCTTTTGGGGGATTTTTTGCATGCTCCCATCGTTTGCAAATTATCGGTTTTTCAAAAATCCCGGAAGTTCACTACGTTCACGTCTTTGTAAGTGAAGTTGTCCGCGCCCGCGTAAACAATGGTTTTGTCCGCGCACTCTTCGTGATATTCCTTTTCAAATGTGGTGAAATTTTTGGCAAAATTCGAATTGAACGTTGCCGCCGATTTGATTTCCACCGGGAAAAGTTTTCGTCCGGACTCTTCAACCAAATCGATTTCCACACCGGACGATGTCCTGTAAAACCAGAGCCTTGCAGATTCGGCTGCGTTGAAGTGCCTTTTCAATCTTTCCAAAATGACTAAGTTTTCGAAAAGTCCGCCGCGCAAAGGATCCCTCTCCAGCTGAATTTCCGACTCGATTCCCAACAGGGCGCAGGCCAGTCCCGTATCGTAAAAATAGAGCTTCGGAGATTTCACCAACCGCTTCGTCCTGTTCACGAACCACGGGTGCAATTCGAAGCAGATGAACGATGCGTTCAATACGGAAAGCCATTCTTTGACCGTTTTCACCGTAACGCCACAATCGTTCGAAAGGGCTGTGTAATCCAAGAGAGAGCCGATGCGCCCCGCGCACAACATCAAAAAACGATGAAACAAGTCGGCGTCCTTGATGTTCACCAACCGGCGGACATCTCGCTCCACGTAAGTGGAGATATAATTTCTGTAAAAGAAACCGCGTTCGGGCCGTTCTGAAATGTAACGGGGATAACCTCCGGAAAGGATGCTCGCGTCCACACTCTTCAACCAATCGATTTCATTCGTCTCCGCCAAGGACAAAGGCAACAGGGTGAGTATGGCGATTCGGCCCGCCAGCGTTTGCGAAGTCGCCTGTCGCAACGAGAAGTTGTCGCTTCCCGTGAGGATGAACCGTCCTTTCGTCGGAGATTCATCAACAATTTGCTGCAAGTAGGACAGGATTTCGGGGACTCTTTGCACCTCGTCAAAGATGGCCCCGTCCGCATATTTGTTCAAAAAGCCTCGGGGATCTTCGTTTCCCCACTTCCGTATATCCGGATTTTCAAATGAGACGTAAGGTTTTCGAGGGAAGGCGTTTTTGCAAAGGGTCGTCTTGCCGGATTGTCTCGGTCCATGGAGCAATACAACGGGGTATTCTTCAGCCGCCTTCAGCAGGGTTTGTTTCATCAATCGTTCAAGCATTTCCGTAAATATAAGATTTTGCCTTGCAAAAATGGTAGTCGACTACCTGTTTTGCATAAAATTTCTTGGAATTAATCTGGAAAATTCCCTGCATCCTACGTCAAGTTGCAGCAAGCCTATACATCCGAAAAAGGTGATGGGATCATTGGTA